>NZ_JBDHSP010000001.1:0-187449 GCF_039808215.1 Paracoccus sp. (in: a-proteobacteria)
GGGATCGGCCGCTATCTCAGCTTCTACAACAGCCGCCGCCCGCATTCATCGCTTGACGGGAAAACCCCCGATCAGGCTGAATTGGCCCCCGTTTCGACTGGGCACTCAGGCATAGCCATGGAGGCTCAGGGATATGCCTGAGCATGTGCTTATGTCTGAGATCGAGATCATCACGGATGGCGGCCGGTGCCGCCGCTGGAGCGCAGCCGAGAAACGGCAGCCTGCGCGACGAGTGCCTCAACGAGGAGATCTTTGACAGTCTGGCCGATGCCCGCCGCAAGCTGGCCGTCTGGCGTTACGACTACAACCACGTCAGGCCGCATCTCTCGCTGGGCAACAAGACCCCCGTCCGATGCGCGCCGGGCGCTTGAGCAAACTGGGGGCTCCGCGCCCGGCGCGCTTGCCCAACCCGAAAACGACCACTATCAACCCAAAGGACTCTCGTTATGAACGAGGGACGACCGCGGGCAGGTCAGCCGGGCCAGATACTCAGAGTTAAGGATACTCCCCCTGCGAGACGCGAGCCTCCAACGCAACTTGTTGACAAGGGAGTGATTGCATGATCCGCCCCGCCCATATCGCTATCGTCAGTGTCTCGGACCGCGCCGCGCGCGGCGAATATGAGGACAAGGGCGGGCCGGGAGCCGAGGACTGGCTGCGCGCCGCCATCACCAGCCCGATGACCATCACCCGTCGGATCATCCCCGACGGCCGCGACATCGTCGCCGACACCCTGCGCGAACTGGCCGACCGCGAGGGCGCCGACCTGATCCTGATCACCGGCGGCACCGGCCCCGCGCCCCGCGACCTGACCCCCGAGGCCATGGCGGATGTCATGGAAAAGGAGTTGCCCGGCTTTGGCGAGGAAATGCGCCGTGCCAGCCTGCGCGAGGTGCCGACCGCGATCCTGTCGCGCCAGACGGCGGGCATCCGCGGCGGGACGCTGATGATCACCATCCCCGGCAAGCCCTCGGCCATCGCCACCTGCCTTGATGCGGTTTTCGCCGCCGTACCCTATTGCCTCGACCTGATCGGTGCCGCCTGGATCGACACCGATCCCGCGCGCATCAAGGCGTTCCGGCCAAAGAAATAGTCAGGCATCCGCCAGCAGCAGGTCGGCCGGCAACGATTCCCCGGCCACGATGCGGGCATTGGCGAGGTCGTTTTCCAGATGCGCCGCAACCTGATCGGGGGACCGTCCCAGCCCCTGCCAGCGTTCGGTCAGACGGCGGCGCAATTCCGCCTGCCGCACATCCAGCATCACCGACAGATCCCACAGCCCGGCCAGGTCACGCCATTCCGGGCGGTCCAGCAACAGGTAATTGCCCTCGACCAGCACCAGCGCCACATCGGCACCGATGCGGCCGGCGCCTGCGATGGCGAGGTCGCGTTCGCGGTCGAACAGCGGGTGGATCGCCGCGCCCCCGACCTTCAGCCGCCGGATCAGCGCGACAAGGCCGGCGGCGTCGAATGTCTCGGGCGCACCCTTGCGCAGCCGCAACCCGTCTGCATCCAGCAGGCGGTTGTCCAGGTGAAACCCGTCCATCGGCACCAGCGCCGCGCCCGGCAGTGCCGCCACCAGCCGCGCCGCCAGAGTCGATTTTCCCGAACCCGGGGGGCCGGCGACCGCGACCACCCGCCGTCCGGGCGGCAGCGCCGCAATCCGATCCAGTATTTCTTTCATGCACAAATATCCCGGGGGAGTCCGCGAGGACGGGGGCAGAGCCCCCATCCCCTGCAAGGTCAGGCGGCGCTGGCGGCCTCCTCGGGCAGCTTGGCGCCGGTCATGAAGGCCACCGCATCCGACATGGAATGATCGCCGGGCCGGATCACGCACAGCCGGCTACCCAGGCGGTGGATATGGATGCGGTCCGCCACCTCGAACACATGCGGCATGTTGTGCGAGATCAGGATGATCGGGATGCCGCGGGCGCGCACGTCGCGGATCAGCTCCAGCACGCGGCGGCTTTCCTTGACCCCCAGTGCCGCGGTGGGCTCGTCAAGAATCACCACCTTCGAGCCGAAGGCCGCGGCGCGCGCCACCGCGACGCCCTGGCGCTGGCCGCCCGACAGGGTTTCCACCGCCTGGTTGATGTTCTGGATCGTCATCAGCCCCAGCTCGGTCAGCTTCTCGCGGGCGAAAGCCTCCATCGCCGGGCGGTCCAGCATGCGAAACCACTTGCCCAGGATGCCGGGCTTGCGCAGCTCGCGGCCCATGAACATGTTGTCGGCGATGGACAGCGCCGGCGACATGGCCAGGGTCTGGTAGACGCATTCGATGCCATGGCCGCGCGCCTCGAGCGGGCTGGCAAAGCGCACCGGCCGACCTTCCAGCATGATCTCGCCCTCATCGGGATGGATCGCGCCGGACAGCGCCTTGATCAGCGAGGATTTCCCCGCGCCATTGTCGCCGATCACGGCGAGGATCTCGCCCGGCATCAGCTCGAAGTCGCAGTTGTTCAGCGCCGTGACCTTGCCATAGCGCTTGACCAGGCCGCGGGCCTGCAGAAGCGGCGCCTGTGTCATGCCGATGCCTTTCTGATCCACTGGTCCACCGCCACGGCGAGGATGATGAGCAGCCCGATGAGGAAGAAGGTCCATTGCGGATCGGTGCCGACCATCTTCAGCCCCATCTCGAACACGCCGACGATCAACGCGCCAAAGAACATGCCGACGATCGAGCCGCGCCCGCCGAACAGCGAGATCCCCCCGATCACCACCGCGGTGATCGACTGGATGTTGCCCAGCTGCCCCGTCGAGGCCGAGGGCGAGACCGAGCCATAGCGCCCGATCATTACCCAGCCCGCGATGGCGCAGAACAGTCCGGCCAGCGCATAGACCTGGATCAGCACACGGCTGGTGCGCACGCCGGCCAGTTCCGCCGCGTCCGGGTCGTCGCCCACGGCATAGACATGCCGCCCCCAGGCGGTATGGCGCAGTACATAGGACAGCACCATGACCAGCGCGATCATCAGGAACACCGCGTAAAGCACCTTCACCCCGCCGGGCTGGATGGCATGGCCCCAGAACTGCAGCGCCGGCGCCCGCTCCTCGATGGCCGAGGAGCGGATGGTCTCATTGGCGGAAAAGATGTAGTTCGCCGCCAGGATGATCTGCCAGGTCCCCAGCGTGACGATGAAGGGCGGCAGCTTGACCCGCGCCACCAGCCAGCCATTGGCAAAGCCCATGGCGGTGCCCAGCCCCAGGCCCGCGACGATGGCCAGCGGTGCCGGAATGCCGTAGCGAAAGGTGAACTGCCCCATCAGCACCGATGAAAACACCGCGATGGCGCCCACCGACAGGTCGATGCCCGCGGTCAGCACCACCAGCGATTGCGCGCAGCCCAGGATGCCGACGATGGCGATCTGCTGCAGGATGGTCGAGAGCGTCACCGCCTTGAAGAAATTCGGCGAAAGCAGGCCGAAAACGATCAGCGCCGCGACCAGCACGATCATTGGCACCGCCGAGGGCGTCATGTGCAGCCAGTGCTGCAGGCGTTTCAGCGCCGATTTCGGCTCGTGGAATTCGGCGACCTTTTCCGAGGCGCCCTTGAGCCCTTCCTCGAAGCTGCCGGCTGCCTTGCTGTCGGATGACATGAAGGGTCTCCTTGCTGATGCCGGGATCCGGCAGGCGACGGGGGCAGCGCGCGGCGCCGCCCCCGGATGCCAGTCTTTGTCAGCTGCGGGATTCGATCAACGCCGAATCAGCCCCAGCACAGGTCCGTGCCCTTGGCGCTGTCGATGGAATCGACGCCGGCTGCGGGCTTGTCGGTCACCAGCTGGACGCCGGTATCGACAAAGTTCTTGCCCTCGGTCGGGGTGGGCTTGGTGCCGTCCTTGACGAAGGCGGCGATGGCCTCGATGCCCTTTGATGCCATGTCCAGCGGATATTGCTGCGAAGTGGCGCCGATCACGCCTTCCTTGACGTGCTCGACCCCTGGGCAGCCGCCGTCGACCGAAACGATCACCACGTCCTTGTCGCGTCCGGCGGCCTTGAGCGCCTCATAGGCGCCGGCGGCGGCGGGTTCGTTGATCGTATAGACGAGGTTGATCGCCGGATCCTTGGCGAGCAGGGTCTCCATCGCCTTCAGCCCGCCCTCCTCGTTGCCCGAGGTGACCTCATGGCCGACGATGCGCGGGTCGGTCTCGTCGCCCCATTTGGCCGGATCGCCCAGGTCGATGCCGAAACCCTGCAGGAAACCCTGGTCGCGCAGCACGTCGACCGAGGGCTGCGAGATGCCCAGATCCAGCATGGCGATCTTGGCATCCGCCGCCTTGTCGCCCAGCGTGGCCTTGGCCCACTCGCCGATCAGCTCGCCCGCCTTGAAATTGTCGGTGGCAAAGGTCGCGTCGGCGGCATCGACCGGATCCAGCGGCGTATCCAGCGCAATGACCAGGATGCCCGCATCGCGCGCCGGCTTCACCGCATCGACGATGGCCTTGGTGTCCGAGGCAGTGATCAGGATGCCCTTGGCGCCATCGGCGATGCAGGCTTCGACCGCAGCCACCTGCGCCTCGTGGTCGCCGTCGATCTTGCCGGCATAGGCCTTCAGCTCGATCCCCAGCTCCTTGGCCTTGGCCTCGGCGCCTTCCTTCATCTTCACGAAGAAGGGGTTGGTGTCGGTCTTGGTGATCAGGCAGGCGGTATCCGCGGCCTGTGCCATGCCGGCAACCAGGCTCAGGGCAGTTCCCGCCAGCGCCGCGCGCAGCAGTTTCGTCTTGGTCATGGCTTTCCTCCTCCGGGCGGGTCTCGCCGCCGCCTCCGCGCGCAAGGCAGCATATCGGACGGGGGCTTGTCAATAAATCAATCATGTTGATTTATGTGATGACGCAAGGAGGGCGCCATGTCCGATTCCCTTCCCGCCACGGCCGGGGGGCGCAGCCCGAACGAACGTCTGATCCTGTGGCTGGTGCGCCGCCACGGGCCGCTGCCGCGGGCAGCGCTGGCGCAGGCGACCGGGCTTTCGGCGCAGGCGGTCAGCAACATCACCCGCAACCTGATCGCAGCCGGGCTGCTGGATGCCGGGGGCGAGCCGCAGCGCGGCAAGGTCGGCCAGCCGCTGCTGCCGCTGGCGCTGGCGCCGCAAGGCGCGCTGTTTCTGGGGCTGAAGGTCGGGCGGCGGCTGGCGGAACTGGTGCTGGCCGACTTCGCCGGCCAGATCCGCCAGGCGCTGGAACTGCGCTATGACTGGGCGCATCCCGACGCCATCCGTGACTTTGCCATCGCCGGCGTGGCGGAACTGCTGGCGGGGCTTGAGCCCGGGTTGCGGGCGCGGCTCTCGGGCCTGGGCATCGCCAGCCCGTTCTTCCTGTGGGACTGGGCCGAAGAAATGCAGCCCTGGCGCGGCCGCGACCTGCGCGCGGAACTGGCCGCGGCGCTTGCCATGCCGGTCTGGCTGGAAAACGACGGCTCCTGCGCCTGCGGCGCCGAGATGGTCTTTGGCAGTGCGGAACTGCCTGCGGATTTCCTGTATTTCTACATCGCGCATTTCGCCGGCGGCGGCGTGGTTCTGGACGGGCGGCTGCGGCTGGGCCCCTCGGGCAATGCCGGGGCCATGGGCTCAAGCCCGGTGCCGGGCGGCGGGCAGGTGCTGGACATCGCCTCGGTCTCGGTGCTGGAACGCGCGCTGGGCCATGCGCTGCCGCCAGGGGACGCGGGCTGGGACCTGCCGGCAGCGGTCCTGCACGACTGGCTCGAGGCCGCGGCGCAGGCGCTGGCCCATGCGGCGCTGGCGGCGGTGGCGGCGCTGGACGTGCCGCTGGTGGTGATCGACGGCGCGCTGCCGGCGGCGCTGCGCGCGGGTCTGGTGGCGCGGGTGGCGGCGCGGCTGGCGGCCATGCGCCATCACGGCATGGCGCTGCCCGAGCTGCGCGCCGGCACGCTAGGGCGGCGGGCGCGGGCGCTGGGGGCGGCGGCGCTGCCGCTGGCCGACGGCTTTCTGCCCGGCGGCCAGCTTGCCACGCCGCGCCCGATGCGGCAGATGCATGAAACCGCGGCGGTTCCGGCGCGTTCCGCTGGTGTCAGGTGAAAGGAAGCCCGGTCATGGCCGACGATCCATACAAGGCATTGGGGCTGGGCAAGACCGCCAGCCAAGACGAGATCAAGAAAGCCTATCGCCGCATCGCCAAGACCGACCATCCCGATCTGAACACCGACCCCGCCGCGCATGAGCGCTTCAAGGCCGCCGCTGCCGCCTATGACCTGCTGAAGGATCCCGCGCAGCGCGCGCGTTTCGACAAGGGCGAGATCGACGCCGCCGGGCAGGAGCGGCCGCAGCGCCACTACTATCGCGAATATGCCGAACAGGGCGACAATCCCTATCGCCAGAGTCACGGATTCGAGGACCTCTCGGGCGTGTTCTCGGACCTGTTCGGCCGCGGCGGCGGCCGGCGGGGCGGGGCGCATTCCTTCGACATGCGCGGGCCCGACCAGCGTTTCACCCTGGAGATCGATTTCATGACCGCGGCGCGCGGTGGCTCGACGCGCATCACCATGCCCGATGGCAGCGTGCTCGAGGTGAAGATCCCCGAGGGCGCCCGCGACGGCCAGGTGATCCGGCTGCGCGGCAAGGGTGGCCCCGGCATGGGCGAGGGAGAGCCGGGCGACGCGCTTCTGACGCTGATTGTGGCCGAGGATCCGGACTGGCGCCGCGACGGCGACGATGTCGAGACCACGCTGCCCATCAGCCTCGACGAGGCGATCCTCGGCGGCAAGGTCGAGGCGCAGACCATCGACGGGCCGGTCAAGCTCTCGATCCCGCGCGGCGCCAGCTCCGGCCAGAAGCTGCGCCTGAAGGGGCGCGGCATCCGGGGCGAGGCCGGGCGGCGCGGCGACCAGCATCTGGTGCTGAAGATCGTCATGCCGCCCCGCATCGACGACGACCTGGCGCGCTTCATCGAGACCTGGCGCCAGAGCCATGCCTATGACCCAAGGAGGGGGCGATGACCCGGCGCCATTATACCCTGAGCGAGACGCTGCTGGCCGTCGAGGGGCTGACCGAGGCCCAGCTTGAACGCCATATCCTGGCCGGTGTCGTGCTGCCGGTGCAGTCCGAACAGGGGCCGCTGTTTCGCGAACTCGACCTGGCGCGGCTGGGGCTGATGGTCGATCTGGCCGAGGGCTATCAGCTCGAGGAGGACGCGCTGGCGCTGGTGCTGTCGCTGGTCGACCAGCTGCACGGGCTGCGTGGCGACTTGCGCGCCATTCTTGACGCGGTGGCGCGCGAGCCGGCCGAGACCCGGCTGCGGCTGAAGGCGGCGATCCGCGAGATGCGCCTGGTCAGCCGCTGACCGCGCCGCGCCTTGCCGGCAGTTGCGCCATGATCGCCCGGCGCTCGGGCTCGGACATGGTGGACCAGCGGGCGATTTCCTCAAGGCTGCGCAGGCAGCCCCGGCACAGCCGGCTGGCGGGCTCGATGCGGCAGATGCCGGTGCAGGGGCTGGAGGCGCTCATCCCAGATGGCCCAGCCGGTCCAGCGCGCCCTGCAGGATATAGCCCGCCGCCACCTGGTCGATGACCTCGGCCCGGCGCCGGCGCGAGGTGTCGCCCTCGAGCAGCGCGCGTTCGGCGGCCACGGTGGACAGCCGCTCGTCCCAAAAGCCGATCGGCAAGGGCGTCAGCCGTTCCAGATTGCGGGCGAAGGCGCGGGTCGATTGCGCGCGCGGCCCCTCGCTGCCGTCCATGTTGCGCGGCAGGCCCAGCACCAGCCCGACCAGCGCGCGATCGGCCACGATCTTCAGCAGCGCCTGCGCGTCGGTGGTGAACTTGACCCGGCGGATCACTGTCAGCGGCGAGGCGACGCCACGCCGCCCGTCGCTGACCGCGACGCCGATGGTCTTGGTGCCCAGGTCCAGCCCGGCGATGGCGCCGGCACGGGGCAGGGCCTCGGCAAAGGCCTCGATCGTCGGGCAGATCATTCCAGCCCCGCCTGCCGGGCGGCGGCCTCGATCAGATCCGCCGCGGCGGCATTGCTGGCGAAACGCTTGCGCGCCTCGTCCAGGATGCCGGCGGCGCGGTCCTTCTGCCCCAGCACCCCCAGCGAGGCGATCAGCCGCGCCCATTCCTCGGGCGTGCCGCCCTGGGTGGCCAGCCGGTCCTCAATGCCCTGGACCATGCCCTCGATCATCTGCTGGCGCTCGGCCGGGTCCATGTCCTCTGAGGCGGCGACGCTGCCCTCATCGGGCGCGGGCAGGGCGGCGGGTTCGGGCGGGGTATAGCCCGGCTGGCCGGCAAACCAGGCCAGATCCTGGATCGAGGCGCGGATCGGCGCGATCCAGGGCGCGTCCTGCGGCCCCTCGGCCAGAAGCCCGGCCCAGATCGGAAAGGCGCGGTCCGGGCGGCCGTTCTGGATCTGCAAGAGCCCGGCCATGAAGCGCGCCTGCGGATTGCGCGGATCGCGCTGCAGGGCAGAGGCGATGGTGTCCTCGCTTTCGCGGGTGATCAGCCCGCCCGCCGCCTCGATCATCAGCGCCGCCAGTCGCGCAAGATCTGCGCCGCTTGCCTGATCTCCCTTCAGCGCCACCAGCTGCGCCTGCGCCGCGCGCGCGGCGGCCAGATTGCCAAGGCGCTCCTCGTGCTGGGCCAGCAGTTCCAGCCCGCGCGCGTCATTGCCGTTCCCTGCCACAGCCTCGCGCAGCTTGGCGATCAGCGCCACATATTCCGGGTCGGGCGCCGGGCGCTGCGGCTTGGGCGCCGTGGCCTCGGCCTCGGCCTGGCCGGGGCGGGCGTCATAGATCGCCTGTGCCGCGGCGATGCGCGCCGCCATCGGCTCATCCGGGCGGCCCTGCTGGCCGAGGCGGGCATAAAGGCCAAAGGCGCCGGCAAGGGCAAGCACCAGCAAAAGCAGGGCCACGCGCCCGCCGGCGCTGCGCGCGCCGGTGTCGGCGTCGCGTTCCAGCGCCCGGTCGGCAGCCAGCACCTTGCGGCCGATCTCGGCGCGCAGGCGCTCGGCGTCGCCCGCGTCGATGACGCCGCGTTCCAGATCGCGCTCGACCTCGCGCAGCTGGTCGCGATAGATGCGCAGGTCATAGGCGGCGGCCCGCTCGGCGCCCTCGCCACGGCGGCGCAGCAGCGGCAGCGCGATGGCTGCGGCCACGATCCCGGCCAGCGCGGCGCAGATGATCCAGAACATGTCGTCCCCCTGTTGCGTCGCGGCGGTGATAGCGGGTTTCGCCGGGGGGAAAAAGTCAAACCCCTGCGACTCGGACGCCTGCGACAAAGGGCGCTGCCGCCCGCGGCCGCGATCGGCGCAAAGCGACAGTCAGCAGGTCGCAAGCCGGCTTGCCGAAGCGCCGCCGCCACGCCAATCTGGCAACCGACGAGTCGAGGGGGGGCCCGCATGTCCGCATCCGCCAGTTCCAGCACCGGCCGCTATTCGGTCTTTGCCATCGCGCGCGAGGCGATGCGGCTGCACAGCGGCTGGCGGCGCGCCTGGGCCAGCCCCGAGCCGCGGGCGAAATACCAGGTGGTCATCGTCGGGGCCGGCGGCCACGGCCTGGCCACCGCCTATTACCTGGGCCGCAACTTCGGCATCACCGATGTCGCGGTGCTGGACAAGGGCTGGCTGGGCGGCGGCAATACCGGCCGCAACACCACCATCATCCGCTCGAACTACCTGCAGGACCCTTCGGCCGCGATCTATGACAAGGCGCTGAAACTTTATGAGAACCTGTCGCAGGATCTGAACTACAACATCATGTTCAGCCCGCGCGGCCTGGTGATGCTGGCCCAGACCGAACACGAGGTGCGCGGCTATCGGCGCACCGCCATCGCCAACCAGCTGCAGGGCGTCGACACGGAATGGGTCAGCGCCAGGCGCATCAAGGACATGCTGCCGATCATCAATATCGACGGGCCGCGCTATCCGGTGCTGGGCGGGCTTTATCAGGAACGCGGCGGCACCGCACGCCATGACGCCGTGGCCTGGGGCTATGCGCGGGCCTGTTCGGCCATGGGCATGCACATCATCCAGAACTGCGAGGTCACCGGCATCGAGACCGCGAATGGCCAGGTGGCGGCGGTGAACACCGGCCGCGGCCGCATCGCCTGCGACAAGCTGGTGCTGGTCGCCGCCGGGCACAGTTCCGTGCTGGCCGACATGGCGGGGTTCCGCCTGCCGATCGAATCGATCGCCCTGCAGGCGCTGGTCAGCGAGCCGATCAAGCCCTGCTGCGATCTGGTGATCATGGCCAATACCGTGCACGGCTACCTGTCGCAGTCCGACAAGGGCGAGATGGTGATCGGCGGCGGCACCGACGGGTTCAACAATTACACCCAGCGCGGCAGCTGGCACCATGTCGAGGAAACCGTGCGCGCCCTGGTCGAGACCTTTCCCATGCTGTCGCGGCTGAAGATGCTGCGGCAATGGGGCGGCATCGTCGACATGACCGGCGACCGCTCGCCCATCCTGTCGGCAACGCCGGTGGGCAATCTCTTCGTGAACTGCGGCTGGGGCACTGGCGGCTTCAAGGCGATTCCCGGCTCGGGCTGGGCCATGGCGGAACTGGTGGCGCAGGGCAGGCCGGGGCCCCTGGCCGCGGCCTTCGGGCTGAACCGCTTTGCCCAAGGGCGCTTCATCGACGAAAGCGTGGCGGCGGGGGTGGCGCATTGAGGCGGATCGCGACCCGCAGGCCGCCGGCGCTTGCGCGGCTTTCCGCCCATCGCGGCCGGGCGGGGGCAAATTTCGCGCGCGATGCCGGAACTTCTTTCGCATGTCGGGAATTGTCAGGCCATAACCTCACCTCCAAGGAGTTTCATTCATGGCCGAACAGAACAAGAGCAACCTCTGGCTCATTGTTGGTGCCGTGGTCGTTGTGCTGGCCATCGTCTACTGGTTCTTCTCGTCGGGGACCGCGCCGGACGCGACCGCTCCGGCCGAGCAGCCTGCGGCGACCGCCCCGGCACCTGCCGCCGAACCCGCTGCTCCGGCCGCAACCGAGCCTGCCGCAGCCCCCGCGGCGAGCGAGCCCGCAGCCCCGGCCGCAAGCGAGCCGGCTGCCCCTGCGACCGAACCGGCCAGCACCGAACCTGCCGCCCCGGCTGGCAGCACGCCGCCGGCCAGCAACTGAGGCGACGCCTCGGGCGCCCTTGGGCGCCCCTGCACCGGGCCGGAGGGGCGCAGGTCCGTCCGGCCTTGGTGCCTGCCCGCCTTGCCGGGCCTGTGTCCCGATCCCGATCCGCACCGCGCCGGCCCAACCGCCGGCGCGGTCGCGCGCATGCCTGCCCGCCACCCGACAGGCATGCCCGCCCACCGCCCGAGGAGTTGCGCCATGCTGAGCCTGACCTGTCCCTGCTGCGGCATGAACGCCGAGGAAACCGAACTGCAGCCGGGCGGCGAGGCGCATCTGAAGCGCCGCGGCCCCGGGGCAAGCGACGCCGAATTCGAGGCCTATCTCTTTGCCCGCAAGAACCCGCGCGGGGTGCATTTCGAACGCTGGCGCCACGCCTATGGCTGCGGCAAATGGTTCCTGGCGGCGCGCGACACCGCCACGCTGCAGGTCTTTGGCACCTATCCCGCGCAGACCCCGTGCCCGCCGCCGGCGATCACCGCCGCGATCCGCGCCCACCGCCCCGACTGGCAACCTGACTGGCAGCCCGACATCCCAGCCGAAAGCACCGAAGCATGACCGAGTCCGGACCCTTCCGCCTGGCCCAGGGCGGGCGCCTGATCGACCGCGCCTATCCGCTGCCCTTCCGCTTTGACGGTCGCCGCCTGCGCGGGGTGCAGGGCGACACGCTGGCCTCGGCGCTGCTGGCCAATGGCCAGCTGATGCTGGGGCGCAGCTTCAAGTATCACCGCCCGCGCGGCCCCCTGGCCTCGGGCGCCGAAGAGCCGAACGCGCTGCTGGGTCTGGGCCAGGGCGGCAGGTTCGAGCCGAACCAGCGCGCCACCACCACGCCGCTGGTCGCGGGCATGGTCACCACCAGCCAGAACTGCTGGCCGGCGCTGAACGCCGATATCGGCGCGGTGAACGACTGGTTCTACCGCTTTCTGCCGGCGGGGTTCTATTACAAGACCTTCATGCGCCCGCGCGGCTTCTGGAAACATGTGTTCGAGCCCTTCATCCGCCGCTCTGCCGGGCTGGGCCGGGCGCCAAGCGAAGCCGACCCCGACCGCTATGAACAGGCCTATGCCCATGTCGATGTCGTGGTCGTGGGCGGCGGCATCGCCGGGCTTGCGGCGGCGCTGCAGGCAGGGCGGGCGGGCAAATCCGTCTGGCTGCTGGAACAAAGCCCGCATTTCGGCGGCCGTACCCCCACCGACCACGCCGAAGGCCCCGCGCGCGTCGCGGCCCTGCTGGCGGAATTGCGCGGCCTTGCCAATGTCACCCTGCGCCGCGCCACCATGGCGAGCGGGCTTTACGACCACGGCTATCTGCTGGCGCGCGAGGCGCTGGCCGATCACGACCCCAATGCCGGCATCCCGCGCCAGCGGCTGTGGCGCATCCGGGCGGGACATGTGGTCATCGCCACTGGGGCACTGGAACGGCCGCTCAGCTTTGCCGGCAATGACCTGCCGGGGGTGATGCTCGCCTCGGCGGTGCGCGACTATATCTGCGACTATGGCGTGGCGCCGGGGCGCAGCGTCCTTGTCGTCACCAATAATGACGACGCCTATCGCACGGCGCTGGCGGCGCTGGATGCGGGTCTGACGGTTCCCGCGGTGATCGACGCGCGCAGCAAGGCCGATGGCGCGCTGCCGCAGGCGCTGCGCGCGCGCGGCGTGCGCGTGCTGACCAATGCCGCCATCGCCGGCGTCAAGGGCGGCAAGGCGGTCGAGGCGGTGGCGATCTGCGACCAGTCCGGCTCGGGCGAGGTCACCGAGACCATCGCCGCCGATTGCGTCGCCATGTCCGGCGGCTGGTCGCCGGTGGTGCATCTGTGGAGCCATTGCGGCGGCAAGCTGCTCTGGAGCGAGACGCAATCCATGTTCGCCCCGGACCCGGCCCGGCCGCCGACCGGCGCCGACGGAAGGGCCATGGCCAGCTGCACCGGCGCTGCCGCGGGCGATCTGCTGCTGGCCGATGCCACCGGCGCCGGACCCGAGGCGATGACCATGCCGGTCTGGGTCATGCCCCGCCATGCCACGCGCCGGATGAAGTTCAAGATGTGGCTGGATTTCCAGAACGACGTGAAGGTCTCGGATGTCGAACTGGCGGCGCAGGAGGGCTATCACAGCGTCGAGCACACCAAGCGCTATACCACGCTGGGCATGGCCACCGACCAGGGCAAGGTCAGCAATATCAACGGTCTGGCCGTGCTGTCGACTGCGCTGGGCCAGCCGATCCCGCAGACCGGCACCACCACCTTCCGCCCGCCCTATGTGCCGCTGACCTTCGGCGCCATCGCCGGCGAGGCGCGCGGCGAGATTTTCCAGCCGCTGCGCAAGACCCCGATGCATGGCTGGCATGCCCGGCGCGGCGCGCATTGGGAGCCGGTGGGCCTCTGGCGCCGGCCCTATTGCTATCCGGCGCCCGGCGAAACCCATGCCGAGGCCGTGGCGCGCGAGATCCTCGCGGTGCGCGCCGGCGTCGGCACGCTGGACGCCTCGACGCTGGGCAAGATCATCGTCAAGGGCCCGGACGCCGGGAAATTCCTCGACATGATCTATACCGGCATGATGTCCAGCCTGCCGCTTGGCAAATGCCGCTACGGGCTGATCTGCAACGAGAACGGCTTTCTCATCGACGACGGGGTGGTGGCGCGGCTTGGCGAGGATACCTGGCTGGTCCACACCACCACCGGCGGCGCCGAGCGCATCCATGGCCACTTGGAGGACTGGCTGCAATGCGAATGGTGGGACTGGCAGGTCTGGACCGCCAATGTGACCGAGCAATGGGCGCAGATCGCCGTGGTCGGCCCCAAGGCGCGCGAGCTGCTGGCGCGGCTGGGCGGCATGGACCTGTCGGCGGCGGCCCTGCCCTTCATGTCCTGGGCCGAGGGCCGGATCGCCGATATCCCGGCGCGCGTCTATCGCATCAGCTTCTCGGGCGAGCTGTCCTTCGAGGTCGCGGTGCCGGCCGGACGCGGGCTGGAGCTATGGGAAAAACTGCACGAGGCCGGTGCCGATCTGGGCGTCACCCCCTACGGCACCGAGGCCATGCATGTCATGCGCGCCGAAAAGGGCTTCATCATGATCGGCGACGAAACCGACGGCACGGTGATCCCGCAGGACCTTGGCCTCGACTGGGCGATCTCGAAGAAAAAGCCCGACTATCTGGGCAAGCGCGCACAGGAACGCAGCCACATGACCGACCCCGAGCGCTGGCGGCTGGTCGGGCTGGACAGCCTCGACGGGCGTGTGCTGCCCGATGGCGCGCTGGCGGTGGCCGAGGGGGTGAACGCCAATGGCCAGCGCAACACGCAAGGGCGCGTGACCTCAAGCTATCATTCGCCGACGCTGGGGCGGCCCATCGCCATGGGGCTGGTGCTGCACGGCCCGGAACGCATGGGCGAGGAGCTGGAATTCCCGGTGGCGGGCAAGGAAAGCTTCCGGGCGCGCATCGTCGATCCGGTGTTCTATGACAAGGAAGGGGGTCGGGCCAATGGCTGAGGCGCTGGCAAGGATCACGCAGATCGAGGGCCGCGGCATGATCCAGATCCGCGCCGATCTGGCACGCGACGGCCAGGCGATCGCCGCGGCCGCCGGGCTGGACCTGCCGGCGCAGGGCCGCATCACACTGGCTGGCGCCCGCGCTCTGGGCTGGATGTCGCCCGATGAGCTGCTTTTGCTGCTGCCGCGGGCCGAGGTCGCGGCGGCGCTGGCGGCGCTCGGGACGGCGCTGGCCGGCCGCCATGCGCTGGTTCTCGATGTCAGCGACATGCGCGCCAGCTTTCGCATCGAGGGTGCGCGCGCGCTGCAGGTGCTGATGAAGCTGTGCCCCGCCGATCTGGCCGCCATGCCGCCCGACGGCCTGCGCCGTTCGCGCGCCGCCCAGGCCGCCTGCGCCATCTGGCGCGAGGACGGGGCATATGTGCTGACCGGCTTCCGCTCGGTCGCGGATTACCTGCGCGCCATCCTGACCGAGGCCGCCGCCGCCGGCACCGCGCTTGACCCGCGCTAGGGCTTGCCGGCGCCGGGGCAGGGGTTATGCAGGATGCTGACACCAGAAGGTTTCCCGCGCATGCGTCCTGTCCCCGTCCTGCCCTTGCGGATCCTGCCGCTGCTGTTTCTGGCCGGCGCCGCCGTGGCGCAGGAAACGCCGCCCGTGGTGATGCTGTGCCAGATCACTGACGAAAGCGGCACCGGCTGGGTACCCGAGTTCATCATGCTGACGCGCCAGACTTCGGGGCCGCAGCGCGGCCGCATCGAGGTCTTCGACCCGATCCTGCAAAGCCTGGTCGGCCGGCCGATCGAGGCCCGGGTGGTGGCGGACGGCTCTGGCAGCCGCACCTATGGCTGGGCGCTGGCCGGGGTCAGAAACCAGTCCGGCCAGCGCAGCGAAAGGCTGGATTTCCGCCTGACGGTGCAGCGGCCCGAGGGCACGGCCCGCGTCACCGTCACCGCGCTCGGTTATGACAATCTGATGACCGGCAGCGGCGTCTGCGGTGCGCCCCCCGGCGGCTGAGCGCCGGAACCGCCGCCCGCCAGCCCGCGTTCCACCCTCGACAGGGCTTCCCCCCGCCTGGCTTCCATGCCAGAACCCTTGTCCGAAACCGCTGGAAAGGAAACGCAAATGGCCTTCACGCTTCCCGATCTTCCCTATGCCCACGACGCGCTGGCCGCGGGTGGCATGTCGAAAGAGACGCTCGAATTTCACCACGACAAGCACCACAAGGCCTATGTCGACAAGCTGAACGAACTGGTGGCCGGCACCGAATGGGCAGGCAAAAGCCTCGAGGACATCGTCACCGGCACCTACCAGTCCGGCGCCGTGGCCCAGAACGGTATCTTCAACAACGCCAGCCAGCACTGGAACCATGCGCAGTTCTGGCAGATGATGGGCCCGAAATCCGGCGCCATCCCCGGCGCACTGGAGAGTGCACTGGTCGAATCCTTCGGCTCGGTCGAGAAGTTCAAGCAGGATTTCGCCGCCGCCGGCGCCGGCCAGTTCGGCTCGGGCTGGGCCTGGCTGGTCAAGGACAAGGACGGCAGCCTCAAGGTCACCAAGACCGAGAATGGCGTGAACCCGCTTTGCTTCGGCCAGACCGCGCTTCTGGGCTGCGACGTGTGGGAGCACAGCTATTACATCGACTTCCGCAATGCCCGCCCGAAATACCTGGAGAACTTCCTGAACAATCTGGCGAACTGGGACAACGTGGCCTCGCGGCTCTGACCTGGCGCACACGGCCTCGCAGGCCCGCCCTGACCGGCGGGCCTGTGTCTTTCTTGCCCAAATATCCCGGGGGACGCCCTGCCAAGGGCAGGGCGGGGGCAGAACCCCCATTCCCGCTTGCCCCCGGCGCGACAAGGCCCCATTCCTGCCGCACGGAAAAGGAATGACGCATGAGCGAATGGACCAGGGGCTTTGCGGCGGTGATCGGGGTCTGCCTGGTCTGGGGCCTGTCACCGATCTATTACCGCCTGCTGGTCGATGTGCCGGTGGTCGAGGTGCTGGCGCAGCGCACCATCTGGTCGCTGCTGCTGTTTTTGCTCATCCTCGGCCTTCAGGGCCGGCTGGCGCTGTTGCGCGATGCGCTGGCGGGGCCGCAACTGGGCCGCATCGCGCTGGCCGCCACCGCGGTCTCGGTGAACTGGGGCATCTTCATCTGGGCGGTGCAGGCCGGCCATGTCGTGCAAAGCTCGCTGGGTTACTACATCTTTCCGCTGGTCGCGGTGCTGATCGGCCTGGTCCTGTTCGGCGAGCGCCTGTCGCGCGCGCAGGGGCTTGCGGTCGTGCTGGCGGGGCTTGCGGTGACGGTGCTGACCTGGGGCCTGGGCGTGGTGCCCTGGATCAGCCTCGGCCTTGCGCTCAGCATGGGGCTTTACGGTGCCGCCAAGAAGGCGCTGACCATGGACCCGGTGGTTTCGGTGGCGGCCGAGGTGGCGCTGCTGACGCCTTTGGCGCTGGGCTGGCTGGCGCTGCAGGGCGCGGGGCTGATGCCGGCGGCCCTGGCGCATCCGGTGGCCTTCGGTGAAAGCCTGCGGCTGGCGCTGCTTCTGGCCTTTACCGGCCCGATCACGGCGGTGCCGCTGATACTGTTCAGCTATGGCGCGCGGCGGGTGCCGCTGGCGACGCTGGGCCTGACCTTCTATCTGAACCCGACGCTGCAATTCCTGTGCGCGGTGCTGCTCTTTGCCGAGCCGCTGACGCGCTGGCATGTGATCGCCTTTGCGGTGATCTGGGGGGCGCTGGCGCTTTACTCGGCATCGGCGTTGCGGCAGGCGCGTCGCGCCGCGCCATTGGCAAACGGGTGAAAGCCCGTATAAAACGGCGCAAAAGCACATCCGGGGGGCGACATGGCCAATCAGAACGACAGCTTCATCGACGAGGTGACCGAGGACCTGCGCCGCGACCGGCTGTTCGCCTTCTTCCGCCGCTATGGCTGGGTGGCATTGCTGGTGATCCTGGGCATCGTCGCCGGCGCGGCCTGGCGCGAATATTCGCTGTCGCGGGCCGAGGCCCGGGCCGAGGCCTGGGGCGATGCCATCCTGGCCGCGCAACAGGCCGAGGATCCTGCTGCGGCGCTGGCCGCGGTCGATGCCGCGGGCTCGGCCGGGCGCAAGGCGCTGTCCGAAATGCTTGCCGCCGGCGCCGAGGCCGATGCCGGCCGGGGCCAGGCCGCGGCCGAGCGGCTGAAGGCCGCCGCCGCCGGCATCGCCAGCGATCCGGTGCTGCATGACCTGGCGCTGTTGCAGGCGGTGATGGCCGCTGGCGCCGGCATGGACGCGGCCGAGCGCGACCGCCTGCTGTCGGACCTGTCGCGCCCCGGCGCGCCCTATGAGTTGCTGGCGCTGGAGCAGAAGGCGGTGGCGCTGATCGGCGCCGGGCGCAAGGACGATGCGGTGACGCTGATCCGCCAGATCCAGCAGAAGGACGGGCTTTCCGAACCCTTGCGCCGGCGCCTCTCCGAGATGATGATCACGCTGGGCGCCAGCCCCGACCGGCGCGAGGGGCCCGGCCCGCAGACCATGCCGGCCCCGGCCGCGAACTGAAGCCGGCCCGCCGGCAAGCCCGAACACACCCCGCGGCACGCGCATCCCCGCCCGGCCCGGACAAAGGAGAGAGCGATGACGAGGCTGCCCCTGATCGCCGCGATGGTCGGCCTGACCGCCCTTTCGGCCTGCCAGCAGCGCGAGACCATCCTGCCCGGAGAGCGGCTGGACACGCGCGCGGTGCTGTCGCCCGACGCGCCGGTGCCCGAGGCGCCGCCGGCCCCGACCGGCAGCGCCTTGGCGCTGCCGCCGGTGCGCGGCAATGCCGACTGGCCGCAGCGCGCCGGCAGCGCGGCGCATGTCTCGGGCAACATGGCGCTGGGCGCCGGCACGAACCGGGTCTGGGCGGCGAATATCGGCGCGGCATCCGGCAAGCGCCACCGTATCACCGCCGATCCGGTGGTGGCGGCGGGGCTGGTCTTTACCCTTGACAGCCAGTCCACCGTCACGGCGACCAGCACCGGCGGCGGCCGGGTCTGGAGCGTGGACCTGCGCCCCGCGGGCGAGGGCGACCGCAGCGTTTCCGGCGGCGGCCTGGCCTATGAGGGCGGCCGCGTCTTCGCCACCACCGGCTATGGCGAGCTGGTGGCGCTGGACGCGCGCAGCGGCGGCGTCGCCTGGCGCCAGCGCGTCGATGCCCCGATCAGCGGCGCGCCCACGGTGCAGAACGGCATCGTCTATGTGCTGGGCCGCGACGCCACCGGCTGGGCGGTGCGCGCCAGTGACGGCCGCGTGCTGTGGCGCAGCTTCGACAATGACGCCATGGCCGGGGTCATGGGCGCCTCGGCCCCCGCCGTTTCCGGGGACACCGCGGTCTTTCCCTCGGCGACCGGCGCGCTGGTGGCGGTCGAGACCGGCAGCGGCAACCGCATCTGGACCGCCGATGTCGCGGGCTCGCGGCTGGGGCGGGCGATCACGCTGTTTCGCGACATGACCGGCGATCCGGTCATCGCCGGGACCACGGTCTATGCCGGCACCAGCTCGGGTCGCGTCGGCGCCTATGACCTGGCCAGCGGCGCGATGAAATGGGAGGCGCGTGAGGGGGCCTCAAGCCCGGTGCTGCCGGTCGGCAATTCGGTGTTCCTGGTGAACGACCAGGCGCAGCTGCTGCGGCTGGACGCGGCGAATGGCGCCCGGGTCTGGGCCGAGAAACTGCCGCTGTTCACCCGCCAGATCGTGCGCAAGCAGGACAAGGTCTGGAACCATTACGGCCCGGTGCTGGCCGGAAACCGGCTTTACCTTGCCAGTTCGGACGGCTATCTGCGCGTCTTCGATCCCGCCACGGGCGTCCTGACCGGCCAGGCCGCGATCCCGGGCGGCGCCGCGGCGGCCCCGGCCGTCGCGGGCCAGACCCTTTACGTCGTCACCCATGACGGCCAGCTGATAGCATACAGATGAGCTTTACCCTCGCCATTGTCGGGCGCCCGAACGTCGGCAAGTCCACGCTGTTCAACCGCCTCGTCGGCAAGCGGCTGGCGCTGGTGGACGACCAGCCCGGCGTCACCCGCGACCTGCGCGAGGGCCAGGGCCGGCTGGGCGACCTGCGCTTCATCGTCGTCGATTCGGCGGGGCTGGAAATGGCCGATGACGACAGCCTGCAGGGGCGCATGCGCCGCCTGACCGAACGCGCCGTCGATGAGGCCGATGTCTGCCTGTTCGTGGTCGATGCCCGCGCCGGGATCACCGCGGCGGATGAATATTTCGCCGACATCCTGCGCCGGCGCGCCAGGCACGTCATCCTGGCCGCCAACAAGGCCGAGGGCCGCGCCGGCGAATCGGGGGTGCTGGAAGCCTATGCCCTGGGCCTCGGCGAGCCGCTGCGCCTCTCGGCCGAGCATGGCGAGGGCATGGACGATCTCTATCGCGCGCTGCTGCCGCTTTCCGAGGAATTCGCCGCCCGCAACGTGCAGCAGGCACCCGAGACCGATGTCGAGATCCCCGAGGATGGCGGCGAGGAGGAGGGCGACGAAAGCTGGCGCCCCTCGGCCGCAAGGCCGCTGCAGATCGCGGTGATCGGCCGTCCGAATGCCGGGAAATCGACCCTCATCAACAAGATCCTCGGCGAGGAACGGCTGCTGACCGGCCCCGAGGCCGGCATCACCCGCGATTCGATCAGCGTCGGCGCCGATTTCATGGGCACGCCGGTGCGCATCTTCGACACCGCCGGCATGCGCAAGAAGGCGCGGGTGACCGACAAGGTGGAAAAGCTGTCCGTGGCCGACGGGCTGCGCGCCGTGCGCTTTGCCGAGGTGGTGGTGGTGCTGCTGGACGTGGACATTCCGTTCGAACAGCAGGACCTGCGCATCGCCGATTTCGCCGAGACCGAGGGCCGCGCCGTGGTCGTCGCCGCGAACAAATGGGATCTGGAAGAGGACAAGCCCGCCAAGCTGAACGAGCTGCGCGAGGCCTTCGAGCGCCTCTTGCCGCAGCTCAAGGGCGCGCCGCTGGTCACCGTCTCGGCCCGCACCGGCAAGGGGCTGGAGCGGCTGCACAACGCCATCCTCAAGGCACATGAGGTGTGGAACCGCCGCGTGCCGACCGCGCGGCTGAACCAGTGGCTGGGCGCCATGACCGAGGCCCATCCGCCGCCCGCGCCGGGCGGGCGCCGCATCCGGTTGCGCTACATGACCCAGGTCAAGACCCGGCCGCCGGCCTTCGTGGTCATGGCCACGCATGTCGACAAGCTGCCCGACAGCTACCAGCGCTATCTGATCAACGGGCTGCGCACGGATTTCGACATGCCGGGCACGCCGATCCGCCTGACCTTCCGCGATCAGGGCACCAAGAACCCCTATCGCGCCAAGGCCGAGAAGATCAGCCAGTCGGGGGCGCTGTCCAAGCACAAGCACCGGCAAAAGCCCAGGGGCGAATAGGCTCAGGTCGTGACGCGCACCAGCGCCACGGCGACGATCGCGATGGCCAGCACCGTCACCGTGGCCAGGGTCGCGTCGCTGGCCACGGTGCTGGCGGCAATGCCGATCAGCCCCCAGATCAGCGCCAGGGAAAAGCCGATGCGCCGGCCCAGCCGCAGCTGCACACTGACCGCGGCCACGGCGCCGACCAGCAAGGCCAGCCCGGCCGCGGCCTGCGGCGGAATGCCCAGCCGGCCCTGCAGGAGCGTCGCCAGCAGGCCAAAGCTGACCTGCAGCGCCCAGCCGGCGGCGAAGCCCAGGGCCGAGCTGCATTCGATCGGCACCGCCGCCTGCCTGCCCTCAAGCGCCCCGACCAGGAATCCCGCCAGCATCAGCGCCGCCAGAATCAGCGCAATCGTCGGCTGGTCGCGCAGCAGCCAGGGCCAGGCTGCCCCGGCCAGCAGGCCCACGATCAGCGGCGCATGACCGCGGCGCCGGGTGCTGGCGCCGTCCTCGATCCAGCAACGCAGCGCGTGATAGGCCAGCGCCGCGCAGGCCAGCAGCATCAGCAGCGCCAGCGCCGGCTCGCGCGGTTGCAGCAGCAGCGCCGAGAGATCGACCACCGCCGTCTCCGGGGCGCCATAGGCCAGCACGGCCAGCGTCCGCGCCTGCGTGCCGGGCTGCGGCAGCGCCGGCAGCAGCGCATGCGCCAGCACACTGCCGACGAAGGCTAGCGTGGCAAGGGTCAGAAACAGGGTGCCTGCACGGGACATGGGCGCAAAACGCCCGGGCCCCGCGCCGGGTTGCATCCCGGGCGGCGCCGGCCCGGGATTTCGCCACTCAGGCCAGCACGCCGTCCGCGCCCAGCCGGGTCTTGCCGCCCAGATAGGGATGCAGCGCCGCGGGCAGTTCGACCGAACCATCCGCCTGCTGGCCGTTCTCCAGCACCGCGATCAGCGTCCTGCCCACCGCCAGACCCGAACCGTTCAGCGTATGCACGAACTCGGGTTTGCCGCCGGCCTGCGGGCGATAGCGCGCGTTCATCCGCCGCGCCTGGAAATCGCCGCAATAGCTGACGCTGGAGATCTCGCGGTATTTGCCCTGGCCGGGCAGCCAGACCTCCAGATCATGGGTGATGCGGGCGCCAAAGCCCATGTCGCCGCCGCACAGCACGATGGTGCGATAGGGCAGACCCAGGTGTTCCAGCACCGTCTCGGCGCAGCGGGTCATGCGGGCGTGTTCGGCCAGACCGTTCTCGGCATCGGTGATCGAGACCATCTCGACCTTCTCGAACTGGTGCTGGCGCAGCATGCCCGAGGTGTCGCGCCCGGCGCTGCCCGCCTCGGAACGAAAGCACTGGCTGTGGGCGACATAGCGGCGCGGCAGGTAGTCGTGCTCGATCAGGCAGCCATTGACGATATTGGTCAGTGTCACCTCGGCGGTGGGGATCAGCCACCAGCCCTCGCGGGTCTGATAGCTGTCCTCGCCGAATTTCGGCAATTGCCCGGTGCCCTCCATCATCTCGGAGAGCACCAGCACCGGAGTCCAGGTCTCGGTCAGCCCATGCTCGGTGGTGTGCAGGTCCAGCATGAATTGCGCCAGCGCCCGGTGGATGCGCGCGACCCCCCCCGAGAGCAGCACGAAACGCGCCCCCGAAAGCTTTGCGGCGGTCTCGAAATCCATGCCGGGCCTCACGCCCGCGATCTCGAAATGCTCGCGGGGGGTGAAATCAAATCTGCCCGGCTCGCCCCAGCGGCGGATCTCCAGGTTGTCATCCTCGTCCTCGCCGGCGGGGACGGCATCGACGGGCAGGTTCGGGATGGTCAGCAGCAGTTCGCGCAGCTTGGCATCCAGCGCCGCGGCCTCGCCCTGGAGGCGCGCGGTCTCGTCCTTCTTGGCGGCCACCAGGGCGCGCAGCCGCTCGAACTCGGTCTCGTCGCCGCGGCCCTTGGCGGCGCCGGCCTCCTTGCTGGCCTTGTTCTGCTCGGCCTGCGCGGTCTCGGCGGCGCTGATGCGGGCGCGGCGGTCGGCATCCAGCGACAGGATATCGGGCGAAACCGGGGCCAGGTTGCGCAGGGCCAGCCCGGCGTCGAAGGCGGCGGGGTTTTCGCGGATGGCGCGGATGTCGTGCATGATCGTCCCTCAGGCAAGGTTGTGGGGTTGCGATAGCGCAAAGCGGCGCCACGCGAAAGCCTCAGCCGGGCGCGCGCGCCAGGGCGATCATGTCGCGCAGCACGGCAAAGAACCGGTCGCGGCCGGGATAGCCCTCAAGGCGCGTGACCTCGATGCCGTCCTGCAGCAGGATGAAGCCCGGCGTCAGCCAGGGCCGGCGCGCCAGGGCCAGCCCGTCTGGAAAGGGCCCGTCGCGATCGACGGCCAGCAACGGTGCCGCGCGCCCCTCGGGGCTTTGCGCGTAAAGCGGGCCGATCTCGCGGTCCCATTGCGCGCAATAGGCGCAGCCGCGGCGGCGCACCATCAGCAGCCGCAGTCCCGGCGCCGCCCGCGCCGGCCCGGCCGCCAGCGCCGCAAGCCCCGCCAGCATGATCCGCCGTGTCAGCATCCCGCCCTCCCGCATTGCGCCGGACCCTAGCGCCGGCCAGGGCGACAGACAAGCGCCCGGCGTTTACTTGTCTTCCTTGTACAAATATCCACGGGGATGCGGGGGCAGTCGGCCCCCGCGTCGCAACGGGGACGCCGGAAACAAGATGGACGATTTGACCACCCCCCTGACGCAAGGCAACCGCCGCGCGCTGTCGCGCGCCATCACGCTGATCGAAAGCACGCGCCCCGACCACCGCGCCCGCGCCGTGGCGCTGCTGGCGGAACTGCCCGAGCGGCGCGCGCTGCGCATCGGCCTGTCGGGCACGCCGGGCGTCGGCAAGTCCACCTTCATCGAGACCTTCGGCAAGCTCCTGACCGGGCAGGGGCTGAAGGTGGCGGTGCTGGCGGTCGATCCCAGTTCGGCGCGTTCGGGCGGTTCGATCCTGGGCGACAAGACGCGGATGGAAACGCTCTCGCGCGATCCGAACGCCTTCATCCGCCCCTCGCCCTCGCGCGCGGAACTGGGCGGCGTGGCCCGGCGCACGCGCGAGACCGTGCGCCTGTGCGAGGCGGCGGGTTTCGACGTGGTGCTGATCGAGACGGTGGGCGTCGGGCAAAGCGAAACCCTGGTCGCGGACATGTCGGACCTCTTCGTGCTGCTGCTGGCCCCGGCCGGCGGGGATGAATTGCAGGGCGTCAAGCGCGGCATCATGGAAATGGCCGACATCATCCTGGTGAACAAGGCCGATGGCGAATTGCGCCCGGTGGCGCTGCGCACAGTGGCGGATTACTCGGGCGCGCTACGGCTGATGCGGCATCGCCCGCATGACCCGCGCGGCTATCCCAAGGCGCTGCCGGTCTCGGCCCAGACCGGTGAGGGGCTGGACAAGGCCTGGGCCGCGATGACGCATCTTTCCGACTGGCGCCGCGACCAGGGGCATTTCGACGCCATCCGGGCCGAGCAGGCGCGGCAGTGGTTCCTGTCGGAACTGCGCGCCGGGCTGCTGGCCCGGCTCGAGCGTCCCGCCACCCGCGCGCGCCTCGAGGCGGTCGGTGCCAGCGTGGCGCGCGGCGAGACCGATCCCGGCAGCGCCGCCGCCGACATGCTGGCCTGGCTGGACGCCGAGGGCGCGCATGTCTGACGGCGCCGCGGGCTTTGCCGAACTGTTTCGCGCCGCGCTGGGCCAGACGGCCATGGCCGGGGCGGCGCTGCAGGCGGGCTGGATCGACACGCCGCTGGGCGGCATGGTGGCGGTCACCGATGCCCATCGCCTGCATCTGCTGGAATTCGCCGATCGCGAGGTGCTGGCCGCCGGCCTGCGGCGCCTGCCGGGGCCGGTGGGTCTGGGCTGGACCGCGCTGACCGCCCGCCTCGAGGCGCAGCTCGATGCCTATTTCGCCGGGCGGCTGCGCGGCTTCGAGCTGCCGCTGGCCATGCGCGGCACGCCCTTTCAATGCCGGGTCTGGCAAGAACTGCTGGTGATCCCCTTTGGCCAGACCATCAGCTATGCGGAACTGGCGCATCGCATCGACCGTCCCCGCGCGGTCAGGGCGGTGGCGCAGGCCAATGGCGCGAACCGCATCAGCCTGGTGATTCCCTGCCACCGGGTGATCGGTGCGAATGGCACGCTGACCGGCTATGGCGGCGGGCTGTGGCGCAAGCGGCGGCTGATCGCGCTGGAATCCGGCCAGATAATGCTGTCGGACAGGCCGCCGGAGGGGCGCGGGGCGGCTGGCCCGGGCGAAAAGGCTTGACGCCGGGCGGCGGTGGCCGTATTTCCCCACAACGGATTTCCGGGCGCTGCCACGCGGCGCCCTTTCATATTGCGGGTCCGCCCGCACGGATCGAATCGAAGGAACAAGATCATGTCGCGCGTTTGCGAACTGACCGGCAAGGGCCCGATGAGCGGCAACAACGTCTCTCATGCCAACAACAAGACGCGTCGCCGGTTTCTGCCGAACCTGAACGATGTCTCGCTGCTGTCGGACAAGCTGGGCCGCAGCTACCAGCTGCGCATCTCGGCGGCGGCGCTGCGCTCGGTCGATCACCGCGGCGGGCTGGATGCCTTTCTGGCCAAGGCCAATGACGCCGAACTGTCGGACCGCGCGCTGAAGATCAAGCGCGACCTGGCGAAAGCCTGACCCACGCCATCCCGAACCGGGCCAGGTCGATTCGAGGCCCGGTCAGGGATGCGATGAACCCCGCCTAGGCGGGGTTTTTGGCGTTTCTGGCGCCGGCTCAGCGTCGCGATTCGGCTTCGGAGATCAGCGCCTCGACCTTGGGGCCAAGCGTCTCGACGATCAGCCCGACGCCCCGGGCCGAGGCATGCAGCCCGTCCGGCTGAAGCATGTCCGCGTAATTCCCGCCCGGGCGGTCATAAAGCGGCTGATACAGATTCGGCAGCAGCAGCGCGTCATGGGCTTTCGCCACCCGCGGCCAGATCGCCGCCCAGTCCGCGCGCCCCGGATCGGCGGCATCGGGCGTGGCGATGCCGACCAGCAGCAACGGTTTGTCGCCCTTGCCGGCCCGGGTCAGGATCGCATTCAGGTTCTTCTCGACCGAGGCCGGGGAAAAGCCCAGCAGCAGGTCATTGGCGCCCAGTTCGACGATCACCGCATCGGGCTTGTGACGGGCCAGCGAAAAGCCGATCCTGACCCGGCCGCCGGCGCTGGTATCGCCCGACAGCCCGCCGTTCAGCACCACCACATCATGGCCGCGCGCCTCCAGCCAGTCCTGCAACTGCGCCACCAGCCCGTCCTTGGGCGGCAGGCCGTAACCTTCGGTCAGGCTGTCGCCAAAGGCCAGGATGCGCAGCGGCGCGGCGCCGGCGGGCAGCGCCACCAGCGCCAGGATCAGGGCAAGGGCGTGCAGCCTCATCCGGCGCGCCGCAGCCGCAGGGCGTTGCTGACCACGAAGACCGAGGACAGCGCCATCGCCCCCGCCCCCAGCATCGGCGACAGCTGCGGCCCGCCGAACGGCACCAGCACCCCCATGGCCACCGGGATCAGCGCCACGTTGTAGCCGAAGGCCCAGAACAGGTTCTGGCGGATATTGCGCATCACCGCCCGCGACAGGCGGATGGCGCGCAAGACGCCGCCGGTGTCGCCGCCGATCAGCACCACCTCGGCCGATTCGATGGCGACATCGGTGCCGGTGCCGATGGCGATGCCGGTCTCCGCCGCGGCCAGCGCCGGGGCGTCGTTGATGCCGTCACCGACAAAGACCGTGCCGGCGCCCATCTCACGGATGGCGGCCAGCTTGCCCTCGGGCAGCACGCCGGCGGTGATGCGGTCGATGCCAAGGCGCGCGCCCACCGCCTGCGCCGTCGCCGGCACGTCGCCCGAGATCATCGCCGTCTGCAGATCCAGCGCGTGCAGCCCGGCGATGGTATCGGCGGCCTCGGGGCGGGGCGGATCGGCCAGCGCCATGGCGGCGACATGGCGGGCGTCCACCGCCAGATGCACCGGCGTCGCGCCGTCCTTCGCCCAAGCCTCGGCCGCGGCCAGCAGCGCTGGGGCCGGGGCAATGCCGGCCTCGCGCAGCGCCGCAGCATTGCCGATCAGCAGCGCATGCCCCTCGACCCGTGCCGTCAGCCCGCGCCCGGCGCTGGCACTGACGCCCTCGGCCGGCGGCAGGTCGAGGCCGCGCTCGTGCGCCGCCCTGACGATCGCGGCTGCGAGCGGGTGTTCGGACCGCGCCTCGGCCGCGGCGGCCAGGCGCAGCGCGTCGTTTTCGCCCATCCCTTCGCTGGCGATGGCGGTCAGCGCCGGCGCCCCTTGCGTCAGCGTGCCGGTCTTGTCAAAGGCGACGATGCGGGCGTCCGCCAGCCGCTGCAGCGCGTCGCCGCGGCGAAACAGCACGCCCAGTTCCGCGCCGCGCCCGGTGCCGACCATGATCGAGACCGGCACCGCCAGCCCCATGGCGCAGGGGCAGGCGATGATCAGCACCGCGATGGCCGCGACCAGCGCCGGGCCCAGCGCCCCGGTCAGGCCCAGCCACAGCGCGAAGGTCAGGATCGCCAGCCCGATCACCACCGGGACAAAGACCGCGGTGATGCGGTCGACCAGCGCCTGCACCGGCAGCTTGCCGGCCTGCGCCTCCTCGACCATGCGGATGATGCGCGCCAGCACCGTATCCGTGCCGGTGGCGGTGACGCGGTAAGCCAGCGCCGAGGCGCCGTTCACCGTGCCGCCGGTCACCTTGTCGCCTGGGAATTTCAGCACCGGCACCGGCTCTCCGGTCAGCATGGATTCGTCGATGGCGCCCGAACCTTCGGTCAGCACGCCGTCCACGGCGACACGCTCGCCCGGGGTCAGGTGCACGACGTCGCCGGGGCGCAGCTCGGCCACGGCGATCTCGCGGATCTGGCCGCCGCGTTCGACGCGGGCATTGGCGGGGGCCAGTTCCACCAGCCGGCGGATGGCGTCGCCGGCATGGCCCTTGGCTCGGGCCTCAAGCCAGCGGCCCAGCAGGATCAGGGTGACGATGACGGCGGCGGCCTCGAAATAGACATGCACCGCGCCCGCGGGCAGCAGCCCGGGGGCAAAGGTCGCGACCGTGGAATAGGCCCAGGCCGCCGAGGCGCCCAGTGCCACCAGGCTGTTCATCTCGGGCGCGCGGCGCATAAGCGCCGGAAAGCCGATGGTCAGGAACATGCGCCCCGGCCCGGCCAGCACCGCGGTGGTCAGCAGGAATTGCATGATCCACAGCGGGCGCTGGCCGATGGCCGTCGCCAGCCAGTGATGCAGCGGCGGGTAAAGATGCCCGCCCATCTCGGCCAGAAAGATCGGCAGCGTCAGCGCCAGCGCGATGAGGAAATTGCGTTTCAGCCCGCGCGCGTCGCCGCCGTGGTCGTGCAGATGCGGGGCCGCGTCGCGGTGGACGTGCGCGGGGTAGCCCGCCGCCGTGACGGTATCGGCCAGCGCCTGCGGGCTGACGGCGGCGCTATGCTGCACCCTGGCGCTGCCGGTGGCAAGGTTCACCTGCGCCGAGGCCACGCCGGGCAGGGCGGCCAGCGCCTTTTCCACCCGGCCGGTGCAGGAGGCGCAACTCATGCCCTCGACGGTCAGCCGCGTTTCCTGCACGGCGGCAGGGTAGCCGGCCCGTTCCAGCGCCGCCACCGCGCGCGGCAGCGCATCCGCGTCCAGCGCCCGGAAATGCGCCCGCCCGGTGGCGAGGTTCACCTGCGGCTGCGCCACGCCCGGCACTGCGGCCAGCGCCTTTTCCACGCGCCCCACGCAAGAGGCGCAGCTCATGCCGGTGACGGTCAGCTCGGCGTCGTGATGATCATGTGTCATGGGATTGTCCTGTCAGAATGGCGGGAAAGACGCAATTCAGACAGGAAGCGGCGGGGCCTGCGGACGGCGGGGCAGGGCGGCGGGCGGCGGAAACAGCGGCTGAAGGTCCAGCGCCGCCGGGCGCCAGCGCAGCGGATGGCCGTCGCCGGCCAGCACCGGACGCGACAGCCGGCGCCGCGCCGTCATGTGACAGCGGCAGCCACGCCCGCCGCGGCCCCGGCACAGATGCGGCGCCCGCGTCGCCGCGCGCCGCGGCGGCGTATCGTGGCATGCAAGGCGGGTCGTGCAGGTCATGGCCGCATCCTTTCGCGATGCAACTTGGGCACGGCGCCGCCGCTTTTCAACCGCGTCACGGTGCTTTGAGTTGATCCGGCCCGCGCAAGCCGCTAGGCGCAAAGGTCAGGACCCTACGATTCAGGACGCAAGATGCACCGCAGACAGATGCTGATGGCCGCGCTGCCGCTGATGGCGGCGCCCTCGCTGCTTTTCGCCCAGGACAAGACACTGCCGCCCGCACCCAAGGTCGAGACCAGGCGCGACCCCTATGCCCCGACCGAGGTCGAGATCCGCCCGGATTTCGAGGTGGGCAGCATCGTCGTCGTGTCCAAGGATTTCTTCCTCTATCACGTCGTGGCGCCGGGCAAGGCGATCCGCTACGGCGTCGCCGTCGGCAAGGACGAGCTGGTCTGGAAGGGCCGCGCCACCGTCGGGCGCAAGACCGAATGGCCCAGCTGGACGCCCACCCCGGCGATGATCAAGCGCAAGCCGCAGCAATATGGCAAATGGGCCGACGGCATGCCGGGCGGCCCGACCAACCCCCTGGGGGCGCGGGCGCTGTATCTTTACGACGCCAAGGGCAATGACACCGCCATCCGCATCCATGGTACGACCGAGCCGAACTCGATCGGCCGCGCCGTTTCGAATGGCTGCATCCGCATGCGCAACGAGGCGGTGATGGACCTTTACGAACAGGTGCCGCCGGGCACGCCGGTCTACGTCTATTGAATTGGACATCCGGCTGAAATCCCTGTCGGATCCGGCGTTGGCCGGGTTCGACGCCATCATCGACACGCGCTCGCCGGCGGAATATGCCGAGGATCACCTGCCGGGCGCGATCAACCTGCCGGTGCTGTCGGATGCGGAACGCGCCCGCGTCGGCACCGTCTACAAGCAGGTTTCCCCCTTTGACGCCCGCAAGCTGGGCGCGGCCCTGGTCGCGGCCAATGCCGCGCGCCATATCGCCGGGCCGCTGTCCGGCCATGGCGGCGGCTGGCGGCCCCTGGTCTATTGCTGGCGTGGCGGCCAGCGCTCGGGCGCCTTTGCCGGCATCCTGGCGCAGATCGGCTGGCGCGTCGGCCGCATCGAGGGCGGCTACAAGGCCTGGCGCGCCATGGTGGTCGAGCGCGTGCAGCAGACCCCGGTCGCGCCGCCGGTCATCGTGCTGGAGGGCAATACCGGCACCGCCAAGACCGAGATCCTGCAGCGGCTGGCGGCGCGCGGCCATCAGGTCATCGACCTCGAGGGGCTCGCCAATCACCGCGGCAGCCTGTTCGGCGCCATGCCCGGCGGCCAGCCGTCCCAAAAGGCATTCGAGGGGCGGCTGGCGCTGGCGCTCGAGGCGCTGGACCCGACGCGGCCCCTGCTGCTGGAATCGGAAAGCTCGCGCATTGGCGATCTGAACCTGCCGCGCGCGGTCTGGCAGGCGATCACCGGCGCGCGCCGCCTGCATCTGGCGGTGCCCCTGGCCGAGCGCGCTACCTATACCGCGCGCGCCTATGACGACGCCTGCGCCGACCCCGGGCGCGTGGCGGAACTCTTGCACCTGCTGCGCCCCCTGCACCCGGCCGAGCGCATCGCGGACTGGCTGGCACTGGCCGGACGCCGCGACTGGGCGTCGCTGGCCGAGGGGCTGATGCGCGACCATTACGACCCGCGCTATGGCAAGCACCGGGCGCGCTACGAGGACAATCGCGACGCCACGCTTGCCCTGCCCGGCCTGAGCGATCTGGACGCCGCCGCATCGGTGGTCGAGGCGGCGCTGGCCCGGCTCTAGCCGCGCAGGAACCGGCGCAGCACCCGCTCCAGCTTGGCGGCGCCCAGCGGCGCCATCGCCTTGGTATGCTCGTGGCTGATCGCCTCGTCCGACAGCCCCGCCCCCATATTGGTGATGACCGAGACCGCGGCGCAGTCCAGCCCCAGAAAGCGCGCGAGGATCACCTCGGGCACGGTGGACATGCCGACGGCATCGGCGCCCAGCACCCGTGCCGCGCGGATCTCGGCCGGGGTCTCGAAACTGGGCCCCGAGAACCAGCAATAGACCCCTTCGGGCAGGGCGATGTGCTCGGCCGTGGCCGCCGCCCGCAGCCCGGCGCGCATCCCGGGGTCATGCGCCGCGGTCATCGGCACGAAACGCGCCTCGGAGGTCTCGCCGATCAGCGGGTTGGTGCCGGCGAAGGCAATGTGGTCCGACAGCAGCATCAGCGAGCCGGGCGGCATCTCGGGGCGCAGGCTGCCGGCGGCATTGGTCAGGATCAGCCGGGCGCAGCCCAGATCGCGCAGCAGTTCCAGCGCCGGGCGCATGACATCGGCGCGCCCCGATTCATAGTAATGCGCCCGACCGCCCAGCACGGCGACGCGCCGCCCCTCAAGCTGGCCGATCACCAGCTGCGGCACATGGCCCGAGACGCCGGCCGGGGGAAAGCCCGGCAGGTCGGCATAGGGGATCGCCACCCCTTCGACCGCCGCCGCCAGATGCCCAAGGCCGGAACCCAGGACCAGCGCATATTCCGGCGCCTCGCTGCCGGCCAGGTTGCGGACCAGCTGGGCAAGCTCAGCGCTCTTTGACATAGGGCTCTCCTCCGGCGCGGGGCGGGACGGCGCGGCCGACAAAGCCGGCCAGGATGATCACCGTCAGGACATAGGGCAGCGCGTTCATGAACATCGAGGGCACGGTGACGATGCCCAGATCAAGGTTCGGAAAGCGGTTCGCGACCGCCTCCAGCAGGCCGAACAGAAAGGTGGCCCCCAGCGCCGCCCAGGGCCGCCATTTGGCGAATATCAGCGCCGCCAGGGCGATGAAGCCGCGTCCGGCGGTCATCTCGCGGACAAAGCCGGCGGCGATGCCGGTGGCCAGATAGGCACCGGCGATGCCGCACAGCACGCCGCAGATCAGCACCGCCTGATAGCGCAGCCGGGTGACCGAGACGCCGGCGGTATCGACCGAGGCGGGGTTTTCCCCCACCGCGCGCAGCCGCAGCCCGAAACGGGTGCGATACAACACCCACCAGGTCAGCGGCACCATGGCGAAGGCCAGATAGACCAGCACCGAATGCCCCGAGACCAGATCGGCATAGATGCGCCCGATCCCCGGCACGGCGCGCAGGCTCTCGGCAAGGGGCAGGGTGATCTCGGGAAAGCGCGCCTCCCCCTGCAGCGAGGGCGTGCGCCCGCCCAGCCCGAAGATCTTCTGCCCCAGAAGCACCGTCAGCCCCGAGGCGAGGAAATTGATCGCCACCCCGGAAATCAGCTGGTTGCCGCGAAAGCTGATCGAGGCCAGCCCGTGCAGCAGGCTCAGCGCCAGCGCGCCGGCGATGCCCGCCGCCAGCCCCAGCCACGCGCTGCCCGTGGCATAGGCGACCGAGGCCGAGGTGAAGGCCGCCATCAGCATCTTGCCCTCAAGCCCGATGTCGAAGACCCCGGCGCGTTCGGAGTAAAGCCCGGCCAGGCAGGCCAGCAGCAAGGGCGTCATCAGCCGCACGGCGGAATCAAGGATCTGCAGGACGGTGGCAAGATCCATCACGCCCCCCTGCGGCCAAGCGCCGCGAACAGCCGCTCCAGCGGCATGCGCACCAGGTTGTCCAGGGCGCCGGTGAACAGGATCACCAGCGCCTGGATGACCACGATCAGCTCGCGCGGAATGCTGGTCCACAGCGCCAGCTCCCCCCCGCCCTGATACAGAAACCCGAACAGCAGCGCCGCCAGGAACACCCCCAGCGGGTGGTTGCGCCCCATCAGCGCCACGGCGATGCCGATGAATCCCGCGCCCTCGACGGCGTTCAGTACCAGCCGCTGTGCCTCGCCCATGACATTGTTCACCGCCATCAGCCCGGCCAGCCCGCCCGAGATCAGCATGGCGATGACGGTGATCCTGACCGGCGATATGCCGGCATAAAGCGCCGCGGGTTCAGACTTGCCCAGCGCGCGGATCTCATAGCCCAGCCGCGTGCGCCAGATCAGCAGCCAGACCGCCAGGCAGGCGGCGACGGCGATCAGGAAGCTGATATTGGCCGGCGTGTTCTTGCCCCAGGTCAGACCCAGCCCCGCGGCCATGCCCGAAAGCGTCGGCAGATGCGTCGCGGGCGGAAAGCTGGCCGAGGCCGGGTCCATGCTGCCCACCGGCCGCAGCAGGTTTACCAGCACATAATTCAGCACCGCCGCGGCGATGAAGTTGAACATGATGGTGGTGATGACGATATGGCTGCCGCGTTTCGCCTGCAGCCAGGCCGGGATCAGCGCCCAGAGCGCACCGAACAGCGCCGCCCCGATCGCCGCCGTCGGCAGTGCCAGCGCCCAATGCGGCCAGGGCAGGGCCAGCACCACCAGCGCCACCCCCAGACCTCCCATGGCGGCCTGACCTTCGCCGCCGATATTGAACAGCCCGGCGTGATAGGCGACCATCACCGCAAGGCCGGTGAAGATGAAATTCGTGCTGTAGTAAAGCGTGAATCCCCAGCCATAGCTCGATCCCAGCGCGCCGGTGACCATGACATTCAGCGCCTCGGCCGGGCTTTCGCCGATCGCCAGAATGACCAGCGCCGAGATCGCAAAGGCCAAGACCAGCGACAGAAGCGGCGTCAGGATCACATCCGCCCATTTCGGCATCCGCCCCATCAGCCGCTCTCCCCCGGCATTCTCTGTTCCCCAAATACTCCCGCCGGAGGCATGCGACATCTCATGTTGCGACCCCGCCCGCATCTTCGGGCTCGATCCCGGCCATCAGGCAGCCCAGATCGGCGGTGCTGGCCTGTTCGGGCCGCCGCTCGCCCATGATGCGGCCGTCGAACATCACCGCGATGCGGTCCGAAAGCGCCATGATCTCGTCCAGCTCGACCGAGACCAGCAGCACCGCCTTGCCGGCGTCGCGCAGGGCGACGATGCGCTTGTGGATGAACTCGATGGCGCCGATGTCGACGCCGCGCGTCGGCTGGCCGATCAGCAGCAGGTCCGGATTGCGCTCGACCTCGCGGGCGACGACGATCTTCTGCTGGTTGCCGCCGGAAAAATTCCGCGCCGCCAGATCTGGGTCGGGCGGGCGGATGTCAAAGCGTTCGATCTTGGCTGCGGCGTCAGTGCGGATCGCGCCCTGGTCCATCAGCGGCCCGTGCCGGAACTCGGGCGCGTCGTGATAGCCGAAGGCCACGTTTTCCCACAGGGTGAAATCCATGATCAGCCCTTCGGCCTGGCGGTCCTCGGGGACATGGCCGATGCCGGCGCGGCGGCGCGCATGGCCTTCGCTGCCCGCGCCTTGCAGGGGCAGGGCCCGGCCGTTCAGCCGGATCTCGCCGGAAATGCGGCTGCCGGGGTCCGGGAATCCGCCAAGGATCTCCAGCAGCTGCGTCTGGCCGTTGCCGGCGACGCCGGCGATGCCCAGGATCTCGCCGGCGCGAATGGAAAGGTCGATGCCGCGCAGCCGCTCCACCCGGTCGCGGTCGACCAGGCGCAGCCCGCGGATTTCCAGCACCGGCGCGCCGGGGCTGGCCGGGTCCTTTTCCACGCGCAACAGCACCTTGCGCCCGACCATCAGCTCGGCCAGCGCCGCCGGGCTGGTGTCGCTGGTCCTGACCGAGGCCACCATCTCGCCCCGGCGCATGACCGAGACATTGTCGGTGATCTCCATGATCTCGCGCAGCTTGTGGGTGATCAGGATGATGGTCTTGCCCTGATCGCGCAGGCCCCGCAGGATGCGGAACAGATGGTCGGCCTCGGCGGGGGTCAGCACGCCGGTGGGTTCGTCGAGGATCAGTATCCGGGCCTCGCGATACAGCGCCTTGAGGATTTCCACCCGCTGCTGATGGCCCACCGACAGGTCCTCGATCAGGGCATCGGGATCGACCTGCAATTCGTATTCCTCGGCCAGGCGCCGCAATTCGTCACGCGCCCGCGCCAGCGAGGGGCGCAGCAGGCCGCCGTCCTCGGCGCCAAGGATGACATTCTCCAGCGCGGTGAAATTCCGCACCAGCTTGAAATGCTGGAACACCATGCCGATGCCGGCGCGGATCGCGGTCTGGCTGTCGCCGATGGCGATGGGCCGGCCGTCGATCAGGATCTCGCCCGCGTCGGGGCGATAGAATCCGTAAAGGATCGACATCAGGGTGGATTTCCCGGCGCCATTCTCGCCGATGATGCCGTGGATGGTGCCGCGCGGCACCCTCAGGTCGATGCCGCGATTGGCCGCGACCGGCCCGAACGCCTTGGAGATCCCGCGCAATTCGATCGCGGGGGGCGGGCCGTCCGGGCCGGCGGGCACCGTCATCACTGCACCGGGCAGGTATTGTCGGTCATGTAGTCATGCACCTTGATCGTGCCCTCGGTGATGCCCTTGCTGGCGGCAGCGACCGCCTCGGCCATCTCGGGGGTGACCAGCGGCTTGTTGTTGTCGTCCATGGCCACCGACACCCCGCCCGAGGCGAGGTCCATCACCTTGATCCCCGGCGCCACCTCGGTCCCGGCCTTGAAGGCCTCGAAGACGGAATTGTCCACGCCCTTGACCATCGAGGTCAGCACCTTGCCCGGGTGCAGGTGGTTCTGGTTGCTGTCCACGCCCACCGACAGGATGCCGGCATCCGCCGCCGCCTGCAGCACGCCGATGCCGGTGCCGCCAGCCGCGGCATAGATCACGTCCGCCCCCTGCGAGACCTGCGCCTTGACCAGTTCGCCCCCTTTCACCGGGTCGTTCCAGGCCGCGGGCGTGGTGCCGGTATAGTTGATGATCAGCTTGCCTTCGGGGTTGGTGGCCTTGAAACCCTGGGCATAGCCGCATTCGAACTTGTGGATCAGCGGGATGTCCATGCCGCCGACAAAGCCCACGGTGCCCGATTTCGACGCCCTGGCCGCCATCACCCCGGCCAGATAGGAGCCCTGCTCTTCGGCGAAGACCACGGATTGCACATTGGGCTGATCCACGGTGGTGTCGATGATGACGAATTTCGTCTCGGGATAGTCGGGGGCGATCTTGTTCAGCACTTCGCCATAGGCAAAGCCGGTCATCACGATGGGATTGGCCCCCGATTGCGCCAGCCGCCGCAGCGCCTGTTCGCGCATGGCCTCGGACTGGATCTCGAGTTCCTTGTAGCTGCCGCCGGTCTCGGCCTTCCAGCGCTCGGCGCCGACGTAGGCCGCCTCGTTGAAGGACTTGTCGAACTTGCCCCCCAGATCGAAGATCAGCGCCGGATCGGCCGCCACCACCACGGGCAGCAGGGTCAGGCAGGCGCCGGACAGCAGCGATTTCATCAGCGACATCACGAACCTCAAAGCGGTTTGCGGGCGAGTCAGCCCAGGATGTGCGGATTAGGGCGCATGGCCCAAATTCCGTCAACAACCTTGTCGCGGGTGTCAGAGGCCGCGGCGCATGACCAGCGCATCGATGCCCGGCGCATAATAGCCGCGCCGCAGCCCGGCCCGGGTCCAGCCGGCGCCGTCGTAAAGCGCGATCGCCGCGGCATTGTCCGCGGCGACCTCGAGAAAACCCGCACACGCCCCGCGCAGGCGCGCCGCGGCGGCAAATTCGGCCAGCAGCGCCGCGGCGATACCCTGGCGCCGCGCCGCGGGGGCGACGACCAGGGTCAGCAGCTCGGCCTCGTCGGCGACGCTGCGGCCCAGCAGAAAGCCCTGCGGGCGCAGCAGCAGAAAGTTCCGCGGCCCGGCCAGCAGATCCGCGAATTCGGCCGCCGTCCATGGACGGGGATGGGCGGGAAAGCAGCAGGCGTGCAGCGCCGCCAGTTCGGCCGGGGTCACGACAGCATGACCGGGCCGCGGTCGCGCGCCGGGGCGGCGTCGGCGGGGCGCAGATAGATCGGTGCCGGGCGCGGCTGGCCGGGCTGCGTGCGGCGCAGCAGCGCGATGCGGGCGATGGCCTCGGCCAGCGGCATGGCCGGTGGCAGGGGGCGCGGGCCGGGCGGCAGGTCCAGCGCCGGCGCCTGCTGTGGCAGGCTCTGCGGGTCGGGGGCGAAATCCTGCCAGATCACCTCGCCCATGCGCAGCGGCACCGCAACCCGGCAGGGGCGCGGCAGGCCGTGCGCCGCGGCCTCGGTCAGGCTGACGCCGATGGCGGGGATCGACAGCGACAGCGCCAGGCCGCGTGCCGCCGCCACCGCGATGCGGATGCCGGTGAAATTCCCCGGCCCGGTGCCGCAGCCGATCACCGCCAGATCGCGCCAGCCTTGGCCGGCCTCGTCGAGAAGTTCGATCAGCAGCGGCATCAGCCGCTCGGCCTGGCCCCTGGCCATTTCCTCGTGGCGCTGGACCAGGACGCGGTCGCCCTGTAGCAAAGCGGCCGCGCAATGCGCGGCCGATGTGTCGAAACCCAGCGAAAGTGGCTCAGCCAATGGGGCGGACCTCGGTCACCTCGGGGATATAGTGGCGCAGCAGGTTCTCGATGCCCATCTTCAGCGTCAGCGTCGAAGAGGGGCAGCCGGCGCAGGCGCCCTGCATGTGCAGATAGACCACGCCGCGGTCAAAGCCGTGAAAGGTGATGTCGCCACCGTCCTGCGCCACGGCCGGGCGTACGCGGGTGTCAAGCAGTTCCTTGATCTGGTTGACGATATCGGCGTCCGGCCCGTCATGGTCGCGATGCGCGCTGGCAGCCGGCGCACCTTCGATCGCCGGGGCGCCGGACTGGAAATGCTCCATGATCGCGCCCAGGACCGAGGGTTTCAGATGGTCCCAGACCGCGGCATCGGTCTTGGTCACGGTGACGAAATCGGCGCCGAGAAATACGCCGGCGACGCCCGGGACGGCAAAGATGCGCCGGGCCAGCGGGCTGGCGCTAGCGGCCTCGGCCTCGGGGAAATCGGCGGTGCCGCCGGCGCCCAGCACGGTCTCGCCCGGCAGGAATTTCAGCGTGGCGGGGTTCGGGGTGGTCTCGGTCTGGATGAACATGGGCGGTGCTCCTTTGTCCGGCGATATGGGGATCGCCATGGGCGCAAGTCAAGCCGCGGCCCGGGAAATGCGACAAAAGCGCTCAGGTCACCTGTTCCAGACGCTCGCGCGAGATATTGCCGGGCACGATGGTGATCGGGCAGGGCAGCGAGGCCATCTCGCGCATCAGCCGCGTCACCAGCGGCCCTGGCCCGGTGCTTTCGGTCGCCGCCGCCAGCACCACCACGCCGATCTGCGGGTCGGCGCTGATCTGCGCCAGCAGTTCGTTGCCCGGTTCGCCCTCGCGCACGACCAGTTCGGGTTCGACTCCGGGGCGGGCGCGCATCCATTTGGCAAAGACCTCGAAATGCGCCTCGATGCGCTCATAGGCCTCGGCGCGCATCAGATCGGCGACGCCGATGCCGTGATGGATGGCCTTGGCGTCGATCACCGCCAGCACCTGCACCCCGCCGCCGGTATTGGCGGCGCGCAGCGCGGCATAGCGGATGGCGTTCAGACATTCGCGCGAATCGTCCAGAACCACCAGGAATTTCCGCATCGGTCCCGTCCCGACTGTTTCGGATGGGCAAAGACTGGCCGAAAGGACACGGTTGCGCAAGTCTTGCGCCGTTTGCGGCCTGCGGACGTTCCAAAACCCTTGACGCCGTGCTAGCCAGAGACATTGAGCAGGTGCACGGGATCCGGGTTGTGACGATTCACCAAGACTGGGAAAAGACCGCTGTGGCCCGTGTCGCCACGCTGACCGGACATGAGATGTCCTGGTTCCGGCGCGAGCAGCACGCCCGCGATGTCAGGCCCATGCCGATCGCCAAGCGCCTGTTCGACTTCACCTTCGCACTGCTGCTGCTGATCCCGCTTTCGGTGGTCATGGCGATCATGGCGCTGGTGCTGCTTTGCGTGCAGGGCCGGCCCATCTTTTACGCCGCGCCGCGGATGTGCGCGCCGGGCCGCAGTTTCATGCATCTCAAGTTCCGCACCATGCTGCAGCAAGACGGCGATTTCGGCGTGACCGGGGCGCACAAGAACTGGCGCATCACGCCCCTGGGCCATTTCATGCGCCGCAGCCGCATCGACGAATTGCCGCAGCTTTTCAATATCCTGAAGGGCGACATGAGCTTTGTCGGGCCGCGCCCGACCATCCGCGAATATGTCGAGCGCTATCCCGAGGTTTACGGCCAGGTGCTGAAGAACCGGCCCGGGGTCACCGGGCTTGCGACGCTGATCTATCACCGGCACGAGGACCGCATCCTGCGCGGCTGCACCAGCGCCGAGACGACCGAGGCCGCCTATGCCCGCCGTTGTCTGCCGACCAAGCTGAAGATCGACCTGATCTATCAGCGCAACCGCACCATGGCGCTGGACCTGTGGATCATCTGGCGCACCGTGCTGATCGTCATGCACAAGGACGAAAGACCCCGCCGCCGCGGCCGCAAATAGGGACAAGGGCGCTTGCCGCGACAGGTTCTGGTGACGGGCGGGGCCGGCTTCATCGGCAGCCATCTGGTCGAGCGGCTGCTGGCCGCCGGCGATGACGTCCTGGTGCTTGACGACCTGTCGACCGGCCGGTGCGACAATCTGCCCCGGGGGGTGCGCCTGGTGCGCGGCGATGTGCGGGACGCGGATCTGCTGGACCGGCTGCTTGCCGATGCCGGGACGGTGTTCCATCTTGCGGCGATGGTTTCGGTGCAGGCCTGCATCGCACATTGGCAGGCTGGGCACGGCGTGAACCTGGGCGGCACCCTCGCGGTGCTTCAGGCGGCGCGGCGCGCCGGCAACCTGCCGGTGATCTATGCCTCGTCGGCGGCGGTCTATGGCGACCAGGGCAGCGACCAATGCCATGAGACCAGCCTGCCGCTGCCGCTTTCGCCCTATGCCGCCGACAAGCTGGCCGGAGAGCATCAGGCGCGGGCCATGGCAGCGGTGCATGGGCTGCCTTCGGTCGGGCTGCGCTTTTTCAATGTCTATGGGCCGCGCCAGGATGCGGCCTCGCCCTATGCCGGGGTGATCTCGCGCTTTTGCGCCAACCGGCGGGCCGACCGGCCGCATCTGGTCTTTGGCGACGGCGGCCAGAGCCGAGACTTCATCCATGTGCGCGACATCGTCGAGGGCCTGCTGGCCGCGCGCCGCTTTCTGGGCAGGGCACCGGGGGCCGAGGTCTTCAACCTGTGCACCGGCACCGGCACCACGCTGCTGGATCTGGTGGCGGCGATCGACGCGGTGGCCGGGCGCGGACCCTCGCGCATCGAACATGCGCCGGCGCGGCAGGGCGACATCCGCAGCTCTTGCGGCAGCCCGGCGGCGGCGCGGGCGCGGCTGGGCTTCAAGGCCGGGGTGGACATGGCGGAGGGTCTGCGCGACCTGTGGCAGGCACCGGGTTGAGCCGTCAGCCGCCCGCGGCGAACGGGTCCTGCGCATAGCCGGCGCCGGTCAGATACAGCCCCTGCGGCGGGCAGACCGGGCCGCAGGCGGCGCGGTCGCGCGCGGCCAGCGCCTCGGCCACGCGGTCGGGCGGCCAGGCACCGGCGCCGACGCGCTCCAGCGTGCCGACGATCGAGCGCACCTGATTGTGCAGGAAGGACCGTGCCCGCAGGGTAAAGCGGTATTCGCGGCCCTGCGGCGCCTCGTGTTCTGTGATGCCGATGTCATCGAGGGTCTTCACCGGGCTGGCCGACTGGCACATGCTTGAGCGGAAGGTGGTGAAATCGTGTTGCCCCAGCAGATGCGCCGCGCCTGCGCGCATCGCCGCAAGGTCAAGCGGGTTCAGCACCTGCCAGACGCGGCCCCGATCATGCGTGACCGGGGCGCGGCGCGCCAGTAGCCGGAACAGGTAGCGCCGCTCGACGGCCGAGAAGCGGGCGTGGAAATCCCCGGCCACCCTTGCTGCGGCGAGGATGGCCACCGGCGCGGGTTTCAGGTGCCAGTTCAGCGCCTCGGACAGGCGGAACGGCTCCCAGTCGCGGGCCAGATCGGCATGGGCCACCTGGCCGGTCGCATGCACGCCGGCATCGGTGCGGCCGGCGGCAGCGATGCGGGCGCCGGCGGCAAAGCCGGGATCAAGCCGCGCCAGGGCCGCCTCGATGGCGCCCTGCACGCTGGGCCGCTCGGCCTGGGCCTGCCAGCCGGAAAACGGGCCGCCGTCATATTCGATGAGCAGGGCAAAGCGTGGCATCAGCGCGGCTGCTTTTCACCCGGGCGTGGCATCAGCAAGTCGTCCATGGTCATCGGCCGCGGCGCGGCTTCGGCGGCGGGCGCCAGCCCCTCGCGCGCCAGACGTTCGCGCAATACGCCGATCTCGATGTCGAGGTCGCTGCGCCCGCCCTCGCGCAGCCGGGCGATGCGGGCGGCGAATTCGCGTTCAAGATCGTCCAGCAGCGATTCATAGTCCTGCCGCGCGCGCGCGTCGCGGCCGCGGGCGTAAAGCTCGGAGAACTTGACCGTCGCCGCGCTTGCGCCCTGCAGATAGACGCCCAGATAGCGGCGCAGGGCCGCGATGCTGTCGGGATCGTCCTCGATATGGGCGAAAAGCTCGCGCGCGGTGGCGGCGAAGACGGCGACGCGCGCCTCGAGCCGGCGGTCGCCGGTATGCAGGATCGCTTGCTGCATCGCGGCAAGATGCGCCTCGCCCTCGCCGACGACGCGCCGGGCGCGGTCCTGCTGCACGCCGTCGAGGCCCGCCATGCCCTTGTCGCGCAGGGGATCGCTGCCGAAGGCCAGCCAGTGCAGCACCGCCCCCGCGACGCCGATCACCGCGGCGCCGGCCAAGGCCCCCGGCACATGGGCGCCAAGCGCCAGCCCCAGCCCGGTCAGCAGGGCGCCGAACAGCTTGCGCGGCACGGCCGGGCGGCGCGCGACGCGGCGGGCATCATAGGCCGCCTCGGCCTGCAGCCCCTCGCGCGTCAGCCACATGCCCGAGGCGATGGCGGCAAAGCCCGCAAACTGCGTCACCAGGCCCGCGGGATCCTGCCAGAAGGCGCTGAGCAGCAGCGGCGCCGCCATCAGCGTGATCCAGCGCGTGCGCGACTGCAGCGGATGCCGGACCTGGTCCGGCGCCAGGCCGCGGTCGCGCCCCTCCTCGCGAGGTTGCGGCGAGAAGCGGCCGCCGAAACGCCTTGCCATGCCTGCCCCCTCAGCCCGCGCCCAGGATCGCGGCGTAAAGCGTCAAGCCCATCAGCAGGAAGAAGGACAGGCGCTGCATGGCTTTGCGGGACATGGGATACCTTTCGAACCGGACCGGCCCGATATAGGACGCGCGGCGCGAGAGCGAAAGGGCGAGGCCAGGCGAAACTGGAGCGGGTGATGGGAATCGAACCCACGTATTCAGCTTGGAAGGCTGCTGCTCTACCATTGAGCTACACCCGCGTCGCGCCCTCTATAGGGGCTGGTCGAGGGGCGCGCAAGCGGCGGCGCGCTTGACGGGTGCGTGGCGCCGGGGCAAGCAGGTCGGCATGATCGATACCCGCCCGGTGGCCAACATAGTCGGCAAGATCGTCGTCACGCTGGGCGCGACGATGGCGCTGCCGATGATCGTCGATCTGTGGCATGGCGACCCGCATTGGCTGGTCTTTCTGGAATGCGGTTTCCTGACCATGCTGGCGGGGGGGCTGGTGGCGCTGGCCACGCGGCGCAGGGAAAGTTCGCTCAACATCCAGCAGGTGTTTCTGCTGACCGCGATGCTGTGGCTGATCGTGCCGGTCGCCGGGGGACTGCCCTTCATGCTGGGGGCGCCGGGGGTGGGCTTTACCGACGCCTATTTCGAGGCGATGTCGGGGGTCACCACCACCGGCACCACGGTGTTTCCCGACCTTGACGGCCTGCCCAGGGGCACGAACCTGTGGCGCGCCTTCCTGAACTGGGCCGGGGGGCTGGGGATCATCGTCGTGGCGATGATCTTTCTGCCGGTGATGAAGGTCGGCGGCATGCAGTTCTTCCGCTCGGAGGGGTTTGACACGCTGGGCAAGATCCTGCCGCGTGCCTTCGACATCGCGCGCGAGATGACCGGCGTCTATATCGCCATGAGCGCGGCCTGCATGATCGTGTTCATCCTGCTGGGCATGACCGGCTATGATGCGCTGGTGCTGGCGCTTTCGACCTGCTCGACCGGCGGGTTTTCCCATCTCAACGCCAGTTTCACGCCCTTTGTCGGCCCGGCGGAATATGCGGCCTCGGTGTTCATGATCCTGGCCTCGATCCCCTTCATCCGCATGGTGCAACTGATCCGCGGCCAGGCGACGCCCTTGTGGCGCGACATCCAGGTGCGTGCCTATCTGCGCTGGACCTTCTACGCCATCCTGGCGATCGTCATCTACCGGCTGCTCTGGCAGGGGGCGGCGCGGCCGTTCGACGTGATCCGCGAGACGACGTTCAACGTGATCTCGACGTTTTCCGGCACCGGTTTCGCCTCGACCGATGTCACGCAATGGGGGCATTTCCCCTTTGCCGTGCTGGTGGTGGTCGGGTTGATCGGCGGCTGCACCGGCTCGACCTCGTGTTCGGTGAAGGTGTTTCGCTATCTGGTGCTGTTCCAGGCGATCAAGGCGCAATTGCGGCGCATGCAGTCGCCGCACCGGGTGTTTCCGCTGCTTTACGACGACCGCCCGCTTGACGAGGATGTGGTGAATTCGGTCATGGCCTTCTTTACCCTGTTCATCCTCAGCTTTGGCCTGCTGATCGTCGGGCTGGCGCTGACCGGGCTGCATCCGCGGACGGCGCTGACCGGGGCATGGACCGCCATCGCCAATGTCGGCGTGGTCTGGGGGCCGGAACTGACCGGGAACGGCTCGGTCTCGGACCTGCCGGCAAGTTCGAAATGGCTGATGATCGCCGGCATGTATGTCGGCCGGCTGGAGCTGCTGTCGGTCTATGTCCTGCTGCTGCCGCGCTTCTGGCGCGGCTAGTCCGCGGCGGGAATGGCGGTACCCACCTCGCCGGCGCCGGGGGCAAATCGCGCCAGCCTGTCCGAGATCTCGGCCGCCAGCCGGCGCTGGCCCTCGGGGTCCGAAAGCGGCCAGATCAGCACGAAGCCCTGCACGCGGCCATCGACCACCGTGCCCTCGGCATGGCCGATATGGGTCTGGTTGCGCCCGTCCAGCAGGATGCTGCCGCGTTCCACCCTGCGTTCGGGCGCCGGCACCCAGCCCAGCGCGGTGACCAGCCCGGCCAGGTCCAGCATCTCCTGCTGGCCGCCGGGTTGCGAGAACAGGATCAGCGCCGCGCCCGAGCCGTTCCGGGGTCCGTAGATCGACAGCGCCCGTTCGGCGCGGTCGAACTGCAGCCTGTCCATCGGCGCTGGCAGGCTGAGCCCGGTGTGGCTGTCACTGAGCGTTGTCAGGCCGATCTCCTGGCGCCAGGCCTCGCGCCGGCGCAGCAGCTCCGCCATCGCCGCCCCCGGTTCGGGCGAGGCGCGCAGGCGCACGATCTCGGCGGCGATCGCCTCGCGCGTCATCGGCCCGTCCTTGCCGTCGATGGCGCCGTCGTAATGGCCGGCCCAGCGCAGCGCCCGCTGCACCTCGGCCAGGTCGGGCATGGCGACGGGCGCGGCGTCCGGATCGGGCGGCGGCGCCAGGTCCGGCCTGGCGCCGATGATTTCAAGCTCGCCCATCTCGGCGCCAGGGGCCAGGAAGGCATCCTCGGGCACCACCCCGGCGGCGCGGAACGCCCTGAGCCAGGCCTTGCCGGTCGTCTCGTCCATGGGGCCGAAGCCGACCGCGTGGTGGCCGTTGGGCAGCGCCCACAGCCCGGCCTCGGGCAGGGTGCGGCGCCATTTCGTCAGCATCTCCTCGGCCTTGAGGCGATCACTGCTGGATTCGATGCGCATGAAGAACTGCGGCGCCGCGGGTAGGGGTGCGGGTTCGGGGGCGGGCACCGCCTCGGGCGCGGGCTCGGGTGCCGATGCGACCTCGGCGCCGTCCTCGCCGGCCAGATCGTCCAGCGCCGCCTCGGCCCCCTCCGGCGTGGGCTGCGACATCTCGCCCGGCCGGAAGGTCGAGCCGGGCGCGGTCGCCGGTTGCGGCGCGCGGGCCGGGGCCGCCGGGGCCGCGCCGGCCAGCGGGGTCAGCACCCGGTTAGCTGCGGGCGAGAGAAAACTGTCGCCTGGCACCTTGCCTTCGGTCTTCAGCGCCGCCAGCCGGGCATCGGCGGCCTCGCGCGGCATCGGCCCCAGCGCGATGGCGAACCAGCCCTCGGCCAGCGGGAAAGTCACCACGTCCGGAAAGGACGCGCCCCAGGCATCGGCGGCGGTCTGCGCGGCCTCGGCGCTGCGCCGCGCCTCGATGCGGATCACCACATCCTCGGCCAAGGCGGGCGCGGCCGCAAAGAGCGGCAGCGCCGCGCCGATGATGAAAGCAAAGCGCATGCAAGTCCCTCTCATTGACCCTGCGCCGCCCTGTGCCTAGAAGGCGGCTGACATTTCCTGCCAGTTTTGCCGAAGGATGCAGAGATGACCAGCCCAAAGGACAATCAGACGGCGAAACCCGTCTGCTTCCAGGACGTGATCCTGCGGCTGCAATCCTATTGGGCGGGGCAGGGCTGCGCGGTGCTGCAACCCTATGACATGGAGGTGGGCGCGGGCACCTTCCATCCGGCCACCACGCTGCGCAGCCTGGGCCAGCGGCCCTGGGCCGCGGCCTATGTCCAGCCCTCGCGCCGGCCGACCGACGGCCGCTATGGCGAGAATCCGAACCGGCTGCAGCATTATTACCAGTATCAGGTCATCATCAAGCCCAGCCCGCCCGATCTGCAGGACCTGTATCTGGGCAGCCTCAAGGCCATCGGCCTCGATCCGCTGGCCCATGACGTGCGCTTTGTCGAGGACGACTGGGAAAGCCCGACGCTTGGCGCCTGGGGCCTGGGCTGGGAGGTCTGGTGCGACGGCATGGAGGTAAGCCAGTTCACCTATTTCCAGCAGGTCGGCGGCCATGACTGCCGTCCCGTCTCGGGCGAACTGACCTACGGGCTGGAACGGCTCGCCATGTATGTGCTGGGCATCGAGCATGTGATGGACATGCCCTTCAACCGCCCCGATGCGCCGATCCCGCTGAGCTATGGCGACATCTTTCGCCAGGCCGAGCGCGAATATTCGCGCTGGAACTTCGACCAGGCCGACACGCAGATGCTGTTCCAGCATTTCGCCGATGCCGAGGCCGAATGCGACCGCACCCTGTCGGCGGCGGAAGACGACGCTGCGGGCCGCCGCATCCCCATGGCGCATCCGGCCTATGACCAGACGATCAAGGCCAGCCATCTGTTCAACCTTCTGGACGCGCGCGGCGTCATCTCGGTGACCGAACGCCAGGCCTATATCGGCCGGGTGCGGGCGCTGGCCAAGCGCTGCGCCGACCTGTTCCTGACCACCGAGGCCGCGGGCCTTGACGAAAAAGGTGTCGCATGACCTCGGGCAAGATCGTCGTTTCCATGCTGGTGCTGATCGCGGTGATGACCGGCATCGTGGTCTGGTATCTGCAGGTCTACGGCTTTTACGAGGACGTGGACGAGATCACCGGCGCGCAGGAAATCGTCATCACCGACACCGCCGGCGCCACGCATCCGGTGGCCATCCAGGGCTTCAAGGCCATCGACGCCAAAAGCTCGCCCATCCGCTATCGCGCCTGCTTCACGCTGGACGTGAAGGAGCTTGCCGATGCCGCGCCCTATCCGGATGCGACGCCGCTGAACGGGCCGCGCTGGTTTCAGTGCTATAACGCCAAGGGGCTGACCCAGGACCTGGCCAGCGGCGCCGCCCGCGCCTTCCTCGGCCAGTCCGAGATTCGGCCCGACGTGGACCGGGTGATCGTCGCCTATCCCGACGGCCGCGCCTTCTCCTGGCACCAATTCAACGACAAGACCCCCGAACGCGGAGTGATGGACTGATGCCCGAACTTCTGATCGAGCTGTTCTCGGAAGAAATTCCGGCGCGCATGCAGGCCCGCGCCCGCGAGGACCTGAAGAAGCTGGTCACCGACGGGCTGGTCGAGGCCGGGCTGACCTATGCATCAGTCGGGGTGTTTTCCACGCCGCGCCGGCTGGTGCTGGCGCTTGAAGGTCTGAGCGCCGAAAGCCCGACCACGCGCGAGGAACGCAAGGGCCCGCGCGTGGACGCCCCCGAGGCGGCGCTGCAGGGATTTCTGCGCGGCGCCGGGCTGACCCGCGACCAGCTTGAGGCCCGCGACGACAAGAAGGGCCAGGTCTGGTTCGCCACCATCACCCGCCCCGGCCGTCCGGCGGCGGAAATCGTCGCCGAGGTGCTTGAGGGCGCGATCCGCAACTTTCCCTGGCCCAAGTCGATGCGCTGGGGTTCTGGGGCCCTGCGCTGGGTCAGGCCGCTGCATTCCATCATCTGCCTGCTTTCGGACGAATCCGGCGCCCATGTGGTGCCGTTCCAGATCGACGGCATCCGCGCCGGCAACATGACCCGCGGCCACCGCTTCATGGCGCCCGGCGCCTTCAGCGTTTCGGGCTTTGACGATTACGCCGCGAAGCTGCGCCGCGCCCGCGTCATGCTGGACCCCGCCGAGCGCGCCGCCGCGATCCGGCAAGAGGCGGAAAACCTCGCCTTCGCCCGCGGCTGGCAGATCGTCCCCGACGAGGGGCTGCTCTCAGAGGTCGCGGGGCTGGTCGAATGGCCGGTGCCGCTGTTGGGCGCGATCGAGGAGCGGTTCCTGACCCTGCCGCCCGAGGTGCTGCAGACCTCGATGAAGGAACACCAGAAGTTCTTCTCGGCGCTGAACCCGAAAACCGGCCGCATCGAGGGCTTCGTCACCGTCGCCAATATCGAGACCCCCGACCACGGCGAGACCATCCTCAAGGGCAACCAGCGCGTGCTTGCCGCGCGCCTGGCGGATGCGGCTTTCTTCTGGGAACTGGACCTGCGTGAGGCGAAAGCCGGCATGGGGACCTGGGCCGAGGGGCTGAAATCCGTCACCTTCCAAAGTGATCTTGGCTCGCAGGCCGACCGGGTAGAGCGCGTTGCTGTGTGGGCGCGTGAGCTTGCACGGCTGGTCGATGCCGGGCCAGATGAGGTCGGGCAGGCGGCGAGGATCGCCAAACTCGACCTGCGCTCGGCCATGGTGGGTGAGTTCCCGGAGCTTCAGGGCGTGATGGGGCGCTACTACGCGCTGGCTGCGGGCCACCCCGCCGAAGTCGCCGATGCCGCCCGCGATCACTATTCGCCGCTCGGGCCGTCCGATGCCGCTCCAACCGAGCTAGTTTCCGTTGTGGTGGCATTAGCCGACAAGCTGGACTTGTTGACCGCGTTCTGGGCCATCGGCGAGAAACCCACGGGAAGCAAGGATCCATTCGCGCTCCGCCGTGCCGCCCTAGGGGTCATACGTCTGCTTTGTGAGAATCAGTTGCGCATCGAGCTGCGTGCTGTCTTTGCTCTCATGCTTTCGCCGTGGGAGACATTTTTTGCTTCCCACCGTGTTCAGCGCCCGGTCTTGGACCTTATCAGCCTTGCCGGCGCCACAGGGGTCAGCCAGCGCAGCTTTGATGCGTTGCTTGAGGAATATGACCACGCCTCCCGCCGTCTGTCCGACATTGATGTTCGGCCTACGGTTCGGACGAAATCGACCGACCTCCTCACCTTCTTCCACGACCGCCTGAAGGTTTTCCTCAAGGACCAGGGCATCCGCCACGACATCATCGACGCCGTGCTGACCATGCCCGGCAACGACGACCTCGTGCTCTTGGTGAACCGCGCCACCGCGCTTACGGACGTGCTGAAGACCGCGGACGGCCCGAACCTGCTGCAAGGGCTGAAACGCGCCGGCAACATCCTTGCGCAGGCCGAGGAAAAGGACGGCGTCGAATACAGCTTCGGGGCCGACCCGAAATTCGCCGAAACCGATCAGGAACGCGCGCTGTTTACGGCACTCGACACCGCCGAACCCGCGATCCGAGCTGCGGTCAAATCCGAGGACTTCCCCGCCGCCATGGCTGCCATCGCCAGCCTGCGCGCCCCCATCGACGCATTCTTTGAGGCGGTGCAGATCAACACCGAGCATCAGGTGGTGCGCCGCAACCGCCTGAACCTGCTCAATCGCATCCGCGAAGCCGGTCGCCTGATCGCCGATTTCGGCAAGATCGAGGGCTGAGCCGCTTTCCGTTTGCCGAGATACCCCGGGGAAGTGCTGCCGCGGCCCCGTCGAGGGGCCGCAGCAGCGCCGGGGGCCAAAGCCCCCGCGCGCCCCGCGGCCAGCTTCTTCGCACTTGCAGCATGGGGCGCGACATGCCTAATCTGGCGCCACCATGACCGCATTGACCGAACCAGGCTCCATCGTCGAGATCACCCCTTCCGAGGGGATCCAGATCGCACGCCACGGCTGGCGCGCGAAATGCCTGCAGCGTCTCATCCGCATGGAACTGCCGGTGCCGCCAAGCTTTGCGCTGTCGGTCGAGGCGGTGCGCGCCATCGCCGCCGGGCAGATGCCCGATCAGGCCCGGCTGGCCGAGATCATCGCGCAGGCCGGCGGGCTGGTCAGCGTGCGACCTTCGGCGGTGGACCCGGCCTGGGGCGGGCCGGGCACGGTGCTGAATGTCGGGATCAACCACGACGCGCATGCCCGCCTGGCCGAAAGCCGCGGCAAGCCCGCGGCCGACGCGATCTATCTGGGCTTCGTGCAGGCCTATGCCATCCATGTGGCGCGACTGGATCCTGACATGTTCTCGGACCCCGACGAGGACCTGGACGCCGCCCTGCGCGCCTATGAGACCGAGACGGACGAGGAATTCCCCCAGGATCCGTCGCGCCAGCTTGCCGAGGTGCTGCGCTCGATGGCGCGCGCCTGGGACGGGCCGACGGCGCGGCTGCTGCGCCAGGCCAAGGGCGCGCCACCCAATGCACCTCTGGGACTGGTGGTGCAGGTCATGGCCCAGGCCATCGGGCCGGGCGTCACCGGCTCGGGCACGCTGCAGCTTGTCGACAGCGTCACCGGCACGGCGCGCATCACCGGGCGCTTTCGCGGCCAGACCCAGGGCCGCACCCGCGGCGAGGGCGCCGAGACGCTGTATCTGACCCGCGACCCGCGCGGCCCCTCGCTTGAGGAGGCGGCGCCCGCGGTCTTTGCCGATCTGGCGCGTTTCGGCGCCGCCGCGCGCGAACGGCTGCGCGACGAGATGCAGATGGAATTCGTCGTCTCGGACAGCCGGCTGTCGATCATCGACGCGACGCGGGTGCAGCGCTCGTCCCGGGCCTGCGTGCGCATCGCGGTGTCGCTGGCGCGCGACGGCATCATCCGCCCCGATGAGGCGGTGATGCGGGTCGAGCCGCGGGCGCTGTCGGACCTGCTGCACCACCAGGTCGATCCGCGCGTCCCGCGCGAGGTGCTCGCGCGCGGCATCAACGCCAGCCCCGGCGCCGCCACCGGGCGCATCGTCTTTTCCGCCGCCGCCGCCCAGGCCGCCGAGGCGCGGGGCGAACGCGCCGTGCTGGTGCGGCGCGAGACCGTGCCCGAGGACATCCGCGGCATGCATGCCGCCGTCGCCGTGCTGACCGAGCGCGGCGGCATGACCAGCCATGCCGCGGTGATCGCGCGCGGCATCGGCCTGCCATGCATCGTCGGCGCCTCGGGCATCGCCATCGACACCCGCGCCCGCACCCTGCTGGCCGGCGGCCGCATCCTGCACGAGGGCGAGGAGATCACCCTCGACGGTACCTCGGGCGAGGTGCTGGCCGGGGCGGCCGAGATGCTCGAGCCGGCGCTCGATGACAGCTTCACCCAGCTTCTGGAATGGGCCGACCAGCATTGCCGCATCAAGGTGCGCGCCAATGCCGACACGCCCGAGGACGCCCGCACCGCGCGCAGGTTCAACGCCCAGGGCATCGGGCTGTGCCGCACCGAGCACATGTTCTTCGACGACGAGCGCCTGCCGGCCATGCGCGAGATGATCTTTGCCGGCCAGCCCGAGGACCGCCGCCTGTCGCTGGAGCGCCTGCTGCCCATGCAGCGCAGCGATTTCGCCAAGCTGTTCGGCATCATGGCGGGGCTGCCGGTCACCATCCGCCTGTTCGACCCGCCGCTGCACGAATTCCTGCCCCATGACCGCGAGGGCATGCGCGAACTGGCGGAATCGCTGGACCTGCCGCTGTCGGACGTGACCCGGCGCGTCGATGCCCTGTCCGAGTTCAACCCGATGCTGGGCATGCGCGGCGTGCGGCTGGGCATCACCGTGCCCGAGATCTATGACATGCAGGCGCGCGCCATCTTCGAGGCCACGATCGAGGCCAGCCGCAATGGCGATCCGGTGGTGCCCGAGATCATGATCCCGCTGGTCAGCGCCCGGCGCGAGGTGGAACTGGTCAAGACCCGCATCGACGCGGTGGCCGCGGCCGTGCGCAACGAGACGCGCAAGGATTTCACCTATCGGCTGGGGGTCATGGTCGAGACGCCGCGCGCGGCGCTGCGCGCCGGCGACATTGCCGAACATGCGGCATTCCTCAGCTTCGGCACCAATGACCTGACGCAGATGACCTACGGGCTGTCGCGCGACGATGCCGGTCGTTTCATGGGCATCTATGTCAGCCAGGGCGTCTATGCCGAGGATCCGTTCCACATTCTCGATCGGGACGGCGTCGGGGAACTGGTCGCCATCGGCACCGAACGCGCCCGCAGCCACAAGCCGGGCATCACCATCTCGGTCTGCGGCGAACATGGCGGCAATCCGGAATCGATCGCCTTCTGCTTGCGCGCTGGGGTGAATTACGTCTCGTGTTCGCCGTTCCGGGTGCCGGTGGCGCGGCTGGCGGCGGCGCAGGAATCGATTCTGATGGCGGCCGACGCGACGGAAACCGACCCGGCGCCGCAGGTCTGACCCCGGCCGGTTTGGCACCTTCCCGCCAGAAGCCGTTTTTCCCGTCGGCGGGTTTTCGCCGGAATCCCCCGATATGCGGCCAATTTGCCACTGCGCGCAACTGCGCACTGGATCGGGGCGGGGGGTTTCTGGCCTGTTGCGCACGCAAGACGGCCCCGAGCGGGGCTGACGACGAAATCCGCCGGGCCTGGCCCGGATCGAAAACAGGACCAACATGTCGATCAACAAGTCATGGCTGGCGCGCGTTTCCGTGTGTGTCGCCGTCGCGCTTTCGCCTGTCCTCGCCGCCTCTGCCAAGGCCGAGAGCCAGGACCGCACAGCCTATGAGACCAAAAGCAAAAGCCAGCGCCAGGCCGAGGCGCGGACCCAGATCAGCACCCGCGATCTGCAATGCCTGTCCGAGGCGCTGTATTTCGAGGCCCGCGGCGAGGGCGTCCAGGGCCAGCGCGCCGTGGCCGAGGTGATCCTGAACCGGGTCGATCATCCGCGCTTTCCGAAATCGGTCTGCGGCGTGGTGAACCAGCGTGGCCAGTTCACCTACAACAAGAACGCCCGCATCCGCGAGAAGGGCACCTTCGCCCGGGTGCAGAAGGTGGCGGTCGCGGCCCTGTCGGGCGAACCCCGCACCCTGACCAATGGCGCCACCTATTTCCACACCAAGGCGGTGCGCCCGTCCTGGTCCAAGCGCTTCGAGCGCACGACCCGCATCGGCAGCCACATCTTCTATCGCTCGGGGCAGCGCGTCGCCTCGAACTGAGGCCGGCGCCGGAAACCTGCGGCCGCGCGCCGGTCCCCGCCTTGCGGCGGGGGCGAAATCCTGAAAAACCGGCGTCATGGACCAGCCCGACCGTATCCACCTGCGCGATTACCTCGTCTCGGCCGAGATCGGCGCCTTTCAGACCGAACGCGGCCACCCGCAGCGGCTGCGCTTCAACCTCGAGGTCGAACTGGCCAGCCATGTCGTCGGCGTCGATGACGAGGTGGACCGCATCCTGTCCTATGACATCCTGACCGGCGCGGTGGCGGCAGGGCTGGCGGACCGCCGCTATGACCTGCTCGAGACCCTGGCCGAAAAGATCGCCGCGCAGGTGCTGGTGCATCCGCGCGCGGCGCAGGTCGCGGTGACGGTGGAAAAGCTCGACCGCATCCCCGGGACGCTGGGCGTGACGCTGGTGCGCCAGCGCGCCCGCGTCGCCGCCGATCCGGTGGCGGCGCCGATGCGGGTGATCTTTCACGGCCGCGATCTGGCCCTGCCCGAGGGCGCGGCGGTGCTGGTCCCCGCCTCTCCCGGCCTGCCGCTGCCGCAGGGCGGCCATGCCCGCGAGATCGAGCTGCTGGCGCTGGACCAGGCGGCCTGGGCGCTGGCCGGGCATCTGGGCCTGACCGTGGCCGACAGCCGCACGGAACTGGACTGGGCCGCGACCGAGGGTCGCGCCGTGGTCTGGGCCCCGGCGCGCATGGTGCGCCATGTTGCGGGCCTTGCGGCCGATCCGCATGCGCTGGCGCTGTGGCTGGCCGAGCGGCTGGGCGCCAGTCGGCTGGACTGGGCGCTGCCCGAAGGCGCGCCACTGCCGGTGGCGCCGGCGGGCTTTGCCGTGCCCTGCGGGCCGCTGTGATCCCGGCCATGTCCGAATATTTCCGCCCCATCCCCTGCGAGACCGGCCGTTGGCCGCTGGCGGGCGGCTGGCTGCGCTTCTCGCGCCTTGAGCTGCTGCGCCGGGGCCACGCGCCCCGCGTGGTCGACAGCGCCCCCGCCGCAGTGCTGGCGACGCTGACCGCGCCGCGCGCGCCGCTGTCGGGGCTGACGCTGGACCGGGTGCGGATCATGGGCATCGTGAACGCGACGCCCGACAGCTTTTCCGACGGCGGCAGCTATGAGCCCGCCCGGCAGGCGCGCCGCCTGGCCGCCGAGGGCGCCGAGATCCTGGACATCGGCGGCGAATCGACCCGCCCCGGCGCGCAGGAGGTGCCGCAACCCGACGAGCTGGCCCGCATCCTGCCGGTGATCGCGGCGGCGCGCGGGCTGGCGACGATCTCGGTCGACACGCGCAAGGCCGGCGTGGCGCGCGCCGCCATCGCCGCCGGCGCCGGCATGGTCAACGATGTCTCGGGCTTTGATTTCGACCCGGTGATGGCCGGGGTGGTGGCGGGCTCGGGCCTGCCGGTCTGCCTGATGCATGCCCAGGGGATTCCGGCGACCATGCAGGACAACCCCAGCTATGGCGATGTGCTGCTGGATGTGCATGACGCGCTGGCCGCCCGCATCGCCCGCGCGGTCTCGGCGGGAATCCCCCGCGAACGCATCGTGATCGATCCGGGGATTGGTTTCGGCAAGACCGAGGCGCATAATCTGGCCATCCTGCGGCGGCTTTCGCTGTTTCACGGGCTGGGTTGCGCCGTGCTGCTGGGGGTGTCGCGCAAGCGCTTCATCGGCAGCATCGGCGGGGCCGAGCGGCCTGCCGACCGCCTGGCCGGCACGCTGGCGGTGACGCTGGCCGGGGTCGCGCAGGGCGCACAGATCCACCGCGTCCATGACGTGGCACAAACAAGACAGGCGCTTGCCCTGTGGCAGGCCGTGAACCGGGGCGAGACATGAGCAGGAAACTTTTCGGCACCGACGGCGTGCGGGGCCGCGCCAATACCCATCCGATGACCGCCGAGATGGCCTTGCGCCTGGGCGCGGCCGCCGGGCGCTATTTCCGTCGCCATGGCGAGGACCACCATCGCGTGGTAATCGGCAAGGACACGCGGCTGTCCGGCTACATGCTGGAAAACGCCCTGACCGCCGGCCTGACCAGCACGGGCATGAACGTGCTGCTGCTGGGGCCGGTGCCGACGCCGGCGGTGGGCTATCTCACGCGCTCGATGCGGGCCGATCTGGGCATCATGATCTCGGCCAGCCACAATCCGGCCGCCGACAACGGCATCAAGTTCTTTGGTCCCGACGGGTTCAAGCTGTCCGACGAGGCCGAAGCCGAGATCGAATCCATCGTCGCCGGTGAGATCCGCCCGGCGCAGCCCCACAACATCGGCCGCGCCAAGCGCATCGACGACGGGCGCGGGCGCTATGTGGAATATGCCAAGACCACCTTCCCCTCGGGCCAGCGGCTGGAAGGGCTGAAGGTCGTGGTCGATTGCGCCAATGGCGCCGCCTATCGCGCCGCGCCGGACGTGCTGTGGGAACTGGGGGCCGAGGTGATCGGGCTGGGCGTCAGCCCGAACGGCCACAATATCAACGACGGCGTGGGCTCGACCCATCCCGAGGCCTGCGCCCGCGCGGTGGCCGAACATGGCGCCGATCTGGGCATCAGTCTCGACGGCGATGCCGACCGGGTGATGATCGTCGACGAAAGGGGCCAGGTGGCCGACGGCGACCAGATCATGGCGCTGCTGGCCGACCGCTGGGCCGGGCAGGGGCGGCTGCGCGGCGGCGCGCTGGTCGCCACGGTGATGTCGAACCTCGGGCTGGAACGTTTCCTGCAGGGGCGCGGGCTGCGGCTTGAGCGCACCGCGGTGGGCGACCGCTATGTGGTCGAGCGCATGCGCGGCCAGGGCTTCAACCTGGGCGGCGAGCAGTCGGGCCATATCGTGATGACCGATTATGCCACCACCGGCGATGGGCTGATCGCCGGGCTGCAGCTGTTGGCGGCGCTGAAGGACAGCGGCCGGCGGGCCTCGGAACTGGTGGCGCAGTTCGAGCCGGTGCCGCAACTGCTGAAGAACGTGCGCTATCAGGCCGGGGCCGATCCGCTGGCCGCCGATGCGGTCCAGGCCGAGATCGCCCGCGCCGAGGCGCGGTTGACCGGCCGCGGCCGGGTGCTGATCCGCAAATCCGGCACCGAACCGCTGATCCGCGTCATGGCCGAGGCCGAGGACGAGGGCATGCTGCGCGAGGTGGTCGAGAACATCGTCGCCGCGGTGGAACGCGCCGCCTGAGCCGCAAGAGCCCGTGCGCCCGCCACGGCGCCGGCAGGACCGGCGTCTTGCCACCCGCAGCGGTGGCAAGAGCGTTTTTTCCCGTTGACCCCATGGGGCGGCGCATGAGGCGGCGCGGCGGCCGCCTACAGCTGGCTGTAATGCTGGGCCTCGGCCGTCACGGGGGGGATTTCCGGGCGCCGGCCCCAATACCGCCGCGCGGCATAGGCCACCAGCAGCACGAGCAGGCTGACCACCCCCAGCAGCAGCGGAGTGCGCTGCGAGGGGATGAAGGCCATGGCGACGACGATGCCGACCATGCCGCAGATCGCCACATAGGTCAGATAGGGATAGGCCCACATCTTTACCAGCAGCCGCTCGGGGGCCTCGCGTTCGAGCCGCGCGCGCAGGCGCAGTTCCGAGATCGAGATCAGCACATAGACGAAGATCGCCACCGTGCCATAGGAGTTGACGAGGAACGCGAACACCGTGTCGGGGGACACATAGGACATGATCACCGAGGCATAGCCGAACAGCGTTCCGAACAGGATCGCCCGCACCGGCACGCCGTTTCTGCTGAGCTTGGCCAGGCTCCTGGGCGCATCCCCGCGCTTGGTCAGGGCAAACAGCATCCTCGACGACGCATAAAGCCCCGAGTTCAGCGCCGAGAGCACGGCGGTCAGGACGACCGCATTCATGATCTGCGCCGCGGCCGGGATGCCGATCGCGTTCAGCGCGCTGACATAGGGGGTGGCGATGCCCGGATCGTTCCACGGCACGATGCACACGACCAGGAAAACCGAACCGACATAGAAGAACAGCACCCGGGTGATGACCGAATTGGTCGCCCTGGCCACGGCCTTTTCCGGCTCGGCACATTCGGCCGCGGCGATGGTCACGATCTCGGCGCCGAAATAGAAGCCCGTCGCGGCGACGGCGCCGGTAAAGATCGGCGCGATGCCGTTGGGGGCGAAGCCGCCGTGGCTGGTCAGATAGGAAAAGCCCGGCGTCTCGCCCGGCCACAGCCCCAGCACGAAAAGGGTCCCGAGGAACAGGAACACCACGATGGCCGCCACCTTGATCGAGGCGAACCAGAACTCGAACTCGCCAAAGGACTTGACGGAAAACAGGTTCGTCACGGTCAGCAGCATCATCAGCACCAGGCTGATGATCCACCCCGGCAGATGGGGCAGCCAGAACTGGATGAGCATGGCCCCTGCCACCGCCTCGAGCGCGACGACGATCACCCAGAAATACCAATACATCCAGCCGGTCAGGAACCCGGCCAGATCGCCCACGGCGGTGCGGTCCCCCCAGGCCAGCCGGGCATATTCGTAGAAGGACCCGACCGCCGGCATGGCCACGGCCATTTCTCCCAGCATGCGCATCACCAGCACCACCAGCAGGCCGGTGATCAGGAACGAGATGATGGCGGCCGGCCCGGTGGCCTGGATCAGCACGCCGCTGCCGACGAACAGGCCGGCGCCGATCACCCCGCCCAGGGCGATCATCGTCATGTGTCTTTGTTTCAGGGCGTGTTGCAGTCCGGTATGTTCCGGCACGCTGCCGCCGTGATCACTGTCTTGAGAACGCATGTGTTTTCCCCTTGCAAGAGAAACGGGGGTCCGGCCCCGGATGCGGCAAGAATCCTGTGACGGCGGTATGCCGCCATGTGTGCAGGGTCCGCCTCTTGCCCTGCGGGGTCAAGAAATCCCTGCACCACGTGGCCAGAAAAATGGTGGTGCGGCATCGTCAGCTTGTCGGCGAGACGGTGATTTTATGCGTGAAACCGATCACTTGGATCGCCGCGCGCAGTGCTGCCCGGCTGCAGGCCAGTCGCTTTCCGCGCGCCCGGCCGGCCTGCGATCCGGACGGATCGCCGATTCGCCCAGGGCGCGCGGATCAGCTGTCGTGCCGTTCCAGTGCCGCGGCGATCGCCTGCGGGATCGGCTGGCCGGTGCGATCGCAGACGAACAGGAACTCGCCGGCCGAGTTGATCTCGAAGAAGACATGCTCGCCCTCGGGGGTCAGGCGGAAATCGGCGGCGCCGAACTTCAGCTCCATGCGCGTCATGAGCCTGAGCAGCGCCTCGGCCACCTCATCGGGCAGCGGGTAGGGCCTGACCTCGGCGCTGCCGATGCCGGGGCGGTAATCGGTCTCGAAACCCGCCTCGCTGCGAAAGGAGGTGGCAAAGATCTCGCCATCGACCACGGTCACGCGCAGGTCCAGCGCCAGCGGGACATATTCCTGAAAGATCACCGGCGCAAAGCGTACGCTGTCGATCAGCGCCAGTTCCTCGGGGCCGATGCGCAGCGTCACCCGCGGCGCCTGCGGGATATTGCGGAACGCCTTGCGGACCACGCCCTGCGCGGCATGGGCCTCAATGAAGGCCCGGGCCTCGTCGGGGCCGTTGGTGACCAGCGTTTCGGGCACGCGCAGCCCGGCCTGGCGGGCCAGGCGGTGCTGTGCCACCTTCTTCATCGCGCGCTCGTCGGCATGGGGCGGGTTCATCCAGAAACAGTCCATCGCCGGCCACAGGCCGGGCAGCGCCTCGTTGCATTCCGAGAAGGCGAAGGTGCGCGCCGTGTCGTCGCTGAGCCCGGGATCGAGGGTGAAGGAGCGGATCCGCCGGTGCCAGACCGCCCCCACGCGATCAAGATCAAGCCGGCGGCCCGAGGGCAGGTCGAGAAACAGCGCGTCGCGTTCGCGGCCGGCATGGGCATGCATGCGCATGCGTTCGGGAAACCAGGCCAGGTCGACAACCTCGAAGTCATGCGTCAGGTGCCGGGTGACCCGGCGCACGTGCTCGTTGTCGAGAAACGAGATGATGAGGATCATGGCGCCTCCTGCGCAGGGTGGGGCGGGCCCGGCGGCATGCCGCCGGACCCGGAGCCACGCTATTGCCCGCCAAGCTCGCGGTAGGCGGCATAGGCCTGCTGCCAGGCGGCAAGCCCCTGTGCGTCAAGCAGCCCGCGCTGATAGAGCCCGGCATAGTGCTGCAGGATCTGCGCGTAATGGCCAAGCAGCGGCCCGGCAGCCGGAGCCTCGGGCTTTCCGGTCGCCATGACGAAGGGCTGCTGGCCCACCATCGGGCCGCCGGGCAGCTCGAACGGCGGCTCGAAGCCCTTGGGATCGGGGAAGGGCGGCTCGAAGACCGGCTTGTGCGGGCCGGGGTCGAGGATCGGGTCCTTGCCGCCGTCCTTGAAGATTTCCTTGGGCGGATCCTTCGGAAAGTCCTTCGGGGGATCCTTGGCAAGGTCCTTGAACGGCTCCTTCGGCAGGTCCTTGATCTGGTCCTTGGGCCGGTCCTTGGGGATATCCTTCGGGGGGTCCTTGGCGAGGTCCTTGAACGGCTCCTTCGGCAAGTCCTTGATCAGGTCCTTCGGCCGGTCCTTGGGGATGTCCTTCGGAGGATCCTTCGGAGGATCCTTGGGGGGGTCCTTGGCAAAGTCCTTGAACGGCTCCTTCGGCAGGTCCTTGATCAGGTCCTTCGGCCCCTTCGGTGGCAGGGTGATCCCTCCGCACGAGACCGAAGCGCCGATCGAGCTGCGCGGCCCGTCAAGGCAGGCGTGCATCCGGGTGATCTGTCCCTGCGAGAACATCACCATGGTGTCGTCATCGACATAATCCATGTAGTTCATGAACATGTCGCCATTCGGGCCATTGTTGCACGAGACGGTCGGGAAGCCGGGCTTGCCATAGTTGGGGCCGCCCTGGTTCGGGGTGTCGTCGACGAAATCCGACCCCGAGCAGCCGTCGCCGTCATCGCCCCAGATATGGCGCAGGTTCAGCCAGTGGCCGATCTCATGCGTGGTGGTGCGGCCCAGGTTGAAGGGTGCGGTCGCGGTGCCGGTGGTGCCAAAGCCGGTATGGGTGATGACGACGCCATCGGTATCGGCGGCGCCGCCGGGGAACTGGGCATAGCCCAGCAGACCCCCGCCCAGCTGGCAGACCCAGAGGTTCAGGTATTCGTCCCTTGGCCAGGCATCCGATCCGCCCTGGGCCGAGAACTTCACCCTGTCATCGGTATCGAAGCTGTCGACATTGGTCTGCACCCGGATCACGCCATCGGTCGGGCTGCCGTCCGGGGCGGTCTTCGCCAGTTCGAACTGCAGCCGCGCATCCCCGGCAAGTGGCGCGAACGGCGCCGGGGCATTGGCTGCATCGGCGTTGGTCTTGCGGAAATCGCGGTTCAGCACCGCGATCTGGCTGGTGATCTGGTCCATGGCGATATTCTGCTCGGCGGTCTTGTAGACCACATGCACGACCACCGGGATCAGCGTGCAGCCGGCACGGGCGGCCAGCATGCCCGAGCGCGCCCGGAAGGCCTGTTCCTCGATCCGAGCCAGACGCCGGGCATAGCCGGGATCGGACGCCAGCAGCCGGCGATGCACCTGCATCGTGCCGCATTCGCGTCGGCGTGGAGTTTCATCAGACATGGGACTACTCCTTGATGAAATGACGGCCGCGGGCTGCGGGCCCCGGCCCTGTATGGCGGCCCCCGGACTGGTTTCGGGGGCCGGAATGGCTTGCCCCGGGTGCGCCTAGCGGCGGCGCAGCACCAGGATGTCCGCGCCCAGTTCCTCGATGGCGTAGCTGCCCTGCCAGCCGGCCAGATCCAGCACCAGCGCGTCGCCGGTCAGGCTCCAGCCGCCCTGGTCCTTGCATTCCAGCGCATCCGCCGGGCCCGAACCCAGGGCGCGCACCTGCCCGGCCGGCTGCAGGTCCAGATGCCGCCTGCCGCCGCGGCTGCGCGGCATCGGATAGTCCGGCGGCCGCAGCACGATGCGCCCGTCCCGGCATTCCTCGCTGATCTCGACCCAGCGCCGGGCCAGTTTTGCCTGATCGGTCATCGACGGTCCTTTCGCTCTTGGTGCTGCGGGCCGGCCATGTCACTGCCGCCCCGGTCTGCCGGGCAGGGCGTCATAGGCACGCCATGCCTGCTGTTGCCGCGCCAGATCCGCCGGCCCGATGCGGCCGTCCCGCTGCAGCCGCGCATATTGCGCAAACAGCGCGTGGTAATGGCCCGCCAGCTGGCGCAGCGCTGCCGCCCCGTCCGCCGTCCCGTCCGCCGCCGCCTCTGCCGGGGCGCCGCAGCAGCCGCAGGGCCGCGGCACCGCCGTCCCGTCCGCCGCCGCCCCGGCGCCGGCGCCCGCGGCCAGCGCCAGAAAGCCTGCGTTCATCCGCAGGATCTGCGTGGCAAAGCCGGGGTCGAGGCGATCGGGCGTGTCATTGCCGGAATGGATGGCGTCATTGGCGCTGTCGCCGCCCTCGATGGTCAGCACCGCCGGGATGCCCGCCTCGATGAAGGGCACATGGTCGCTGGCGAAGGGGTTGAGCGATGTCTGCACCGCGAGCCCGGTGAAGGCCGCCGCCGCCGCCGCCAGATCGTCGATCATCGCCTGGCTCAGCGCCGCCCCTTCGAGCATCACCGTCGGGGGCTGGGTGTTCACTGCGCCGATCATGTCCATGTTCAGCACGGCGTCGATGCGCTGGCGCTCGGGCTGGGGCAGGGCGGCGACGAACTGTTGCGATCCGAACAGGCCCTGCTCCTCGCCGCCGAACAGCACGAAGCTGACATCCTGCGCCAGTGTCGCCCCGGCCAGGGCCCGCGCCAGCACCAGCACCCCGGATGCGCCGCTGGCGTTGTCGTCGGCGCCCGGCGCCGGCGCCGCCGGCCCCTCGGCATGGTTCACGGAATCCAGATGGGCGGTGACCAGCAGATGCCGGCGCGCAGCCGCGGTTCCGGGCCGGTGGGCGATGACATTGTGGCTGGGCGCGCCGTTCACCTCGATGGGCTCAAGCCGCGTGGCCAGGCCAAGCGCGGTCAGCTGCGCGCGCATCCATTCCGCCGCCTCGGCATAGCCGGGTCCGGTGGACAGCCGCGAACGGATCGCGGTCAGCCGCGTCAGCGTGGCCAAGAAATCCGCCTGCGACACCGCCGCGACCACCGCCGCCACCTCGGGTGCGGCGCGGCTGCCGGGGGCCTCGCGCGGCAGGTCCCGAAAGACGGTGCGGTTTGCGCCCAGGGGCTCGATGTGAAAGCAGGGCTCGCGCCGCCCGGCCAGGGCGCGGGCGCGACCGGGCGGCAGATCGACGACCAGGAAGCGGCCCTGGTCCAGCAGCACCCGCACCTCGGGGTTTTCCTGCTGAAAGCGGCGACCCTTCTGCACCACCAGATGCAGATTGCCCTTGCGCACCTCGCCGCCGGCCGGCGCGCGACTGACCGCATCCAGGCCGCGCCAGCCGGCGCCGCTGCCAAAGACGAAGGCCCGGCGCCCGAAGCGCACCCAACTGCCCGCCTCGGCGAGGCCAGCCAGTTCGCGCCGTGCAGCCGCGGCTTCGGCCGGAAGATCGAAGATCAGATAGTCCATGACACGCCTCCTGTCGCCAATCGCTGCCGGGGACCGCGCCGCTTCAAATACGCCTGTTCAATGCCGTGCCGGCGGCCTTGGGCCGACTCGTCGCAGGGCGCCGGGACAGGCGCATTATACACCAAGACAGGGCTTTCTGTCTGCCGGATCGGCGGGGGCGGGCGCGAAACCAGTCGACAGCCGGGGGGCTTTCCGGATAGAATGGCCGCAGCTTTGCAGTCATTTCCTGTGCCATGGCCGATCAGCCGGCACGCAACGGACCCGTCCCGACCGAGATCTCCGCCAGCGCGCTGCGGCCAGGAGCCATCGCGCCCGGACCATCGTTTGCGCAAGGAGGCAGCCATGGCGCAGGACCGCTTCGATTTCGCGACAGTCGAGCAGTTTCCCGAGGTGGTCACGCTGAAGGCGGCGCTGATGACGCGCCGGTTGAACGGGGTGCATCTGCACCACAGCTTCATGCCCGACCAGGCGCTGTATCGCGACCTCGCCGGGCCGCAGGACCGCAACGGCGAGGCCGCCGGCGCCGAGATCTGCCGCCGCATCTGGAGCCAGCAGACCGAGCGGCAGGGCTGGGTCGACATCGCCCAGCATGTCACCATCGACCCGGCCGGGCGCATCTGGATCGGCCGCGACTGGAACCTGCCGCCGGCCAGCGCCGCCGGGCACAATGGCAATGCCACGCTGGGCCCGTTCATGCTGGTGCTGGTGGGGAATTTCGAACCCGGGGCCGATCGGCCGGGCGAGGCCCAGCTCGAGGCCGCGGCGGTGGTGATCGCCGCGGTGCAGGCCGCCTTCGACCTTGCCCCCGAGACCCTGGCCACGCATGTCCAGCTTGACGGGCACCGCAGCTGCCCGGGGCAGATCGACCTGGCGGCGCTGACCCGCAGGGTGGCGGCCTTGCGCAAGGCGCAGCCCGCAGCGGCGGGGCGCGGGCCGCTGGGCGACACGCAGCGCGAGGCTTACCGCCTGCTGAACGCCCGCCGCGGTGAGGCGCAGGCCAGCCGCCCGGCGCGCGCCCTTGGCGACGAGGCCGCGACCTGCCGCCCCTGGGAGCCGCCGTCGCCGGTGCTGGCCTCGGCGCGGGGCGCCGCCGCGCGGGGCGGCGACGGTGCCCTGACCCCCGAGATGTTTCGCCTGCTGCGGCCCCATGTCGTGCATCTGGAAAATGGCCGTTTCGTGGACAGCGGCTCCCATGCCACCACGCGGTCGGATGTGCAGCAGCTGGTGGCGGCGATCGGACGCTGGGCCGCGGGCCGGGACAGGCCGCGGGTGCTGATCTGGGCGCATGGCGGGCTGGTGGACGAGGAACGCGCCCTCGCCTACGCTTGGCACAGCCATCGCTGGTGGCTCGACAGCGGCATCTATCCGGTCTTCTTCATCTGGGAGACCGGGGCACTGGAAACGGCGCTGCAGATCGTCGAATCGCAGCTGGGCGCCAGGGCAAGGGACCGGGGCATCGGCGATTGGGTGGTGGAATCGCTGGTCCATGCCGTCGGGCGGCCGTTCTGGCGCCAGATGAAGGGCGCGGCCGCGAATGCGGCGATGGCGCTGCCCGACCGCGGCGCCTTCGTGCTGGCGGAGCTGCTGGCCGGGCTGGCGGCCAAAAAGGGGCCAAGGCCCGAACTGCATGCGGTCGGCCATAGCGCCGGCGCCTTTTTCCAGGGCGATTTCCTGACCGCGGCGACCGGGGCGCCGGGGCTGGCATTCGACAGCCTGACCTTTCTGGCCCCGGCCTGCACCGTGCGCTTCTTCGATGCCTCGGTGGTGCCGCTGCTTGATGCCGGCAAGGTCGGGCGGTTTCGCATGTTCACTCTGGACCGCAGCCACGAGCTGGCCGATCCGACCGTGCCCTTCTACGACAAGTCGCTGCTTTACCTGATCAGCCGCGGCTTCGAGGACCGGCGCGGCGAGCCGATCCTTGGCCTTGAGGAATGCATCCGCCAGGACGACGGGCTGATCGCCCGCTTTGGCCTGGACGGCGGCACGCCTGCCAGCACGCTGGTTCTGTGCCCGACGCCGGCGGGCGCGCCGGCGGCGCTGGCATCGGGGGCGAAGGTGCATGGCGGTTTCGCCCAGGATCCGCAGACGCTTGAGGCGATCCGCGCCGATATCCTGGGCGCGGCGCTGGCGCTGGACGCGCCGCCTGCGCCGGTGCCGATGCAGGCGCAGGGGCGCGGCGACGGCGCGATGTTTCGCAGCTTTCGCGAGGCGCATCCGCTGGTCTTCGACGCCTTGCCGGTGGCCGCGCACATGCCCGCGTCCATGCCCGCCGCGCCGCCGGCCCCCCCGGCGCCCGCGATCCTGCCCTCGCGCGGCATGCGGCGGGCGCTGTCGATCGGCATCGACGCCTATGAGGGCGGCAATGCGCTGGCCGGTTGCGTCGCCGATTCGCAGCTTTGGGCCGGGGTTTTCGCCGGGCTGGGCTTTGAGGTCGCGACGCTGCACGACGGGCAGGCGACGCGCGCCGGCATCATGGCCGCGCTCGAGGCGATGATCCTTGCCGCCCGGCCCGGCGACGTGCTGGCGCTGCATTACTCGGGCCATGGCACGCAATTTCCCGATCTTGACGGCGACGAGGTGGGCGACGACCAGGACGAGGCCTTCGTGCCGATCGACGGGCTGTCGCATGGCGAATACCTGATCGACGACGATGTGCGCATGCTGTTTGGTCAGCTGGATCCGCAGGTCGATTTCACCTTCCTGGCCGATTGCTGCCATTCCGGCACCATCTCGCGCCTGTCGATCGGCAGCGGCGCGGCGCCGCGCTATCGCGAACGCTATATCCGCGCCACGCCCGAGATGGTCGCCGCGCACCGGCAGATGCGCCAGGGCCTGGGCCGCACCCGCGCGCTGCCCCAGGGCGGCGAAGAGCGCATGACGCATCTGCTGTTCTCGGCCTGCAAGGCCAGCCAGACCGCCAAGGAATCGGATGGCAACGGCTGGTTCAGCCGCGCCGCCACCGAGGTCCTGCGCGCCGCGCGCGAGCCGCTGAGCAACCGCGAGTTGCTGCGCCGCATCCAGGCCCGCTTTGCCGAACTGGGCTACGCCGACCGCGAACAGGACCCCCAGATCGAGGGCCGGGACGAGGCCAAGGATCGGCCGGTGCTGGGCGGGCTCTTGCAGGCGCGGCGATGAGTGGGGCGCCGGGTCCAGCCGGCCGGGCCTATGTGATCGGGCCGCAGCTGGCGCGCGATGCCGAGGTCAGGCCCTATGTCTCGCGCGCCGACCTGCCGCTGGGCTGGCGCAGCCTGCGCGTCTTTGCCGTCGACCCATCGCTCTCGGCCAGCGAGGGCGAGGTGCATGTGATCCGCGTGCCCTATGAGCCGCTGGCCCCCGGACCCGAGGGCGGGCTGTTCGCCGTCGACATGCGGGTGGGCGAGGGCGGCACCTGCTATCGCAAGGTGGACCTTGACGACCCGGACCTGCTGCGCCGCCAGGGCGTCACCCCCGACGAGGCCGATGCGCGCTTTCACGGGCAGATGGTCTATGGCATCGCCTCGCTGACCTATGAGGCGTTTCGCAAGGCGCTGGGGCGCCAGCCCGGCTGGGCCTTCGATCCGGCGCGGCCGGGCCAGCCCAGCCGCCTGCTGCTGGTGCCCTTTGCCATGGCCGAGGCCAATGCCTATTACAGCCGCAGCCGGGGCAGCATCAGTTTCGGCTATGCGCAAAGCGGCGGCGGCCGCTGGAGCGGCGATCTGCCGCCGGACGTGACCTTCTTCACCTCGCTTTCGAGCGACATCGTGACGCATGAGGTGACCCATGCCATCCTCGACGGGTTGCGACCGCATTTCGCCGAGGCGACCAGCGCCGACGGCCCGGCCTTTCACGAGGCTTTCGCCGATCTCATGGCGATCTTCCAGCGCTTCGAGTTCGAGCCCTTCGTGCGCTCGCAGATCCGGCGCGCCAATGGCGATCTGGCGCTGGACACGCTGCTCAATGTCATCGCCCCCGAGATCGGCTATCTTGAAGGCGAGCCCTTTGGTGTGCGCCGCTTCATGGCGCAGCGTGGTGAGGAGGCGGCCAATGCCGGCGGCGGCAGGGCGATGCCGGTCGGGCTGGACAGAGTGGGCGAGGACACGCATGCGCGCGGCGCGGTGCTGGCCGAGGCGGTGTTCGAGGCCTTTGTCACCATCGCGCGCCGGCGCACGGTGCGGCTGATCCGCCTTGCCACCGGCGGGCGCGAGCGTCTGGCCGAGGGCGAGCTGTCGCCGGAGCTGCTGGACGAGATCTGCCTCGTCAGCCGCAAGGTCGCCGAGCAGTTCCGCCGCATCTGCATCCGGGCGATGGATTACTGCCCGCCGGTGGACATCACCTTCGGCGACTATCTGCGGGCGATGATCACCGCCGATGCGGTGCTGGTGCGCGACGATCCGCTGAACTACCGCGAGGCGCTGGTCGACGCCTTTCGCCGCCGCCGCATCTATCCCGGCAATGTCGCCACCATGTCGGCGCATTCCCTGGTCTGGAACCCGCCGCAGCGGCCGCTGCCGGCGATCGCCGAGCTGAGCCTGGACCGGCTGCGCTTTGACGGCGACCCGGGCGCGGTGCCAAGGCCGCAGGACGCGGCCTATCACGCCGGCTGTCTGGGCGACGCGATCGCGGCCAGCCCGGCGCTGCGGCGCGAACTGGGGCTTTTGCCGCCCGCCGAGGCCGGGCCCTTCGAGATCGCCTCGCTGCGGCCGACGCGCCGCGCCGGGCCGGACGGGCAGATCGCCTTCGATCTGGTGGCCGAGGTGGTGCAGCGGCGCATGGTGGCTCTGCCCGACGGGCGCGAGGCGCCGTTCCGGGGCGGCGCCACGCTGATCCTGGATGCCTGGGGCCAGATCCAGTTCGTCATCCGCAAGGGCGTCGCCAGCCGCGAGCGTGAGGAAAAGGCGCTGGGCTACATGACTGGTGCCGGGGCCGGCTACTGGACCGGGGCGCAGCGGCTGCAGGCGGTGGAGGACCTGTTCCACCGCTTCTGCCTGCGCCGCCCCGAGGACGGCGCGCCGTGACGCGGCCCCGGGCCTATGTGTCACATCCCGGCAGGTAGTATGGCCATTTCCTGAACAGGCTCGGCTTGAGTTTGTGCCAGTCCTTCATTGCCTGCAATGGCGACTTGCTGCCCAGGGCTGATTGCGGGATCTGCTGGTTGTAGAGCCAGACATAGCGGTGCAGCGTGGCCTCCAGCTCTTCGTCGGACCGGAAGTGGTGGCTTTGCAGCACCTCCTCGATCCGGCCGTTGAAGCGCTCGACCGTGCCGTTGGTCTGCGGCGATTTCTGCGGGGTCAGGCGGTGCTCGATATCAAGGTCAGCGCTGAGCCGGTCGAATTCGTGCCCCCGTCGCGGCGCGCTTGCGCAGGCCGAAGAGCCGGTCGGTGAACTCCTTGCCATTATCGGTCAGGATGGTGCGGATGCGGATCGGGCAGGCGCGTTCCAGGTCACGCAAGAAGCGGCGGCATTGGCCGCAGTCCTGGCCTTGAAGATGCGGATGAACACCCAACGGGTGGCGCGGTCGATGGCCACGAACAGGTAGCACCGCGAGGATTCGTCACGCATCTGCGGCAGATACTTCACGTCGATATGGAGGTAGCCGGAGAGTGCCAGGTATTCTGTGTATCGCTGAACCGGTCCATGCTTCCTGAAGGGAGCACTGACGATGACAATTTCCAACGAACTGCTGGAAGAGTTGCTGAAGGGCTGCACGCGGCCTGAGGATCTGCTTGGCGATGCCGGGTTGGTGAAAGAGCTGAAGGTCCGGCTGATGGAACGGATGCTTGGGGCCGAACTGACGGCGCATCTGGGCTATGATGCCGGCGCGGAGCCGCCGCCCGAACAGGCCAACCGCCGCAACGGGGTTGCCACGAAGCGTGTGAAGGGCTCGGACGGCGAAGTGGCCCTGTCGGTGCCGCGCGACCGGAATGGTAGCTTCGAGCCGGAACTGGTGAAGAAGGGCCAGACCCGGACCTGTGGCATCGACGACAAGATCATCGGCCTTTACGCCGCCGGGCTGATCAGGTCGCGCGACATCCAGGCCCATCTCGAGGAGATCTGCGGGCTTCGGGTGTCGCCCGACCTGATCAGCCGCGTCACCGACGCCGTGCTGGACGAGGTCCGGGACTGGCAGCACCGGGCGCTGGACCGGATGTATCCCATTGTGATCTTTGACGCCCTGCGGGTGAAGATCCGTGACGCCGACAGCCGGATGGTCCGGATCGAGCCAGCGAGTCGCCATCGGTTCGAGACCGCTGGCGAGGGGCGGTCTACCCCGAAGCGCTCCGCCAGCGCCGTGCCGGCCTCGTCGCTCGCCTGGATCGCCGCGCGCACCTTCGGTGTCGTCGTCGCCTGGCTGTGAAGATGGATCAGCATGTTCGCGCCGCGCCCCGAATGCCCCTCAGGACCGACCTTGCCATGAAGAGCGTCGATCGCCGAGGGGAAGGGTGATCATCCGGGATGGAACAGTTATGCCTCGCGCAGCGGGGCCAGCGCCTTGGGAAGCTGGGCCTGCTGGAAGAACTCGTCCAGCAGGAAGGACGACTGCCTGCCCACCTTCTCCAGATTCTGGTCCAGCCAGTCCTGTGCCCAGATGCGGCCGCGCTCGAACAGATGCTGCAGATAGCGCCATTCGGCGTTCAGCTTGCTCGAGGCCGAGAGTTCCTGCACGTCCGTCTCGCAATGGATCATGTGCAGCCGCAGATCGGCGCTTTCGTCCAGTGCCAGCGTGCCGGCGTCGCGCAGCTGGCGCAGCTGGTCGAGCGACTTCAGTTCCTTGATCAGGCTGGTGTTGAAGCTGATCTCGTTCACGCGGTTGATGATGTCGCGCGCGGTCCTGGGCAGTTCGTTGCGGCGCAGCGGGTTCAGGTTCAGGATCAGCAGGTCGCGCGTCGGACTGTCCACGGCCAGCGGCTTCAGCGCCGGATTGGCCGAGAAGCCGCCGTCCCAATAGGCCTCGCCATCGATCTCGACGGCGCGATACATCTGCGGCAGGCAGGCCGAGGCCATGACCGAGTCGACGCTGATTTCGCCGGTCGAGAAGATGCGCGCCTGACCGGTGCGCACATTTGTCGCGGTCAGGTGCAGCCGCACCTGCTTCGAGGCATTGATCGCGTCGAAGTCGATCATCGCCTCGACCAGATTGCGCAGCGGGTTGTAATCCAGCGGATTGAGCACCTGCGGCGGAAGGATCTGGCTCAGCCCGGACATGATCAGATAGCCCGGCGAATTGTCGAGCGTATAGTTGCCCTGCATCCGGTCCCAGAGCGAGCGCTGGATGGGCGAGAATCGCGCCGCGTCGCTGACGGCCTTCCAGAACTGGCGCAGCGCCTGCTTGGCGCCGTCCCGCCCGCCCAGGGCCAGGCCATGCGCCAGCACGGCGGCATTCATCGCCCCGGCGCTGGTGCCGCTGACCTCGGGGAAATGCAGGTGCTTTTCCTCAAGCAGGCGGTCGATGACGCCCCAGGCCAGCGCGCCGTGCGAACCGCCGCCCTGCAGGGCCAGGTTGATCGGTAGACTTGAGCTCGCCATCGGATTCTCCCTCGGGTCGATTGTGGGTCGGGTATCTTGTTGCGCCGCAACATCGACCGGATGCCGCCGCGACGCAATGTGTTTGCGCTGGCCTGACCAGGATTCAGCCGCATTCAGGTCGCGGGCGGCGACCAGGCGCCGCAGGGGTCGTCCAGCAGCCGGTCGCCGCCGACCAGCGCGCCCAGGCGGCCGGGGTCGGTGATGATGACCCGCCGGCCGTCGATCTTGACCCCGTCCGGCTCGAGCGATTTCAGCGCCCGCGACAGGTTCTCGGGGGTCATGCCCAGCCATGAGGCGATGCGCCGCTTTTCAAGCGGCAGCAAAAACCCCTGGCGGTCGCCCTGCTGGCGCGACAGCTGCAACAGGCAGGCGGCGACGCGTTCGCGCGAATTGCGCAGCTTCAGGCTTTTGGCGTGGCGCACCATGCTGCGATAGCTGCCGGCCAGCTCGTCGATCACCGAGACGGCAAAGGCGGCATCCTGGCGAAAGACCGCCTTCAGTTCCTGCGCCGGCACCAGCACGATGCGCGAGCGCGCGACCGTGCGCGCCGACATCAGATAGGGCTCATCGGTGATGCAGGCGGCGATGATGAACGAGGCCACCGGCTCGACGATGGCCATGGTGGTCTGGCGCCCGCCCCGCGTGGCGAAAAGCTCGACCCGGCCCTCGACCAGGACATGCAGGAAATCCGCCGGGTCGCCCTGTTGCAGCAGGTCCAGCCCGGCAGGAAACACCTGGGCATGGGCATGGTTCATCAGCGCCCGGAAATGCGGTTCGGACATGGCGCGAAACAGTGGCAGCGGGCGGATGTCGGGCAGATCGGCCGGGCGCATCATCGGAGCGATTCCTTCGCGGTTTGATAATTATCAATCTAACACGCGGAAAAATTCATGAGCTTGATTGCAAATTTCGTATCACGGCCGGTCGATTATGTCAAACCATGCCGCTTTTCCCGGACCCCGCACCCGAGTTTGATGCAGATCAACCTCGGCGCCGGCCTGTCCGGGCTTCTTGCAGGACAAGGGAGCATTCCCACTGCAGGAGACATGCATGGCATCTCATCCAAGCTTCGATGCGGGCGACCAGAAACGGGCGCTGGGCCTGTCCACGATCGCCTTCACCACCTGTTTTGCGGTCTGGACGATCTTCTCGATCATCGGCGTCGAGATCCAGAAGGAATTGAACCTCAGCGAATTCCAGTTCGGCCTGCTGGTCGCGACGCCGGTGCTGACCGGTTCGGTCGTGCGCCTGATCCTGGGCGTCTGGACCGAGCGCTGGGGCGGTCGCCTGGTCTTTACCCTGCAGATGCTGGCCGCGGCCGCGGCCACATTCGCGCTGACCTATGCCAATTCCTATGTCGGTTATCTGATCGCGGCGCTGGGCGTGGGCCTGGCGGGCGGTTCCTTCATCATCGGCGTGGCCTATGTCAGCCGCTGGTACGAGGCCGGGCGTCAGGGCCTGGCGCTGGGCGTCTTCGGCGCCGGCAATGTCGGTGCGGCGGTGACCAAGTTCCTTGCCCCCTTCGTCATGGTTGCCATGGACTGGCGCGGCGTCGCGGTGGTCTGGGCGACGGCGCTGACCATCATGGCGGTGGTGTTCTTCCTGATGGCCAAGGACGACCCGCAACTGGCCGAGCGCCGCGCCAAGGGCGTCAAGGCGCCGACGCTGGCCGAGCAGTTCGCGCCGCTGAAAAAGCTGCAGGTCTGGCGGTTCTCGCTTTACTACTTCTTCGTCTTCGGCGCCTTCATGGCGCTGGCGCTGTGGCTGCCGCATTACCTGATCAAGGTCTATGATGTCGATGTGCGCACCGCCGGCGTGGCGGCGGCGATGTTCTCGCTCTCGGCCTCGGTGTTTCGCGCCTATGGCGGCTCGCTGAGCGACCGTTTCGGCGCCCGCACCGTGCTTTACTGGTGCTTTGGCTTCAGCCTGGTGCTGCTGTTCATGCTGTCCTATCCGCCGTCGGATTACACCATCCACGGCCGCGACGGCTCGATCACCTTCTCGACCTCGATGGGGCTGTGGCCCTTCGTGGTCACGCTGTTCGCGCTGGGCTTCTTCATGAGCCTCGGCAAGGCCGCGGTGTTCAAGCACATCCCGGTCTATTACCCGCAGAACGTCGGCGCCGTCGGCGGTCTGGTCGGCATGATCGGCGGACTTGGCGGCTTCTTCCTGCCGCTGGTCTTTGGCGTCGTCCTGGACGTGACCGGGATCTATACCTCGTGCTTCATGCTGCTGTTCCTGCTGGTCGGCGTGGCGCTGGGCTGGATGCACCTGTCGATCCGCGTCATGGAGCGCCGTGCCATCGGCCGGGCGCTGGACACGCTGCCCGACCTGCCCGAGATGGCCGAGATCCACCAGCCCGGCAAGACGGTCATGCGCCGCGTGATCGAGGACTGGCAGCCCGAGAACCTCGAGTTCTGGGAAAGCCACGGCCGCAAGATCGCCAGGCGCAACCTGTGGCTGTCTATCCCGGCCCTGACGCTTGGGTTCTCGGTGTGGATGGTCTGGTCGATGGTGGTGGCCAAGCTGCCGCAGATCGGCTTTGCCTTCGACGCGGACCAGCTTTTGTGGCTGGCGGCGGTGCCGGCGCTTTCGGGGGCGACGCTGCGCATCTTCTACGGCTTCATGGTGCCGATCTTTGGCGGTCGGCTGTGGACGACGCTGTCGACCGCCTCGCTGCTGATCCCGGCGCTGGGCATCGGCTATGCGGTGCAGAACCCGAACACGCCCTATGTGATCTTCCTGGTGCTGGCGCTGCTGTGCGGCCTTGGCGGCGGCAATTTCGCCTCGTCCATGGCCAATATCGGCTATTTCTTCCCGAAATCGGAAAAGGGCCATGCGCTGGCGATGAATGCGGGCCTGGGCAACCTTGGCGTCTCGCTGATGCAGTTCCTGGTGCCGATCGTGATCACCATGGGCGTCTTCGGGGTATTCGGCGGCAATCCGCAGCCGCTTGAGGATGGCGGCAAGCTGTGGCTGCAGAACGCGGGCTTTGTCTGGGTGCCCTTCATCCTGGCCTCGACCATCGCGGCCTGGGCGGGCATGAACGACCTTGCGGACGCCAAGGCCAGTTTCGCGCAGCAGGCGGTGATCTTCGGCCGCAAGCAGAACTGGCTGATGTGCGTGCTCTACACCGGCACCTTCGGCAGCTTCATCGGCTTTTCCGCCGCATTCCCGCTCTTGAGCGAGATCACCTTCCCCGAGATCAACGTGCTGCCCTTCGTCTTTCTCGGGCCGCTGGTCGGTGCGCTGGCGCGGGCGGGCGGCGGCGGCATCTCGGATCGCTTCGGCGGCGCGCGGGTGACGCTGTGGGTCTTTGCCGGCATGGCGGTGGCGACGCTCGGGGTGATCCTCGCGCGTGAGGCGCACAGCTTTGTCGGCTATTTCGCCGCCTTCATGTCGCTGTTCCTGTTCACCGGCGTCGGCAATGCCTCGACCTTCCAGATGATCCCGCAGATCATGGCGCGCGAAGTGCCGCGGCTGATGCCGCATCTGTCGGGGGCGGATCTGAACCGCCAGATCACCATGGAATCCTCGGGCATCGTCGCCTTCACCAGCGCCATCGGCGCCTATGGCGGCTTCTTCATTCCCAAGTCCTACGGCACCTCGATCGCGATGACCGGCTCGCCGGCCGGCGCGCTCTGGGCGTTCCTGGTCTTTTACCTCCTCTGCCTTGTCCTGACCTGGGGGATCTATTCCCGGCGCGGCGGGCTGCTTTACGACATCGAGCAAGGGCCCAGCGCAGCCGCGCGGCCCGCCTGAAGAAAGGAAGCGACATGAGCCACCTGCTTGATCGGCTGAATTTCCTGAAGTCCGTCCGCAAGGACACGTTTTCAGGGGGGCATGGCCAGACCACGATCGAGAACCGCGACTGGGAGGACACCTATCGCAACCGCTGGCGCCACGACAAGATCGTGCGCTCGACCCATGGGGTGAACTGCACCGGCTCCTGCAGCTGGAAGATCTATGTCAAGAACGGCATCGTCACCTGGGAAACCCAGCAGACCGACTATCCGCGCACCAGGCCCGACCTGCCCAACCACGAGCCGCGCGGCTGCGCCCGCGGCGCCTCCTACAGCTGGTATCTCTACAGCGCCAACCGGGTGAAGACGCCGCTGATGCGCGGCAGCCTTTATCGCATGTGGCAGGATCTGCGCAAAACCATGTCGCCGGTCCAGGCCTGGCGCGCCATCCAGGACGACGCCGAAAAGCGCGCCAGCTATACCAGGATTCGCGGCAAGGGCGGTTTCGTGCGCGTCAGCTGGGATGACGCGCTGGACATGGTGGCGGCGGCCAATGCCCATACCACGAAGAAATACGGCCCCGACCGCGTGTTCGGCTTTTCGCCGATCCCGGCCATGTCGATGGTGTCCTATGCCGCCGGCGCGCGCTACCTGTCGCTACTGGGCGGCACCTGCCTGTCCTTCTATGACTGGTATTGCGACCTGCCGCCCTCGAGCCCGCAGACCTGGGGCGAACAGACCGACGTGCCGGAATCGGCCGACTGGTACAATGCGGGCTATCTGATCCTCTGGGGTTCGAACGTGCCGCAGACGCGCACGCCGGACGCGCATTTCTATACCGAGGTGCGCTACAAGGGCACGAAATCCGCGGTGGTCTCGCCGGACTATGCCGAGGCGACCAAGTTTTCGGACATCTGGCTGAACGTCAAGCAGGGCACCGATTCGGCGCTGGGCATGGCCATGGGCCATGTCATCCTGCGCGAGTTCCATCTCGATCGCCAGGTCGACTATTTCGAGGATTACTGCCGCCGCTACACCGACATGCCGATGCTGGTCTGCCTCGATGAGCAGGACGGCAACCTGGTCCCCGGCCGGCAGCTGCGCGCCTCGGATCTGGGCGGCCTGGGCGAGACGAACAACCCCGACTGGAAGACTCTGGCCATCGACGAGACCAGCGGCAAGATCGTGGTCCCGAACGGCTCGATCGGCTTCCGCTGGGGCGAACAGGGCAAGTGGAACCTGGAATCCAAAGCCCAGGGCGCCGAGTCGCGGCTGAAGATGACGCTGATCCTCGACGGCGAGAACGACGGTGTGCGCGAGGTGGCCTTCCCGTGGTTCGGCGGCGCCGCCACGAACGGCTTCAAGGTGGACGAACGCCAGCCGATCCTTGGCCGCAACGTGCCGGTGAAGGAAGTGAAGCTGGCCGACGGCCGCACGCAGCTGGTCGCCACCGTCTTTGACCTGCTTTGCGCCAATTACGGGCTGGACCGCGGGCTGGGCGGCGGCAATGTCGCCCGCGACTATGACGAGGACGTGCCCTTCACCCCCGCCTGGGCGGAAAAGATCACCGGCGTGCGTCGCGACAAGATCATCCAGGTGGCGCGCGAATTCGCCGACAATGCCGAAAAGACCAATGGCCGCTCGATGGTGATCATCGGCGCGGGCATGAACCATTGGTTCAACATGGACATGAACTATCGCGCGGTCATCAACATGCTGACCTTCTGCGGCTGCGTCGGCCAGTCGGGCGGCGGCTGGTCGCATTACGTCGGCCAGGAGAAGCTGCGCCCGCAGACCGGCTGGACGGCGCTGGCATTCGCGCTGGACTGGAACCGGCCGCCGCGGCACATGAACGGCACCTCGGCCTTCTATGCCCATTCCGACCAGTGGCGCTACGAGACCGTCAGCTCGAAAGAGATCCTCTCGCCCATTGCGCCCAAGGGCGAATGGGACAAGCTGAGCCTGATCGACTACAACATCCGCGCCGAACGCATGGGCTGGCTGCCCTCGGCGCCGCAGCTGAAGCAGAACCCGCTCGAGGTCGGCCGCGCCGCCAAGGAGGCCGGCGTGCCGGTCAAGGATTACGTGGCCGAACGCCTGAAGTCGGGCGCGCTGGAAATGTCCTGCGAGGACCCGGACGCGCCGGAAAACTGGCCGCGCAACCTGTTCGTCTGGCGCTCGAACCTGCTGGGCTCCTCGGGCAAGGGGCATGAATATTTCCTGAACCACCTCTTGGGCGCCGATCACGGGCATCTGGAGCACGACCTGCACGAGCAGGGCAAGCCCATGCCGGTCGAGGCGCGCTGGCGCGACGACGCGCCCGAGGGCAAGCTGGACCTCTTGGTGTCGATCGATTTCCGCATGTCCACCACCGCGGTCTATGCCGATCTCGTGCTGCCGACCGCCAGCTGGTACGAGAAGGACGACATGAACACGTCCGACATGCACCCGTTCATCCACCCGCTGCAGGCGGCGGTGGACCCGGCCTACGAATCCAAGACCGACTGGGAGATCTTCAAGGCGATCGCCAAACGGTTCTCGGAGGTGGCGCCGGAAATCCTGGGCGTCGAGCAGGACGTGGTGCAGCACCCGCTGCAGCACGACACCCCCGGCGAACTGGCGCAGAACGTGGTCGCGGACTGGAAGCGCGGCGAATGCGACCTGATCCCCGGCGTCACCGCCCCGGATTACATCGCGGTCGAGCGTGACTATCCGAACCTCTACAAGCGCTTCACTTCGATCGGGCCGCTGATGGAGAAGATCGGCAATGGCGGCAAGGGCATCGGCTGGGACACCAAGGAAGAGGTGCACCACCTGCAGGCGCTGAACGGCACCGTCACCGACGAGGGCATCAGCAAGGGCATGGCCAGGCTTGATACCGCCATCGACGCCGCCGAGATGATCCTGATGCTGGCCCCCGAGACCAATGGCGAGGTCGCGGTCAAGGCCTGGGAGGCGCTGGGCAAGGCCACCGGGCGCGATCACACGCATCTGGCGGCCGTCAAGCAGGACGAGAAGATCCGCTTCCGCGACATCGCCGCGCAGCCGCGCAAGATCATCTCCTCGCCCACCTGGTCGGGCATCGAATCCGAGGAGGTCTGCTACAACGCCGGCTATACCAACGTGCATGAGCTGATCCCGTGGCGCACGCTGTCGGGCCGTCAGCAGCTTTACCAGGACCATGAATGGATGCGCGCCTTCGGCGAGACCTTCGTGACCTGGCGCCCGCCGGTCGATCTCAAGACCATCTCGCCGGCGATCAGCCAGCTGAAGTCGGGCGAAAAGCATGTGGTGCTGAACTTCATCACCCCGCACCAGAAATGGGGCATCCATTCGACCTATACCGACAACCTGTTGATGCTGACGCTGAACAGGGGCGGTCCGGTGGTCTGGATTTCCGAGGTGGACGCGCGAAAGGCGGGCATCGTCGACAACGACTGGATCGAGGTCTTCAACTCGAACGGCGTGCTGACGGCGCGTGCGGTGGTCAGCCAGCGCGTCAAGGAAGGCATGACGCTGATGTATCACGCCCAGGAAAAGATCGTGAACACCCCGGGCAGCCAGATCAGCGGCAAGCGCGGCGGCATCCACAACTCGGTCACTCGGGCGGTGATCAAGCCCACGCATATGATCGGCGGCTATGCCCAGCTGAGCTACGGCTTCAACTATTACGGCACCGTCGGCTCGAACCGGGACGAATTCGTGATCGTCCGCAAGATGGAAACCGTGGACTGGCTGGACCGTCCGATCAGTGAACAGACCGCAACCCAAGCTCCGGAGGCAGCGGAATGAAGATTCGTGCACAAATCGGCATGGTGCTGAACCTCGACAAATGCATCGGCTGTCACACCTGCTCGGTCACCTGCAAGAACGTCTGGACCTCGCGCGAAGGTGTCGAATACGCCTGGTTCAACAACGTCGAGACCAAGCCCGGCATCGGCTATCCCAAGGACTGGGAAAACCAGAAGCGCTGGAACGGCGGCTGGACGCGCACGCGTTCGGGCAAGCTGCAACCCAAGCAGGGGGCGAAATGGCGCATCCTGGCCAATATCTTTGCCAACCCGGACCTGCCCGAGATCGACGATTTCTATGAACCCTTCGATTTCGACTATGACCACCTGAAATCGGCCCCGGTGATGGAGGCATTCCCGACCGCGCGCCCGCGCTCCAAGATCTCGGGCGAGCGGATGGAAAAGATCGAATGGGGCCCGAACTGGGAAGAGATCCTCGGCGGCGAATTTGCCAAGCGCAGCAAGGACTACAACTTCGAGGGCATCCAGAAGGACATCTACGGTGAATATGAAAACACCTTCATGATGTACCTGCCGCGCCTGTGCGAGCATTGCCTCAACCCGGCCTGCGTGGCGTCCTGCCCCTCGGGCGCGATCTACAAGCGCGAGGATGACGGCGTCGTCCTGATCGACCAGGAAAAATGCCGCGGCTGGCGGATGTGCGTCTCGGGCTGCCCCTACAAGAAGATCTATTACAACTGGTCCACCGGCAAATCCGAGAAATGCACGCTCTGCTATCCGCGTCTGGAATCGGGCATGCCGACGGTCTGTTCGGAAACCTGCGTCGGCCGCATCCGCTATCTGGGGGTCATGCTCTATGACGCCGACAAGATCGCCGAGGCCGCCGCGACCGAATCGGAAAAGGATCTCTATGACGCGCAGCTGGGCGTGTTCCTTGACCCCAACGACCCCGAGGTGATCGCCGAGGCCCGCGCCGCCGGCATCCCCGAGGACTGGATCAAGGGCGCGCAGAACTCGCCGATCTGGAAGATGGCGATGGAGTGGAAGATCGCCTTCCCGCTGCATCCGGAATACCGGACCCTGCCGATGGTCTGGTATGTGCCGCCGCTGTCGCCGATCCAGAACGCCGCCGAGGCGGGCAAGATCGCGGCGCAGGACAACATGCCGGACGTGAAGAGCCTGCGCATTCCGGTGCGCTACCTCGCCAACATGCTGACCGCCGGCGATGAGCAGCCGGTGATCTCGGCGCTGGAACGGATGCTGGCCATGCGCGCCTACATGCGCTCCAAGACCGTGGACGGCGTGGTGAACCTCGGCGTCGCCAAGCGCGTCGGCCTGACGCCCCTGCAGATCGACGAGATGTATCAGCTGCTGGCCATCGCCAACTACGAGGATCGCTACGTCATCCCGACCACGCATCGCGAACTGGTCGAGGATGCCTATGACCTGCGCGGCGGCTGCGGGTTCACCGACGGCAACGGTTGCTCCTCGGGCAGCGACGGCAAGTCGCTGTTCGGCGGCGGCCGCCGCTTCCGCTCGCCGACGGAGTTCCTGTCATGATCAGCTTCAAGGCACTTTCAGCATTGCTGAGCTATCCGGGCACCGAGCTTGGCGCCGCCATCCCCGAGATCCGCAGGGTTCTTGTCGCCGAGGGGGTCATCCCCCCCCGGCGCCTGCCCGCGCTCGAGCCGCTTCTGGCGCGGCTGGCGACCCAGGACGAGATCGACGCCCAGGAAAACTATGTCCTGCTCTTCGACCGCTCGCGCACGCTCTCGCTCAACCTGTTCGAGCATGTGCATGGCGAGGGCCGCGACCGCGGCGGCGCCATGGTGGACCTGCTGGATACCTATCGTGCGGGCGGCTTTGATCTTGCGGGCACGGAACTGCCCGACCACCTGCCGGTGCTGCTGGAGTTCCTCTCGACCCGCCCGGTCGAAGAGGCGCGCGCCATCCTTGCGGATGCGGGCGCGATCCTGGTGGCATTGTCCGAGCGGCTGGTGCGGCGCGACAGCGACTATGCCGCGGTGCTGCTGGCGCTGGTCGATTTCGCCGGCGCCACCGCGACCAGCGACGAGGCGCAGGCGCTTCTGGCCGAGCCGGTGGACAACCCGCACGACCTCGAGGCGCTGGACGCCGCCTATGCCGAGGCCCAGGTGGTCTTTGGCCCCGACCCGAATGCAGGCTGCCCGGCCACGCGCGACTTGCTGGCCCGCATGGATCCCAACCGCCCGCTGGCGGCAGAATGACCGGAGGCTCGGATGCATAACTTCATTTTCGGCATCTATCCCTATATCGCCATCACCGTGATGGTCATGGCGTCGATCGCCCGCTATGAGCGCGATCCCTTCACCTGGAAGTCGAAGTCCAGCCAGATCCTGCGCAAGCGCCAGTTCGTCATCGGCTCGGTGCTGTTCCATGTCGGCGTGCTGATCATCTTCTTCGGCCATCTGGTCGGGCTGCTGACCCCGGTGGCGGTGTTCGACGCCATCGGCATCTCGCATGGGGCCAAGCAGCTCCTCGCGGTGGTGGTCGGCGGCCTCGCCGGCATCATGGCGCTGGCTGGCGGCGCGATCCTGCTGCAGCGGCGCCTGAACGATCCGCGCATCAAGGCCAATTCCACCTTCGCCGATACCGGCATCCTGGTGCTGCTGATGGTGCAACTGGTGCTGGGCGTGCTGACGATCTTTGTCTCGCTGCAGCATCTGGACGGCGAGGAAATGGTGCGGCTGATGGGCTGGGCGCAGGCGATCATCTATCTGCAGTCCGATCCCGCCAGCTACATGGTCGGCGCCAGCTGGCTGTTCAAGCTGCATATCTTCATCGGCCTGACCATTTTCCTGCTGTTCCCCTTCACTCGGCTCGTGCATATCGTCTCGGCGCCGGTGCGCTATCTGTGGCGCCCGGGCTACCAGATCGTGCGCACGCGCCGTGGCGCGCGCCAGCCGGTCGCCGGCGTGCAGCCGCGGCCGCTGGACCAGCAGCGCCGTCCGGCGAAGTGAGGTGCAGATGAACGCGCTCATGCCCGAGGTCACGGTGAACGGCGTGACCATTTCCTCGGCCCTGATCGGGGCCGAGGCGCAAAACCACCCCGCGCCCAAGGGCAAGCCCGGCTTTGCCTGGCGTGCCGCAGCGCGGGCGCTGGTCACGCGCGAGCTGCTGTTGCAGCAGGCGCGCGCCCATCACCTGTTGGCCGAGCCGGTGGAACTGGCCCCCGGCCAGGTCGAGACCGAAGAGGAGGCGCTGATCCGCCAGCTGCTGGAAACCGCCGTGGTCCCGGCCGAGATCGACGAGGCGCGGCTGCGCGAGATCTATGACAGCAACCCCGACAGGTTCCGCGCGCCCTCGCTTTACGAGGCGGCGCATATCCTGTTCGCCGCCGATCCTTCGGACAAGGCGGCGCGTGCCACGGCGCGGGCCGAGGCCGAGGCGGTGCTGGCGGAACTGCGCCGCCAGCCGCGTCGCTTTGGCGAATTGGCGGCGCAGTCCAGCGCCTGCCCCTCGCGCACGAATGGCGGCATGCTGGGGCAGCTGGCCTCGGGCGATACCGTGCCCGAATTCGAGGCGGCGCTGGCGGTGATGGCCGAGGGCGCGATCTCGGAGCAGCCGGTGGAAAGCCGCTACGGCTATCATCTGATCCGGCTTGACGCCCGCGTGCGCGGCGAGGTGCTGCCCTTCGAGGCCGTGCTGCCGCATCTGCGCGAGGCGCAGGAAAAGGCCGAATGGGTGCGCGCGAGCCAGGCCTATGTCCGCGCCCTGATCGCGGCGGCCGAGGTGACCGGCATCGATCTTGCGCAGCCGGTCGGGGAGCGCCCCACGGCCTCGGCCTGAGCCGCGCGTAGATGCCGCCCGGCGGCGGGAACGGCCCGCCGCCGGGCCAGCGCAGGAAGGAAAAGCGATGAGATTGGCATATGTCAGCCTGCCCGGCCGCGGCCGCATCGACGAGCTGCTCTCGGCGGTGGTGGAGCGGCTCGAGGCGCGCGGTACCCGGCTGGCCGGCACGGTGCAGAGCAATGTGATCCGCCCCGACCGGCCGCGCTGCGACATGGACCTGCGGCTGCTGCCCGACGGGCCGACCATCCGCATCAGCATCGACCGCGGCGCCGAGGCGCGCGGCTGCCGGCTGGATGCGGGCGCGCTGGAACAATCGGTGCTGTGGGTCGGCGGCGCGCTGGAGCGGGCCGAGCTGGTGGTGATCAACAAGTTCGGCAAGCGCGAGGCCGAGGGCAAGGGTCTGGCCGGCATCATCGCCGAGGCCATGGCCCGCGGCCTGCCGGTGCTGGTGGGGGTGAATGCGCTGAACCTGCCGGCCTTCCTCGCTTTCGCCGAGGGCATTGCCGAGCCGCTGGCCGCCGATGTCGAAAGCATCGCCGCGTGGTGCGAGACCGCGCTTGGCCGGCAGCCATGCCCGGCCTGACCGGCCCGGGGCGGCGCTGATGGCGGCGGCCGAGGCAGGGCGACCCGGTCTTGCCGAGATGTCTCCGGCCTATTTTGGCCTGGTCATGGCCACCGGCATCGTGTCGCTGGCGGCGCAGATGATGGACCGGCCGGGGCTGGCGCTGGCGATGTTCTGGCTCAATATCGGCCAATATGCGGTGCTCTGCCTGCTTTACGCGCTGCGCGCCTGGCTGTATCCGCGGCGCTTTTTCGGCGACATGGTGGCCCATGCCACGGGTCCGGGCTATTTCACCACCGTCGCCGGCACCAGCATCCTGGCCAGCCAGTTCATGGTGCTGGCCGGCAATGTCGCAGTGGGCAAGGCGCTGTGGTTGCTGGCGGGGCTGCTGTGGCTGGGGCTGACCTATACGATCTTCACCGCCCTGACCGTCCGGCGCGAAAAGCCGTCACTGGACAAGGGCATCAGCGGCGGCTGGCTGCTGGCGGTGGTGGCCACGCAGTCGGTGGCGGTGGCCAGTGCGCTGCTGGCCGGGCATCTGCAGCAGCCGCACCGGATGGAGCTGAACCTGCTGGCGCTGTCGATGTGGCTCTGGGGCGGGATGCTTTACATCTGGATGATGTCGCTGATCTTTTACCGCTACACCTTCTTTCGCTTTCTGCCGGGCGACCTGTCGCCGCCCTACTGGATCAACATGGGGGCGATGGCGATCTCGACGCTGGCTGGCTCGCTCTTGATCCTGAACGCGCCGCATGCGCCCTTTCTTCTGTCGGTACTGCCGTTTCTCAAGGGCTTTACCGTGTTCTACTGGGCGACCGGGACCTGGTGGATCCCGATGCTGCTGCTGCTGGGCGTCTGGCGCCATGTCTTCCAGCGCTTTCCGCTGCGCTATGACCCGCTTTACTGGGGGGCGGTGTTTCCGCTGGGCATGTATGCCGCCTCGACCTGGCAGATGATCCGGGCCATGGGCTTTGCCTTTCTCGAGCCGCTGCCGCGCGCCTTCCTGCTCATTGCGCTGGCGGCCTGGGGGTTGACCTTCCTCGGCATGGTCTGGACGCTGGCCGGAAACCTGCGCCGGGGTTAGGCCGCGCCGGTCACTGCCGCTGCAGCAGCCGGAAGCCGGCCGAAGCCCCCCAGCCGGCGGCGATGGCCAGCGCCAGCGACATGATGCCATAGACAAAGGGCCGTTCCAGCGCCAGCCGGTAGAGCCAGCGTTCCAGCCCGACCTTGCGCACCTCGATGGGCGCGCGATAGGTGTCGATCACCATGCCCTGGCGCAGCAGGAAGATGCGCACGCTATAGGCGCCCTCGACCAGATTCGCGGGCAGGCGGACATCGGCGCGAAACAGGGTCTGCTCGGCCAGATGCACGGCGCCGTCGTCCTGGCGATAGCTGCCATCCTGCTGGCGCAGACGCACGAAGGCCTCGGTATAGGGCACCACGTCCGGCACATCCGCGACACCGGCGAAGGCGCGCATGGCCAGCGGCACCGAGATACGATAGCGCTGGTCCTGCTCGGGGGTCAGCACCAGCACCAGCGGCCGCGTGCTGGCCACGGCATAGAAGCTGGGCGCGGCGCCGATGCCCACCCGGCCGGTATTCACCCAGATGCCCAGCCGGCGTTCCTTGTGGCGCACGGTGATCGCCTGCGCCGGTCCCTCGACGGTGACGACGACATCCAGCGGCTCGCCGGGGGGGATGGGGGTCTGGCGCTTGACGGCGCCATAGATGATGATCTCGGATCCGTCGAAGCGGGTGGTGATGTCGACATCCTCGCGCGAGAGGCCGGCGACGATCTTCTCGGCCGGATCCTCGGACGGTTCGGCCGGGACCTGGGGCACTGCGACATGGCCCGGACCCGGCACCTGCGCCTGCGCCGGCAGGGCAAGGGCAAGCGCGATCAGGGCGGCGCGCAGGATCATTTCAGGATCCCCTGGGTGATCGAGAACAGGTCGTCGGGCGGCAGGAACAGGTCCAGCGCCAGCTTGCCGCAGACCGCAAGCACCAGCAGCGCCAGCAGGATGCGCAGCTGCTCGGCCCGCAGGCGCGCACCCAGTTGCGTGCCGATCTGCGCCCCGGTGACGCCGCCGACGATCAGCAGCACCGCCAGCATGATGTCCACCGTGTTCGAGGAAACCGCATGCATGAGCGTGGTATAGGCCGACAGGAAGGTGATCTGGAACAGCGAGGTGCCGATGACCACCTTGGTCGGCATCCCCAGCAGATAGATCATCGCCGGCACCATGATGAAGCCGCCGCCGACCCCCATGATCGCCGCCAGCACCCCCACGACCGCGCCGACCAGCAGCACCGGCAGCGCACTGATGTAAAGCCCCGAGATGCGAAAGCGCATCTTCAGCGGCCAGCGGTGCACCCAGCCCTGCTGCTGGCGCCGCTTGGGCACCACCGGGCCGCTGACGCGGCTGCGGCGCAGCGCGCCGAGGCTCTCCTGCAGCATCATCGCGCCGATCAGCCCCAGGAAGACGACATAGCAAAGCTGTACCACCAGGTCGATCTGACCCAGCCGCGACAGGATGTTGAAGATCAGCACCCCCAGCGACGAGCCGACCAGCCCTCCGGCCAGCAGCACCCAGCCCATGCGGAAATCCACGGTCTTGCGCTTGACATGCGCCAGCACCCCGGAAAAGGACGAGGCCACCACCTGGTTGGCGCCGGTGGCTACCGCGATCGGCGGCGGGATGCCGATGAAGAACAGCAGCGGCGTGATCAGAAAGCCGCCGCCCACGCCGAACAGGCCCGACATCAGGCCGACGATGCCGCCCAACCCGATCAGGGTCAGTGAATTGACCGCCACCTCGGCAATGGGAAGATAGATCTGCATGTCCTGCCGCGCCGCCTGCCCTGATCCGATCCTGCCCCGACACCGGCCCGGCGTCAAACGCTCGCACAGCGGCGCATGCGGGTTGTCGCAGGGCTGTGGCGCGGATAATCATTGCGCGACGGGCGGATGCGCGGCAATCCTGCCCGCGGAGCCATGGCGGACATGCACGGAAACGGACGGGAATGCGGATTCTGATCACCAATGACGACGGCATCAACGCGCCCGGGCTTGTGGCGCTGGCCGAGATCGCCGCCGAGGTCGCCGGTCCCACGGGCGAGGTCTGGACCGTGGCCCCGGCCTTTGAACAGTCCGGCGTCGCGCATTGCATCAGCTATGTGCATCCGACGCTGATCGCCGAACTGGGCCCGCGCCGCTTTGCCGCCGAGGGCACGCCCGCCGATTGCGTGCTGGTGGCGATCGCCGACGTGATGCGCGACAGGCCGCCGGACCTGGTGCTGTCGGGGGTGAACCGCGGCAACAATTCCGGCGAGAACGTGATGTATTCCGGCACGATCGGCGCGGCGATGGAGGCGGCGCTGCAGGATCTGCCGGCCATCGCGCTGTCGCAATACATGGGCCCACGCACGGCGCAACTGGCCGACCCGTTCGAGGCGGCGCGCCGGCACGGGCCGCGGCTGATCCGGCAGTTGCTGGATCATGGCGACTGGAGCTCGGGGCCGGATTTCCGGCTGTTCTACAATGTGAATTTTCCGCCCTGCGATGCAGGCTCGGTCCGCGGCACGCGGGTGGCGGCGCAGGGACGCCGGCGCGGCGTGCGCTTCGAGGCCGAGCCCTGCCTGTCGCCGAACGGCCGGCGGTTCCTGTGGGTCATGGGCGGGTCGCAGACCGCCGAGGCCTCGCCGGAAAGCGATGTCGATGCCAATATGCACGATTATGTGTCTCTGACGCCGATGCGCCCCGATCTGACCTGCCATGCGACCCTGGCCGAACTGCGCGGCGTGCTTGAGGAAGGCTGAGCCCCGATGAGCGACGATCCCGAGACCGCCGAACGCAAGATGCGTTTCCTGTTCGCGCTGCGCCAGCACGGGGTCACCGATCCGCGTGTTCTGGAGGCAATGGAGAGCGTGGACCGCGGCGTCTTCGTGCGCGGCCATTTCGAGGATCGCGCCTATGAGGACACGCCGCTGCCCATCGCCTGCGGGCAGACGATCAGCCAGCCCTCGGTCGTGGGGCTGATGACCCAGGCGCTGCAGGTCGGGCCGCGCGACAAGGTGCTCGAGGTCGGCACCGGTTCGGGCTATCAGGCGGCGATCCTGTCGCTGCTGTGCCGCCGCGTCTATACCATGGACCGGCACCGCCGCCTGGTGACCGAGGCCGAGGCGCTGTTTCGCCAGCTGGGCCTGTCCAATATCACCGCGCTGGTCGCCGACGGCTCATACGGGCTGCCCGAACAGGCGCCCTTCGATCGCATCATGGTGACCGCGGCGGCCGAGGACCCGCCCGGCCCGCTCTTGGCGCAGCTCAAGATCGGCGGTATCATGGTGCTGCCGGTCGGGCAGACGGATGCGGTCCAGACCCTGATCCGCGTCCGGCGCGGCGAGAACGGCTTTGATTATGACGAATTGCGGCAGGTGCGCTTCGTGCCGCTGGTCGAGGGGTTGGGGCAGACATGACCCCCGGCAAGACAGAATGAGGAACGGGCAGATGATGAAATTCAGGCAGTTGGCGCTGGCCGCCGGCGCCGCGGCGCTTGTGGCGTCCTGCGGGCCGCAGGGCGAGGTGGATTTCAGCAAGTTCGACCCCGACCTGCGCGGTTGGGGCGGGGGGGGCCTGGACACCGCCCCGGCGGCAGCGCAGGCGGCACCAAGGCCGACGCCCGACCAGCGCGGGGTGATCAGCTATCCCGGCTATCAGGTGGCGATCGCGCGCCAGGGCGATACCACCGCCACCGTTGCGACCCGCCTGGGGCTGAATGCCGGCGAGTTGGCCCGCTACAATGCCGTCGAGCCCAATACCGTGCTGACCCCGGGCGCGGTGATCGCCCTGCCGCGCCGCGTCGCCGCCGCCCCGGCGGTCCCGGGTGCGCCGGCGGCAGCGCCCTTCTCGACCGGCAAGGTCGTCGATCCCTTTGCCGGCCAGGGCATGCGCAAAGCCGCGGTCCCGGCCGCAGCCGCGCCCCAGCCTGCCGCAAGCCAGCCGCGCCAGCATGTCGTCGGCGCGGGCGAGACTGCCTGGTCCATCGCCCGCAAATACAATGTCCCGGTCAAGGATCTGGCCGAGTGGAACGGGCTTGCGGCCGGCATGGGCCTGCGCAAGGGCCAGCGGCTGCTGATCCCGGTCGCGGGCCAGGCGCCCTCGGCCATGGCGACGGTGACCGCGCCCGGCGTCGGCAGCCCGACGCCCCGTCCGCCATCCGCGGCCCAGCCCCTGCCGGGGGAAAGAACCACGCCGATCAGCACCCCGGTCGCAACCCCCGCCAGCCCGGATCTGGGCAAGACCCGCACCGCGGCCTCGGGCAGCGGCAGGCTGCGGATGCCCGCCAATGGCGCAATCATCCGCCCCTATGAGAAGGGCCGCAACGAAGGTATCGACATTTCGGCCGCGCCGGGCAGCAGCGTGTCCGCGGCCGGCAGCGGCACCGTGGCGGCGATCACCCGAGATGTCGACCAGGTGCCGATCATTGTCGTCAGGCACGACAACAACCTGATGACCGTCTATGCCGGGCTGGACGATGTTGCGGTCAGCAAGGGCCAGAAGGTCGATGCCGGCACCATGCTTGGCAAGGCGCGGGACAAGGGTGTGGTGCATTTCGAGGTGCGCAACGGTTTCGACAGCGTCGATCCGGTGAAATACCTGAACTGAACCCGGGCCCATCCCGCGCGTCAGCCGGTCTGGGGTTCAGTCCTGTTCGCACATCTGGCGCAGGGTCAGTTCGACCTCCTGGCGGATCATCGCCTGCAGGTTGCGGCTCAGCCGGTTGCCGATCTCGCCCTGAAGCTCCTGGCGGATCGCCTCGCGGATCATGCCGCGCAGATGCGTGCCCTTTTGCGCGGTCTTTTCGTCCGGGGCAAAGAGATGCACCTCGGAATTGTCGCGACCCTGCGCCTCGGCCGCGAGCGGCAGTTCGGGCATCGGGGCGGTGATCGGGGTCACGGAAGCGTTGGCGTGCAGCATGGTTTCCTCCTCGGTCGGCTGCGCAAGAGGCGGGGCATCGGGCGATGCGCCGCGCAGGGGTTCGTCTGGCAGGCTGGCGCCGGCGTTCACCGGGGACCTGTCTTGCGGTTCAGCCGGGGCGGCATCGCCGGCCGCGGGCACGGGCCAGACCTGCAGCAGCGGCCCCTGCATCTCGCGCAGGGGTGCCGGCCGGATGGTGACAAGGTCGCTGCGGTCAAGCATCAGCGGGGCGAGGCAGGGCACTTCCGGCCCGGGCCCCGGCAGGGGCACGGCCGGGGATACCGCGTTCAGGGTCGCGTCGCTGAGGCGGCATCCGGCCGCATCCTGGGCGATGAGCTGGCGAATCGAGGCCAGCACATCGCCGATCCGGTCCGAGGCGCCGGGCATGGCCGGCAGGCGCATCATCTCATGGTGCATGATGCGCCCCCGGGTCCGGGGTGGGCTCAGTCCTTGCCGATCGCGCGCAGTACGCGGTCGAGGCTTTTGCCCTGCCTGCTGGTGAAGGGTGCGTCGCGCACCGCGTTGTAATAGGCCGAAGGGTCATAGGTCGGGATTCCCAGTTTCAGGTTTTCCACCGTCAACAGACCCATAGCAGACAGAAGTTGATAATGTGCTAACTGCAGATTCGCCTCGGCCGAGATCTTGCTGGCCCGTGCCTCGAGCAGGGCCTGCTCGGCGTCCAGCACATCAAGCGTCGTGCGCGCGCCCAGCGTCGCCTCCTCGCGCACGCCGTCATAGGCCTGTTTCGCGGCGGCGATCTGTTCGTCGATGGCGCCGATCTGGGCCCGGGCCACGTCGATGCCGGCCCAGGCGGTGCCCACGGCCTCGTTGACCTGGCGCGACACGTCCAGCAGGCTGGCGCGCGCCTGGTCGCGCCGGGCCATCGCCCGGCGATGCGCCGAGGGCAGGCGCCCGCCGGAATAGATCGTCTGCGACAGTTCCACCGAAACCGAGCCGCCGGTGATGTCGCTGTGCTGCCCGGTCATGGCCGAGCGGCCGCGGTCGCGGCTGATGCCGGCGCTGCCGCTCAGCAGCGGGCTGCGCTCGGCGGCGGCGGCGGCCACGCCCTGTTCGGATGCGGCGGCCAGGCGCTGCGACTGGTGGATGGCCGGGTGGCTGCGCTGCGCGATTTGGCGCGCCGAATCCAGCGAGGCCGGCAATTTTGGCGTGGGCGGCGGCGGCGCCAGCGTGCCCGGCATCGCGCCGGTGGCGGCAAGATAGGCCTCGCGCGCCACCTGCAATTCGCCCCGGGCCGCGGCCAGGCTGGCGCGTGCCGCGGCCAGCGCGGCATCGGCCTGCGAGACATCGGTGCGGGTGATCTCGCCCACCTCGAAACGGTCGGTGGCGGCTTCCTGTTCCTGGCCGATCACGCGCACGGAATTGGCCTGCAGATCGACCTGCTCAAGCGCGCTGCGCACGTCCAGATAGGCGCGGACCGCATCCAGCAGCACGTTCTGCTCGACCCCGACCAGGGCGGCGCGGGTGGCCAGGACGGTTTCCTTGGCGGCGTTGATGGCGGCGGCATTGCGGCCCCAGTCGAAAAGCGTCACCTGCGCCTGCAGCGCCAGGCTGCTGGAATGGCCGCTGTTGCCCTCGACCCGCTGCTCGGTATGGCTGGCGATCCAGCGCACGATCGGGCGCAGCTGCGCCAGCGCCGCGGCCGCATCCTCATCGGCGGCGCGCAGCACGGCGCGGTTCTGGTCCAGCAGCGCCGAATGGCGATAGGCCGAGACCATGGCATCCGCCAGCGATTCGGCCCCGGCAGGCAACGCCGATGCCCCGGCCAGCAGCGCCGCCAGCATGGGTCGGCGCAGGGATTTAAGCAGGTTGCGAAGCATTGCGTGACCCCTTGCCGCCGCGCTCAAAGGACGAAACCGCGCTGGGCAGCGAAACCGGGCAGCACCGGGGCGAGGGCGTGGAAGGCAAAGCGCCAGTTCACCCGCCCGTCCAGCTTGTGGCCGATGCGCACCGCGCCCAGGTTTCCTTCGCGAAACAGCGCGACGATGCGGCCGCCCTCGCGCAGCTGTTCGGCGATGGCGGCGGGAACCTCCTCGACCGCGCCCTCGATCAGGATGGCGTCATAGGGGGCCTGGCTGGCGCAGCCCTCGGCAAGCGCGCCCCTGACCACGGCGACGTTGAACACATCCTGCGCCGCAAGCCGGCTTTCGGCCTCGGCGGCCATGGCCTCGTCCTCCTCGAGCGCGACGACCGCCTCGGCGATGCGGGCCATGATCGCCGCGGCATAGCCGTAGCCACAGCCCAGGTTCAGCACCAGATCGCCCGACTGCAGGTTCAGGACATCCATCATCCGGCCGATGGTGCGCGGTTCCAGCAGCACGCGGCCCGGGGCGAGGTCGATGTTCTTCTCGGCATAGGCGACATCCTGGCGCGAATCCGGGACGAACTGCTCGCGCGGCACGTTCAGCATCGCGTCGATGACCGGATAGCTGGTCACTTCGTTGGGGCGCACCTGAGTGTCGACCATCATGGTGCGGCGCTGCGCGAAATCGGTCATCTTGCAAACCCTGCTCTCGGTTGGCTTTCAAGCCCTCTTGCCATGGATTTCCGGGCTGGGCAACGGCGGGCTGCGGGATTGCCGCGCGGTCGCGGCTGTGGCAAGCCTTGGGAATGGCCGATTACCTGTTCCCCCCGCCCGCCGTGCCGGCCCTGCCCGTCCTGGGGCGGACGGCGCTTTATCCGGTGAACCGCATCTTTTGCGTCGGTCGCAACTATGCCGCCCATGCCGCCGAGATGGGGGCCGAGGTGGACCGCGAGGCGCCGTTTTTCTTCATCAAGTCGGCGCAGGCGCTGCTGGCCGGCGCCGTGCTGCCCTATCCGCCGGGCACATCCGAGCTGCACCATGAGATCGAGCTGGTGGCGGCGATCGCAGCACCGGCCTTTTGTATCGCGCCCGCGGCGGCGCCGGGCTGCGTTGGTTTTTACGGCTCGGGCCTCGACATGACGCGGCGCGACCTGCAGGCGCGGGCCAAGGACCGCCGCCAGCCCTGGGATCTGGGCAAGAATTTCGAGGGCGCGGCGGTGCTGTCGCCGCTGACCCCGGCGGCGGATTTCACCCCCGCGGCGCAGGGCATCGCGCTGCGGGTGAACGGCGCGCTGCGACAGGATGCCCGACTGTCCGAGATGGTCTGGCCGGTGGCCGAACTGGTGGCGCATCTGTCGCAGTTCTACCACCTGGTGCCGGGTGACCTGATCCTGACCGGCACCCCGGCGGGGGTGGGCGCGGTCCATCCCGGCGACCGGCTGAGCGGCGGTGTCGCAGGGCTCGCCCCGGTCGAGGTCAGCATCGGCCCGGCTGCCTGACGGCATTATGTCACAACGATGCCGGCGGGGCCGGGCGCGCAATGGCCGATCACCGCGGCCAGCGGATGGCCGGCGGCGCGGATCATCGCCAGCACCGCATCGGCGGCCTGCGGCGCGCAGGCGACCAAGAGCCCGCCCGAGGTCTGCGGATCGGTCAGAAGCGCGCGCTGCCACAGCGGCAGGCCCGCGGGCAGGTCCACCTCGGCGCCATAGGCGGTCCAGTTGCGCGTCGAGGCGCCGGTGACATGACCGGCCCCGGCCAGTTCCGCCGCACGCGACAGCAGCGGCAGATCGGCCAGCCGCAGCCGCAATTGCAGGTCCGATCCGCGGGCGATCTCCAGCCCGTGGCCGAGGATGCCAAAGCCGGTGACATCGGTGATCGCATGGACATCGGCGCGTTTCGCCAGATCGCCGCCCACCCGGTTCAGCGTCGTGGCCGAGGCGACCATCTCGTTGATGCCGGCCTGATCCAGCGCCCCTTTCTTGATCGCCGCGGAATAGATGCCGACGCCCAGCCCCTTGCTCAGGATCAGCGCGTCCCCCGGTTTCGCATCGGCATTGCGGCGCAGTTCGGACGGGTGGCACAGGCCGATGACCGCAAGGCCGTAGATCGGCTCGGGCGCGTCGATGGAATGGCCGCCGGCCACGGGGATGCCGGCCTCGAGGCAGATCTCGCGCCCGCCCTCAAGGATCTTGCGGATCTGTTCGGGCGCCAGCTTGTCGATCGGCATGCCGAGAATCGCTAGCGCCATGATCGGCCGGCCGCCCATGGCATAGATGTCGGAAATGGCGTTGGTGGCGGCGATGCGGCCGAAATCGCGCGGATCGTCCACCATGGGCATGAAGAAATCCGTGGTGGCGATGACGCAGGTGCTGTCGTCCACCTGATAGACGGCTGCATCGTCGGCGGTCTCGGTGCCGACCAGCAGCTGCGGGAATGCCTGCGCGGCGGGCTGGCCGGCCAGCAGCTCGCGCAAGACCGAGGGCGCCAGCTTGCAGCCGCAGCCGCCACCATGCGCAAGGCTTGTCAGCCGGGGTTGATCGTTCATCCGCGTGCCCTCCATTGCGTCAGCCGCCGCACCGTAACGTAGAAGGCGGGAACCATGAAGATGCCAAGGAAGGTCGCGGCCATCATGCCCCCCATGACGCCGATGCCGATCGAATTCTGCGCTCCCGCGCCGGCGCCGGTGGCCAGCGCCAGCGGCAGCACGCCCAGGATGAAGGCCAGCGAGGTCATCAGGATCGGGCGCAGCCGCAGCCGCGCCGCCTCGGTCGCGGCCTCGACGGCGCTGCGGCCGCCGTCCTGCAGCTCGCGGGCGAATTCCACGATCAGGATGGCGTTCTTGGCGGCCAGCCCGATGGTGGTGAGGATGCCGACCTTGAAATAGACATCATTGGCCTGGCCCAGCGCCAGCGCCGCCACCACCGCGCCCAGCACGCCCACCGGCACCGCCAGCATGACCGAAAACGGGATCGACCAGCTTTCGTAAAGCGCCGCCAGCGACAAGAACACCACCAGCGCCGACAGCGCGAACAGCCAGGGCGCCTGGCTGCCCGATTGCCGTTCCTGGTATGAAAGCCCGGTCCAGGCCAGGCCGTAGCCGCCCGGCAGCTGCGCCACCAGCTCCTCGATTGCGTCCATGGCGGTGCCGGAACTGATACCGTCGGCAGGCTGGCCGGTGATCTCGACGGCGTCGATGCCGTCCATGCGCGACAGGCGCGGCTCGACCGGCTCCCAGCGGGTGGTCATGAAGGCGTTGAAGGGCACCATCTCGCCCAGGGCGTTGCGGGCATACCAGCTGTCGATGTCCTCGGGCTGCATGCGGTTGTCCGCCGCCGCCTGCACGACCACCGGGCGCAGCTGCGCGCCCAGGGCGAAATCGTTCACCTCGGTGCCGGCAAAGATCGTCGAGAGCATGGCGTTCACCCCCGACAGGCTGACGCCGAGGCTTTCGGCCTTCTGTTGGTCGATGTCGATCTTCAGCGCCGCATCCGCCTCGGGGGCGCCGCTTTCCGTGCCCTGCAGCCGCGGGTCCTGGCGGGCCACCCGCTCCAGCAGGTCGGCGGCCTCAGTGAGTTTCTCGACGCCACCGCCGGTCTGGTCCAGCAGGAACAGGCTGAAACCGGCGGAATTGCCCAGCCGCGGGATCGCCGGCGGCTGCATGAAGCTGATGCGCCCGGCGCGATGGCCCTCGAAGCGCTCATTGGCGCGCGAGGCGACGGCGCCGGCCGACAGTTCGGGGCTGCGGCGCAGGTCGAAGTCGCGCAGCTTGACAAAGATCATCGCCTGGTTCTGGGCCGTGCCGGAAAAGCCGAAGCCCATGGCGACAAAGACCGATTCCACCGCCGCGCTTTCCTCGGTCAGCAGATGCGCCTCGATCTCGGCCACCACGGCGGCGGTCTGCTGCGCGGTCGAGCCTTCGGTCAGCATGATGCGCGACTGCAGCACGCCCTGATCCTCGCCGGGGATGAAGGTGGTGGTCATGCGCCCGAACAGGTTGACCGCGCCGAGGCTGATCGCGGCCAGCAGCAGCATGACCAGCGCCGGCCGGCGCAGGCTGCGGCGCACGGTGGCGGCGTAGCCGCGGGTCAGGCGCGCGAAACCGGCGTTGAACAGCCGCGCCGGGGCAAAGCGCAGCGGGCCATGCGACTGCCGCAAAAGGCTGGCGCACATGGCGGGCGTCAGGATCAGCGCCACCAGCAAGGACAGCACCATGGCGGTGATGATGGTGACCGAGAACTGGCGGTAGATCACCCCGGTCGAGCCGGCCATGAAGCCCATGGGCAGGAACACCGCCGACAGGACCAGGGCGATGCCGATCAGCGCGCCGCCGATCTGGTCCATGCTCTTTTCCGTGGCGGCGACGGGGTCCAGCCCGTCCTCGGCCATCACCCGCTCGACGTTCTCGACCACCACGATGGCGTCGTCGACCAGCAGGCCGATGGCCAGCACCATGGCGAACATGGTGAGCGAGTTCACCGAATATCCCAGTGCCGCCAGCATGGCGAATGTGCCCAGCAGCACCACCGGGATGGCGATCAGCGGGATCAGCGTGGCGCGCCAGTTCTGCAAGAACAGCAAGATGACCAGAAACACCAGGGCGATGGCCTCGGCCAGGGTGTGCCAGACCTTCTCGATCGACAGTTCGACAAAGGGCGCGGTGTCATAGGCGATGTGGATCTCGACGCCCTCGGGCAGCGAGTGGCGCAGCCCGTCCAGCACCTTGCGCACGGCGCTGGCGGTCTCGACCGCATTGGCGCCATCGGCGAGGTTCACCGAAAACCCCGAGGCGTTCATGCCGTTGAAGCGCGAATCGCGGCCATAGCTGGCCTGGCCGATCTCGACTTCGGCCACGTCGCCCAGGCGCACGGCGGCGCCGTCCGCGCCGGTTCTCAACAGGATGTTGCGGAAATCCTCGACCGAGGTCAGCTGGCTTTGCGCGGTGATCGTGGCGGTGAACTGCTGGCCGGCGACCACCGGCTGGTCGCCGAGGCTGCCGACGGACACCGTATTGTTTTGCTGCGCCACGGCGGTGGTGATGTCGGTGGGCGTCAGCTGGAACTGCGCCAGCCGCAGCGGGTCCATCCAGATGCGCATGGCATAGCCCGAGCCAAAGACGTTGACCGAACCCACGCCCTCGGTGCGCTTGATCGGGCCCTCGACCACCTGTTCCAGCAGGTTGCCCAGCTCGATCGTCGAATGCTGGCCCCTGGTCGAGACCAGCGCCCCCACCATCAGCGTCGAGGTCGAGGTGCGCGAGATGTTCACGCCATTGTTCTGCACCGGCGTCGGCAGGCGGCCCTCGACGCCGCGCACCTTGGCCTGCACCTCGTTGAAGGCGTCGACCGGGTCCACGCTGTCGTCGAAGGTCATGGTGATCGACGAACGCCCGGTCGAGGAACTTGAGGTGGTGTAAAGCAGCCCGTCCAGCCCGGTCAGCACGTCCTCGATCGGCGTGGTCACGGAATTCTGCACCGCCCGCGCCGTGGCGCCGGCATAGCTGGCCGAGATGCGGATCGTGGTCGGGGCGATGTCGGGATATTGCGACACCGGCAGGCCGCTCAGCGACCAGATGCCGACCAGCATGGTGACGATGGCCAGCACCCAGGCAAAGACCGGGCGGTGGATGAAGAAACGCGCCATGGATCAGCCCCTTGCGCCGGCCGAGGCCTCGCGCACCACGCCCTGCGCGTCGATGGTGACCGGGACGGTGGTGACCTCGGCGCCGGCACGCAGGTTCTCCAGCCCGTCCAGCACCAGTTTTTCGCCGGGGTCGATGCCCTGGGTGACGATCCAGCTGTTGCGATAACTGCCCTGTTCGCTCAGCGTGACCTGCTGCGCCTTGCCCTCGCGCACCACGAAGGCGGTCAGCGTGCCGTCCGAGGCCCGCCGCGTCGCCCGCTGCGGCACCAGCACCGCGCGCGTGCGGCCCAGCGTCAGCTGCACGCGCAGGAACTGGCCGGGCAGGATCATCCGCTCGGCATTGTCGAACTGCAGGCGGATCGGCACCGTGCCGGTGGTGGCCGAGACGGTGATGCCCGGGCGCACGATGCGGCCCTCGCCGCGGTGTTCCTCGCCGGTCTCGAGGATCAGCCGCGCCTCGAGCCGGCCGTCGGTGGTCAGGGTGCCGGCGCTGATCCTTTCACGGTTGCGCAGCATGCGCGCGCTCGATTCCGAGACATCGACATAGATCGGGTCCAGCTGCGTGATCGTGGTCAGATAGTCGGACTGGCTGGCGGTGACCAGATCGCCGACCGAGACCGCCGCCACATCCGCCACGCCGTCGATCGGGCTGCGGATCTCGGTGTGCTGCAGCGACAGCCGGGCCGCGTCTCGGGCGGCCTCGGCGGATTTCAGCGCCGCCTCGGCCTGTTTCAGCGCCACCTCGGCATCGGCGCGGTCCACGGCGCTGACCCCAGAACCCTCCAGCCGGCGATAACGGGTGACGGTGTTCTGCGCCTGGATCAGGCTGGCCTCGGCGCCGGCGACGCCGGCCTCTGCCGCGGCCAGGGCGGCGGCCAGCGTCTCGGGGTCCAGCCGGAACAGCACATCGCCGGACCGCACCGGCCGGCCGGGGTCATAGGCGATCTCCAGCACCTCGCCGCCGACCTGCGGCCGGATGCCGGTCTTCTGATAGGCGATGGCGCGGCCGGGCAGGGTGACGACATAGGGCACGTCCTCTTCGGCGGCGGTGATCACCCCGACCTCGGTCGGGCCCTGCGGCTCGCCCCAGCCCGGCCCCTGCTGCGCCCCTGCCGGCGCCGCCAGCATCAGCGCCAGCGCCGCCCATCTCAAGATCCCGTTGCGGGAGGTCATCGGCCGTTCCTTGCGGTTTTCCAGTGCCGTTTCTATGCGCCGGCAAAACCCAACGACAGGTAAACGGCGGCACCGGCGACGCGGCGTCGTTCAGAAATCGACGCAGAGGCCCTTCTTCTCATAATCGCCGTAGCGCACCGGTTCGGGGCCGTCGCGGCCACCCAGTTCGGGCGGCAGGGCGGCGACGGCGGCGTTGCGGCGGCGCGCCTCGGCCTCGGCCAGGGCGCGGCGGGCGGCGGGCGGCAGATCCTTGCTCTCGGTCATGGCGGTTCTCGCATCTTCGCGCTAGATGGGGACTATCTAGGCAAGGGGCGGGCTTTGGGCAAGGCGGGACAGGGCAACGTAAGACAAGGACGGCAGGGCAGGGCGGCGGACGGTGCGCGCGAAGGGGCGCTGCGGCTGCTGGCGGCGGTGGCCGAGGGCGCGACCATCGACGAGGCCGCGGCGCTGACCGAGCGCCTTGCCCCCGCCGAGCGTGCCCGCGCCCGCCGCCTGGCGCTTGCGGTGCTGCGGCGCGGGGACCGGGCCGAGGCGCTGCTGGCACCGCTGCTGGCACGCCGCCCCCGCCCCGAGATCGCGCGCATCCTGCGCCTTGCCGCCGTCGAGATGCTGGCGCTGTCCGAGGCGCCGCATGGCGCGGTCAACGCCGCCGTGGCGCTGGCGCGCGGGCTTGGGCCCAAGGGGCAGGCGGCCTCGGGCATGGTGAATGCGGTGCTGCGCAAGGTGGCGGGCGCGGGTGACGCCTGGGCGCGGCTGCCGGCGCAGCGCCTGCCCGACTGGCTGCGCGCGCCCGTGGCGGCGCAATGGGGCGAGGACGTGGCCCTGGCCATCGAGGCCGCGCATGAGGCCGGCGCGCCGCTCGACCTGACCCCGCATGGCGTGACCCCGGGCGAGGCCCTGCCCACCGGCTCGCACCGCCTGCCCTCGGGCACGCAGGTCAGTGCGCTGCCGGGTTATGCCCAGGGCGCGTGGTGGGTGCAGGACGCGGCCGCGGCGCTGGCGGTGCCGGTGCTGGCGCCCATGCCGGACGAGGCGATTGCCGATCTCTGTGCCGCGCCCGGCGGCAAGACGCTGCAGCTGGCCGCGGCCGGGGCCAGGGTCACGGCGCTGGACATTTCCGAAAGCCGGCTGGCGCGGGTGGCGGAAAACCTGGCCCGCTGCGGGCTTGCGGCGGAACTGGTCGCGGGCGATGCGCTGACCTGGCGGCCCGAACGGCCGCTGGACGCGGTGCTGCTGGATGCGCCCTGTTCCGCCAGCGGCACCATCCGCCGGCACCCGGAACTGCCGCTGATCCGCGACGGCGCCGGCCTGCCGGCGCTGCTTGACCTGCAGGCGGCGCTGATCGACCACGCGCTGTCGCTGCTGAAACCCGGCGGGCGGCTGGTCTATGCCACCTGCTCGCTGCTGCCGGCCGAGGGCGAGGCACAGCTGGCCGCAGCGCTGGCCCGCCACCCCGGTCTGGCCGTCGAGCCCCCCGAGGCCCCGGGGATCGAGCCCGGCTGGATCACCGCCCAGGGCGGGCTGCGCCTGCGCCCGGACCTGTGGCCGGAACGCGGTGGCATGGACGGGTTTTTCATCGCGCGCTTGCGAAAATCCGCCCCGGCGACCTAAGCTTGGGCCGTTGCAGGGATTGTGCGTTCCGAAATGACCGAGACCTCCGTCCAGTCCAGGGGCTTTCTGCGCCGCCCCGAACCCAAGACCATCGGCCATGCCGGGCGCGGCGCGCAGATCGTTGCCGGCGAGCTGCATCTGGGCGGCATCGTGCTGGAGGGCGATTTCCTGACCGCCGACCTGCCGGCCAGCGTGCTGGCCGAGCTGCACGGCTTTGGCTGGCTGGACGATCTGGCCGCGCTGGGCACGCCGCGCGCCCGCGCCCTGGCCCAGGAACATGTGATGCGCTGGCTCGGGCACCATCCGCAGCCGCGGCCCGGGGCGCCGGAATGGGCGCCCGAGGTCACCGGCCGGCGGGTGCTGCGCTGGGTGTTTCACGCCGGCATGATCCTGCCCGGGCTGGACCGCGACGGGGCCGAGCCCTATTTCCGCGGCCTCGACCGGCAGCTGCTGCATCTGCGCGACAGCTGGTATGACAGCGCCGACGGCATCCCACGTCTCGAGGCGCTGGCCGGGCTGGCCATCGGCGCCATGTCGCTGCGCGACCGCCAGGCCATGGCGCAGCCGGCGCTGGTTGCGCTGGCCGAAGAGGCCCAGGCCATGGGCCTTGTCCCGCTGGTGCAGTCCCGCGCCCCCGAGGTGCTGCTGGATGCCATGGCGCTGCTGGTCTGGGCCGATGAGGTGGCGGCAGATGCGGGGCTGGCCGCGCCGCCGGAACTGGCCGTGACCATGGGCGCGATCGCCCCGGTGCTGCGGGCGCTGCGTCATGCCGACGGCGCGCTGCCGGCATTCCACGGCGGCGGGCGCGGTGCCGCCGGCCGGCTGGACCACTGCCTGCGCGCCGCGCCGGGCCCGGCGCTGCCCGCGCATGGCCTTGCCATGGGCTTTGCCCGCATGGCGCGCGCGCGAACGACGCTGATTCTGGACGCGGCGCCGCCGCCCGGCGGGCTTGCGGCGGCGCGTGCCCATGCCTCGACGCTGGCCTTCGAACTGACCGTGGCACGCCAGCCGCTGGTGGTGAACTGCGGCCCGGGCGACGGTTTCGGCCCGCTCTGGGCGCGGGCCAGCCGCGCCACGCCCTGCCATTCGGCGCTGTGCCTTGCGGGCCTTTCCAGTTCGCGCCTGGACCCGAACCGGCACGAGGGCGAGCCCGACATCCTGGGCGAGCGCCCGGATCTGGTCTGGGCCGGCGATTGCGACGCGCTGGGCAACCTGACCGCCCCGGATTGCGGCCCGGCGCATGCGCCGCAGGCGGCGCATCTGCTGTCCGGCCATGACGGCTGGCTGGCCAGCCACGGGCTGACGCATCTGCGCGAACTCTGGCTTGAGGCCGACGGCCTGGCGCTGCGGGGCGAGGATTCGCTGGCGGCGCTCGATGCCAGCGCCCAGGCGCGGCTTGAACAGACCCGCCCGGCCGAGGGGCTGGGTTTCGACATCCGCTTTCACCTGCATCCCGACATCGAGCCCCGCCAGCTGGGCCAGGAGGCGCATCTGACCCTGCCCGACGGCGCGCATTGGCTGTTTCGGCACGACGGCGTGGGCGAATTGCGGCTGGAACCCTCATGCCTGCTGGACCGGGCGCTGGCGGCGCCGCGGCCCTCGTGGCAGCTGGTGATTTCCGCGCGGCTGCAGGGGCGTGCCATCCAGATCGGCTGGACCTTGGCGCGTTCCGGGGTTAGGTGACGGGCCAATCCGCCATCTCGACCGCAGGGGGCCAGACCGATGACCGACCGCATTCCGCTGAAACGCGCGCTGATTTCCGTGTCCGACAAGACCGGGCTGATCGACTTTGCCCGCGCCCTGTCCGCCCGCGGCATCGAGTTGCTCTCGACCGGCGGCACGGCACGGGCGCTGCGCGAGGCGGGGCTTGCGGTCATGGACGTGGCCGAGGTCACCGGGTTTCCCGAAATGATGGATGGCCGCGTCAAGACCCTGCACCCGGCGGTGCATGGCGGGCTGCTGGCCCTGCGCGACAACCAGGAACACATGGCCGCCGCCGCCGCGCATGGCATCGGCATGATCGACCTGCTGGTGGTCAACCTCTATCCGTTCGAGGCCACCGTGGCCGCGGGCGCCGGCCATGACGACTGCATCGAGAACATCGACATCGGCGGCCCGGCGATGATCCGCGCCGCGGCCAAGAACCACGCCTTCGTCACCGTGGTGGTGGACGTGCAGGATTATGCCGCCGTTCTGGCCGAGCTTGACGCCCATGACGACATGACCAGCCTGGGCTTTCGCCAGCGCCAGGCGCAGATCGCCTATGCCCGCACCGCCGCCTATGACGCGGCGGTGTCGAACTGGCTGGCCGGCGCCATGGGCGAGGCGAATCCGCGCCGGCGCAACTTTTCGGGCCGGCTGGCCCAGACCCTGCGCTACGGCGAGAACCCGCACCAGTCCGCGGCCTTCTACACGGACGGCTCGGCGCGTCCGGGCGTCGCCACGGCGAAACAGTGGCAGGGCAAGGAACTCAGCTACAACAATATCAACGACACCGACGCGGCCTTTGAACTGGTGGCCGAATTCGACCCGACTGACGGCCCGGCGGTGGCGATCATCAAGCACGCCAACCCCTGCGGCGTGGCGCGCGGCAGCTCGGCCGTCGATGCCTATCGCCGCGCCTTCGACTGCGACCGCACCTCGGCCTTCGGTGGCATCATCGCGCTGAATTGCGTGCTGGACGGCGAGACGGCGCAGGCGATCACCGAGATCTTCACCGAGGTCGTCATCGCCCCCGAGGCCAGTGACGAGGCGCGGGCGGTCTTTGCCGGCAAGAAGAACCTGCGGCTGCTGACCACCGGCGGGCTGCCCGATCCGGCGGCGCCGGGGCTGGCCTTCCGCCAGGTGGCGGGCGGCTTTCTGGTGCAGGGCCGCGACAATGGCCGGGTGCTGCGCGCGGATCTGAAGGTGGTGACCGCACGCCAGCCGAGCGCGCAGGAACTGGACGATCTGCTGTTCGCCTGGACCGTGGCCAAGCATGTGAAATCGAACGCCATCGTCTATGCCAAGGGCATGGCCACCGTGGGCATCGGCGCCGGCCAGATGAGCCGCGTCGATTCCACCCGCATCGGCCGGCGCAAGTCCGAGGACATGGCCGAGGCGCTGGGCCTGTCGCAGGCGCCGACCATCGGCTCGGCGGTGGCGTCGGATGCGTTCTTTCCCTTTGCCGACGGCATCGAGGCGCTGGCCGCGGCAGGCGCCCGGGCGGTGATCCAGCCCGGCGGCTCGATGCGCGACGCCGAGGTGATCGCGGCGGCCGACCGCCTGGGCCTGGCGATGGTCTTTACCGGCCAGCGGCATTTCCGGCACTGATGCCCGCCGCCCCCGCGACCCCCAAGCCGCGCAAGCGCCCGGCCGCCCCGCAGCGGCGCCCGAAAAAGGCGCCGCCGCCGCGTGTCTGGCCTGCCGTGGCAATGACCGCGGCGCTGGTCTTTCTACTGGACCAGGCGCTGAAATTTTTCGTCCTGCAGGTGCTGGACCTGCGCCAGGTGCAGGAGATCGACGTGTTCGATCCCTGGCTGAACCTGCGCATGGCCTGGAATCAGGGCATGAACTTCGGCCTGTTCTCCAGCGAGACCGAGGTCATGCGCTGGGTGCTGATCGCCATCGCCCTGGCCGTCTGTCTTTGGGTGGCGATCTGGATCGGGCGCACGAAACCCTCGCGTTTTGCCCAGATTTCCGCGGGGCTGCTGATCGGCGGCGCGCTGGGCAATGTCGTGGACCGGCTGGTGCATGGGGCGGTCGCCGATTTCCTGAACATGTCGCTGCCCGGCTGGCAAAACCCCTACAGCTTCAACGTGGCCGATATCGCCATCTTCCTGGGCGCGATGGGGCTGGTGCTGCAGCCGCCCGAGAAACGGCCCGCGCCCAAGGCCCGCAAGGCGCCGCCGCGGCCGCGCGCGCCCAAGGTCGCAGGTCCTGGGGCCGCCAGCCCCGAGGCCGCCGCGCCGGGGGCGCAGGCCGAGCTGCCGCTGGACGACAAGCCGCGTGACGGGGCCGGCAATCCGCGCTAGAACGGCGCCAGAATGACATGAGGGACGGATGATGCGGGCGATTGCGCTGACCATGACCACCTTGCTGCTGGCAGCCTGCAGCACCGATCCGCATCTGATGAACATCCAGGCCGGCCGTTCCAGCCCGGATGAATTCGCCATCCTGCCCACCAAGCCGCTGCAGATGCCGACCGATCTGGCCATGCTGCCCACGCCCACGCCCGGCGGCGCGAATCTGACCGATCCGACGCCCGATGCCGATGCTGTCGCGGCGCTGGGCGGCAATCCGGCGCAGCTGGCCATGCAGGGGATCGGCGCGGCGGACGGGGCGCTGGTCGCCCATGCCTCGCGCCGGGGCCGCGATCCGGCGATCCGCCAGATCACCGCCGCCGAGGATCTGGCCTGGCGCGGCCAGCATTCGCGCCGCCTGCTTGAGGTTCTGGCGCGCACCAATGTCTATTACCGCGCCTATGAGCCGATGACGCTGGACAGCTGGGCCGAGGCCGAGCGCTGGCGCCCGACCGGCGTGCGCCTGCCCGCCGCGCCGCCGCGCAACCGCGGCGAAGAGGTTGTGGTGCGCCCGGCCGATCAGGCGCCGAAGATGCACGGCGACTGATCCTCGCGCGCGGTTCACGCCGAGATGAAGCCGCCCGGTCTTGCGCGGCGCCGGGGCTCGGGGCAGGGTCCGCAGGCGATCTTGCAACCGGAGCCTGCCGATGAAACCCGCCCCCGCTCTGGCGTCCCTGGCGCTTGTGCTTGCCGCCACGCCGGCCCCGGCCGAGATGCCCGGCGGCATCAGCCATTTTACCCTGCAAAACGGCCTTGAGGCGGTGGTGATCGAGGATCACCGCGCCCCGGTGGTGGTGCAGATGCTGTGGTACAGGATCGGCTCGGCCGACGAGGCGCCGGGCAAGTCGGGCATCGCGCATTATCTGGAACATCTGATGTTCAAGGGCACCGACCGGCTGGGCCCGGGCCAATTCAGCCGCACGGTGACCGCCAATGGCGGCATGGACAACGCCTTTACCAGCTATGATTTCACCACCTATTTCCAGCGCATCGCCAGCGACCGGCTGGATAAGGTCATGGACATGGAATCCGACCGCATGGCCCATTTGCGCATCGGCGAGGACGACTGGCAGGCGGAACGCCAGGTGGTGCTCGAGGAACGCTCGCAGCGCACCGACAGCGATCCCGGCGCGCAATTCGGCGAGGAACGCAGCGCCGTGCAGTTCTACAACCACCCCTACGGCCGGCCGGTGATCGGCTGGCGCCACGAGATGGAGGCGCTGACGCGTCAGGACGCGCTGGACTGGTATGGCGCGCATTACGCCCCGAATGGCGCGGTGCTGGTCATCGCCGGCGACGTGACCGCCGAAAGGGCCCGCGAACTGGCCGAGAAATACTATGGTCCGGTGCCGGCCCGGCCCGAGGCGCTGCGCAAGCCCCGCCCGCAGGAGCCGGTGCAGCGCTCGCCCCGACGCATGCAGCGCCAGGACGCGCGCGTGGCGCAGCCGGTGCTGCTGCGCACCGTTCTGGCGCCGGAACGCAACGCGGGCGAGCAGAAGACCGCCGCGGCGCTGAGCGTGCTGGCGGAACTGCTGGCCGGCTCGCCGCAGACCTCGGTGCTGGCGCGCGATCTGGTGCTGACCGGCAAGGCGCTTTACGTCGATGCCGCCTATGACGGGCTGTCGGTCGATCCGACCACTTTCGGCCTGTCGCTGGTGCCGGCGCCGGGGATCGGCAATGCCGAGGCCGAGGCGGCGCTGGACGCGGCGCTGGCAAGATTCCTCGCCGAGGGGCCGGATCCGGCGCAGCTGGCGCGCGTCAAGACCCGGATCCGCGCCGCCCGCGTCTTTGCCCAGGATTCGGCGCATGGCCGCGCCTATGACTATGGCCAGGGGCTGGCGACGGGACTGGGCATCGCCGATGTGAACGCCTGGCCCGATCTGCTGGCCGCCGTCACCGCCGAGGATGTCCGCGCCGCCGCCCGCCTGGTGCTGGAAAACCCGGCCAGCGTCACCGGCTGGCTGCTGCCCGAGCCGGCCGGCCCTGCCGCCGCCGAACCCATCACGCAAACCGGGGCCGTCGAATGATCCGTGCAATCGTCAGTTTCGTCTTCCTGGCGCTGGCCGCCTTGCCCGCCCGCGCCATCGACATCCAGCAGATCACCTCGCCGGGTGGCAGCAAGGCCTGGCTGGTCGAGGACCATTCCATCCCCTTCACCGCGGTTTCGCTGCTGTTTCGCGGCGGCGCCAGTCTGGATGCGCCCGGCAGGCGCGGCGCGATCAGCCTGATGACCGCGCTGCTCGAGGAGGGTTCGGGCGAGATGGATTCCGTGGCCTATGCCGAGGCGGTCGAGGCGCTGGGGGCGCAGCTGCGCTTCGATGTCAGCGACGACGCGCTGTCGGTCAGCGCCCGGATGCTGACGGAAAACCGCGACCAGGTTGCTGATCTGCTGGCGCAGGCGCTGGCCAACCCGCGATTCGACGCCGATGCGGTGGAACGGGTGCGGGCGCAGCTTCAGTCGGTGATCCGCAACGAGGCCACCGACCCGCAATCCATCGCCGCCAAGGAACTGGCGCGCCAGGCCTGGGGCGATCACCCCTATGCCAGCTCGATCAACGGCACGGCCGAATCGGTCGCGGCGCTGACGCGCGAGGATCTGGTGGCGGCGCAGGCGCGGGTGCTGGCGCGCGACCGGGTGGTGGTTGCCGCCGCGGGCGACATCAGCGCCGAGGACCTGGGCCGGCTGGTGGACCGGCTGCTGGGCGGGCTGCCCGACAAGGGCAGGGTGCCCATGCCGCCCGAGGCCGGGCTGCAGCTGACCGGCGGCGTCACGGTCATCGACTGGGACAGCCCGCAGACCGTGGTCAGCTTTGCCCAGGCCGGCCTGCCGATGTCGGATCCCGATTATTTCGCCGCCGTCGTCGCCGACCACATCCTGGGCGGCGGCGGGTTTTCCTCGCGGCTGATGGACGAGATCCGGGAAAAGCGCGGCCTGACCTATGGCGTCGGCACCGGCCTTGCCAACGGGCTGTTCGGCCAGACCTGGCAGGGCGGCATGGCCAGCGCCAATGACAAGGTGGCCGAGGCGGTGGCGCTGATCCGCGAGGTTTGGGACCGTTTCGCGCGCGAAGGCGCCACGGAACGGGAACTGGCCGATGCCAAGACCTATCTGACCGGCGAATATCCCCTGCGCTTCGACGGCAATGGCAAGATCGCCTCGATCCTGGCCGGCATGCAGCTGATCGGCCTGCCGGCGGATTACGTCAACACCCGCAACGCGCGCGTCGAGGCGGTGACCCTTGCCGATGTGCGCCGCGTGGCCGCGCGGCTGCTGGATTCCGCCCAGATCCGTTTCGTGCTGGTCGGCAAGCCCGAGGGAATCGCCGCCAGCCACTGACGAATCCTTGGCCGCCGCGCCACAGGATGCTAGATCTGGGGGCATGAACCAGCACGCCCCCAACATGCGCCCAGTCATCCGGCAACTGGATGAGGCCGCCGCCAATCGCATCGCCGCCGGCGAGGTGGTCGAACGCCCGGCCTCGGCGGTGAAGGAACTGGTGGAAAATGCGCTGGATGCCGGCGCCAGCCGCATCGATGTCGCCATCGCCGGGGGGGGCAAGGCGCTGATCCGGGTCAGCGACAACGGCTGCGGCATGACGGCGGATGATCTGCCGCTGGCGCTGGCGCGGCACGCCACCTCCAAGATCGACGGCGGCGATCTGCTGGACATCCGCAGCTTCGGCTTTCGCGGCGAGGCGCTGCCCAGTCTCGGCGCCGTCGCCCGGCTGACCGTCACCAGCCGCGCCGAGGGCCATGACGGCGCGCAGATCGCGCTTGCCGGCGGGCGCGTCAGTCCGGTGCGGCCCGCCGCCGGCAACCGCGGCACGGTGGTCGAACTGCGCGAGCTGTTCTTTGCCACGCCGGCGCGGCTGAAATTCCTGCGCGGCGACCGGGCCGAGACCCAGGCCGTGGCCGAGGTGATCCGCCGTCTTGCCATGGCCGAGCCGCATGTCGGCTTCAGCCTGACCGACGAGGACGAGGGCAGGCTGTTGTTTCGCGCCGATGCCGAGCCGGGCGATCTGTTCGGGGCGCTGCAGGCGCGGCTGGCGCGCGTCATGGGCCGCGACTTCATCGACAATGCCCTGGCCATCGACGCCAGCCGCGACGGCATCAGCCTGACCGGCTTTGCCGCCTTGCCCACCTATTCGCGCGGCGCCGCGGTGGCGCAGCATCTTTACGTCAACGGCCGTCCGGTCAGGGACAAGCTGCTGACCGGGGCCTTGCGCGCCGGCTACATGGACGTGCTGCCCTCCGGGCGGCATCCGGCGGCGGTGCTGTTTGTGACCTGCGAGCCGCATCAGGTGGATGTGAACGTGCATCCGGCCAAGGCCGAGGTGCGCTTTCGCGAACCCGACATCGCCCGCGGGCTGGTGGTCTCGGCCCTGCGCCACGCCCTGGCCGGGGCCGGGCACCGCAGCTCGACCACCCTGGCCATGGCGGCGCTGGATGCCGCCCGGCCGGAACCGGCGGGCCGCAGCTATCAGGCAGGCCATGCCCCGCCCCGGCCCTCGGCCCCGGCGATCGCCGCCAGCCTTGCCTTTCAGGCCCCCGGCTTTGCCGAAAGTGCCAGCGCCCGGGTCGAGCCCGAGCCGACCCCGGGTCCGGACTTGCCGCTGGGCGCGGCGCGGGCGCAACTGCATGAAAACTGGATCGTCGCCCAGACCGCCGATGGCATCGTCATCGTCGACCAGCACGCCGCGCATGAACGCCTGGTCTATGAGCGGCTGAAGGCGCAGGCGGCGGAAAGCGGCATCGCCGGCCAGGCGCTGCTGATCCCCGAGATCGTCGAGCTTTGCGATGCCGATGCTGCCCGCATTCTGGCCATCGCCGGGGATCTGGCGGCGCTGGGGCTGGTGATCGAACCCTTTGGTGGTGGCGCCGTCGCGGTGCGCGAGGTGCCGGCGCTGCTGCGGCGCCTGGACGCCGCGGCGCTGATTCGCGACATCCTGGACGATCTGGCCGAGCAGGGCGCCTCGGACCGGCTGCGGGCGCGGGTCGATGCCGTGATTTCCTCGATGGCTTGCCACGGCTCGGTGCGCGCCGGCCGGCGCCTGAGCGCCGAGGAGATGAACGCGCTGCTGCGCGAGATGGAGCGCGTGCCGAAATCCGGCCAGTGCAACCATGGCCGCCCGACCTGGATCGAGCTGAAGCTGGCCGATATCGAGCGCCTGTTCGGACGCTGAGCCCGGCTCGCCCGGCACAGCCGGTTGACCTGATCCCGCCAGAGCGCGACACTGCGACAAAAGAGGTGGCGCCATGCTGGAGATCAGCCCCGACAAGATTGCGCATGTCATCATCCGGGCCCGCGAATTCGATTCGGGCGTGAATGCCTGGGCGCATAGCGGCCAGCGCACCGGCGACGGCACCCGCGCCGAGCTTGCCGAATTCATCGCCGGCCTGAACGAGGACGAGCAGGCCAGCCTGGTGGCGGTGATGTGGATCGGCCGCGACACCTTCGGCCCCGAGGATCTGGCCGAGGCGATCCAGACCGCGAAATCCGAGCGTCGCAGCCCGACCGAGGACTATCTGATGGGCGAGCCGCAGCTGGCCGACTATCTCGAGGCCGGCCTGGAGGCGCTGGGCTATTCGCCCGAGGACGCCGAGGACGAATTGCACCGCCCGGTCTAGTGCCGCCCTCTCAGGGCTGGCTGCCGCGCCGGCTCAGCCGCAGCAGCTGTCCGGGGTCGGCGTCGATCAGCACCAGAATCGCGCCGTCCTGTTCCACCACGACATCGCGGACGCGGCCGACACCCTCGGCGAGGCGCTGCTCGCCGGTGACGCGGCCATCCTCGATGCTGAGCCGCACCAGCGATTCGGCGCGCAGCCCGCCGATCAGCGCGTCGCCCTGCCATTCCGGGAACATCTCGCCGTCATAGAAGGTCATGCCGCTGGGCGCGATCACCGGGTCCCAGTAATAGACCGGCTGCTCCATGCCCTCCCTGGCGGTGGCGCCGGCACCGATCGGCTGGCCGTCATAGTTCTGGCCATAGGTGATCACCGGCCAGCCATAGTTCCGCCCCGGCTCGGGGCGGTTCAGCTCGTCCCCGCCCATCGGCCCGTGCTCGACCGTCCAGAGCCTGCCCTGCGGATCCAGCGCCGCGGCCTGGATGTTGCGGTGGCCATAGGACCAGATCTCGGGCAGGGCCTTGTCGGCGGCAAAGGGGTTGCCGGCGGCCGGCTTGCCGCTGGCCGCGTCGATGCGCAGCACCTTGCCCAGATGCGACTGCAGGTCCTGCGACACCGCCATGTCCTCGGGCATGCCGCGGTCGCCGGTGGTGACGAACAGCGACCCGTCCGGGGCCGGCACCAGCCGCGAGCCGAAATGGTTCTCCGAGCCGACCGCCGGCTGCACCTGCAAGATGCGCTGCACCCCTTCCAGCGCGGTGCCGTCTTCGGACAGCCGGCCGCTGCCGACGCTGGTGCCGGTCCCGTCCTCGCCGCGCGGTTCGCTGTAGCTGAACCAGACCTGGCGGGTGCTGGCGAAATCCGGCGCGATCGCCACGTCCAGCAGCCCGCCCTGGCCGCGGGAATCGACCTCGGGCAGGCCCTGCAGCGGCGCTGACAGCTTGCCGTCGCGGTAAAGCCGCAGCGTGCCGGGCTTTTCCGTGATCAGCAGTCCGCCGTCGGGCAGCAGCGCCATGCCCCAGGGGCTGTGCAGATCCTCGATCAGCGGCGTGCGGGCCAGGCGCAGGGCGCGCGGGATTACCGGGGCGCGGGTCTGGTTGGCAAAGGCCGGGGTCTGGCCCTGCGCCTCGGGCGGGCGGTCGTTGAAATCCGCCAGGGCCGGGGTCGCGGCCAGGCCCGAGGCCATGAGGGCGGCAAGGATGCGCATACAGGTCAAGACAGCCTCCATCGCGGGAATATCTGTGGGTCAACTGCGGCGCCGCGGCCGCGTTCCATGTCAGGCATGGCCAATATGGCGGTCGAACTCGGCCGCGGCCCGGGCCCAGGCGCCGGAATCGATCTGCCCGAGCTGCAGCAGCCATGGCAGAAGCTGCGCCGCGAAGTCGAGCGAGCTTTCGCGCGGCAGCAATGAGGGCAGGTTGTCGATGGCGATGATGTCGAGGGGCGGCTGAACCGCCACGCGGATCGCCGGCCGCGCCCAGTCGGTCACGCGCCCGTAAAGCCGGATCGGGTTGAAATCGCTGCCCGGGTCGCAGGCCACGTCGCCGACTACCCGCAGCCGGCGCTCGGGGCCGGCGGCCTCGGGCGGCAGCAGCACCGGCGTCTGCGGCCCGGCCAGGATGCAGTTCACGAACAGATCATGCGCAAGGATCTCGGGATAGGGGCCGCCGCCGGCGGTCTCGGCCATGTCCCAGCGCGTCACCGGCACGCCAAGCGCCGCCAGCAGGTCCGAGGCGCCGCTGCCGACGCGGCCAAGCGCGCCCACGACGATGGTGCGCGGCAATGCGGCCCGGGCAAGATCGGCGCGCAGGCCGGTCAGCAGCTGCTCGCGGTCGGGCCATTGCTGGACCGGGCCGCAGATTCCGCCCCGCTGCTGCGCCGCCCAGGCCCGCAGCGCCACCGCCGCCCCGGCATAGCCTGCCCAATAGCCAAAGGCGGCCAGGCGGCGGCCATGGTCGTTCGTGAGGTATTCCAGATCGTAAAGCCTGCCGCCGCCCTGACGAAAGCGGCGCAGCAGCGCCCGGCCGGCGGGCTGGCCCTTGTAGGCATGGCCGAACATGATGTGGCGGTGGCGCAACGCCCCTGCGTCGCCGGGCAGTTCCTTGATGCCAAGGATGATGGCCTCGGTCGGAGCATCGGGCCAGCTGTCGCGGCGGGCGATGGCGGCACCGGCAGCGGCGTAATCGGCGATCGGCAGGATGCGATGCGGGCTTTCCTCGACGGTGACGGCAAAACCGCGGGCGCGCAGTTCGGCGACGCCCGCCGGGGTGAGCGCGGTGCGGGCCTCGTTTTCGCGGCTTTCGCAGCGGATCCAGAGATGCGGCATGCGGGCCTCGCGGCGGGTCAGGGGAAGGCTGCGGTCGGGGCGGGGGGCGGGCGGCGGGCGCCGCGGAACGGCCCCTGGCCGGCGGCGTCGATGCGGGCGATGGCGGCGGCGATCGGCTCGACGATCACCGCCATGGCAAAACCGGTGGCATGGACCATGCTTTCGCCGTCCAGCGCCAGCGCGACATGGCCGGGCCAGAACAGCAGGTCGTTGCGGCGGATGTCGCCTTCGGCCCGGGGGAAAGCGGCCTCCTGCATGTCGCTGTCGCCGGGGCAGGGCCGGGCGCAGGCCGCCATCGCCGCCTGCACCAGGCCCGAACAGTCGATGCCCCAGCGGCTGTTGCCGCCCCACAGATAAGGCGTGCCCAGAAGGCCAAGCGCGACCCCGGCCGGATCCTTGGCCGGCCGTTCGCCGATATGCTGCAGCGGCACGAAGCCGCCCTGCGCCAGCCGGGCGAAGCCGTCCTGCCGGTCGGTGACCGCCAGGCGCGCGCCCAGCGACAGGCCCATGACCTCGGGGGATTTCAGGTCGGGCCGGGAATAGACATGGCTGGCCGGCGCGGTGACGCGATGGCTGACCGGCGGCAGGTCCCGCACCAGCGCATCGGCGCGCAGCCAGCCGCAATAGCCGTCCGCCGCTGCCTGCACGAAGCCCCAGTCGCCTTCGCACTCCAGCAGCGTCAGATCGGCGCCGAAATTCAGCTGCCGGTCGCGCGCCCCCTGCGGCGCACGGCAGAGATCGGCCAGCGGCAGCGCCAGCCGCACCGGCTCGCCCAGCGTATAGGCCGGGCGCTGCACAAGGCCGCGCAACGCCTCCAGCGCCACGCGCTCGGTGGCCGGGGTCAGGCGGCGGTCGCTGAACGGGCCGGTCATGCCAGCACCTCGGGCAGGGCATGCAGCAGCGCGCGCATGGCCTGGCCGGTGCCGCCCTTGGGCCGGCCCGGCGCGGCACTGGGCTGCCAGGCATAGATGTCGAAATGCGCATAGCGCCGCGCCCGCTGGGTGAACCGGCGCAGGAACAACGCCGCGGTGATCGCGCCGGCAAAGCCGCCCGAGGGGGCATTGTCGAGATCGGCGATGCCCGGCTCGATCATGGCCTCATAGGGTTCCCAGAAGGGCAGGCGCCAGACCGGATCGGCATGGGCCAGGCCGGCGCGCTGGATGGCGGCGGCGGCGGTATCGTCGTCGCAAAACATCGCCGGCAGGTCCGGTCCCAGCGCCACCCTTGCGGCGCCGGTCAGCGTCGCCAGCGACACCAGCAGCTCGGGCGCCTCCTCATCGGCCAGCGCCAGGGCGTCGGCCAGCACCAGCCGGCCCTCGGCATCGGTATTGTTGATCTCGACGCTGAGACCCTTGCGGCTGGTCAGGATGTCGCCGGGGCGGAAGGCATTGGCCGAGATGGCGTTTTCCACCGCCGGGATCAGCACGCGCAGCCTGACCTGGCTGCAAAGGCCCAGCCGGGCCAGGGTCTCTGCCAGGCCAAGGACATTGGCTGCGCCGCCCATGTCCTTTTTCATCAGCGCCATCGAGGCCGGCGGCTTGATGTCAAGCCCGCCGGTGTCAAAGCACACGCCCTTGCCGACCAGCGTCAGCCGCGGGCCTTCGCCGGGAAAGCGCAGGTCGATCAGCCGCGGCGCCTGGCCGCCGGCGCGGCCGACGGCGTGGATCAGCGGCAGGTTCGCGCCGTGCAGATCCTCGCCGCGCGTGACCTCGATCGCGGCGCCGTGGCGGCTGGCGAGATCGCGCGCCGCCGCCTCGAGCTGATCGGGCCCCATGTCCGAGGCCGGGGTGTTGATCAGGTCGCGGGCGAGGAATTCCCCCGCCGCCATGGCCTCCAGCCGTGCCGCGTCCACCCCCTCGGGGCAGCGCAGATGCGCGCGCGGCGCCTCGGCCTTGCGGTAGCGATCGAAACGGTATTGCGCGAAGAGCCAGCCCAGGGCGTTGATGGCGGCGTCGAAACCCTCGGGCCGGTTCGCCAGATGCCAGTCGCCGGCCGGCAGGGCCTCGGCGGCGCGGGCCAGCGGATAGCGGTCGCGCGCCGGGCGGCTGCCGGGCTCGCCGATGCCCAGCAGCGCGCCGGTCAGCTCGCCCTCGGGGCCGGGCAGCGGGCAGAGCTGGCCCGGCTTGCCGGCAAAGCCCTGCGCCTGCGCCCAACGGCGGGCGGCGGGGGCGATGGCCGCGGGCAGATCGGCGCCCTCCGGTCCCGGCCGGACCAGCCAGAGCGGCAGCGAGGGGGTGTCGGGGTCGGAAAATCGCGGAATCATCGGCCTGCTCGTCATCATGGTGCCTGGTCGCAGCCTAACTGCGGCGCGGGGCGCCGCAAGCCCCGGCGGCCATGTCCTCAGCCGGTTTCCGCATCCCAGAGCATGGTGAGCGAGCGGTTCCCGATGCGTTCGAGCCGCGCCGAGGTGGCGGCAAGCCCCAGCAGGTTGCGGCCCTCGGCGCAGGCGCCGACATCGACCGCCACCCCGGCCAGCGAGACGAGGCCCAGCTGCCAGGCCAGGCGCGACAGCCGGTCGGCGCCGGCCGCGACCTCGGCCAGGCTTTCCTGCCGCGCCGCCTTGACGGTGCGGCGCAGGCCCGTGGCCAGCTGTTCCAGCGCGGCGCAGACCATCCGGGTCCCCGCATCCTCGCCCAGTTCGAGAAAGATCTGCTCAAGGCGCTGCGCGTCGATGCGGACCGGCTCATCCACGGCCAGAAGGGCAATCTTGGTCATCCGCGTTCCTTGTCCGGTGATCGGCTTCAGGGCTGCAGACTGCGCCAAACCTTTCAAGAAAAGGTTAGGCGGCAAGCGCCAAACCCCTCGAACTTTATCGGTTCTGCCTTTATGAAACGCGCAAACGGTAGATGAGGAAGCCCATGAGATCAGCACGTCCACTGCCGCATTACCTGGTGCAGCGCTATCACGGCTGGCGCGCCACGACCTATCTTGAGAACAGCGTCTGGTATCGCAACCTGGCCCAGCACGGCCAGCATCCGCGCGCCATGGTCATCGCCTGCTGCGATTCACGCGTGCATGTGACCTCGATCTTCGGGGCCGACACCGGCGAATTCTTCATCCATCGCAACGTCGCCAATCTGGTGCCGCCCTATGCGCCGGACGGCAAGCAGCACGGCACCTCGGCGGCGGTGGAATATGCGGTCAACACGCTGGGCGTCGCGCATCTGGTCGTCGTCGGCCATACCGATTGCGGCGGCGTGCACGGCTATCATGCCATGTGTTCGGGCAATGCCCCCGAACTTGAGGAGCCGACCAGCTTCGTCGGCCGCTGGATGGACATCCTCAGCCCCGGCTATGAACGCATCCGCTCCCTGCCGGCCGAAGAGCAACTGCACGCCCTGGCCCGGCAGGCGGTGCTGATCTCGCTGGAAAACCTGATGACCTTCCCCTTCGTGAAAACCGCGGTCGAGGAAGGGCGGCTGTCGCTGCACGGCGTGCTGCACGACATCGCCGACGGCACGCTGGAACAATACGACGGCAGCAAGGACGCTTTCGCGGTTCTGCCCTAGCGGTGCCGGTCAGTCCGGCACCAGCATGTAGCCGGTGCCGCGCACGGTCTGCAGATAGCGCGGCTCTTTCGGGTCGGGCTCGATCTTGCGGCGCAGCCGGGTGATCTGCACGTCGATGGCGCGCTCGGAATTCTCGCCCATGTCCTCGGCCGGGCTGCGGCCGAGATCCTCGATCAGCTCGCTGCGGCTGACCGGCTGGCGCGGCGTGTCGGCCAGCCGCCTGAGCAGCGCCTGCTCGGTGCCGGTCAGGCGCAGCGGCGCCTCGCCCTGCCAGAGCTCGCCCTTGTCGGAATCGTAGCGCAGCGGCCCGAGGCTGAGGAATTTCGGCCCCCGCGCCTCGCTCGCCGGCACGCGGCGCAGGATGGCGGCGATGCGCAGCAAAAGCTCGCGCGGCTCGAAGGGCTTGGCCAGATAGTCGTCGGCGCCGCTTTCCAGGCCGGATATGCGGTCCTCGGTGCCGCCCCTGGCGGTCAGCAACAGGATCGGCGTCGCCATCCGGCGCCGCAGGTCGCGGGTCAGCTCAAAGCCGCTTTCGCCCGGCATCATCACGTCCAGCACGATCAGGTCGAAATCCAGCCCGGCCAGCAGGCGCCTGGCGTGAACTGCGTCGCGGGCGGTGGTGACCAGGAAATCATGGCGCATCAGGAAACGGCGCAGCAGGCTGCGGATGCGTTCGTCGTCGTCGACGACGAGGATATGCGCCGCGGGTGGGGAATCGCTGGCCATCACGATTCCGGCATGTCCTTGAGGGCGCGGAACTGCAGCAGCGTGTCGCGGTCCATCATCGCCTCGAGCACCTGGCGAAAGCCCGCCACCGCCTGCGGGCCGGCGGCGCGATAGGCGGCGCGCATGCGCGCGCGCTGCGCCTCGGACAGGCGCCGTTCCAGGGCGGTGCCCTTCTCGGTCAGGAACAGCTGGCGTTCGCGGCGGTCGCGCCGGCCGATGCGGCTTTCCACCAGCCCGTCGGCGATCAGCATGCGCAGCACGCGATTCAGCGATTGCTTGGTGACGCCCAGCACATCCAGAAGCGCCGTCACCGTCAGCCCCGGCTCGCGATTGATGAAATGCAGCGCCCGGTGATGCGCGCGGCCATAGTCCAGATCGGCCAGGATCAGGTCCGGGTCGGCGGTGAAGGCGCGATAGGCAAAGAACATCGCCTCGATGCCGCGGCGAAGCTGGTCGTCGGTCAGAAACAGCAGGCTTTCGCCCCCGGTCGCGGCGCTGCCCATCTTGCTGTGCATGATTTCTCCGTAACGCATGGCCCTTATTACGTCAGGTTTGTTGACTTTCCAACCATGAACAGCTAGCCCGGAGCGCAAGTTGCGCAACTTTCTTGGCCAGGCCGCGCCTGACAGCGCAACATTCCGAAAATGGAAACTGCCGGAGGTGAACATGGCGGGCGCATATGACGATCGTGACGGAAAGATCTGGATGGACGGCAAGCTGGTGGAATGGCGCGATGCCAATGTCCACCTGCTGACCCATGCGCTGCATTACGCAAGCTCGGTCTTCGAGGGCGAGCGCTGCTACAGCGGCAAGATCTTCAAGGGCCACGAACACTCGCTGCGGCTGATCGAATCGGCGCGGCTGCTGGACATGGCCGCGCCCTATACGGCCGAGGAAATCGACGCCGCGAAAGAGCAGGTGCTGAAGGCGAACGGCTTTACCGACGCCTATGTGCGCGCGGTGATGTGGCGCGGCTCGGGGCTGGACATGGGGGTGTCGGCACGGCGCAACCCGGTGCGCATGGCCATCGCCGCCTGGGAATGGGGCAGCTACTATGGCGATGCGAAATGGCAGGGCGCGAAGCTCGACATCGCGAAATGGAAGCGCCCCAGCCCGGAAACCATCCCCACCGCCGCCAAGGCCGCCGGGCTTTACATGATCTGCACCATGTCCAAACACGCCGCCGAGGAAAAGGGCTGCTCGGACGCGCTGTTCATGGACTGGGAGGGCTATGTCGCCGAGGCCACCGGCGCCAATATCTTCTTCATCAAGGATGGCGAGGTGCACACGCCCCTGGCCGACCGCTTCCTGGACGGCATCACCCGCCGCACGATCATCCAGATGCTGAGGGACGGCGGCACCCCCGTGCATGAGCGCCGCATCCGCCCCGAGGAACTGGACGGGTTCCAGGAATGCTTCCTGACCGGCACCGCCGCCGAAGTGACCCCGGTGGCGCAGATCGGCGACTGGCATTTCCAGGTCGGCCAGGACACGCGAAAGATCTCGGACGATTACGAAAAGCTGGTCCGCGCCTGAGCGCCGCCGAGACAGACGAAGGCCGGCCGCGCGCCCTGCGCGGCCGGCCTTTCCGTTTCCGCGGTCAGACGCGCTTGCCGCGCTCGATCCGGGCGAATTCCGCCGCGCGGCGGTTGCCCGATTCGTCGCGGCCATGCGGCCGGCGGTGCAGCGCCAGCACGGCCGGGTGCAGACCGGATTCGCGGTCCTGCCGGGTGAAATTCTGGACGCGGCTCGCTCCGCCGGTGCGGATGTGATCGGCGAGATGTCTGGTCATCCTGGGTCCTCCTGGCGCCAGTTTAGCGCAGATGCGCGCGGATTTCACCCCCCACGCTCGGGCGGCCGCGCTCAGGCGGCCTTGATGCCCGGGGCCGCGGCCAGGATGGCGTGCAGCGCCACCGGGTCGTCATTGGCGCGCAGCTTGATGCGCAGGTCCTGGTCGCGAAGCGTGCGCGACACCAGCGCCAGCGCCTTGAGATGGTCCACGCCCGAGTTCTTGGGTGCCAGCAGCGCAAAGATCAGGTCCACCGGCTGGCGGTCCACCGCGTCGAAGTCCAGCGGCCTTTCCAGGCGCAGGAACAGGCCGACGACGCGATCCAGCCCGTGCAGCCGCGCATGCGGCAGCGCCACGCCATGGCCGACGCCGGTCGGGCCCAGGGTCTCGCGTTCCTGCAGCGCGTCCAGGGTCTGCGCGGCATCGACGCCATAGATCGTCCGGGCCTGTTCGGCGATCTCGTGAAACAGCCGTTTCTTGCTGGTGGCCTGACTCATCGTCCGCACCGCGGCGGGAGAGAGAATGTCGCTGATCTGCATGTCGCTCGAATTGTGTTGATCCCGGCCGCGACTGCCGCGGCCGGGACGTTTGGTTCTTGTGGGTGCCTCGGGCCAGTCTAGCGCAGATTGCGGGGGTCGATCCAGCCCACGTTGCCATCCTCGCGCCGGTGAACCACGTTCACGCCCCCATGTTTCTCGTTGCGAAAGACCAGCAGCGGGCTGCCGGCCAGTTCCATCTGCATCACCGCATCGCCCACGGAGAGCGTGGGCACACGCGCCTCCATCTCGGCGATGATCATCGGCTGCAGGCCATCGTCCTGCGCCTGCCATTCGTCCTCGTCGGCGGCCAGCACATACATGCCGGCCTGCTCGAAGGCAACCGGCTGGGTCCGGTCCTTGTAATGGTCCTTCAACCGGCGCTTGTAGCGGCGCAGCTGCTTGTCCATGCGCTCGCGGCACTGCTCGAAGGCGGCATAGATGTCCACCGCCCCGCCCTTGGCCTGCACGATCAGTCCGGTCGAGAGATGCACCACGGCATCGCAGATGAATTCATGCGCATTGCGGGAAAAGATCACCGTCGCATCCGTCGGACGCTTGGAATACTTGTCAAGGGTTTCGCCAAGCTGGGTCTTCACATGCGTCGAGAGGGCCTCGCCGACATCGATCTGTTTTCCGCTGATCTGGTAGCGCATGATGCTCCGTCCTTTCGGTTGCCCGGCGGCGGGATGCCTGTCGGCGGGTCGCCGCGCGGGTTTTTCAGGCAGGGCGTTCTTGCCCCGCCATGACATCATTTGGTGACAGCGGGAGGGTCCTGTCAACGGGGCGCGAAAGCGGCCGGGCACGCCGGGCTCAGCCCATGCGGAAACCCTCGCCCAGATAGACGCGGCGCACCTGCGGATCGGCGACGATCTCGGCGGTCGAGCCCGATTTCAGCACCAGCCCGTCGTGCAGGATATAGGCGCGGTCAACGATGCCCAGGGTCTCGCGCACGTTGTGATCGGTGATCAGCACACCGATGCCGCGGCTTTTCAGGTCATGGACCAGGGCGCGGATCTCGCCCACGGCGATCGGATCGACGCCGGCGAAGGGTTCGTCCAGAAGCAGATAGGCGGGATTGGCCGCAAGGCAGCGCGCGATCTCGACCCGGCGCCGTTCGCCGCCCGAAAGCGCCATGGCCGAGGCACCGCGCAGATGTCCGATCGAGAAATCGCCCAAGAGCTCCTCGAGCCGCTCGCGGCGCTGGTGGGTGTCGCGCCCGCCCAGTTCCAGCACCGCCATGATGTTCTGCTCGACGGTGAGGCCGCGAAAGATCGACATCTCCTGCGGCAGATAGCCGATGCCCATCTGCGCGCGGCGATACATCGGCAGGCGCGTGGCGTCCTGGCCGTCGATCAGCACCTGGCCCGAATCGGGTGCGACCAGGCCGGCGATGCAGTAAAAGCAGGTGGTCTTGCCCGAGCCGTTCGGGCCGAGCAGTGCCACCACCTCGCCGCGGTCCAGATGCAGCCCAACATCCCGGATCACCAGGCGGTTGCGATAGGATTTGCGCAGGCCCGAGACCCGCAGCCCCTCAGTTCCCGTCATGGCGTCACTTCCCCGGCTGCAAGACGCTGCGCACCCGGCCCGAGGCGCTGGCGGTGCCGCTGGCCAGATCGACCGTGACCCGGTCGCCCGCCAGCACATTGCCGCCCTGGGTCAGCAGCACGTCGCCGCTCAGCACGACATGGCCCGATTCGACATCGTAATCGGCGGTCCCTGCCTCGGCCGCGTCGCCGCCGCTGACCAGGGTGACATTTCCCTCGGCCTTCAGCGCGCTGATCCGGCGCTGGTCGCCCTGGGCATAGGTCACGCTGACCCGGTCGGCCGAAAGCCGCATCTCGCCCTGGCCGATCAGCACATTGCCGGAAAACACCGCGGTGCCGGTCTTCTGGTCGACGGCCAGCGTCTCGGCGGTGACCTCGACCGGCTGGCCGATGTCCTGGGCGCTGCCGAAACCGCGGTTCTGCGCCAGCGCCGCGCCGCCCGTCAGCGCAAGCGACAGGACTACGGGCAACAGCTGTCCGGGCCGGATCATCGGTCTTCCTTTCTGGCGCCCGGGTGGCGTCGCATCGCGCCACGGGCGCCGGGTCATGGCCGGTATATCAACCGGACTCCGCCGCTCAAATCAAGGAGGTGATCGCCCTTGCCGTCGCCTTCGGGGCGCAAATCCATCCGCCCCGCCGTCAGCTCGCCAAAGGGCGCCTGCACCGTGACCTGCTGATCGGAACGCAGGGTGCCGGCGCGCGTCGAGCCAAGGAACTCGCGGCCGGTCAGCACCCAGCCGTCGCTGGTGGTCATGCGCACCCCGTCGGTCAGCCGCAGGTCGGTGCCCTGCAGCAGCGCCGCCCCGGCCGACAGCAGGGTGACGTGGCCGTCGGCGGCGCGCAGGCGCAGGTCCACATCCTCCAGCCGGCCCGGCTGGCCGGCGACGCCCGGCTGGCCCTCGGCGGCGGTGATGCTCAGCTCGGCCCCGTCGCCGGTCACCCCGGCATAGGTCGGATGCGTCACCGCCTGGCGCTCGGCCAGGTCGCGCGGGTCCACCCTGGCATAGGGGATATTCGCCTCGGGGGCGGGCTTCTGTCCGAAGAGGAACAGCACCGACAGCAGCGCCAGCGCCGCCAGCGGCATCAGCACGCGCAGCCAGGCAACGATGCGCGAGCGCGTCATCGCCTAGACCAGACCCATGCGCAGGAAATCGTGGATATGCACAAGGCCCACCGGCCTGCCCTCGGGGGTGACCACGAACAGGCAGGTGATGCGGCGGGTCTGCATCTCGGCCAGGGCCGATTCGGCCAGGGCATCGGGCTGGATGGTGCGCGGGTGGCGCGTCATCACCTCGCCGGCGCGATGTTCGAGCAGGCCCTGCATGTGCCGGCGCAGGTCGCCGTCGGTGATGATCCCGCTCAGCCGGCCGGCAGCGTCGGTAACGCCGGTGACGCCAAAGCTTTTGCGGCTGATGGTCAGCAGCGCCTCGGCCATCGGCGCGTCTTCCGCCACCAGCGGAATTTCCTCATGCATGAGGTCGGCGACCCGCGATAGCTTGGCCCCCAGCTTGCCGCCGGGGTGGAAGGTGCGGAAATGCTCGGGGGTGAACTTGCGGTGCTCCATCAGCGCCACCGCCAGCGCGTCGCCCAGCGCCAGCGTCATCGTGGTCGAGGTGGTGGGCACGATGCCGGTGCCGCAGGCCTCGGGCGCCTCGGGCAGCACCAGCGCCACATCGGCCTGGCGCAGCAGCGTCGATTGCGGCCGGCTGGCCACGCCGATCAGCGGGATCTGGAAGCGGCGGGTATGGGCGACGATGTCGGCGATCTCGGGGGTCTCGCCGGAATTCGACAGCACCAGCACCACATCGCCCTTGGTCACCATGCCCAGATCGCCATGGCTGGCCTCGGCGGGGTGGACGAATTGCGCCGGCGTGCCGGTCGAGGCCAGTGTCGCGGCGATCTTGCGCCCGACATGGCCGGACTTGCCCATGCCCGAGACGACGACGCGGCCGCGCGCCATCAGGATCGCCTCGACGGCGCGGTCGAAATTCTCGCCAAGGCTGTCGGCCAGCAGGGCAAGCCCCTCGGCCTCGGTGCGGATTACCTGGCGGGCGGTATCAAGATAGACGCTCATGGCCGCTCATCTAGTGGTGGAAGATGTCGTTTTCATCCCCCCAGCCCAGCAGGTCCAGATGGGCGCGGGCGGGAAGAAAGTCGAAACAGGCCTGGGCGAGGCCGCTGCGGCCCTCGCGCGCCAGGCGCTTTTCCAGCTCGACCTTCAGCACATGCAGGTGCAGGACATCCGAGGCGGCATATTCCAGCTGCGCGTCCGACAGCTTTGCCGCGCCCCAGTCGCTGGTCTGCTGCTGCTTCGAGATGTCGACCCCCGCCAGCTCGGCCAGCAGGTATTTCAGCCCGTGCCGGTCGGTGAAGGTGCGCACCATCTTCGAGGCGATCTTGGTGCACCAGACGGGCTTGGTCACCACGCCGAAGGCAGCCTCGAGCATGGCGATGTCGAACCGGCCGAAATGGAACAGCTTCAGCACCGCGGGATCCGAGAGCATCCGCACCAGGTTCGTCGCCTGGCGCTGGCCGCGGGCGATCTGCACCAGATGCGCATTGCCGTCGCCCGAGGACAGCTGCACCAGGCACAGCCGGTCGCGGCGCGGATCCAGCCCCATGGTCTCGGTGTCGATGGCGACGACCGGGCCGAGGTCGAGGCCGTCGGGCAGGTCGCCCTGGTAAAGATGGATGCTCATGGCCTGGCCTTGCGCGATGCGGGTCTGGTCCGGCTTACCCCCATTCGGCCCGGTTGCGCCAGCCCCGTGATCGCTACGGGGCCGGTGCGCGCGGCGTTCCTGACGCTTTCCATCATAACCTGTCCCGGATCCCGACTGAAACACCTGCAAATGCCGCGTCGCCAGCGATAGTCCCGCCCGAACCGGAAACGAAGACAGTGACGTGAAATTGCATCGGATCATCCCGCTGGCGGGGGTGTCCTCGCTGGCGCTGGCAACGGCGCCTTGCGCGCAGGACAGCGCCGCCATGGTGCTGAGCCCGATCACCCAGGTCGCCGACGGCCAGGAGAAGGTCGTGGCCACCGGCGCCGTGCGCCATGAGACCCTGGGCGCGCGCGACCTGCTGGCCGAGGACCCGAGCACGGGCGGCCGCGTCGGCCTGTTCCATGACGACAACGGCCGCGGCCTCTCGGGCTCGCTTGCGGGTTTCGGCCTGCATGAGGGTCTTGACTGGCTTGCGATCATCCATGGCCGGTCTTCTCGGCGGCATTGGCGCGCAAACCCATCACAGAGACCTGAGTGCCGGCTATGGCCGCCTGCTGCGCAATTCTGGAGGTTGCGCAGGCGGCCTAAGCCTCTTCGGCGTATCCATCCCGACTTGCTGTGGCATCGACCTGTCCACCGGCCTGCGCCTCGACCACAAGCGCATTACCGACTGGAATGGCAACCGCCTGACCGGCGCCAGTGCCAATGCCACGCTGTCCCATGAATTCGCCGAGGGCTATGAGGTCTTTGCCGGCGCCTCGCGGTCCTGGCTTGGCTTTGACATCGGCGAATACGGGTTGCTGCACGCCCGCACCGCCGATTTCAGCTATAACGGCGACGAGAGCATGCCCTCGGGCGGCGCCGTTGCCCCGGTCGGCCAGCTGGCGACGCTGTTCGTCGATCAGGAAATCGCGCCATGCAACCTGAAGTTCGGCGGCAGCATCGAATGGGCCGGCATGCTTTCCACCGACGAGACGGCGGCCGCCGGTTTCTCGGCGCATGATTCCTGCACCGTGGTCAATGGCCATGGCGAATGGCGGCCGCAGAACTGCCAGAACATCGCCGTGCATCCGAACGACGATAACCTCTTTGACGAAACCCATTCTCAGCGGCCAAGCTATATGCAGCTCGACCGGCGCGGCGTGCAGCCGCTGTTCGCCCCGGCCGCACCGTCACCCTGGGCGTGAAGGCGGATTTCTGATCCGGCATCGCCGCATGTCCCGCAGAGGGCCCCCATGCAGGACCCATTTTTCTGTCCCGATCACGATGATGATGTTTGATCCATCAATATAGCAGTGCTAGACATGGATCATCACGGAACGGACATCAGCCCATGATGACCTCGGCCCAGATGCGCGCCGCACGCGCCCTGCTTGGCATCGACCAGCGGCAGCTGGCGGCGCTGGCGGGCCTGTCGCTGCCGACGATCCAGCGCATGGAGGCCAGCGACGGCAATGTGCGCGGCGTCGTCGACAGTCTGACCCGCGTCGTCGCCGCGCTCGAGGCCGCCGGCATCGAACTGATCGCCGAAGGCGCGGCCAGCGCCCCGGCCGGTCGCGGCGTGCGGCTGCGATCCGTCCCCGAAGGTTAACCGCGACGGCGACCGCCGGAAGGGCCTCCGGCGGTCCCGCCGCCCAGCCAGCAAAGGCGCGGCGCAGAGATGACCCAGAAGGCGATCCCGGAACCCGGATTCGCGGAGATGTTCACCCCCAAGCTGATCACCGTCCTGCGCGAGGGCTACGGGCTGGCGCAGTTGCGCGCCGATGCGCTGGCCGGGCTGACCGTGGCCGTGGTCGCCCTGCCGCTGAGCATGGCCATCGCCATCGCCTCGGGCGCCGATCCGGCGCAGGGGCTTTATACGGCGATCGTCGGCGGCTTTCTCGTCTCGCTGCTGGGCGGCTCGCGCCACCAGATCGGCGGACCGGCCGGGGCCTTCATCGTGCTGGTGGCAGCGATCGTGGCGCAATACGGCATGTCGGGGCTGATCCTCGCCGCCTTCATGTCGGGGGCGATGATGGTGACCATCGGGCTGTTGCGGCTGGGCAGCTTCATCAAGTTCATCCCCTTTCCGGTGACCATCGGCTTTACCGCCGGCATCGCCATCATCATTTTTGCCAGCCAGATCAAGGAAGTTTTCGGCCTGACCCTGGCGCATGAACCAGGTCCCCTGCTGGAAAAGCTGCCCGCGCTCTGGCAGGCGCGCGACAGCGTGACCCCGGCGGCGCTGGCGTTGGCGCTGGCCAGCGTGACGATCATCCTTGGCCTGCGGAAATACCGGCCGCGCTGGCCCGGCATGCTGATCGCCGTGGCGCTGACCGCGGCGGTGGTGGCGCTGGGCGGCGTCGATGTCGCCACCATTGGCTCGCAATTCGGCGGCATCCCCTCGACCCTGCCGGCGCCGGCGCTGCCCGATCTCGCGCCGGGGCGCATGCTGGAGCTGCTGCCCTCGGCGGTGTCGCTGACGCTGCTCGGCACCATCGAATCGCTTCTGTCGGCGGTGGTGGCCGACGGCATGACCGGGCGGCGGCACCGCTCGAACTGCGAACTGGTGGCGCAGGGGGTGGCGAACATGGGCTCGGCGGTGTTTGGCGGCATCTGCGTCACCGGCACCATCGCCCGCACCGCGACCAATATCCGCGCCGGTGCGCATGGGCCGGTGGCGGGCATCCTGCATGCGGCCTTCCTCTTGGGATTCATGCTGGTGGCGGCGCCGCTGGCCTCCTTCATCCCGCTGGCGGCGCTGGCCGGGGTGCTGGCGGTGGTGGCCTGGAACATGATCGAGCGCCCGGCCATCGCCGTGCTCCTGCGTTCGGGCCGGGCCGAGGCGGCGGTGCTGGCGGTGACCTTCGGCCTGACGGTGTTTCGCGACCTGACCGAGGCCATCGTCACCGGCACGGCGCTGGGCTCGATCCTGTTCATCCAGAAGATGAGCCGCGCCACCGGCATCGAGGCGGAACTGCCGCTGGTCGCCCGCGACCAGGCCGACTCGCGCCAGCCGCGCCCCGACCAGCCGCAGCCCGAGGATACGGTGATCTACCGCATCTCGGGGGCGCTGTTCTTTGGCGCCACCGCCAGCATCGGCTCGGTGCTTGACCGCATCCAGGACAATTACCGCCTGCTGGTGGTGGATTTCAGCGCCGTGCCCTTTCTGGATTCCTCGGGCGCGAAGCTGATCGAGGGCCTCGCCCACAAGGCGCAGCGCAAGGGCGTGGAGCTGTGGCTGACCGGCACGCGCCGCGACATGCGCCGGGTGCTGCTGACGCATGGGCTGCGCCGGCCGCTGGCGCATTACGCCGACAGCATCGACGAGGCGCTGGCGCGGCGCGGCTAGGCCCTTGCCTCAGCCCATGCGCTCGCTGGCATAGCTGCCGGGCGAGGCGGGAAAGACCACGGTCTTGTTGCCGTTCAGGAAGGCGCGGCGGTGGATATGGGCATGCACGGCGCGGGCCAGCACCTGGCTTTCCACATCGCGGCCAAGGCTGACGTAATCCTCGGGCGATTGCGCATGGGTGACGCGGATGATGTCCTGCTCGATGATCGGCCCCTCGTCGAGATCGGCGGTGACGTAATGCGAGGTGGCGCCGATCAGCTTCACGCCGCGCTCATAGGCCTGCTTGTAGGGGTTGGCGCCCTTGAAGCTGGGCAGGAAGGAGTGGTGGATATTGATGATCCGCCCCGACATCCTGCGGCACAGCTCATCCGAGAGCACCTGCATGTAGCGCGCCAGCACCACCAGTTCCGCGCCGGAATCCTCGACCACCGACATCAGCTGCGCCTCGGCCTGCGGCTTGTTGTCCCGGGTGACCTTGATGCAGTGGAACGGAATGTCGTGGTTCACCACCAGCTTCTGATAATCCATGTGGTTCGAGATCACCGCCACGATGTCGATGGGCAGCGCCCCGATGCGCCAGCGATACAGAAGGTCGTTCAGGCAATGGCCAAAGCGGCTGACCATGATCACCACCTTCATCTTCTCGGCCTCGTCATGGACGGCGAAATTCATGGCAAAGGGGCGGGCGGGTTCGACCAGCCCGGCGCGCAACTCCTCGATGCCGACCCCCTGCTCCGAGACGAAGCTGACGCGCATGAAAAACCGCCCGGTCTCGGCATCGTCGAATTGCGAACTGTCGGTGATGTTGCAGCCATGGCCGGCCAGAAAGCCGGCGACGGTGGCGACGATGCCGCGCGTCGTCGGGCAGGTGACGGTCAGCGTGTATTTCTTCATCGGCTTCTCCGCGTCAGGGGCTGGCCCCGGGGTTCCCTGCTGCAAGGAATAGCCGCTGTGCGCGCCGGGGCAAGACGCCCCGCATCCTCAGGCGGTCAGGCCGGCGGGTTCGGGCAGCCCGTTCGCGCGGCAGCAGGCGGTCAGCGTATTGGCCAGAAGGCAGGCGATGGTCATCGGCCCCACGCCGCCCGGCACCGGGGTGATGGCGCCCGCGACCTTGACCGCGCTGTCGAAATCCACGTCGCCGACCAGGCGCGTGCGGCCGCCCTCGTCGATGCGGTTGATGCCCACGTCGATCACCGTGGCGCCGGGCCTGATCCAGTCGCCGGGGATCAGGCCCGGCCGGCCCACGGCGGCAACCAGGATGTCGGCGCCGCGACAGATCCCGGCCAGGTCGCGGCTGCGGCTGTGCGCCACCGTCACCGTGCAGCTCTCGGCCAGCAAGAGCTGCGCCATCGGCTTGCCGACGATATTGCTGCGCCCGACCACCACGGCGTTCAGCCCGGCCAGATCGCCCAGCCGGTCGCGCAGCATCATCAGGCAACCCAGAGGCGTGCAGGGCACCATGGCCTTCTGCCCGGTGCCCAGAAGGCCGACGTTCAGAATGTGGAACCCGTCCACGTCCTTGGCGGGGGCGATGGCATTGATCACCGAATCGGCGTTCACATGCGCGGGCAGCGGCAGTTGCACCAGAATGCCATGCACGGCCGGGTCGGCGTTCAGCCGCGCCACCAGCGCCAGCAGTTCGGCCTCGGGCGTGTCGGCCGGCAGCCGGTGCTCGAACGAGGCCATGCCGGCCTCGCGCGTCTGCACACCCTTGTTCCTGACATAGACCTGCGAGGCGGGGTCCTCGCCCACCAGAACCACGGCCAGGCCCGGCGTGATGCCGGCCTCGGCCTTCAGCCGTGCCACATGCCCGGCCACCTCGGTCCGGATACGGGCGGAAAACGCCTTGCCGTCAATGATCGTCGCACTCATCCTGCCTGCTCCTTCGCGCTCCGCCCCCCATTGCGGATAGCGCCGGCACCGGCAGGCGCAAGCCCCGAGTGCGGGCAGGCGCGGATTCCCTGCGCTTCAGCCGGCCAGATAGCCCCGCACCGTCCAGGCGCCGATGGCCATCAGCGCCAGGGCGATCACCGCCAGCGACCAGGCCAGCATGCGCCAGAGCCCGGTCCAGGGCGACTCGCGGCGCCGCATGCTCAGCCGCAGCCAGCGGCCAAAGCCGTAAAGCAGCAGCCAGGCCGCCGATGCGGCGAGGATCAGCGTGAACCCGATGCCGATCGCCGCCTCCCCCAGCCAGGGCGAGGCCAGCGCGATCAGGAACCCGGCAAGGACCACCAGATAAAGCAGGTTATGCGCCAGCAGCCGCGGCAGGGTCTCGGGCAGGGCGGCGCGCGCCAGGCGGGTCAGCAGCACGCCCGAGGCGCGCAGGAACATGGCCAGCCGGTTCAAAGGCATGCGCAGGATGCCGTCCTCGGGCAGGTCGTCGATCATGCGCGACAGGATGGTCATGCTGCGGCTGGCCCAGGCGGTGACCTGGCGCGGATGCGGGCCGACGGGCTTCAGCGCCTTGTAATGCGCCTCGAAGCGCGCGCGGTCCATCGCCGGCACCGCGCCCGCACCCAGGGCGTGGCGCAGCGTGTCGTCAAAGCTCTGGTCGTCGATGTCTTCCTTGCGCAGCTTGGCCTTGAGCAGCGCCAGCTGGCGGCGGCGGCCGCTGTCGCGGCTGGCGTCGTATTCCTCTTGCAGGATGTGGTCCTGCAGCCTTTCGATCCATTCCCGGCGCTCGGGCTCGGGGCGCTCGGCCATCAGCGCGCCAATGATGCGTTCGGCCCCGTCAAGCCGGCCCCAGAGAATGTCGTGCTCGCGCCAGTCCCGGTCGAGAAAACCGCCGAAGGCCGCGACCCGGATGCCGGCCAGCTTGGCGGGATCGGGGTTCAGGCTGCTGTCGGCCGGGCTGATGCGGAACACGCCGACCTCGGCATGCTCTTGCGATTCCGTGCCCTCGAGGAAGGAAAAGGTCAGCATGTCATGCCAGTGAAAGCTGTCGTAGATGCGCAGCAGATCCTGCATGTCCGGCCGGGCCAGCGCCGCGCGGATGCGCTGGCTGCTGTCGTCGAAGGCCTTGCGCAGCTGTGCGCCCAGCCCCTGCAGCGCGTGATCGACCCGGCCGCGGATGTCGGGATCCTGATAGACCGCGGTCGCCGCATCCCGGCGGGCCGCGTCCGTGGGCATCTGCATCACCCGGGTATAGTGTTCGGAGATGCGCGTGTTCAGCAGTTCGATCCCTTCGGGCTTCAGCAGTTGCTGCGCCGCGCTCTGGTCGGGGTGGAAGCGCCGGCGCAGGCCGGTCAGTTCACGCTCGATCTCGTTGCGCAGATGCATCAGCACCTCGTGCGGCAATCCGGTGCGCAGCGTCTCGCCCGGGGTGCGGGCGCCCGGATCAAGCTGCTCGTCGACATGGGCGCGCAGATGCGTCAGCCGGCGCAGGCGGAAATCCAGATCGAACCAGGCCAGATACAGCAGTTCCGTGCGCTTTCCCCTGGCGTGATAGGCGCTGAAATTCGCGTCGCGCCAGGCGCGCATGATCTGGCGCAGATATTGCGCCACATCCGAATCAGCCTCATGGCCGGCCAGACGCGCCACCATGGCGCAAAGCACGTCGGTGGTGCCATAGACGCGCAGGTGGTGATAAAGCGGATAGCTTTGCGGATAGACATGCGCGCCGGCCGCGGGATCGCGCAGCGCCATCAGCTGGGCCAGGTCCATATCCTCAAGCCCCTCGGGCTTGTTCATCGCCACCATGCTGCGCCCGCTGTCGGCCAGCTGCTGCTGGTCCTCGCGCCAGCGGCCCTGCAGCGCGGCCAGCCGCTCCAGCCGGCGGTTCATCCGGGCTATGCTGCGGATGTCCTCGCGGATGGTTTCATAGCGCGGCAGGTCGGTCAGGGCGAGGCGGGCGTTCTGGACGAAATCCACGCTGCGCGACGGATCGCCCGTGCCCAGCGCCCGGTCGGGGAACGGATCGATGAACAACAGCTTGCGCTCGCCCGGCAGCCGGGTCGGGCGCTGCGGGATCAGTTCGGTTGCATGGCTGAAGGGGCGGTTGTCCAGATAGCCGCCGTCGGCGAACAGGCGCTGCTCGTAATCCGGGATGCCGGCAAAGAAGCGGGCATCGGCCGGCCTGCGCGCCTCCTTCGGCAGGTCGGCATGGCGCATCGGCGCAAAGGCCACCGGGAAGGACGAGGTGCAGCGCGCGGCAAAGGCCAGCATGCCGTCATTGTCCTGAAAATCGTTGCGGATGCCGTCATGGACGAAATGGAACACGGTCTTGTGGATCTTTTCATCCAGCTGCGCCCCCGGCAGCTGCATGGGCGCGTCGCGGCCGCGGATGTCGGTCGCGGTGACGAACAGATCCAGCGATTCGGCCAGCGGCGCGTCGCCCTTCGGCATGGCGGCAAGCGACTCGCGCAGAAGCTGCACCATATGGCCGCCGTCCAGCAGCGACTCGACCGGGCGCAGCATCGCCTGCGCGCCGCCGCGGTCGTTCAGCAGCCCGCCGATGTCGGCCTTTTCCGTCCAGGCCCGGCGCAGGCTGTCGAGGTCGCGGCAGCCCAGCGCCAGGGCCTTGGCCAGCGCGACGCCGTTGATGCCGCCGGCGGAACTGCCCGAGATGATGTCGATGACAAAGCGCTTGCGCCCGCCGCCGCGGCCCAGGGCCTGCGACAGCTGGCGATACAGCCGCTCTCCATCGTTCAGCGCCGTCTCGGGCAGGTCGGCGCTGCCGCGGACCATGCGCAGCAACTCTTGTGCGATGCCGTTCATGTAGATGGCCAGCGATACGCCGCCGTAAAGGACCACGGCCAGGCGCACCTCGCCGGTGACCTGCCGTTCCTGCGTCTGCCCCTGCGTGCCGCTCCGGTCCATGGTCCCCCCGCCGGCCAAGCATAGACCAGGATGCGCGATTCGGTGCCGGGCAATCAGCCGGCGGCGTGCAGAACCTTGCACAATTGCGCCGGGCCGGGCGCGAAGGGATTGCCCTTCATCGAGGAGCTGGTCAGCGCGGCCTCGGCCACGGCTGCATGCGCGGCGGGGTCCAGCCCCTGCTGGCGCAGCCCGGGCAGGCCGGCCTGTCGCGCCCAGCGGGCCAGCGCCTCGGGGGCGTCACCGGGCGCGCAGGCCAGGACGCGGGCGATCTCATGGCAGACCTCGTCGATGCGGGCGGGATCGGGGGCGTATTCGCGGTTCATGCGCAGCACCGGGCCCAGCAGCGCGCCGCAGATCGCGCCATGCGCCGCGCCGGTCACGCCGCCGATCACCCCGGCCAGCCCGTGCACGGCGCCCAGCCCGCCATTGGCCAGCGCCATGCCGCCGCACAGGCTGACCCAGGCCATGCGGTCGCGCGCCGCGCTGTCCTCGGCCTGCATCAGCCGCACGAGCGCCGCCAGCCCGGGGCCGATTGCCGGCCGGGTCAGCGCATCGGTAAAGGGCGTGGCGCGGCCCGAGACCCAGGGCTCGATCACCTGCGCCAGCGCGTCCAGCCCCGAGGCCAGCGTCACCCGGCGCGGGCAATGATCGGTCAGTGCCGGATCGACGATGGCCAGGCGCGGCAGCATGCGCTCGTCGCGGATCGAGACCTTGCGCCCGTGCCCGGGCAGGCCGATCACCGCATTGCGCGTCGCCTCGGCCCCGGTGCCGGCGGTGCTGGGCAGGGCGACGAAGGGCAGGGGCGGCACCGCCAGCGGCAGGCCGCGCCCGACCACCTCGAGATGGTCCATGATGCCGCCAGGGGCCGGGATCAGTGCCGCCAGCGCCTTGCCCATGTCCAGCGCCGCGCCGCCGCCCAGCGCCGCCACCCAGTCGAAACCTTGCCCGCGCAGGCCCTCCAGCGCCGCCTCAAGCATGGGCAGATCCGGCTCGCCCGGGCAGGCGAGGCCGCGCAGTTCGGCGCCTTCGGCCGTCAGCGCCGCGCGCAGCCAGGCGGCGCGGCTGGCATCGGCGCCATGCACCAGCAGGCCGCGGCGGCCGAAAGCCAGCAGCGCCGCCGGCGCCTCTTGCGCCGTGCCGCGGCCAAAGACCACGCGCCCGGGCAGGGCGATCTGGAATGTCGGGATCATCGCAGCTCCTTTGCGGTGGCGGCCAGCGCTGCCGGGCAGGCTGCCCGCTGCCCCGGTTCCGGTCAAGCGGCTTTCGTTTCCCCGGCGATCCGGTCCGATCCGAACATTGGCGCTGGCGCCACGGCCGGCAAGGAAAGCTTGCGCGCAGGCGTGGATGGCATAGATTGGCCGGAACCGTGACAGGAGGCGCGATTGGCCCTCAGCATCCGCCAGGCCGAGATCCTGGAACTGGTCCGCGCCGAGGGCCGGGTGCTGGTCGACGAACTGGCGCAGCGCTTCGATGTCACGCTGCAGACCATCCGCCGCGATCTGGGCGAAATGGCCGAACTTGGGTTGCTCGACCGGGTGCATGGCGGCGCCGTGCCGCGCGCGGGCGCGGTGAACCTTGGCTATGAGGCGCGCCGGCGTCTGAACGCCGAGGCCAAGGCCGCCATCGGCGCCGCCTGCGCCGCCGAGATTCCCGACAACTGCAGCCTGATCCTGAATCTTGGCACCACCACCGAGGCGGTGGCCCAGGCGCTGGTGCATCACTCCAATATCACCGTGGTCACCAACAACATGAACGTGGCCAATATCCTGCTGGCCAATCCGGGCTGCGAGATCATGGTGGCGGGCGGGGCGCTGCGGCGCTCGGACGGCGGGCTGGTGGGGGAACTGACCACGCAGTTCTTCGAACAGTTCAAGGTCGATTACGCGGTGATCGGCACCTCGGCGCTGGACCCGGACGGCGACCTGCTGGATTTCGACCTGGCCGAGGTGCGCGTCAGCCGCGCCATCCTGCGCCAGTCGCGCCGCGCCTTTCTGGTCAGCGACCATTCCAAGCTGGGTCGGCCGGCGCCGGCGCGCATCGCCAGCCTGGCCGAGATCGACACCATGTTCACCGACCGGCCGCTGCCCGTGCCCCTGGCTGAGCGCTGCGCCGCCTGGGGCACGCGGATCCGCCTGTGCCCGCCGCCGCGCGGCTAGGCGGTTCAGGTCACCGCGGCGCGCAGGGCAAAACGCGGGTCCTTCCAGCTTTCGCTTTCCAGCACCTCGGCCAGAACCGTGGCGGCGGTATGGACATCGGCAAAGCGCAGGTAAAGCGGGGCAAAGCCGAAGCGCAGCGTCGCCGGGGCGCGGAAATCGCCGATGACGCCGCGCGCGATCAGCGCCTGCATCACCGGCCAGGCGTGTGCGTGGCGAAACGAGACCTGGCTGCCGCGCCTTTCGCCGTCGCGCGGGGTTTCCAGTTCCAGCCCGTGCCCGGCGCAAAGCCCCTCGACCAGGCGGATGAACAGATCGGTCAGCGCCTGGCTTTTCTTGCGCAGTGCCGCCATGTCCACGCCATCCCAGACCTGCAGCGCGCCTTTCAGCGCGCGCATGGACAGCATCGGCTGCGTGCCGCATTGAAAGCGGCGGATGCCGGGGTCGCCCTCGTAGCCGGTCTCGAAGGCAAAGGGCCGGGCATGGCCCCACCAGCCGCTGAGCGGCTGGTTTGCCGCGCCCAGATGCCGGCTGGCGACATAGATGAAGGCCGGCGATCCTGGGCCGCCGTTCAGGTATTTGTAGGTGCAGCCCACGGCGAAATCGGCCCCTGCCGCATCCAGATCCACCGGCAGCGCCCCGGCGGAATGGCACAGGTCCCAGACGGCAAGGGCGCCGGCATCGTGGATGAGCCGGGTCAGCGCCGCCATGTCGCGCAGTTCGCCGGTCTTGTAATTCACATGGTTGACCAGTACCGCCCCGACATCCGGACCCAGCAGGTCCTCGATTTCCGGCGCGTCCACGCCCTCAAGCCGCAGGCTGGCGCCGGGCAGGGTGGCGACCACGCCCTCGGCCATATAAAGGTCGGTGGGAAAGCTGCCGCTTTCGGCGACGATCGCCTGGCGACCGGGGCGCAGGCCCATGGCGGCATGCAGGGCCTTGAAGACATTGACCGAGGTCGTGTCGGCCACCACCACCTGTCCCGGCGCCGCGCCAATCAGTCGGCCGATGGCGTCGCCCAGTTGCAGCGGCAGGTCGAACCAGCCGGCGCTGTTCCAGCTGCGGATCAACTCGCGCTGCCATTCCTGGCTGGCGGCCAGCGCCAGTTCGTGCTGCGCCGCGCGCGAGGCCGGGCCCAGCGAGTTTCCGTCCAGATAGATCTCGTCCGGGGGCAGCAGGAACGCGTCGCGCAGATCGCGCAGCGGGTCTGCGGCATCCATCGCCTCGATCTCGGCAAGGGCAGGCAGGCTGGTCATCGCAGGCTCCGTGTGGTGGCGGTCATGCGACAAGCTTTAGCACGGCTGCGCGCCCGCGCCAGATCGGATCATGCGCGGGCGGTTTCAGGCCGTCCTCAGGCCAGGGCGCCGTGGCAGTGCTTGAACTTCTGCCCCGAGCCGCAGGGGCAGGGATCGTTGCGCGAGGGGTTGCCCCAGGTGGTCGGATCGGCGGCGTCAAAGCCCGCGACCCGGCCCGAGATCTCGCCGCCCTCGGCCTCCTCGTGCTCGGGCTGCATCTGCGCCTCGGTGGCGGCCTGCTGCTGCATGTAGTCGCGCAGCATCTGTTCGCGCTCGGCATCGGTCAGCGGCCGGATGCGCGCCAGCTGCTGGGTCACGTCGACGCGCAGCCCGTCCAGCATGGTCTCGAACAGCTGGAAACCCTCGGTCTTGTATTCCGACAGCGGGTCGCGCTGCGCATAGCCGCGGAAACCCACGACCGAGCGCAGGTGCTCGAGCGTCACCAGATGCTCGCGCCACTTGCCGTCGATCTGCTGCAGCAGCACCTGCTTTTCGATCTGGCGCATGTTTTCCGGGCCGAACTGTTCGGTCTTCTGCGCCATATAGGCGTCGGTCGCCTGCTGGATGCGCTCGCGCACGGTCTCCTGGTCCACGCCCTCCTCGGCGGCCCATTCGGCGATGGGCAGGTCCATGTTCAGCCGCTCGATCACCGCGCCGTGCAGGCCCTTGACGTTCCACTGCTCGGCATAGGCGCGCGGCGGCAGATATTCGTCCACCAGATCGTCGATGACCTGGCTGCGCATGTCGGCGGCCACCTCCTCGACCTCGTCGGTGTGCATGATTTCCAGGCGCTGGCTGAAGATCGCCTTGCGCTGGTCGTTCATCACGTCGTCGAATTTCAAAAGCTGCTTGCGGATGTCGAAGTTGCGGCCCTCGACCTTGGCCTGGGCGCGTTCCAGCGACTTGTTCACCCAGGGGTGGACGATGGCCTCGCCCTCTTTCATGCCGAGCGTGGACAGCACCTTGTCCAGCCGTTCCGAGCCGAAGATGCGCATCAAATCGTCTTCCAGCGACAGGAAGAACAGCGAGCGGCCCGGGTCGCCCTGCCGGCCCGAGCGGCCGCGCAGCTGGTTGTCGATGCGCCGGCTTTCGTGGCGTTCGGTGGCCAGAACGAACAAGCCCCCGGCGTCCAGCACCGCCTGTTTCTCGGCGGCATGGTCGGCCTCGATCCGGGCGCGCAGCGCGTCGGGATTGGCCTCGGGATCAGCGGCCAGCGCCTCCATCACCTTCATCTCGACATTGCCGCCAAGCTGGATGTCGGTGCCGCGGCCGGCCATGTTGGTGGCGATGGTCACCGCGCCCAGCTTGCCGGCATCGGCGACGATCTGCGCCTCGGCCTCGTGCTGGCGGGCGTTCAGGACGTTATGCGCGATGCCCTCGCGGGTCAGCAGCTGCGACAGCATCTCGGATTTCTCGATGCTGGTGGTGCCCACCAGGATCGGCTGGCCCTTGGCATGGGCCTCGCGGATGGCCTCGATCACCGCGGTGTGCTTTTCCTCGGCGGTGCGATAGACGCGGTCATGTTCGTCCAGGCGCTGGATGGGACGGTTGGTCGGCACCTCGACCACGCCCAGCTTGTAGATCTCGGCGAATTCCTCGGCCTCGGTCGCCGCGGTGCCGGTCATGCCGCCAAGTTTCGCGTAAAGCCGGAAATAGTTCTGGAATGTGACCGAGGCCAGGGTCACGTTCTCGGGCTGGATGGCCACGCGCTCCTTGGCCTCGATGGCCTGGTGCAGCCCGTCCGACAGGCGGCGGCCCTTCATCATCCGGCCGGTGAATTCGTCGATCAAGACCACCTCATCGTCGCGCACGATATAGTGCTGGTCGCGCTGGAACAGCTTGTGCGCGCGCATCGCCTGGTTGGCGTGATGCACGATGGTGGTCGATTCCGGGTCGTAAAGCGTCTGGCCCTGCGGCAGCACGCCCGCGGCCTGCAGGCGCTTTTCCAGATATTCGTTGCCTTCCTCGGTGAAGGTGGCGTTGCGGGTCTTTTCGTCCAGCTTGTAATGCTCGGGCGTCAGTTCCGGCATGAAGGCATCGAGCGTGCGGTAAAGCTCGCTGCGGTCCTGGCTGGGACCCGAGATGATCAGCGGCGTCCTTGCCTCGTCGATCAGGATCGAGTCCACCTCGTCGACGATGGCGTAGAAATGCCCGCGCTGGCTCATCTGGTCGATCGAGCCCTTCATGTTGTCGCGCAGATAGTCGAAGCCCAGTTCGTTGTTGGTGGCATAGGTCACGTCGGCGCGGTAGGCTTGACGCTTTTCCTCGTCCTCCTGAAAGGGATAGACGACGCCGGTGGTCATGCCGAGCTGCGCGAAGACCTTGCCCATCCAGTGCGCGTCGCGCTTGGCCAGGTAGTCGTTGACGGTGACGATATGCACGCCCTTGCCGGCCAGCGCGTTCAGATAGGCCGGGAATGTCGCGACCAGGGTCTTGCCCTCGCCGGTCTTCATCTCGGCGATATTGCCCTGGTGCAGGAAGATGCCGCCCATCAGCTGCGTATCGAAGGCGCGCAGGCCAAGGGCGCGGCGCGCCGCCTCGCGGCAATTGGCGAAGGCCTCGGGCAGAAGCTTGTCCAGATCCTCGCCCGGCCGGTCGTCCGAGCCCTGGGCGCGGCCCTGCAATTCGCGAGTCTTGCCGATGAGCTCGGCGTCGGACATGGCGCGGAACTGTTCCTCCAGCGCATTGACCTGGGCCACCAGCGGGCGGACCGATTTCACCTTGCGGTCGTTGGGCGTTCCAAAGACCAGTTTCGCCAGATTACCAATGCCGAGCATGTGAGCCTTCAAAATCGCGTATCAGGGGGGCGCGGGGCGTTCCGCCACTTGCCGGCACCATTCGCCTTGCCCTATCACGGGGCCGGATAACGGCGACGGGCGCGCATTTTCGGTTGCGCCGGATGTAGGCCCCGTGCGCGCTTCTGTCAACGCTTGCGCCCGTTCACCTCTGCGTGGATGCGGCCGTCCCAATGAAGGTGAACACCATGCTGAAACCGCTTCTCGCCGCCTCGACGCTGATCGCCCTGCCGCTGCTGGCCGCGCCGGCCCTGGCGCAGGACGCCGATACCGTCGTCGCCACCGTCAATGGCGAGGCGATCACCCTGGGCCAGATGGTCGCCATGCGCCAGGGCCTGGACGCGCAGGCGACGCAGGGGCTGACCGATGCGGCGCTGTGGGACCTGATGCTGGACCAGATGATCCGCCAGACCGCGGTGGCCCAGACCGCCACTGACCCGCTGAGCAAGCGCGATGCCGTGGCGCTGGAGATCGAGCGGCGCGCCTATCTGGCCGGCTCGGCCCTGGAAAAGGTCGCGAGCGTCGAGCCGACCGAGGCCGAGCTGAAGGCGCTTTACGACCAGACCTTCGGCGGCGACGCCGCGCCCAAGGTCGAATACAACGCCGCCCATATCCTGGTGAAGACCCGCGACGAGGCCGAGGCCATCGTCAAGGAACTGCAGGGCGGCGCCGATTTCGGCAAGCTGGCCGAGGAGAAATCGACCGACAATTCCGGCCCGAACAAGGGCGATCTGGGCTGGTTCCAGCCCGAACAGATGGTCGCGCCCTTTGCCGAGGCCGTGAAGGCGCTGAAAAAGGACCAGATCTCGGAGCCGGTCGAGACGCAGTTCGGCTGGCATGTCATCAAGCTGCTCGACCAGCGCGAGGTGGTGCCGCCCAAGCTGGACGAGGTCAAGGAGCAACTGGCCGTGCAGGTGCGCCGCGACAAGGTGCAGGCCGCGATCGAGGCGCGCGTGGCCGAATCCAAGATCGACAAGACCGGCGGCCTCAGCCCGGAGCTGCTGAACAAGACCGCCATCCTGGGAGAGTAAGCGATGAGCAAGGCCGAGGAAAAGAAGGCGAAGCTGTCGGATGCCGAAAAGCTGAAGTCGCTGAGAAAGAAGCTGAGGAAGCTGAAAGCCGCCTTCCGCGACGCCGAGGCCAGCATCGGCGCCCGCGCCGGCGGCAAGCCCGCCAATCCGGTCTCGCCGCTGGCGCCCGCGGCCTTTCCCGACCTGCCGGTGATCGCCGGGGCGGAATTCGCCGCCGGTGCCGCCGGGATCAAGTATCAGGGCCGCACCGATGTCATGCTGGTGCGCCTGGCGCCCGGCACGGCGATCGCCGGCGCCTTCACCCGGTCCACGACCCGGGCGGCCTGCGTCCTGGACTGCCAGGAAAAGCTGGGCTGGGCACAGGACACCAGCACCGGCGCGGCCATCGTGGTCAATTCGGGCAATGCCAATGCCTTTACCGGCCGGGCCGGGCAGGAGGCGGTGGATGCCGTCACCGGCGGCGTGGCCGCGGCGCTGGGCATCCCGCGCGAACGGGTGTTCTCCTCCTCGACCGGGGTGATCGGCGAGCCGCTGCCGGCCGAGCGCATCACCGCGATCATCCCCGATCTGGCCCAAGGGCTTGACGCCGGTGCCGCCGCCGCCGCCGCGCGTGCCATCATGACCACCGACACCTTCCCCAAGGGCGCCACCGCCAGCTTTCAGGCCGAGGGCGGCACGGTCAATATCACCGGCATCGCCAAGGGCTCGGGGATGATCGCGCCCGACATGGCGACGATGCTGGTCTATGTCTTTACCGATGCGCAGATCGGCCCGGACTTGCTGCAGCGCATCCTGTCGGCGCAGTTGGACCATACGTTCAACGCCATCACCGTGGACAGCGACACCTCGACCTCGGATGCGCTGATCCTCGCCGCCACCGGAAAATCCGCCGCGGCGCCGATCACCGACCTGCGTTCGGCCCCGGCCAAGGCCTTCGCCCGGGCGCTGGGTCAGGTGATGCTGGACCTGGCGCAGCAGGTGGTCAAGGACGGCGAGGGCGCGACGAAATTCGTCGAGGTGCAGGTCAGTGGGGCGGCCGACGACGCCGACGCGCATCGCGTCGCCATGGCCATCGCCAATTCGCCGCTGGTCAAGACCGCCATAGCCGGCGAGGATGCGAACTGGGGCCGTGTGGTCATGGCGGTGGGCAAGTCCGGCGCCCGGGCCGAGCGCGACCTGCTGACCATCCGCTTTGGCGACATGGTGCTGGCCGAGAAGGGCTGGCGCGCCCCCGGCTATGACGAGGCCGCGGCCAGCGCCTACATGAAGCGCGACCATCTGGTGATCGGCGTCGATCTGGGTCTGGGCAAGGGCCGGCGCACGGTCTGGACCTGCGACCTGACGCATCGCTACATCGACATCAACGCCGACTACCGCTCATGAGGGTGCTGCTGGTCGCGGCGGTGGCGCTGATCGACAGGGATGGCCGCGTGCTGCTGGCGCAGCGCCCCGAGGGCAAGACCCTTGCCGGTCTGTGGGAGTTTCCCGGCGGCAAGGTCGAGCCCGACGAGACCCCCGAGGCGGCGCTGATCCGCGAGCTGCATGAAGAACTGGGCATCGAGACCTGGTCCTCCTGCCTGGCGCCGCTGACCTTCGCCAGCCACGGCTACGGCGATTTCCACCTGCTGATGCCGATGTTCGCCTGCCGCCGCTGGCAGGGCACACCCATCCCGCGCGAGGGGCAGAACCTCGCCTGGGTCGCGGCCCGCGATCTGGCAAAATACCCGATGCCGCCCGCCGATGTGCCGCTGATCCCGATCCTGCGCGACTGGCTGTGACGCGGATGCAACAGCCCGCGGTGACGTGGCTGCGGGTGCGGGCGATCTGTTAACAGATCGCGCCCTTGCGGCGATCCTGCCTGCCGGAGAGAGGGAGGAGATCGGCAGATGATTCGCACCATCACCATCGGCAGCTGCATCCTGGTGCAGGGCCTGTTCGAGCGCGAACAGGCGAACGGCAATGTCGTGGTCCGCGTCGGCAACCGCACCTATGAGGGCAAGCCCGTCAGGCTGAGCTGAAAGGTCCGGCCCGCCCGGAATGTGAAACGGGGCCCCTTTCGGGGCCCCGCTTTCGTTCCAGACGGGCCAGACTGGTCGGGCAGGCCGGCATCACAGCTGGCGCTGCACTTCCTCGCGCTCGAAGATCTCGATGACATCGCCCTTGCGGATGTCGTCGTAGTTTTCAAAGGCCATGCCGCATTCCTGGCCGGAATGCACTTCCTTGACCTCGTCCTTGTACCGCTTGAGCGTCTTCAGCGTGCCTTCATGCGTCACGACGTTGTCGCGCAGCAGGCGCACGCCGGCGGAACGCCGCGCCACGCCCTCGGTGACCAGACAGCCCGCGACATTGCCCACGCCCGAGACGCGGAACACGTCCTTGATCTCGGCATAGCCGATGAAGTTCTCGCGCACCTCGGCCGAGAGCAGGCCCGAGGCCGCCGCCTTGATGTCATCCACGAGGTCGTAGATGATCGAGTAATAGCGGATCTCGACACCCTTCTGGTTGGCGGCACTGCGCGCCGGGGCATTGGCGCGGACGTTGAAGCCGATGACCGGGGCCTGGCTCGCTTCGGCCAGACCGATGTCGGATTCGGTGATCGCGCCGACGCCGTAATGCAGCACGCGCACCCGCACCTCGTCGTTGCCGATCTTTTCCAGCGCCTGCACGATCGCCTCGGCCGAACCCTGCACGTCGGCCTTCACCACCACCGGCAGTTCGGCGACGCTTTCGTCGGCCTTGGCCTTGGCCAGCATCTGGTCAAGGGTGATCGCCGCACCGGCGGCGGCGCGCTTGTCCTTGGCGGCCTGGATGCGGTAATCGGCGATCTCGCGCGCCTGGGCCTCGGTCTCGACGACGTTCAGCACGTCGCCCGCCTCGGGCGTGCCATTGAGGCCCAGCACCTCGACCGGGGCCGAAGGTCCGGCCTCGTCGACGCGCTCGCCCTTGTCGTTGATCAGCGCGCGCACCTTGCCCCACTGTTCGCCGACGACAAAGATGTCGCCGCGCTTCAGCGTGCCGTTCTGCACCAGCACCGTGGCGACCGGGCCGCGGCCCACATCAAGCTGCGCCTCGATCACCGCGCCCTGGGCCGGGCGGTCGGGGTTGGCGGTCAGTTCGAGGATCTCGGCCTGCAGCGCGATCGCCTCGAGCAGGCTGTCCAGCCCGAGGCCGGTCTTGGCCGAGACCTCGACATCCTGCACCTCGCCGGACATGGCCTCGACCACGACGCCCTGTTGCAGCAGATCGGTGCGCACCTTCTGCGGATTCGCCGTCGGCTTGTCGATCTTGTTGATCGCCACGATCATCGGCACCTTGGCGGCCTTGGCGTGGTTGATCGCCTCGATGGTCTGCGGCATCACCGCGTCATCGGCGGCGACCACCAGCACCACGATATCCGTCACCTGCGCGCCGCGGGCGCGCATCGAGGTGAAGGCGGCGTGGCCGGGCGTGTCGAGGAAGGTCAGCGTCGCGCCGTTCGAGGCCTTCACCTGATAGGCGCCGATGTGCTGGGTGATGCCGCCGGCCTCGCCCGAGACGACATTGGCGTGGCGGATCGCGTCCAGAAGCGAGGTCTTGCCGTGGTCGACGTGACCCATGATGGTGACGACCGGCGCGCGCGGCTTCAGATCCTCGGGCTTGTCCTCGACCTGGTCGATGACCTGCTCGACATCGGCATCCGAGACGCGCACGGCGCGGTGGCCGAACTCGTCGATCACCAGTTCGGCGGTGTCGGCGTCGATGGCCTGGTTGGCGGTGACCATCATGCCCATGCGCATCAGCGACTTGACGACATCGGGCGTGCGCTCGGCCATGCGGTTGGCCAGCTCCGAGACCAGGATGGTTTCCGGAAGCTGCACGTCGCGCACCTGCTTTTCGGCGCGATTCGCCCCGCCCATGGCCTTTTGCCGGGCTTTTTCCTGCTTGCGCTTCATCGCGGCCAGGCTGCGCTGGCGGCCGCCCTCGCCGTCGCCCAGCGCCTGGTTCAGCGAAAGCTTGCCGGTGCGGCGGCTGTCGTCGCGGCCCTTGTTGCGGCTGTCGCGGTCATCGGCGCCGCCGCGCGGGTCGCGGTCGCGTTCGGTCTTGCGCGGCGCCGTGGCGCTGACGCCCTTGGTCTCGGCGCGCGCGGCGGCGGCCTCGGCCGCGGCGCGGTCGGCGGGGGCGGCGGGCTTGGCATCGGTCGGCTTGGCGCGGACCTCGGCCTTCTTCTTCTCGCGCAACTCGGCCTCGCGGGCGCGGCGCTCGTCCTCTTCGGCCTTCAGCCGCAGGGCTTCCTCGCGTTCGCGATCCTCGCGTTCCTTCGCCTCCAGTTCCTGGCGGCGGCGTTCGCGCTCTTCCTCGCGGGCCTTTTCCTCGGCCTCGCGCTGCAGGGTTTCCTCGGCCTCGCGGGCACGGGCGGCCTTCAGCGCGGCCAGCCGGCGCTCCATCTCGGCATCCGAGATGCCGGCGGGACGCTTGGAGGGATCGCCGGATACCGCCGAGGGAGAACCCGAGCGGCCGCCACCGGCGCCCGCACCGGACTTGCCCGGCACGACCACGCGCTTGCGCTTGGTCTCGACGACCACGTTATGGGTGCGGCCGTGGCTGAAGCTTTGCTTCACCTGGCCGGAACGGCCGCCACCGACACCCAGGGGTTTCTTTCCGTCGTTATCGCTCATCCGATCTTCATTCCTTCCCGGCGGATGCACCGCCGTCATGCCCGCGCAGACCCGTCAGTCTGCTCGCGTCCCTGATCAATCTTTCGGTCAGGCCCCCCGGCGCAAGCGCGCTGTGTATGACATGATCGCGCCCAAAGGACAAACCCAATTCTGATGCGGTCAGGCAGCCGAACCAGCGCCCGCCGGGCGGGGTCCAGAGCTTGCCCTTGCCACGGTCCGATCCGTCGCTGGCCTGCAAAAGCACCTTCGCCCGGCCCGAGGCCAACCAGTCCTTGACCTTTTCAAAGCCCGCGACCGCAAGCCCCGCCTTGCGCGCCAGCGACAACGTGTCGGTGACGCGCCGGACCAGCCCGGCCTCGATCAGATCGAGAAGCTCGGGCGGGGCGCTGACGCGGGCCTTGGCCCCGCGCGAGAACAGCCCCTTCTGCGCCGCCCTGTCCAGCGCGGCGCGGTCGGCCAGCACCCAGAAGCCGCGTCCGGGCAGTTTTTCGGCCAGATCCGGCACGACCTCGGCCTCGGGGCCGGCGACAAAGCGGATCAGCCCGGCCCGCGGCTGCACCTCGCCGGTGACGATGCAGCGCCGTTCCGGCGTCTCGCGGTCCTTGATGCGGCCCCCGCGTGTCATGCTTGTCCCGGGGCGGTTACACCCCGGCCTCCTCGGTGCTGTCGTCCCCTGAGGGGGTCGCGTCCATTTCCGTCGGATCGACCCAGCCCAGCATGACGCGGGCGGTCATCACCATGCCCTGCGCATCCGCGAGGCTGACGCCGAAGGGTTCAAGCAGGCCGTCGTCCTTGACGCGCTGGCCGTTCTGCGTCGTCCAGCCGCCGGCCAGTTCCCAGTCGGCACAGGTGGCGAAATCCTCGAGCGTCTTGATGCCGTCCTTGGCCAGCGCCTCGACCATCTGCGGGGTCAGGCCCTCGAACTCGATCAGGCTGTCCTCGGCGCCAAGCGCGCGGGCGCTTTCCAGCGCCGCCCGGTTCGCAGCCTCGAGATGTTCGCGGGCGCGGGTCTGCAACTCCTCGGCGGTGCCTTCGTCCACGCCCTCGATCGCCAGCAACTCGTCCTGGTCGACATAGGCCACCTCCTCGAGGTTGGTGAACCCTTCCGCGACCAGAAGCTGGGCAAAGAATTCGTCGAGGTCCAGCGTGTCCATGAACAGCCTGGTGCGGGCGTTGAACTCGGCCTGGCGGCGCTTGCTCTCCTCCTCCTCGGTCAGGATGTCGATGTCGAGCCCGGTCAGCTGGCTGGCGAGGCGCACGTTCTGGCCGCGCCGGCCGATGGCCAGGCTCAGCTGCTCGTCGGGGACGACGACCTCGATGCGGGTCGCGTCCTCGTCGAAGACCACCTTCGCCACCTCGGCCGGCTGCAGCGCGTTCACGAGGAAGGTCGCCTGATCCTCGGACCAGGGGATGATGTCGATCTTTTCGCCCTGCAGCTCGCCCACCACCGCCTGCACGCGCGAGCCGCGCATGCCGACGCAGGCGCCGACCGGGTCGATCGAATTGTCATAGGAAATCACCGCGATCTTGGCGCGCGAGCCCGGATCGCGGGCGCAGGCCTTGATCTCGATCACGCCGTCATAGATTTCCGGCACTTCCATCTTGAACAGCTCGGCCATGAACTGCGGATCGGTGCGCGACAGGAAGATCTGCGGGCCGCGCGTCTCGCGGCGCACATCCTTGACATAGGCGCGGATGCGGTCGTTCGGGCGATAGCTTTCGCGGCCGATCTTCTCGTTGCGGCGCAGGATGGCCTCGCCGCGGCCCACGTCCACGATGATGTTGCCATATTCCTCGCGCTTGACGATGCCATTGATGATCGTGCCGGCGCGGTCCTTGAATTCCTCGTACTGGCGGTCGCGCTCGGCCTCGCGGACCTTCTGCAGGATCACCTGCTTGGCCGATTGCGCGGCGATGCGGCCCAGTTCCACCGGCGGCACCTGATCCACGATCTCGTCGCCGACCTTGGGTTCGGCCAGATACTGCCTGGCCTGGCTGACGGTCAGCTGCGCCTGGTAGTTTTCCACCGCGTCATCCTCGACCACGGTGCGCACGCGGGTGAAGCTGGCATTGCCGGTCTTGCGGTCGATATGGACGCGGATGTCCATCTCGCTGCCGTAGCGCGACTTTGCCGCGCGCGCGAGGCTGTCCTCCATCGCCTCGATCACCAGATCGGGGTCGATCATCTTCTCGCGCGCCACCGCCTCGGCGGTCTGCAGCAGTTCAAGCTGGTTGGCAGAGGTAATGGCCATGCCTCACTCCTTCGCGGCGGCGCTGTGCTCGCCGGCTTCGGTTTCAATCTCGTCAAAGACGGTCTCGTCCAGATGCTCGACCTGCACGCCCGCCTCTTTTCTTTGCCGCAGCATCTCGGCGATCAATTCGTCGGTCAGCACCAGTTTCGCATCCGACAGCCAGTCGAAGTTCAGCCCGATGGTCTGGGTCTCGCCCGCCTCGTCGATGTTGAGCAGCACCTCATCGCCCTCGACCCCGGCAAGGACGCCCTTGAAGCGCTTGCGCCCGTCGATGGGCTGGTTGGTCTCCAGCCGCGCCTCATAGCCCTCGAAAGTGGCGAAATCCTTCATCCGCGTCAGCGGCCGGTCGATGCCGGGGCTGCTGACCTCAAGGTGGTAATTGTCCTCGATCGGGTCCTCGACATCCAGCACCGCGCTGACCGCGGTCGAGATGTCGGCGCAGTCGTCGACATTGATGCCGCCCTCGGGGCGGTCGGCCATGATCTGCAGCGTGGCGGTCCTGCCACCCTGCAGGCGGATGCGGACCAGTTCGAACCCCAGGTCCTCGATGACCGGGGAGATGATCTCGGCCAGGCGCCGGTCGATGGCGGTCTTGGCGATGAGGTCGGTCATGCTGATCCCCCAAATATGAAAAACGGGCCGTTGCGGCCCGTGCGTCTGACCGGTGGGCAGGTTTTGGACACCTGCGCCGCTGTTGAGCCGCATATAGGCCGGGTTGCGGCGAAATGCAAGCGCAAGACGCAGGCCGCCGCCCGCCCTTCCCCTATATCCGGGCGGCGTCGCGCAATTCGTCCATGACGCGCACCAGTTCGGCGGCGATTCGCGGCTCGCTCAGCGCATGGCCCGAGGCCGGGACCAGCAGCAGCTCTGCCCGGTCCCAGCCGTCGGCCAGGTCCCAGGCGGTCTGCGGCGGACAGACCATGTCATAGCGCCCCTGCACGATTACCGCCGGGACATGTTCGATCAGGTGGCGCTCGCGCAGCAGCTGGCCCTCGTCCAGAAAGCAGCCATGGGCGAAATAATGGTTCTCGAGCCGGGCGAAGGCGCGGGCGTAATCGGGGGGCGCATGGCCGGGGCAGTCGATCTCGAGCCCGGCCAGGGCGTTTTCCCAGATCAGCCAGGGCAGGGCAAAGCGCAGCTCTTGCCCGCGGTCGCCGCTGAACAGCCGGCGGTGATAGGCGCCGATCAGGTCGCCGCGCTCGGCTTCGGGGATCGGGGCGACGAATTCCGCCCAGCGGTCGGGAAAGAACCGCGCCACGCCGCCGCCATAGAACCAGTCAAGCTCGCTCCTCCGGCCCAGGAAGACGCCGCGCAGCACCAGGGCCGCGACCGCGTCGGGATGCGCCTGGGCATAGGCCAGCGCCAGGGTCGCGCCCCAGCTGCCGCCGAACAGGATGGCGCGGCCGATGCCCAGGTCGCGGCGCAGCCGCTCGATGTCGGCGATCAGATGGGCGGTGGTGTTCGCCGCCACCTCGGCATGCGGGCGCGAGCGGCCGCAGCCGCGCTGGTCGAACAGTACCACCCGGTAATGCGCCGGATCGAAGAAGCGCCGCATGAACGGGCTGCAGCCGCCGCCGGGCCCGCCATGCAGCACGATTACCGGCACGCCGCGCGGATTTCCGCTTTGCTCGACATGGATCTGGTGGCCGTCGCCCACCGCGATCACCCGCCGGTCGAAGGGCTCGACCATCGGGTGCAGCCTGTCCTGCGGCGCCGTGCCGCCGATTTGCCCTGCCAATCTGTCCATACCCCGACTATATAACGCCTCGCGCAAGCCCGCCACATGAAGGACGGCCCGATGAGTGAAAGAGCAGCCCCGAACAGCATCGACCATGCTGAGGTCGCCAAGTTCCAGGCCATGTCGCGCGAATGGTGGGACCCGAACGGCAAGTTCAAGCCCCTGCACATGCTGAACCCGACGCGGCTGGACTATGTGACGGCGCAGATCGCGGCGCAATTTCGCCGCGACCTTGCCTGCGCGCAGCCGTTCCAGGGGCTGCGCCTGCTGGACATCGGCTGCGGCGGCGGGCTGATGGCCGAGCCGATGGCGCGGCTGGGCGCCGCGGTCACCGGCGCCGATGCCGCGCCCGGCAATATCAGCGTCGCCGCGCTGCATGCCCAGGAACAGGGGCTGGCGATCGACTATCGCACCTGCACCGCCGAGGCCCTGGCCGCCGAGGAGCACAGCTATGACGTGGTCATGGCGCTCGAGATCGTCGAGCATGTCGCGGATCCCGCACAGTTCATCGCCACCTGCCGCGATCTGGTGGCGCCGGGGGGGATGCTGATCGTCTCGACCCTGAACCGCACGGCAAAAAGCTTTGGCGCCGCGATCATCGGCGCGGAATGGATCATGCGCTGGCTGCCCAGGGGCACGCATGAATGGCACCGCTTCATCACCCCTGACGAACTGGCGCAGATGGCCGCCGGCGCCGGGCTGCGCGTGGTCGACCGCTGCGGCATGGTGTTCAACCCGCTGGGCTGGCGCTGGTCGCTGTCGCATCGCGACCTGTCGGTGAACTACGCGATGACGGCGCTGCGCGACGCCTGAGCGCTAGCGCAGGCCGGTGCCGCGGGTCTCGTCGTTCAGGGTTTCCTCGAGCTGCTTGCGCAAAAGGCGCAGCACCGGCAATGCCGCGCGCACCCGGTCGGCGCCGACATCGCGCACCACATCGGCGATGCGCGGCATGAAGGCCGCCAGCGCCGCGTCCCGCGCCGCCCGCCCGGCCGGGCTGATGGCCACGAACTTGCGCCGCGCATCGTCCCAGTCCGGGCGGATATGGATATGGCCGGCCCATTCCAGCCGCGACAGCGTGTTGGTCATCGCGCCGCGGGTGACGTGGAAGGCCTCGGCCAGTTCCGCCGGGGTGCGTTCGACATTCAGATGCGCCAGCAGGTTCAGCACCGAGAAATGCGAGATCTGCATGCCCTTGGGCAGCGCCTTGCCGATCAGGTCGCGCGCCAGCTGGTCGGCGATGAACACCTCGGAAAACAGGCTGGCGGCCAGCGAATCGGCCGAGGCCTCGGCATGGCTCTGCGGGTTGTCCTGGATGTCGTGGGGCTTGTGGATCATGGGCCGGAGAAGTCTTGGTCATGCGTCAGGGACGGGATGCGGGACCGTGCCCTGACAATGGCTTGCGGGTCAAGGGTCACGAATGTGACGCCGGGCTCGCTGCCGCCGTCGGCCATGACCTCGCCCCAGGGATCGACGGCCAGCGAGTGGCCAAAGCTGCGCCGCGGTGGCCGCGCGGGGTCCAGATGCGTCGCATGCAGCCCGCATTGCGCCGGGGCCAGGACGAAGCAGCCGGTCTCGATGGCGCGGGCGCGCAGCAGCACATGCCAATGCGCCGCTCCGGTGGTGTCGTTGAAGGCCGCGGGCACGGTCAGCACCCCGGCGCCGGCCTGGGCCAGGCGCCGGTAAAGCCCGGCAAAGCGCAGGTCATAGCAGATCGACAGGCCGACCGGCAGCGGGCCCTCGGCCAGCACCGCGCGCCGGCCGGGCCGGAAGGCCGCCGATTCGCGATAGGATTCGGTTGCCGACACCGTCACGTCGAACATGTGCAGCTTGTCATAGCGCGCCCTGATGCTGCCGTCGGGTGCGATCAGGAAGCTGCGGTTTGCCAGCCGCGGCTCCTCCGGTTCATCCGCCTTCAGCGCCAGCGAGCCGATGAGCAGCCAGATGCCCAGATCGCGCGCATCGGCGCGCAGCGCCGCCAGCGTCGGGTCAGCGGATTCGTCCTGTATCAGGCGCGCCTGCGCCTCGCGGCTGGCGCCCAGCAGGTTGGTCGCCTCGGGGGTCAGCACCCAGCCCGCGCCGCCGGCCGCGGCCTGGCGGATCAGGTCGCGGGTGACGGGCAGGTTGCGCGCCGGATCGTCCGAGACGCTGAGTTGCACCAGCGCGGCTTGCAGCGCCCGACTCATGCCCGCGGACGCAGCAGCCGGTCCAGCTTGCCCTGGTGGTCAAGCGCATGCAGGTCGTCGCTGCCGCCGACATGCAAGCCGTCGATAAAGATTTGCGGCACCGTGCGACGGCCACCGGCGCGCTGGGTCATCGCCACCCGGATCTGCGGGTCGCGGCTGACATCGGTTTCCTCGTAGCTGACGCCCTTTTTCGCCAGCAGCGTCTTGGCAGCGCGGCAATAGGGGCAGGTGGGGGTGGTGTAGATCTCGATTCTGGCCATCTTCGGGTCCTGACTGCTGCTTTGCCCCTATCTAGGCATCCTTCAGCGCCCGCGCCAGAACCGCGACCGAGATCGGCCCCGCGCCCGCCTGCTGCAAGGCCTGCGCCGCCGCCGCCAGCGTTGCCCCCGAGGCCATCACGTCATCGACCAGCAGCACCGCGCGCCCCTGCAGCCGCGGCCGCTGCCGTGCCGGCACCGCCATGGCCCCCGCGACATTGGCAAAGCGGTCGCCAACACTGCCATGGTCCTGCATCGGCGTATGGCGCAGCCGGCGCAGCGCGTCGGGCAGATGCGCCAGCCCATGCGTGCGCGCCACGCGGCCGGAGAGCACCTCTGCCTGGTTGTATTTGCGCCGCAGCAGGCGGCGCAGATGCACCGGCACCGGCACCACCAGCATGTCGGGCTGCAGCAGCGGCTCGGCCGCCCGCGCCAGCCAGTCCCCCAGCGCCGGCGCCAGGTCCAGCCGGTCGCCATGCTTGAGCATCAGCACCAGCCGGCGCCCGGTGCCGCGATAGGCCAGCGCCGCGCGCCCCTGCTGCCAGGGCCGCGGCATGGCCAGGCATTCGTCGCAGAGCATCAGCCCGGCACCGGCATCGCCGGGCTCGACCTCGGTCCCGTCGGGCAGCGGTGCGCCGCAGCGCCTGCAGCAGGCGTCGTGGATGAACTCCGCCTCGCGCCAGCAGGCAGGGCACAACCCGCCTTCCTCGGCTACCGGCGCGGCGCAGCCCAGGCATTGCGGCGGATAGAACAGCCGCAATGCGCCTTTCATCAGGGCGCGAAGCCCCCTATGTTCTGCCCCCATGATGTCCGAACCTGCCGCCCCCCTTCCGAACCTGACCGACCGCCCGGCGCTGGAGCGCAACCGCGCCCGCGCCCGCCGCTTCGCGCCGGCCGATTTCCTGCATCGAATCGTCGCTGACGAGATCCAGGATAGGCTCGCCGAGATTAACAGAAGCTTTACCGCCGCCGCCGTCGTCACCGGCCTGCCGGAATTCTGGCAGACCGTCCTTCCCGGCGCCCGCATCGTTCCCGACAGCGCGGACCTGGACCTGCGGCCCGGCGCGCATGACCTGGTGATTCACGCCATGGCGCTGCACTGGGCCGAGGATCCGGTCGGCCAGATCGCGCAATGCGCCCGCGCGCTGCGCCCCGACGGGCTGTTCGTCGCCGCCTGCCCGGGCGGGCGCACCCTGGCGGAACTGCGCGACGCGCTGACCCGCGCCGAGGCCGAGATCAGCGGCGGCCTCTCGCCCCGGGTGCTGCCCATGGGCGAGATCCGCGATCTGGGCGGGCTGCTGTCGCGGGCCGGGCTGGCGCTGCCGGTCGCCGACCTGATCAGCCAGACCGCCAGCTATCGCGACCTGATGCATCTGGCGCGCGACCTGCGCGCCATGGGCGAGGGCAATGCCCTGGCCGGGCGGCTGCGACGCCCGACGCGGCGCGGGGTGCTGGCGCGCGCCGCCGCGATCTATGCCACCGACCACCCCGACCCGCAGGACCCCCAGCGCATCCGCGCCAGTTTCGATCTGGTGTTCCTGACCGGCTGGGCGCCCGATGACAGCCAGCAAAAACCGCTTCGCCCCGGCTCGGCCAGGATGCCGCTGGCCGAGGCCCTTGCCAGCACCGGAAAACCCGCATGACCGCAGCCAGCCCCGCACCCCATCGCCAGCCCGCGCCGCGTCGCATCGGCGTGCTGATCGCCAATCTGGGCACGCCGGATGCGACGGATTACTGGTCGATGCGGCGCTATCTGAACGAGTTCCTCTCGGACAGGCGGGTGATCGACTATCCGGCGTGGAAATGGCAGCCGCTGCTGCAGACGGTGATCCTGGGCAAGCGGCCCTTCACCTCGGGGGCGAATTACAAGCTGATCTGGAACCACGAGGCCGACGAAAGCCCGCTGATGACCATCACCAAACAGCAGGTGGCGGCGCTGCGCGAACGCGCGCAGGCGCTGTGGGGCGAGCGGGTGGCGGTCGATTTCTGCATGCGCTACGGCAATCCCTCGACGCCCACGGTGGTCGATCGCATGGTCAAGGCGGGCTGCGACCGCATCCTGTTCCTGCCGCTTTACCCGCAATATGCCGGCGCCACCTCGGCCACGGCGAACGACCAGTTCTTTCGCGCGCTGATGGCGCAGAAATTCCAGCCGGCGGCGCGCACCGTTGCGGCCTATTTCGACCGCCCGGACTATATCGCCGCGCTGGCCGGCTCGGTCGAGCGGGCGCTGCAGGGGCGGGTGCCGCGAAAGCTGGTGGTCAGCTATCACGGCATGCCGCGGCGCTATTTCGAGGAGGGCGACCCCTATTACCTGCAATGCCTGGAAACCTCGCGCCTGCTGGGGGCGCGGCTGGGCTGGCCCGAGGGGGTGATCGACAGCAGCTTCCAGTCGGTCTTTGGCCGCGAGGAATGGCTGCGCCCCTATACGGTCGAGCATGTGGCCGAACTGGCGCGCCAGGGTATCAGCGAGATCGCGGTGGTCTCGCCCGCCTTCGCCGCCGATTGCATCGAGACCCTCGAAGAGATCCAGGGCGAGATCCGCGAGGCGTTCATCCATGCCGGCGGGCGCGAATTCACCTATGTCCCCTGTCTGAACGCCGAGCCCGCGCATGTCGATGTGCTGACCGCGATCATCGCGGAAAACCTGGCCGGCTGGCTCTGAGCGCGGCTAGCGGCGCACCTGCGGGATGCGCGAGGGCGCGAATTCCGCCCCGCCCGGCGGACGGCCGCCGGCGCGGCGCCAGAAGGCGGGGCCGCCGCGGCGCAGAAACAGCGGCAACGCTAGCGCGATGCCGGCCAGAAACCCCGCGGCATGCGCGACATAGGCCACGCCGTCATCGGCCATGCGCGCGCCCGAATAGACCTGCAGCGCGAACCAGGCCAGCAGCAGCACCCAGGCCGGGATGACAAAGCGGCGGATGATGATGACGATGATGGCGATGACCTCGACCCGCGCGCGGGGAAACATCAGCAGATAGCCCCCCATGACCCCGGCGATCGCCCCCGAGGCCCCGACCATCGGCACGGTGCCCGCGGGATCGGCGGCGATCTCGCCCGCGGCGGCGGCAAGCCCGCAGGCCAGATAGAAGGCCAGAAAGCCCCATGGCCCCATCTGGTCCTCGAGGTTGTCGCCAAAGACCCACAGAAACAGCATGTTGCCGGCGATATGCATGATGCCGGCATGCAGGAACATATGCGTCAGCAGCCCCCACAGCCACCGGCCATGCGCGATCGCGGCCGGATACAGCGCCAGCCGGTGCCACAGCCCGACCTCGCCGCCGGCCCAGGGCGCGGTCAGAAGAAACATCGCGACATTCAGCATGATCAGCGCAAGCGTCACATGCGGCGTGCGTCCCGAGGGATTGTGGTCGCGGATCGGAAACATCGTCTGGCTCGGCCTGGCTTGCCCCAGCGTGGCGCAGCACCGCGCCGGGTGCAAGCGCGGCTGTTCGCCTGCCCGGGCCGCGTATAGCATCGAGGGCGAATCGCAGCGAGGAGAGGCCGATGACCAGTCTGACCGAACGCAAGAATGCCGCCATCGCCCGCGGCGTCGGCATGACCACGCAGATCTACGCCGAACGTGCCGAGAATGCCGAGATCTGGGACCGCGACGGGCGGCGCTATATCGACTTTGCCGCCGGCATCGCCGTGGTCAATACCGGTCACCGCCATCCCCGGGTGATCGCCGCGGTCAAGGCGCAGCTCGACCGCTTTACCCATACCTGCCACCAGGTCGTGCCCTATGAAAGCTATGTCGCCCTGGCCGAGCGGCTGAACGCACTGGTGCCGGGCGAGGGACCGAAGAAGACCACCTTCTACACCACCGGCGCCGAGGCGGTGGAAAACGCCATCAAGATCGCCCGCCACCATACCGGCCGCGCCGGCATCATCGCCTTCTCGGGCGCCTTTCACGGCCGCACCTTCCTTGGCATGTCGCTGACCGGCAAGGTCCAGCCCTACAAGGCCGGGTTCGGGCCGATGATGAACGACATCTGGCATCTGCCCTTTCCCTGCGAGCTGCAGGGGGTCAGCCAGGACGATGCCCTGGCCGCGCTGGAGCGGCTGTTTCGGGCCGATGTGGACCCCGCCCGCGTCGCGGCGATCATCATCGAGCCGGTGCAGGGCGAGGGCGGCTTCTACGAGGTCCCGGCCGGGTTCATGCGCCGCCTGCGCGAGATCTGCGACCGCCACGCCATCCTCCTGATCGCCGACGAGGTGCAGACGGGATTCGCCCGCACCGGCAAGCTGTTCGCCATGGAGCATCACGGCGTTGCCGCCGACATCACCACCATGGCCAAGGGCCTGGGCGGCGGGTTGCCGATCAGCGCCGTCACCGGTCGCGCCGAGGTGATGGACAGCCCCGATCCCGGCGGCCTGGGCGGTACCTATGCCGGCAACCCGCTGGCCGTCGCCGCCGCCCATGCCGTGCTGGACGTGATCGCCGACGAGGATCTGTGCAACCGCGCCACCCGCCTTGGCCAGCGCCTGAAGCAGCGCCTGGCCGGCATCGCCGAATCGGTGCCCGAGATCGCCGACATCCGCGGCCCCGGCTTCATGAATGCGGTCGAGTTCAATGTCGCGGGCTCGGACCGGCCCGATGCCGGGATGGCCGGCCGCGTACGCGAGGAGGCGTTGGCGCGCGGGCTGATCCTGCTGACCTGCGGCGTGCATGGCAATGTGATCCGTTTCCTTGCGCCGCTGACTATCCCCGACGCGGTCTTCGACGAGGCGCTGGACATTCTCGAGCAATCCGTCATCGCGGCGCGCGGCTGAGCCCTCAGGGCTGCGGGTGCTCGCCCAGGTCCGGCAACGGGGTCCCGGCCGGCTGCGCCTCGGGCGCAGGGGCCGCCGATTTGCCGAAGGGCCGCAGCCGCCTGCGGCGCGGCCGCGCGGGGGCGGCGTCGCTCAGCGCCCCGGTCAGCAGCGCGGGGCCCGTATAGGGGCGCGCCACCGAAACATGCAGCGCCTCGGACGGGTCGGCGCCCGCCAGTCGCGGGCTGCGCGCCAGGAATGCCTTGCCCCAGTTGCGCCATGAGCCGACCGAGGGCGCGGTGGCATCGCAGGGGAAATGCTGCTGCCAGTCCGCGGGCAGCGGCAGGCCGATCGCCTCGGCCCGCGACAGCATCCAGACCAGCGGGATATTGGCCAGCGGCCGCGCATATTCCAGCCCGCCCAATTGCCCGCCGATGTCGGGATGGCAGCCGCGAAACCACATCTGCTCGACCCGGCCCGGAGTGGTCTGGCTGTTCCAGATCAGCGGCTGGAAGGCGGCGCGGGTCTCGTCCAGGGCCAGCGCCTGCAGGCCGTGCTCGACATGGCTGCCCAGCTGTTCGTCGTGGAAGCGAAAGCGCGGCTCGGTCAGCATCCACAGGATCGGCAGGCGTACGCCCAGTGCCATCACCGTGTCGAACACCCCGATCATGCGGATCGGCACCTGCGCATGGCACAGCGCCGGGTCCATCCGGTCGGTCTCGGCGTCGCTGCCGTTGCGGTAAAGGTCCCAGGCCTGCTGCACGTTCTTGCGGCTGGCATTGGCATGCGTCAGCAGCCCGACCCGCCCGATCATGCCCGCAAGCGAGCGCACGCCGAAGGCGCCGCGCGAATAGCCGAAGAAGAACAGCGGATTGCCCGGCCGCCATTCCCGCGCCAGCCAGGAATAGGCGGCGCAGATATGGCGGTCCATGGTCGCGCCGGTGGCCAGTTCCGGCAGGGTGCGCCAGTTGTCCCATTGCTGACCGGGCGCGTAATGCACGCTGACCTGCGCCGGCAGCGGCCCGAATCCCTGGGTCAACAGAGTGCGGATGCGGGCGATCGAGGACCTTCGCCCCTCATGCAGTGAGGCGAAGGTGCCGTCCATCAGGACGATCTGGCAGATCGGTGGTCGCGTCGATTCCATGGGCCAACGCTAACACGGAAATGCGAACGATCGATTAGCGCCTTATTCCAATGCGTTCACGGTGAGGTGCGCCATCTGCCCGAATCCGTTGAAGCGGGTGTTCGTCACCGTCGAATAGGCGCCGGCGCCATGGAAGATCACATAGTCGCCCTCCTCGATGCCGGCCGGCAGCGGCAGTTCGCCCGGCAGCCGGTCCACCGAATCGCAGGTCGGGCCGAAGATGACGCGCGGCTGCGCCTCGCCTGTGCGCGGGCTGCCCGCGGCGGTCAGCACCTGCAGCCGGTCAAGATTGCCGACGATCGGCAGTTCGAACAGCCCGCCATAGACGCCGTCGTTCAGAAACACGTTCACCCCGTCGCGCACCGCCTTGACGCGGGTGATCAGCGAAAATGCGTCGGCGCACATGCCGCGGCCGGGTTCGCAGACCAGTTGCGGCGCCTCGGGGCCGAAGGTGGCGGCGGTGACGCGGCCGATCAGTTCGAAGATGGCATCCAGGTCGGGCGCGACGCCGCTGACGCGATGCGAGGGAAAGCCGCCGCCCACGTTCAGCCGTCTGGCCCGCACCCCGGCGATGCGGCAGATCTCGGCCGCGGTGGCGATATAGCTTTCCCAGGCATGCGGATCGAGGCATTGCGTGCCGGGGTGGAAGGTCAGCGAGGGCACATAGCCGCGCTCGGCCACCAGGCGCAGCAGTTCCGCCGCCAGCTCCGGCGTGGCGCCGAACTTCGAGCCGAAATCATAGGCCGCGCCCTGCACCGGCAGCTTGAAGCGGGGCGAGATCTCGCAGCCCTCGGCGGGCACCACGGCAAGGATCTTGTCCAGTTCGCTGCGGCTGTCCACCGACCAGGCCCGGATGCCGGCGCGCGCGGCATGGGCGATCTCGGCCTGCGAGCGCACGGGGTTGTGGTAATGGCGCGCCGCATCGGGCGCCAGCCGGCCGATCAGGTCGATCTCATGGGGCGAGGCCACGTCGAACCCCTCGATCCCGGCCGCGGAAAGGGTGCGGATCACCCCCTCGTCGGGGTTCGACTTCACTGCATAGGTGACGATGCCGGGAAAACCCCGCACAAAGCGCTGCGCCGTGGCGCGCAGCACCGAGGGGGCAAAGGCCATCACCGGGTTTTCCGGCGCAAGAACGCGGATGATTTCGGCGGGGTTGGCCCAGACGGTCTTGGGGCCGCGGCCCTCGGTCAGTCCCATCGGCAAGTCCTTCGGATTGGCGTGGCAGAGAGAAAAGCAAGTCTGCGCCCTATGGGTTCCGATTGAAGCAATGAAAAGGCTGGAAATGGGGGTAGGATCGGTTATTCTGCCATAACTGCCGTTAAAATGACAGGGGCCGGGTGTGGACGAGCTGGACCGGGGCATCCTTGCCCATCTCGCGCAGGACGCGCGCATGTCGGTGGCGGTGCTGGCGCGGCGGCTGCGGGTGGCGCGCTCGACGGTGCAGGCCCGGCTCGAGCGGCTCGAGACCTCGGGCGCCATCGCCGGCTACACGCTGCGGCTGGGCGACTTGGCGCGCGAGCACCGCATCCGCGCCACCTGCCTGCTGACCATCGAGCCGCGGGCGCAGGCGGCGATCCTGGCGCGGCTGCGCAGCCTGCCCGAGGTCGAGCGCATCCATACCACCAGCGGCCGCGTCGATCTTTTGCTGCAACTTGCCGCCAGTTCGACCAGCCAGCTTGACGATGTGCTGGATCAGATCGGCGGATTGACCGGGATCAGGTCCAGCGAAAGCCTGATCCACCTGTCGACGAAACTGGACCGCGCCACCTAGGCGCGGCCATCTAGGCAGGGCTACCTAAGCTGGGGCGGCGCGCAAAAGCGTCACCAGCGTGTCGCCATAGCGGCGCTGGTCGATCTGCGCCAGCCCGGCGACCGGGGCAGGGGCGGCGGCTTCCTCCCAGACGATCACCGCGCCGGGGGCGATCCAGCCGCCGGCGCGTGCGGACTCCAGTGCCAGCCCGCCCAGGTCGCGGCCATAGGGCGGATCGAGGAACACCAGCCCATAGGGGGCGCCGCGGTTCTCGCCCAGGCGGGTGGCGTCGCGGCGCCAGACATCGGTGGCGCCCATGGCGCGGGCGCGCTCGATATTGGCGCGCAGCAGCGCCCGCGCGGCCAGCCCGTCATCGACGAAAGCCACGCGCGCCGCGCCGCGCGACAGCGCCTCGAGCCCCAGCGCCCCGGTGCCGGCGAACAGGTCCAGCACCCGCGCGCCGGGAATCGGATTGCCATGCGTGCCGTTCACCAGCAGGTTGAAGACCGCCTCGCGCACGCGGTCGCTGGTCGGGCGCAGCTGCGCCTGCGGATCACCCGCGCCGACCTCGGCCAGTTTCAGTCCGCGCAGGCTGCCGCCGACGATCCTCATGCCATCAGCGCCTTCAGGTCGGGGGCCGAGGCCACTGCCTCGGGGTCGGGCGAGGCGCCGGCTTCGATCAGGCGCTTGCCGATCATATAGGCGCGGGCGTCGTTCAGCGCGTCGACGGCGATCAGGCGGCCGTCGCGGAAATACCAGACCGAGCCGGTGCCGACGCCGGTGCGCGTCACCACCCGGTCATGGCCGTGGTTCAGCCCGGCGATCTGCAGCTTGGCGTCGAACTGGTCCGACCAGAACCACGGCCGGGGCAGATAGTCGGTGCCGGCGCCCAGCATGTTCGCGGCCACTGCCTCGGCCATGTCGATGGCGTTGCCGACGCTCTCCAGCCGCAGCCGGCCCTGCGGCGTCGGAAAGCTGGCGCAGTCGCCCGCCGCCCAGATCGCAGGATCGGAGCTGCGGCCCTGCGCATCGGTGGCGATGCCATTGTCGATCGCCAGCCCGGCGGCGGCGGCCAGCGCGGTCTCGGGGTCGATGCCGATGCCGCAGATCACCAGATCGGCGGGCAGGTGCCGGCCGTCGGCCAGGTCCACCCCGTCCGCCCTGGCGCTGCCGGTGATGCGGGCGATGCCGGTGCCCTCCAGGATGGTGCTGCCGTGGCGCAGGTGCAGATCGCGGATCATGTCGGCGGTCTCGGGGGCGGCGACGCGACCCAGGATGCGTGGCGCCGCCTCGATCAGCGTCACCGCAAGGCCCAGCTTGCGCGCCACCGCCGCCGCCTCGAGCCCGATATAGCCGCCGCCGATCACCGCCAGGCGCTGGCCGGGTTGCAGCCCCGGTCGCAGCGCCGCGATGTCGGCAAGGTTGCGCACCACATGCACGCCGGGCAGATGCCCGCCGATGGCCGCAGGCAGCCGGCGCGGCGTGGCGCCCAGCGTCAGGGCCAGCGCGTCATAGGGGTGCTCGCCCCGGTCGGTGACCACGATGCGGCGGGCGCGGTCGATGGCGGTGGCGCGTTCGCCGAGGCGCAGCGCGATGTCGTTCTCGGGCCACCATTCCGGGCCGCGCAGCACCAGCCGCTCCAGCCCCATCTCGCCCAGAAGATAGGCTTTCGACAGCGGCGGGCGCTGATAGGGCGGGGCGGGTTCCGCGCCAATCACGGTGACCGGGCCGCGATGCCCCAGCCCGCGCAGCCGCGCCGCCAGCGAGGCCGCCGCCTGTCCCGCCCCAAGGATCACGATGTTCATTCTTCGCCCTCGCTGGCCTGCTTCGGGCGCAGAGCCTATAGTCGGGGCCGCGACGATGCAATTGACGGAGGAAACGCACATGTCCATCGCCAAAGGTGACAAGCTGCCCGCGGGCCAACTGATGATTCTGGGCGCCAACGGTCCCGAGCCGGTCGATGCCGCCGGCCTGTCGAAGGGGCTCGTGGTGATCTTCGGCCTGCCCGGCGCCTATACGCCACCCTGCACCAGCCTGCACATGCCGAGCTTCGTCAAGACCGCCGAAAAGCTGCGCGCCAAGGGCGTCGCGCGCGTGGTCTGCATTGCCGTGAACGACCCGTTCGTGGCCGACCGCTGGGCCGGGGATACCGGCGCCAAGGCGGCCGGGATCGAGGTCCTGGCCGATGCCGACGGCAGCTACACCCGGGCGCTGGGCATGAACATCGAGGCCGAGGGCTGGATCAAGGGCCGCTCGAAACGCTATGCGATGATCGTCGAGGACGGCAAGGTGACGGCACTTCAGCTTGAGGAGGCGCCGGGAACCTGTTCGGTCAGCTCGGGCGAATCGGTGCTGGCGCTGCTCTGAGGCGCAAGGCTGAACAGGCCGGTGAACTCTTGCGCGGCGGCCCGCTCGCCGCGCAGCACGATCAGCCCGGCCGCGGCCAGCGCCGCCGGCCCCGGGCCATAGATCGCCGCAGCCAGCGCATTGCCGCTGCCTTCCAGCAGGAAATCTGCCTCTGGGGTGCGGCATGCGCGCACCATGGGCTGGCCTCGCAGGGAAAATGTCACCTCGAACCCCTCGCGCCCCGACAGAAAGCCCGCGCGCAGCGCCAGGCCGGCGGCGCGCGGCGCATCCACCGTGGCCGAGATCGAGATCATCAGCGCCGTGACGCTGATGAAGCGGCTGGGGTCATGGCCGGGCAGCAGCAGCGCCCAGCGGCACAGCTCGCGCAAGGCAGGATGCAGCGCCCGGCCAAGGTCCGTCAGCGCGTAGCTGCCCAGCACATCGTCATGCATGACGACGCCCGCCCGGCCGAGCTGTTCCAGCCGCTGCGTCAACACGCTGGCCGAGACCCCCGGCAGGCCGGCGCGCAGCATCTGGAAGCGCTTGGGCCGGAACATCAGCTCGCGCACCACCATCAGCGCCCAGCGGTCGCCGATGGCGTTCAGCGCATGGGCGCCAAGGCAGCCCTCGTCATAGCGCGGGCGGGGGGATGCGGCATCAGTCATGTTTCAAGGATATTAGTTGCTTTTTACGACTGCAAGTGACAGCCTGCGACTCGGCGCCTTCAGTGCCGAAAAGGAGGATTGCGATGGCCTATGTTTCCGGCTTCCTTCTGGCGGTGCCGACCGCAAACCGGCAGAAATACCTTGAACTGGCGCAGACCGCCTGGCCGATGTTCCGGGATATGGGCGCGCTGCGGCTGGTCGAGGCCTGGGGCGATGACGTGCCCCATGGCAAGGTCACCGATTTTTTCATGGCGACCAAGGCCAGCGCGGATGAGACGGTGGTGTTTTCCTGGGTCGAATGGCCCGACCGGGCCACGGCCGAGGCGGGTTTCGCCAGGATGGGCGCCGAACAGGGGGCGCAGCCCCCCGAGATGCCCTTCGACGGCATGCGCATGATGTGGGGCGGCTTTGTGCCGATCCTCGACGAGAAAGCCTGAGGATCGCGGCATGTATCACGGAAAACCCTGCTGGTTCGAGCTTTCCACCGCCCCGGAGGCGCTGGCGGCTGCAGGCGCCTTCTATGGCCGCGTCCTGGGCTGGAGCGTGGCGGATGCAGGCATGCCGGGCTTTACCTATCACCTGGCCAGCGCCGCCCGCGAGATGGTCGCCGGACTGATGCAGATGCCCGAGGATTGCGCCGGCACCCCGCCGCACTGGATGATCTATCTGGACGTGGACGATGTCGATGCCGCCGCCGCCAGGGTGACGGCGCTGGGCGGCAGGGTGCATCGCCCGCCCTCCGACATTCCCGGTACCGGCCGCTTTGCCGTCGTGACCGATCCGCAGGGCGCGGCCTTTGGCCTGCTGCAGCCGATGCCGATGCAGCCGCAGCCCCCCGCCGAAAGCGGCGCCTTCGACCAGAAAAAGCCCGGGCACGGCAACTGGATCGAACTGATGTCCAGCGACCCGGCGGCGGCGCTGGATTTCTATGCGGCGCTCCTGGGCTGGACGCGTGCCCGCGCCGTCGACATGGGTGAGATGGGCAGCTATCAGCTGTTTTCCTGGCAGGGCAGGGACATCGGCGGCATGATGGGCCTGGGCCAAGCGCCTTCGCCTTGCTGGCTGCCCTATTTCGGGGTGGATGGCGTCAATGCCGCGGTCGTGCGCATCGCCGAGGCCGGCGGCAAGCTGGCCCATGGCCCGATCGAGGTGCCGGGCGAGGCCCATATCGCCGTGGCCCAGGACCCGCAGGGCGCCTGGTTTGCCGTCGTCGGCCCGGCCGGGCCGGCCGCCTAGACCCGCAATACGGCAAGGGTGCCAGCCATGACCTGCGTGATCACCACCCATGACCGCGTGCCCGAGATGGCAGTGGGCTTTTTGCGCGTCCTGCGCATCCGCTGGGCCTGCGAGGAGGCGGGCCTGCCCTATCGCATCGACACCACCAGCCTGCGCGACAAGGGCCCGGCGCATTTCGCGGGGGCGGTGTGATGCTGACGCTTTTTGGCCATCCGCTGTCCTCCTATACGCAGAAGGTCCTGACCGGACTTTACGAAACCGGCGTGGCCTTCAATTTTCACCACATCGACCTCGGCAGGGACGAGGACCGGGCGCAGATGGCGCGGATCGAGCCGATGGGCCGCATGCCCGGCCTGCAGGACGCGGCGCGCGGTGTGATCCTGTCGCAATCCTCGGTGATGATCGAATATGTCGACCGGCATTACCCCGGCCGGCAGCGGCTGCTGCCCATGGACCCGGACGCGGTGCTGCTGGCGCGGCAATGGGACCGCTTCTTCGACTTCCAGATCAACGGCATGATGCAGCAGATCGTCGATGCGCGCCTGTTCATGGCCCCCGAGGCCGAGGCCGCGGTCACAGCCCTGGTCAGGGCCAGGCTTGACCTGGCCTATGCGGCGCTGGAACGCCACCTGCGGGGTCGCGAATGGGCGGCGGGGGATTTCGGCCTGGCCGATTGCGCCGCGGCGCCGGCGCTTTACTACGCCGGCATCCTGCAGCCTTTCGAGGCTCATCCGGCGCTGGCGGCCTATTTCGAGCGGCTGCTCGCCCGGCCATCCTTTCACCGCGCCCGGACCGAGGCGCTGCCCTGGCTGCATCTGTTTCCCTTCGCCGATCTGCTGCCGGCGCGGTTCCGGCCCTGAGCAGAGTCAGGACTGTGCAAAGGTACTGCCGCCCGAACCTGCGGTCAGCGGATCCGGGCCGAAGCGGTTCGGGCCACCCTCGCCCCTGGTACAATGCCAGACCAGCAGGACGATCCAGCCGACCAGCGGGACCAGGATGACCAGCAGCCACCAACCGCTGCGGCCGATGTCATGCAACCGCCGGACACTGACCCCCAGGCCGGGCAGCAGCACCGCCAGAGCATAAAGATCGGCCATGCCGATTTCATGGCCAAGACCGCCCTGAAGCAGGCTCAGAACACTAGATACGATGACGTTGAACAGCGTAAACCACCAATATTCGGAGCGCGAGGCCCGGCCCTCGAAACTGGCGTATTTGGAAAAGCAGGTGGTGACTGCCTGGACAAGGTTCATCAACGACTCCTGTGAACGACCGCGCCTGCGATAGTTCATAGCGATTAAGATCACCCTAACGCCACCTCGATATTCAGCGCCCCCCTTGGCCTTTTCGCAGCTTTTCGCTATCCCTTCAGGCGATTGAAGGGGTGATCAGATGGCCATGGACAAGAATTTTGACGCCGCTGCCGCCGAGGCGCGGATTGCCGGCGAGTGGGCGGCGGGCAATGCCTTTGCCGCCGGCGCCAATGCAAAACCGGGCGCCGAGAGCTTCTCGGTGCTGATCCCGCCCCCGAACGTCACCGGCAGCCTGCATATCGGCCACGCACTGAACAACACGCTGCAGGACATCCTGGTGCGCTGGCACCGCATGCGCGGCTTTGACGTGCTGTGGCAGCCCGGCCAGGACCACGCCGGCATCGCCACGCAGATGGTGGTCGAGCGCCAGATGGCAGAGCGCGGCGAGCCGAACCGCCGCGAAATCGGCCGCAAGGCGTTTCTGGACAAGGTCTGGGCCTGGAAACAGGAATCGGGCGACACCATCATCGGGCAGCTGAAGCGGCTCGGCGCCTCCTGCGACTGGTCGAGGAATGCCTTCACCATGTCGGGTGCGCCCGGCGCGCCGGCCGGGCAGGAAGGAAATTTCCATGATGCGGTGATCCGGGTCTTTGTCGATCTGCATGACAAGGGCCTGATCTATCGCGGCAAGCGCCTGGTGAACTGGGACCCGCATTTCGAGACGGCGATTTCCGATCTCGAGGTCGAGAACCGCGAGGTTCCCGGCCATATGTGGCATTTCAAATATCCACTGGCGGATGGCGCCACCTATGAATATGTCGAGCGCGACGCGGACGGCAATGTGACGCTGCGCGAGACGCGCGATTACATCTCCATCGTCACCACCCGGCCCGAGACCATGCTGGGCGACGGCGCCGTGGCCGTGCATCCGGATGACGCGCGCTATGCCCCGATCGTCGGCCAGCTTTGCGAGATCCCGGTCGGGCCGAAGGAACACCGCCGCTTGATCCCGATCATCATCGACGAATATCCGGACCCGGATTTCGGCTCGGGCGCGGTCAAGATCACCGGCGCGCATGATTTCAACGACTACGGCGTGGCCATGCGCGCCGGCATCCCGCTTTACGCGCTGATGGACGGCAAGGGCCGCATGCGCGAGGACGGGCTGCCCTATGCCGAAAGTGCCGCGATCGCCACCCGTGCCGCCCGCGGCGAGGAGGTGGGCGATGTCTCGAACGTGAACCTTGTTCCGGACGATCTGCGCGGGCTGGACCGCTTTGATGCCCGCCAGCGGGTGATCGCCGCGATCAATGCCGAGGGGCTGAACGTCACCTATCTGCACAAGGAAATCGACCGCGAAACCGGCGCCGAGCATCTGGAGCGCCGGCCGCTGGTGGACAGCAAGCCGATCACGCAGCCCTTCGGTGACCGCTCGGGCGTGGTGATCGAGCCGATGCTGACCGATCAGTGGTTCGTCGACACGCCACGGATCGTCGGCCCGGCGCTGCAGGCGGTGCGAGATGGCCGCACCCGCATCCTGCCCGAGCAGCATGAGAAGGTCTATTTCCACTGGCTGGAGAATATCGAGCCCTGGACGATCAGCCGCCAGCTGTGGTGGGGCCATCAGATCCCGGTCTGGTATGGCCTTGACCTGCGCCCCGAGGGCCAGGTCGATGACGACCATGACGGCGAACTGGACAATGTGGAAATCTTTGCCCTGCTGGAAGAAGGTCTGGTCCACAGCGACGAGATCCACCATGCCGCCGCCAGCTTTGCCGAGGTGGTCGAGAAATTCCGCGACGCCATCGCCGGCCTGCCGCAGCCGCTGGAAATCTCGCGCGTGGTCGAGGTCGCGGACCGCGAGGCGGCGGTGGATGCCTTTGCCGCCGGGCTGGCCGAATACAACCTGAGCCAGGACCCGACGAAGCTGGTCTATCCGGTCTGGCGCGACCCGGACGTGCTGGACACCTGGTTCAGCTCGGGCCTCTGGCCGATCGGCACGCTGGGTTGGCCGGAAAAGACCCCGGAACTGGCGCGCTATTTCCCGACCTCGGTGCTGGTCACCGGTTTCGACATCATCTTCTTCTGGGTCGCCCGGATGATGATGATGCAGCTGGCGGTGGTCGGCGACGTGCCCTTCCGCAATGTCTATGTCCACGGGCTGGTGCGCGATGAAAAGGGCGCCAAGATGTCGAAGTCCAAGGGCAATGTCATCGACCCGCTGGTGCTGATCGACCAGTTCGGCGCGGATGCGCTGCGATTCACCCTGACCTCGATGGCCGCCATGGGGCGTGACCCGAAGCTGGGGCCGAAGCACGTCGAAGCCAACCGCAATTTCGTGACGAAGATCTGGAACGCCAGCCGCTTCGCCGAGATGAACGGTGTGCACGGCGGCGTGGCGCGGCCCCAACCCCGGCATGTGGTGAACCGCTGGATCATCGGCGAGGTTGCCCGCATCCGCATGGCCACCGACGAGGCGCTGGCGTCGTATCGCTTCAACGATGCCGCGACCGGGCTTTACGCCTTCGTCTGGGGCAAGGTCTGCGACTGGTATGTGGAATTCTCGAAGCCGTTGTTCGATGGCGAGTTTCGCGAGGAAACGCAGGCGACGATGGGCTGGGTGCTGGACCAGTGCTATGCGCTGCTGCACCCGATCATGCCCTTCGTCACCGAGGAGCTTTGGGCGCTGACCGGGGATCGCAGCCGGATGCTGGTACATGGCGACTGGCCGGATTGCGGCGCCGAACTGATCGACGCCGAGGCCGACCGGCAGATGAACTGGGTGATCCAGCTCATCGAGAACATCCGTTCGGCCCGGGCGCAGATCGGCGTTCCGGCCGGTGCGCGTCCCGATCTGGTGGTGACCGAGGCTGACGCTGCCGCCCGCGCTGCACTGGCCGCCAATGGCCCGCTGATCGAGCGGCTGGCGCGGGTGAACCCGCCTGCGGATGGCGCGATGGGGCCGGGGATGATCTCGGTCGCCGCACTCGGGGCGAGTTTCGCCCTGCCGGTGGGCGCGATGATCGACGCCAGGGCCGAGAGCGCGCGGCTGGAGAAATCCGCCGCCAAGGCCGAGAAGGATGCCGCGGGCCTGCGCGGGCGGCTGTCGAACCCGAAATTCGTCGAGAACGCCGAGGCGGAAGTGATCGAGGAAACCCGCGACAAGCTGGCGGCGCTGGAGGACGATCTGTCCCGTATCCGCGCGGCGCTGGCGCAGCTGGCGGCGATGTAACCCCGACGCCGCGCCAGTAGCGCGGTCGCATGAGTATTTGGAGAACGAAGAAGATCGGCGCCGCTTTTACAGGGCGGCCCTGATGCTTGCGGCGATCATTGCCGGCACGGCAGGGGCAAGGCCGACCGGAGGCAGGAGTGTGCCGGCGAAGCCGGCCTGCGCCAGCGCATGCGGCAGGTCGTCGGTGACATGCTCGGCCGCGGTGGCAAAAAGCGGCAGGCAGAGCGTGGGTTCGGGCAGGTCCCGGGCGGCGTCGGTGATGAAGGGCGCCTCCTCGATGAAGCCGCAGCGGGTCGCGGAGACATGCGGGGCCAGCCGGGCCGCCATGGCCTGCGCCGCCGCGGCCGGCGCGCGCGAGCGGCCCGAGCCATGCGCTGCCAGCAGCAGATGCGTTTGCGCCAGATGCCTGCCCCGGGCGGATGCGGCATCGGCGATCAGCCGCAGGCACAGGCCGGGCAGGCCGGGATCCGAGCCGAAGGGCGGCAGGATGCGGGCCTGTGTCGCCCCGGTGCGCGCCAGCCGGCGCGGCAGTTCGGTCTGCGTGAACCAGCCGGCGGCCATGAACAGCGGATAGATCAGGCTGTCATTGCCGGCGATGGCCAGCGCCCCCGGCATGGCCAGTGTGGCGCCCCGCAGTTGCACATCGGGCAGCAGGGTGGCGACCTGCGCGGCCAACGCCTCGATCGCCCGCTGCTGCGGGGCGGGGTCTCCGGGCTGGCCATGGGCGACGATCAGGACTCTAGGCACGGAAGGCGGCGGCGAAGGGTTCCGGGATGGCGAATTCCCGCAGCGCCCGGGTTCGCGCCGTGGCGGACATCTTGCGCGCGGTGCGCTCGACGATGCGCTGCATCTCGGCGGGGTCTCGGTCCTTGCCGAAGGGCTGCATGTACCAGCGCATGAAGGTGAAGCAGGCCACGTCCTCGAGCGCCTGCACCTCGTCGTCGCGCTTGATGCCCTGTTTGGTCAGCATGCGTTCGGCCTGGCTGATCTCGGGCGCGTCATAGCCGGCATCGCGCATGATCTGCGCCACCCGCGCGGCGTGGCGGCGGCCCTGTTCCGTGCGCCAGGCCAGATAGCCGGCGCGGTCCATGGGAAAGGCGTCGCGCGCCAGCAGCCAGCGTTCGACATGCTGGCCGCGGCAGGCGATGCGCAGCGCCTCGGAGGCCCCGGGGTAAAGCGCCTGCTGCTCGGCGCTCATGCGCTGGCCGTAGAGCAGGGCCTCGGGCTGGCCGTCGGTCAGTTGCGGGTCGGCGGCATTGGCGCGGTCGATGGCGTCAAGGGCGGCTTGCAGGCGGGTCATGGGGCTCCTCGTGTTTGGCGCCATCATGGCCGTGGCGGGCGCGGGGTCAATGCGCATTGCCGAGGGCGGGCGGCGCGGATAGACAGGCGTGCATGGACTGGATGGAATTCATTCTGGCGCTGGCCGTCTTTCTGGGATCGCATGTGATCCCGGCGCGGTTCCGGGCGCCGCTGATCGCGCGGCTGGGCCAGCGCGGCTATGTCATCGGCTATAGCCTGCTGTCGCTGGCGCTGCTTTACTGGCTGGTGGTCGCCTCGGCCCGCGCCCCCTTTGTCGAGATCTGGCCGCAAGAGTCCTGGATGCGCTGGCTGGTCAATCTGGCCATGCCCTTTGCGGTGCTGGCGCCGCTGGTTGGCGGCATGACCGGGCTGATGGCCGGGTTCGTGCTGTGGGCCGGGGCGCATCTGCTGGCCAATGGCGATCTGGCGCATGTGATCCTGTTCGGGCTGCTGCTGGCCTATGCCCTGCTGGGGCTGGTGCTGATGGCGCGGCGCCGCGGCCTGGCGCTGCGTCTGGACTGGTGGCGCATCGCGCTGGCCGTGGCGGTCTGGGCGGGGCTGTTCTATCTGCATCCGCTGGTGATCGGGGTCAGCCCGGCACCCTGAACCCCTGCGGGATGCGGTCATGGCCGTCAAGGATCAGATCGGCCAGCATCGCGGCGCAGGCCGGCGCCATGGCAAGGCCGATCTTGAAGCCGCCATTGGCGACGTAATGCCCGGGCCGTCCCGGCCACGGGCCGATGATCGGCTGCAGCGAGGCGGTGCGCGGCCGCCACCCGGCCCAACGCTCCAGCACCGGCGCGTCACGCAGCACCGGGCACAGCGCCCTTGCCCGCGCGATCAGCGTTTCGAGCTGCTCGTCGGTCGCCAGATCGCGCGCATCGCGTTCCGAGGTCGAGCCGATGGCCACCGTGCCGTCGGCATGGGGCACGACATGCAGCCCTTCGGCAAAGACCTGCGGCATGTCCGGCGCGACATGGGAAAGCAGCGCCGACTGCCCCTTGACCCCGCTGCCGCCAAAGGGGGCAAGGCCGTCGGCGCCGGTGGCCCAGATCGCCGGGCCATCGGTGGTGGCGCCCTCGACGATCTCGCCGCCGCGGGCGCGGATCGCTGCGGCCAGCGCCGCCCCGGCGCGGCGCGGGCTGATGCGCGCCGTCAGCCGGTCCACCAGCCACAGGCCCGAGGGCGATTGCGGCCGCAGTCCGGTTTCGGGGGCGTCGGTCAGCATCAGCCCGGCCCAGTCGGGCCAGTGATTGGCGGCGGCGGCGACGCGCGCGGCCATGCGTGTCTCGGCGCCCAATGGCACCGGCTGCACCCGGCCGAGGCGCGCATAGCCGGGGTCCGTGCCGCCGGCCTCGGCCACCCCGGCCCACCAGTCCCGCGCCGCGATCAGCGCACCGAGTTGCACCTGCTTCTTGGGGTTCCAGTTTTCCGGCGCATGCGGCGCCAGCGCGCCGACCTGGCCGCCCGAGGCCCCGGCGCCGACCTGCGCGATCTCGACCACGCGCACCGGCCGGCCGCGGCGCAGCAGTTCCCATGCGCAGGCAAGGCCGAAGATCCCCGCGCCCGCCACCGTGATTTCGCTTGCCATCGCCCCGCCCCTTGCCGCATCTGCCGTGCCAGCAACGGAGTATCGCAGATGACCGATGACGACCAGAGCCGCGCCGATCTGGACTGGCGCGCGGACGGGATCCCGGTCTCGCGCCGCTTTGACGATCCCTATTTCAGCCTGAACGGCGGGCTTGACGAGGCGCGGCATGTGTTTCTGGCCGGCAACGATCTGCCGGCGCGGCTGCGGCCCGGGTTTCACGTCGCGGAACTGGGCCTTGGCACCGGGCTGAACCTGCTGGCGCTGGCGCAGCTGGCCCGGGTGCCGCTGCGCTTCACCAGTTTCGAGGCCTGGCCGATGTCGCTGCCCGAGCTTGCCCGCGCCCATGCCGCCTTCCCCGAGCTGGCGCCGCTGGCCCGGCAGTTGCGCGCCGGCTGGCCGGGGCCGCGGCTTGAGGTCGGGCCGGTCGCGGTCGAGATCGTCCTGGCCGACGCGCGCGAGGCGCTGCCGCGCTGGCCGGGCCGGGCGGACGCCTGGTTTCTGGATGGCTTTTCGCCGGCGCGCAACCCCGAGCTGTGGGGCCCGGACCTGATGGCCGAGGTGGCGCGCCACACCGCGCCGGGCGGCAGCTTTGCCACCTATACCGCCGCCGGCCATGTGCGCCGGGGGCTGGCGGCGGCGGGCTTTGCCGTCAGCCGCGGCCCGGGCTTTGCCGGCAAGCGCCACATGAGCCGCGGCCGGTTGCCCCCGCACGCGGGCTGAGCCCGCGCCGGTTCAGCGCCCGCGCTCGCCGCGGCCGATGCGCGCCAGCAGGATGACCGGCAGGATGCCCACCGCGACGATGGCGAGGGCGGCCAGCGCCGCCTCCTCGTAGGTGCCGCGCGCCGCCTCGCCGTAAAGATGCGTGGCGAGGGTTTCGAAATTCAGCGGCCGCAGCAGCAGCGTCGCCGAGAGTTCCTTCATGCAGTCGACAAAGACCAGCAGCCCCGCGGCGGCGATCGCGGCCCTGGTCAGCGGCAGGTGCACATCGGTGAAGGTGCGGGTCACGCCCCGGCCCAGCGTGCGCGCCGCGTGGTCATAGCTTTGCGGGATGCGCGTCAGCCCGGCCTCGACCGAGCCGACCGAGATGGCGAGGAAGCGCACGAGATAGGCATAGCCCAGCGCCAGTCCCGAGCCGATCAGCACCAGACCGGCGGAAAAGCCGAACCATTCCTGCGCCGTGCGGTCGATCAGCCGGTCCAGCCCGGCCGCGACCACCAGCACCCCCAGCGCCAGCACGGTCCCGGGCATGGCATAGCCCAGGGTGGCGCTGCGCAGGCTCAGCCGCATGCCGCGCCCGGGCCAGGCGCGTGCGGCAAGGGCGATCACCATGCCGCAGGCCAGCACTGCCAGCGTCGCCAGCGCCGAGACGGTGAAGGTGTTGCGCGCCTCGTGCAGAAGCTGCCCGGAGAGGCCGGCGAACTGGAAACGCTTCCAGGCCTCGATGGCCAGGAACCCGGCCGGCAGCAGAAAGCCCAGCAGCACCGGCAGAAAGCCCAGGGCGAATGCCGCCAGCGCCGCGCGCCCGTGCAGGGGCCGCGGCACCAGGTTGCGGGCGCGCTGCGCTCCGGTGCTGTAGCGCTGGCGCCGGCGCGCCCAGCGCTCGAGCGTGACCAGCGCCACCACCAGCGCGATCATCGCCAGCGCGATCTGCGCCGCCCCCGGCAGGTCCGAACGCGTGACCCAGGTGGTATAGACCGAGACCGTCAGCGAGCGCACGCCGAGGAACTCGGAGGCGCCGATGTCGTTCAGCGTCTCCATCAGCGCCAGGCTGACCCCGACGGCGATCGCCGGCCGCGCCAGCGGCACCGCCACGCGCCAGAAGATCTGCCGCCGCGCACAGCCCAGCGTGCGCGCCACCTCGACCAGATTCGCCGCCTGGGTAAGGAACATGGCGCGCGCCGGCAGATAGACATAGGGGTAAAGCACCAGGCTGAGCAGCACGATCGCCCCGCTCATCGAGCGGATGTCGGGCAGGCGGAACTGGCGCGGGCTGTCATAGCCCAGCAGGCCGCGCACCGCCCCCTGCACCGGACCCAGCGGATGCAGCAGGTCCAGATAGGCATAGGCGACGATATAGGTCGGCACCGCCAGCGGCAGCAACAGCGCCCATTCCAGAAAGCGCCGGCCGCGGAAATCATGCGCCGCCACCAGCCAGGCGCTGCCGGTGCCGATGACCGCGACAAGGACGCCGACCCCGGCCATCAGCATTGCCGTCTGGCCCAGGGCATGGGGCAGGACATGGCGCGCCAGATGCGACCAGAGCCCGCCCGCGCCCTGCGTCGCCTGCCAGACCAGCGCCAGCAGCGGCGCCAGTGCCAGCGCCGCGATCACGAGGCTGGCGTGCAGCCAGACCCGGCCGCGGCGGCGGGGCAGGGCGCGGGCGGGCATCTGCGTCGGGGGGGCGTACATCGGCGGCTTGCGGCGGCTTGCGGCGGCTTGCGGCGGCCCGGGCGGGCCGCCCTGCGCCGGGTCAGTTGTCGAAGCCGACCTTGTCGACCAGTTCGCTCGCCTCCTTGCGGTGCTTCACGATCTCGGTCAGCGGCACGGCATCGACCTTGAGTTCGCCGAACGCGGCGATGATCGGGTCGATGGTGGCGCCCGGCTTTACCGGATATTCGAAATTCGCCTCGCCATACAGCTTCTGCGCCTCGTCCGAGACCAGGAATTCCAGCAGCTTGACCGCCTGTTCGCGGTTGGGCGCATGTCTGGCCACCGCGGCGCCGCTGATGTTCACATGCGTGCCGCCATCCTTGAAGGTCGGCAGCACCGGGTCGATGGCCTCGCCCCAGGCGCGCTGTTCATCCCCGCCCCTGCCCGAGCGCATCAGCCCGACGTAATAGGAATTCGCCACCGCCAGATCGCAGATGCCGCCCAGGATGTCCTTGGCGCCGTCGCGGTCGCCGCCCCCGGCCTGGCGCGCCAGATTGGCCTTCAGCCCGGTCAGCCAGGCCTCGGTCTCGGCGGCGCCGTGATGGTCGAGATAGGCCGAGATCAGCGCGGTATTGTAGGGATGCTGGCCCGAGCGGATGCAGAGCTTGCCCTTCCATTTCGGATCGGCCAGATCCTCATAGGTGATGGCGTCCAGCCCCAGCGCCTTGGCCGCATAGACCACGCGCGCGCGCATCGACAGCGCGAACCATTCGTTGCCGGGGTCGCGCAGGTTCTCGGGGATGGCGGCTGCCAGGATCTCGGATTGCACCGGCTGCGTCAGCCCGCGTTCGGCCAGATCGGCCAGATTGCCCACGTCCACCGCCATCAGCACATCCGCGGGCGAGCTTTCGCCCTCGGATGCCACGCGCTCGGCCAGGCCATCTTTCAGAAAGACCGTGTTGACCTTGACCCCGGTCTGGGCGGTGAAGGCCTGCAGCAGCGGCTCGACCAGGCCCGGCTCGCGCGAGGTGTAGAGGTTCAGCTCCTCTGCCGCGAGGCTGCCGGCCCCGCCCGCGACGACGATGCCCGCCAGAAGCAGCGGCGACAGTTTGCGTTCGATCTTCATCGGTTGGCCTTTCTTTCGGGGTGCGGGAATGCGATGTGGTCCGGTCCATAGTGACGCTATGGTTTAGGATTTTTGTCAAGTGTGGCCGGGGCTCAGCCCGGCTCGGGATGGGCAAAGACATGCACCTGGGCGCCGTTCAGCTGCAGCCCGGCGCGTTCGCCGATGGTCATCGGGATGCGGAAATGGCTGTGCATGCGCAGCGGCTCGCCCAGGGGATGCACGAGAATGTCGATCTGTTCGCTTTCGCCGATGAAGGTCTTGGCCAGAATGCGCGCCGGGATGCCCTGGCCGTCGGGCGACAGCGACAGCGCCTGCGGCCGGATGCAGGCCAGCGCCAGCGCCCCCTCGGGCAGGTCCAGATCGCCCGGAAAGCTGCCGATGGCGGTATCCAGCGCGCCATTGCTCCAGACCCCGGTCAGGCGGTTGCAGGGGCCCATGAACTCGGCGGCATAAAGCGAGCGGGGGTTGTCGTAGATCTCGAAGGGGGTGCCGGTCTGTTCGATGCGGCCGGCGCGCATCAGCACGATCAGGTCGCCGACCGCCAGCGCCTCCTGCGGATCATGGGTGACGATGATCGCCGTCGCCCCCAGTTCGCGCAGCGTGGCCACGGTCTCGCGGCGCACCTTTTCGCGCAGCCCCTGGTCGAGGTTCGAGAAGGGCTCGTCCATCAGCAGGATCGCCGGCCGCGGCGCCAGTGCCCGCGCCAGCGCGACGCGCTGCTGTTCGCCGCCCGACAGCGAATGCGGATAGCGCGCGCGCAGATGCGCGATGCCGATGCGCTGCGCCACCTCGGCCACGCGCGCGGCGCGTTCGCGCGCCGGCAGGGCGCGCAGGCCAAAGGCCAGGTTCTCGTCCACGCTGAGATGCGGAAACAGCGCATAGTCCTGGAACATGAAGCCGATCTTGCGGTCCTCGGGTTCGACAAAGACCCCCGGTGCCACCAGATCCGCGCCCTGCATGCGGATGCGCCCGCCGTCGGGGCGGTCGACGCCGGCGATCAGCCGCAAGAGCGTCGACTTGCCGCAGCCCGATTCGCCCAGAAGGCAGGTGATGCGCCCCTCAGGCAAGGCCAGCGAGATGCCGTCCAGCACATTGCGGCTGCCGAAGCGGCGCACGAGCCCGTCCAGTTCAAGCGCGAGACGCTGGGTCGCCGCCATGCCCCTTCCCCCGATCTGCCCGCGCCGGCCCGGCCCCGGCCCCGGCCTCAGCGTGACAGCCCGCCCGCGACGCTGGGAATGTCGCCCGGGGCAAAGCCGTAATGGCGCAGCCAGCGCAGGTCGGATTCAAAGAAGGCGCGCAGGTCGGGGATGCCGTATTTCAGCATGGCGATGCGGTCGATGCCCATGCCGAAGGCAAAGCCCTGCCACTCATCGGGGTCGATGCCGCCCGCCGCCAGCACCTTGGGATGCACCATGCCCGAGCCGAGGATCTCCAGCCAGCTGTCGCCCTGGCCGATCGACAGCTTGCCGCCCTCCCAGGAACAGCGGATGTCGACCTCGGCCGAGGGTTCGGTGAAAGGAAAATGGCTGGCGCGGAAACGCAGCTCGACGTGGTCCAGTTCGAAGAAGGCGCGGCAGAACTCCTCGAGCGTCCATTTCAGGTTCGCCATGGAAATGCCCTTGCCCAGCGCCAGCCCCTCGACCTGGTGGAACATCGGCGAATGCGTCTGGTCCATGTCCATGCGATAGACCCGGCCCGGCGCGATCACCCGGATCGGGGCGCCGCTGGCCTGCATGGCGCGGATCTGCACCGGCGAGGTATGGGTGCGCAGCACATGCGGCGGGCGCGGATCATCCGCCGCGCGCTGCATGAAGAAGGTGTCGTGTTCCTGCCGCGCCGGATGTTCGGGCGGAATGTTCAGCGCGTCGAAATTGAACCAGTCGGATTCGATCTGCGGCCCTTCGGCGACGCGGAACCCCATGTCGGCAAAGATCGCCGTCACTTCCTCGGTCACCTGGCTGACGGGGTGGATGCTGCCCTGCGGCCGCGGCCGGCCGGGCAGGGTCACGTCCAGCCATTCGTCCCGCAGCCGCGCGTCCAGCGCCGCATCCTCAAGCCCCTGGCGGCGGGCGCGCAGCGCGGTGTCGATCTCGTCCTTCAGCCGGTTCAGCGCCGCGCCCCTGGTCTGGCGCTCCTCGGGCGTCATGCGGCCCAGTTCCTTCATCATGCCGCTGATCTCGCCCTTCTTGCCAAGGGCGGCGAGGCGCACCTGCTCCAGCGCCTCGGTGTCGCCTGCGGCGGCAATGCGCGAGAGATAGGACTGGCGAAGGGTGTCGATGTCGGACATGGCGGGCTTCCTTGCGGTTCCCGCGCGCCTTACCATGCGCGCGGGCCGGGGGAAAGCCTAGCGGGACAGCGTTTCCATGACCAGTTCCGCCGGGCGGCACAGGCGCACGCCGCCAGGGCCGCAGACGATCGGCCGCTCGACCAGGGCCGGGTTCTCGACCATCTGCGCAAGGATGGTCTCGTCGTCGGCGCCGATCAGCCCGCGCTCGGCCGCGTCGGTGCCCTTGACGCGCAGCGCCTGCGAAGGCGTCACGTCGGCGGCGGCGAACAGGCCCAGAAGCTGGCCGCGCGTCCAGCCGTCGCGGCCATAGTCGATGACATGGGGCTCATGCCCGGCATCGCGGATCATCTGCAGCACCTTGCGCGAGGTCGAGCAGGTCGGTCGGTGATAGATGGTGATCATCGGCCTATTTCCAGATCGTGCTGTCGGCGCCGGGGGCGATGTCGGGGTGGTCCTTCAGATGGAAGGTCGGGCTGCGACCCTCGGCGCGCTGGCGCAGATAGTCGCGGGTGACATGCACCACCGTGCCCGACAGCGCCACGATGGCGATCAGGTTGATCGTCGCCATCAGCCCCATCGAGGCATCGGCAAAGTCGAACACCTTCTGCACGGTCTGGATCGCACCCCAGATCACCATGGCCATGACCGCGACGCGCAGCCCGGTGACCACGCTCTGATGGCCGTGGCCCAGGAAGATGATGGCGTTCTCGGCATAGGCATAATTGCCGATGATCGAGGTGAAGGCGAAGAAAAAGATGGCGATGGCGACGAAATACTGGCCAAAGCTGCCGAAATGCTCGGCCAGCGCCGATTGCGTCAGCGCCACGCCGGTCAGTTCGGCCGAGGGGATCGCCCCCGAGAGCAGGATCATGATCGCGGTGGCGGTGCAGACCAGGATCGTGTCGATGAACACCCCCAGTGCCTGCACGAAGCCCTGGCTTGACGGGTGGTGCGGGTCGGGGACCGCCACGGCGGCGATGTTGGGGGCCGAACCCATGCCGGCCTCGTTGGAAAACAGCCCGCGCTTGACCCCGTTCATCATCGCCGCGGCCATGCCGCCGGTGACGCCGCCCGCCGCCTCCTGCAGGCCGAAGGCCGAACCGATGATATGGCCCAGCACCCCGGGCACTTCCGAGATGTTCATGATCACCACCACGATCGCCGCCAGCAGATAGGCGCCAGCCATGAAGGGCACGACGAATTCCGCCACGCGCGCGATCTGCGGGATGCCGCCGAAGATGATCACCCCGGTCAGCGCCGCGATGGCGACGCCCACCACCGCCTTGTTGATGCCGAAGGCTCCGGTCGCCGCCTCGGCGATCGAGTTCGACTGCACGGCATTGAAGATCAGGCCAAAGGCGATGATCAGCGCCACGGCAAAGATCGAGGCCAGCCAGCCCTGGCCCAGTGCCTTCTTGATGTAGAAGGACGGGCCGCCGCGATACAGTCCGCCGGGCCCGTGTTCCTTGTAAAGCTGCGCCAGCATCGATTCGGCATAGGCCGTGGCCATGCCCACCGTGGCCACCATCCACATCCAGAACACCGCGCCTGGTCCGCCCAAGGTGATCGCCACCGCGACCCCGGCGATATTGCCGGTGCCGACGCGGCTGGCCAGGCTGACGGTCAGCGCCTGGAAGGGCGAGATGCCGTCGCCGTCCTTGACCCCCGAGCCCACGACGCAGCGAAACATCTCGCGGAAATGCAGGATCTGGATGAAGCCGAGGCGGATGGTGAAATAGATGCCGACGGCCAGCAGGCCGTAGATCAGCACATAGCCCCAGAAGATGGTGTTCAGGAAATCGATGATCGCGGTCATGGGCGCTTCTCCTGCTTTGCTGCGATTAGGGCGCCAAAACCGCTCCGGCGCAAGACCTTAGCGCGGGTGGACGCGCAGCCAGACACCGCCATGCGGGCGCAGGGTCAGGATCATGCGCGGCTGCGGCATGCGCGATTGCGGGGCGAACCGCAACCGCGAAAGCAGGGTCGCCAGGATGATTGCCGCCTCTTGCAGGGCGAATCCGGCGCCAATGCAGATGCGCGGCCCGGCGCCAAAGGGCAGGAAGGCCATGCGTTCGTGGCCGCGGTCGGGGGCAAAGCGGCCGGGGTCGAATCGGTCGGGCTCGGGCCACAGCAGGCGGTGGCGGTGCAGGGCATAGATCGGCAGCATCACGGTGTCGCCGGGCCGGATCTCGCGCCCGCACAGCCGGTCCGGGGTGCGGGCGGTGCGCGACAGCATGGCGGCCGGCGGGTAAAGCCGCAGCGTCTCCTCGATGATCTGGTGCACCAGGGGCAGGCGCGGCAGGTCGGCGACGGTCGCGGCGCGACCGTCCAGTACCGCAGCCGCCTCTATGGCGGCAAGGTGCTGCACCTTTGAGTCGAAGGCCAGCAGGTAAAGCGCCCAGGCAAGGGTCAGCGCCGTGGTCTCATGCCCGGCGACGATGAAGGTCAGCAGGTTGTCGCGCAGTTCGGCCGGGGTCATGGCGCGGCCGGTCTCGGGGTCGTGGCCGGCGCGCAACAGGTCCAGAAGGTCGGGCGGGGCGCGCGCCCCGCTCCGGGCGCGGGCGGCGATGGCGGCATCGGCCATGCGCTTCATCCGCCGCAGCTCGCCGCCGGAAAACAGCCGCCCCGGCCGCGGCAGCCAGCCCGGCAGGCCAAGGATGTCCATGACCGAAAGCCGCGCCGCCCCGTCGATGAAGCCGCCGATCGCCCGGTGCACGGCATCGCGCTCAAAGCCCGTGCCGCCGGAAAACGTCACCTCCGAGATCACCTCGAAGGTCGCCGCCACGCATTCCTCGAACAGATCCACCGGCCCGCGGCAGGCCGCCAGCCGGCGGGCGCTGGCCTCGGCGGCGGCGGTCATCACCGGCGCCAGCGCCTCGACATGGCGCTGGGAAAAGGCCGGGGCGGCGGCAAGGCGCTGCCAGCGCCAATGCGCGCCCTCGGCCACGAACAGCGAATTGCCGATTGCGGGGGCCAGGATCAGCCTGGTCACCAGCGATTTCGGATAATCCTCGACCCGTTCCTTCAGCACATGCGCCAGCGCGCCGGGGTCCATGACCATGTGCCAGCGCTTGCCGGTCCGGCCCGAGACCATCGGCTGGCGGGTGGCGATCTCGGGGATCAGTTCCAGCAGGTTGCGTCGCGCGGTCATGGCGCTGGCGATCACCCCCATCGGCCGGCGACTCAGCGGGACGCGAACCGGACAGAGGGGGTCAGGACTGGCCGGCATGGTTGCGACCCTTTCCATCGTGCTGCCTGGCGGCAAGCCACCGTGCCGACAAGTCTTCACCCTTCGCGCCACGGGATGCAACAGTCGGCCGCGCCATGCATCCCGGGAACGAAAGAACCCGCACCTTGACGGTGCGGGTTCGGCATTCCGGCCGGGTGGCCTGCGATCAGGCGGCGGCTTTCGCCTGGGCGACGACGGCGGCAAAGGCCTCCGGCTCGTGCACGGCGAGATCGGCCAGAACCTTGCGATCCACCTCGATCCCGGCCTTCGCCAGCGCGGCGATGAAGCGCGAATAGGTCATCTCGGCATCGACGGCGCGCACGGCGGCGTTGATGCGCTGGATCCACAGGGCGCGGAAATTGCGCTTGCGGTTCTTGCGATCGCGCGTGGCATACTGGTTGGCCTTGTCGACAGCCTGGGTCGCGGTGCGGAAGTTGCGCGAACGGTTGCCGTAATAGCCTTTCGCCGCGTCAAGAACCTTCTTGTGGCGGGCGTGGGTGACTTTCCCCGATTTGACTCGTGCCATGTCCGGTTCTCCTCAGCGGTCGTAGGGCATGTATTTCTTGACGATCTTCGCGTCCGCGTCGGACAGGATCATCGTCCCGGTCACGTCGCGGATGAATTTCGTCGAGCGCTTGATCATGCCGTGGCGCTTGCCGGCCGGGCCGGCCTTGACCTTGCCCGTGGCCGTCATCGAGAACCGCTTCTTGGCGGCCGATTTGGTCTTCATCTTCGGCATTTTACTCTCCTTGCGGTCAGAGTGAACGCGCGACTCGGCAATGCCATGTCGGCCGGCCGCGCGGGTGGAAGCGTGCCCTATAGAGAGGCGCGCGCGAATTGACAAGCCCTACTGGCTGGGCTTGACCGAAGTGCTGGCCTCGGCGCCCGGTTCCTCGGCGGCCGGTTCTTCGGCAGGGGCCGCTGCCGGTTCGGCTGCGGGTTCGGTTGCCGGCTCTTCAGCCGCAGGAGCCTCGGCAGCCGGTTCTTCGGCGGCCGGTTTTTCTGCAGGCGCTTCGGCGGCGGGCGCGGGTTCGGCCGGCGCGGCTGCCGGCTCTGCTGCGGGGGCTTCCGCTGCGGGGGTCGCCTCGGGTGCGGGCTGCAGCTCCAGCTGGCCGCTTGTCAGGCGCTGCCAGCTGTGCGCCAGCGTGTTCAGGCCCAGCGGCCGCGGATCAAGCGCGGTGCCGGCCAGCAGCAGGCCAAGACCCAGCACCAGGACGATGGCGGCCGCGCGCGGCGCCTGCGTGCGGGCCACCGCAATCGCGGCCATCAGCACGGAAAGCGCGCAAAGCGCGGCACCGGCCAGCAACAGGATGTCGATCATCGGGTCACCTATTCCCTAGAGGTCGTCATGGCGGGCTTATTCCGGATCGGTGCGGTAGATCAAGCGTTCGTCGCAGGGCGCGATGCGCAGGATGTTCGTCGTGCCGGGGACGTTGAAGGGCACGCCCGCCATGACCACGATCTGGTTCGATTCATTGGCAAAGCCAAAGTCCCGCGCCGCCTTGGCCGCGTTCACCACCGCCTGCTTGAAGCGCACCAGCGACGGCGTCAGCACGCAATGCGTCCCCCAGGTCAGGCACAGCCGGCGCAGCGCCCCGGTTTCCGAGGACAGGGCGATGATCGGCACGCGCGGACGTTCACGCGCCACCAGGCTTGCGGTGGTGCCGGACTGGGTGAATGCGCAGATCGCCGAGATGTCGGTGGTCTCGGCGATTTCGCGCGCCGCGGCCACGATGCCGTCGGCCACGGTCTGGCGCCGGGCGTTGCGTGTGCTTTCGATGATGTCGCGATAGGTCGGGTCCGATTCCACCGATTGCGCCACGCTGTCCATCGTGGTCACCGCCTCGACCGGATAGGCGCCGGCGGCGCTTTCGGCCGACAGCATCACCGCATCCGTGCCCTCGTAGATGGCGTTGGCCACGTCCGAGACCTCGGCCCGGGTCGGCATCGGGCTTTCGATCATCGATTCCAGCATCTGCGTCGCCACGATCACCGGTTTCGCCGCCGCGCGGCAGGCGCGCACCAGCCGCTTCTGGATCGGCGGCACGGAATGCACCGGCAGTTCCACCCCCAGATCGCCCCGCGCCACCATGATTCCGTCCGAGACCTTGAGGATCTCGGCGAAGGCGCGCACCGCCGCGGGCTTTTCGATCTTGGACAGGACGGCGGCGCGGCCGCGCGCCAGTTCGCGCGCCTCAAGCACGTCCTCGGGGCGCTGGACAAAGCTCAGCGCCAGCCAGTCCACGCCCATCTCGCAGGCGAATTCCAGGTCGTCGCGGTCCTTGTCCGACAGCGCCGCCAGCGGCAGCACCACATCGGGGACGTTCACCCCCTTGCGATTCGAGATCGGCCCGCCCGCCGTCACCACGCAATCGGCGAAATCGGCGCCGCAGGCCTGCACCGTCAGGCGGATCTTGCCGTCATTGACCAGCAGTCCGGACCCCGGCTCCAGCGCGGCAAAGATCTCGGGGTGGGGCAGTTGCACGCGGCTGGCGTCCCCCGGCGCCGCATCGAGGTCAAAGCGGAACGCCTGCCCGTCGGCCAGGTCATGGTGCCCGTCGGCAAAGCTGCCCACGCGCAGCTTCGGCCCCTGCAGGTCGGCCAGCACCGCGATCGGGCGGCCGGTCTCGGCCTCGATGCGGCGGATGATGTCGTGGCGCGCCTTCTGTTCGGCATGGGTGCCATGGCTCATGTTCAGGCGGAACACGTCGGCCCCGGCCTCGAAGAGCGCGCGGATGGTCGTGTAATCGCTCGAGGCCGGACCCAGCGTCGCCACGATCTTGACCTTGCGGTGCCGTCTCATCTGCCTCTCTCCCTGTGCGGATGCGATGTTTGCGCTATCAGCCGCCATCTGGCACATTTGCCGGCTTGGCTGCAACTGGTGCTTGGGCAAGGGTTTGCACTAAAGGGATGCCCATGCAAGGCGAAGCTGACATGACCACCGCCCCCTATCGCATCATTGGCGCGAACCGGCCCTCGCGCTGGCTGATCACCTGCGACCATGCGACGAACCGGGTGCCGGGCTGGATCGGCGGCGGCAGCCTTGGCATCGCAGCCGAGGACATGGCCCGCCACATCGCCTATGATGTCGGTGGCGCCGGGCTGGCCACACGGCTGGCGGCGCGGCTGGACGCGCCGGCCATCCTGTCGGATTTCTCGCGCCTGGTGATCGACCCGAACAGGGGCGAGGACGATCCGACGCTGCTGATGCGCATCTATGACGGCACGGTGATCCCGGCCAACCGCCATGCCGACGCGGCCGAGCGCGAGCGCCGGCTGGAGCGGCTTTATCGCCCCTATCATGCCGCCTATGCGACTCTGGCGGCGGCGCGGCCCGACCGCGCCATCTGCGCCGTGCACAGTTTTACCCGGCAGCTGCGCGGCCGCGCGCGCCGGCCCTGGGCGGTGGGCATCCTCTATTCGCACCGCGACTCGCGCCTTGGGCCGGCGCTGATCCGCGAATGCCGCGACCAGGGCTGGGTCACCGGCGACAACGAGCCCTATTCCGGGCATCTGGACGGCGATTCGATCGACCGCCACGCGCTGGCGCATGGCCGGCCCAATGTGTTGATCGAGGTCAGAAACGACCTGATCGCGGATGCCGCGGGCCAGGATCTGTGGGCCGGGCGGCTGGCCGGGGTGCTGGCCGGCTTTCTGAACCGCTGCGGGGTCTGAGATGCGCAACGAACAGCAGGTCCTGCGGCTGTCCATCGCCGTCACCTTCGCCATGGCCGGGTTCGGGGTCATCTTCGGCCTGCTCAGCGGCTCGGCCTCGATTGTCTTCGATGGCGTCTATACCGCGCTCGACGCCAGCATGACGCTGCTGGCGCTGATGGTGTCGCGGCTGATCGCCCGGTCCCCGGCCGAACAGCCCGAGGCGCGGCTGGCGCGCCATTTCACCATGGGCTTCTGGCATCTGGAGCCGATGGTGCTGGGCCTGTCGGGCACGATGCTGATCGGCATGGCGGGCTACGGGCTGATCACCTCGATCGCCAGCCTGCTGCAGGGCGGGCGCGCGCTGCATTTCGACCGGGCCATGGTCTTTGCCGCGGTCTCGCTGATCGCGGCCTGCGCCATGGCGGCCTATGGGCGGCGGGCGAACCGGCGCATCGGTTCGATGTTTCTGGAACTGGATGCCAAGGCCTGGACGATCTCGGCGGCGTTGTCGGGGGCACTGCTGGCGGCCTTCCTGTTTGGCTGGCTCATTCAGGGCACGGGCTGGGACTGGATGACGCCCTATGTCGATCCGGCGGCGCTGGCGCTGGTCTGTCTGATGGTGCTGCCGGCGCCGGTGCCGACCGTGCGCCAGGCGCTGGCCGACATCCTGCTGGTCACGCCGCAGGACCTGCTGGCGCATGTGCGGCAGGTGGCCGGGGCCGCGGTCGCGCGCCACGGCTTCGTCAGCCATCACGCCTATGTCGCCCGCGTCGGCCGCGGCCGCCAGATCGAGATCTATTTCGTCGTTCCCGCCGGCCAGCCGCCGCGCCGGCTGGAGGAGTGGGACGCGATCCGTGACGAGATCGGCCGCGCGATCGGCGACGAGGGCCCGGACCGCTGGCTGACCATCGCCTTCACCACCGACCCGGAATGGGCGGTCTGAACCGGCGCGGCCTTACAGGAAACTTTGCGGGTCGATGTCCACAGCCAGGCGCAGGTTCGCCGGCGGCCTGGGCGCGGATTGCAGCCAGCGCGCGATCGCCTGCTGCAGTGGCGCCTGGCGCGGGGCGCGGATCAGCATGCGCATGCGGTGACGGCCGCGCACGCGGGCGATGGGCGCCGGCGCCGGCCCCCACAGTTCCGCCCCGATCGCCTGCAGCGGCTGGGCGCGGCGGGCCAGTTCGCGGGCATGGGCCTCGGCCACCGGCTGGTCGGGATGGGACAGGATGATCGCCGCCAGCCGGCCGAAGGGCGGCATGCCCGCGGCCTGCCGCGCGGCGGCCTCGGCATCCCAGAAGGCCTCGTCCTCGCCCGAGAGAATGGCGCGGATCACCGCATGATCGGGCTGGTGCGTCTGCAGCAGCGCCAGGCCCCGCGCGCCGCCGCCCTCGCGCCCGGCGCGGCCGGCGACCTGGCGCATCAACTGGAAGCTGCGCTCGGCGGCGCGCAGATCGGCGCCCTGCAACCCCAGATCGGCGTCGATCACCCCCACCAGGGTCAGGCGCGGGAAATTGTGGCCCTTGGCGACGATCTGCGTGCCGATGATGATGTCGGTCGCGCCGGTGCCGATCTCGGCAATGGCCTCTTTCAGCGCGCGGGCGGAATGGAACAGGTCCGAGGACAGGACGCTGGCCCGCGCCTCGGGGAAACGCGCGGCGACCTCTTCGGCCAGGCGCTCGACCCCGGGGCCGATGGCGGCCATGCGGCCTTCGACGCCGCAGCCGGGGCAGGCGACGGGCACGGGTTTCGTGGCGCCGCACTGGTGGCAGACCAGCCGGTTCTGAAAGCGGTGCTCGACCATGCGGGCGTCGCAATGGTCGCAGCCGACCTGCTGGCCGCAGGCGCGGCAGACGGTGATCGGCGCATAGCCGCGCCGGTTCAAGAACAGCAGCGCCTGCTCGTCCCTGGCCAGGCGGACGCTGACCTCGGCCGCCAGCCGCGGCGAGATCCAGCGCCCCGGCGCCATGTCCTCGGCGCGCAGGTCGATGGCGGCCATCTCGGGCAGTTCGGCGCTGCCATAGCGGGCGCGCAGGTCGATGCGGCGGTATTTCCCCGCGCCCGCATTCACCCAGCTTTCCAGGGACGGCGTGGCCGAGGCCAGCACCACTTGCGCGGCCCCGATGCTGGCGCGCAGCACCGCCATGTCGCGGGCGCTGTAGAAAACTCCGTCCTCCTGCTTGTAGGAACTGTCGTGTTCCTCGTCGACGACGATCAGCCCCAGATCGGCGAAGGGCAGAAACAGCGCCGAGCGCGCGCCGACCACCATGCCGACATGGTTCTGCCCCGCCATCAGCCACAAGCGGCGGCGCTCGCCGCGGGTGATGCCGGAATGCCATTCGCCGGGCCGGGCGCCGAACCGCGCCTCGACCCGGTTCAGGAACTCGGCCGAGAGCGCGATCTCGGGCAAGAGCACCAGCGCCTGCCGGCCCTGCCGCAGACATTCGGCCACCGCCTCGAGATAGATCTCGGTCTTGCCCGACCCCGTGACGCCGCGCAGCAGCGTGGTGGCATAGCCCCCGGCGCGCAGGCCGGCGCGCAGGCTTTCGGCCGCTGCCTGCTGGTCCGGGGCCAGGGGCTTGCCGGGCAGGTCCGGGTCCAGCCGCGCATAGGGCAGATCGCGCGGCGCCAGCACCTCGGCCAGGGTACCGGCCTTCACCAGCCCCTGCACCACGCCCCCGCTGACCCCTGCCAACTGCGCCAGTTCCGCGGGCGCAAATCCGGCGCCGCCATGATCGGCGATCACCCGCAGCACCGCCGCGCGGGCATCGGTCATGCGTTCGGGTTCCGGCCCGGCGCGGTGGATGATGCGCCGCGCCGCGGGCGGCTGGTCCAGATCCGGCGCCCGCGTCGCCATGCGCAGCAGCGCCGGCAGCGGCGTCAGGGTGTATTCCGCCATCCGGGTCAGGAATTCTATCATCTCGGGCGTCAGCGGCGGCGCCTCGACCAGCCGCGCCACCGGGCGCAGCCGCTCCGCGTCGAAACCGCCGGTGCCCGGCCCCCAGACCGCCCCCATGACCCGGCGCGGCCCCAGCGGCACCACGACCAGCTGCCCCAGCCGCACTCCGCCCTCCGGCGCCAGATAGTCGAGCATGCCGACCACCTCTTGCGTCATGACGCCGATGCGCGCGCCATGGGGATAGAAGGGCGGCGCCTGCATCAGGTTTCGCGGCAGGGGTGGGCAAGGGCGGGCAATCCGGTCTCCGCTGGCATCGGGGCGCAACTGTGGCATGGCGGCCCGAGGGGCCGCAAGCGGCGGCGGCGGACTTCACGCGCTCGCCGTTATGCGCTAAACCCGGCGGCAAGGTTGCAAGACAGCTGCAAAAGGGCTTTCCGCATGAAATTCTTCGTCGATACCGCCGATGTCGCCGCCATCCGTGAACTGAACGATCTGGGCATGGTCGATGGCGTCACCACCAATCCCTCGCTGATCCTGAAGTCGGGCCGCGACATCATCGAAGTCACGCGCGAGATCTGCGGCATCGTCCAGGGCCCGGTCAGCGCCGAGGTCGTGGCCAGCAAGGCCGATGACATGATCCGCGAGGGCGAGCACCTGGCCGCCATCGCCCCGAATATCGCCGTCAAGGTGCCGCTGACCTGGGACGGGCTGAAGGCCTGCAAGGCGCTCAGCGGCAAGGGCCACAAGGTCAATGTGACGCTGTGCTTTTCCGCCGCGCAGGCGATCCTCGCCGCCAAGGCCGGCGCCAGCTTCATCAGCCCTTTCATCGGCCGGCTGGACGACAACAATTTCGACGGGCTGGACCTGATCGCGCAGATCCGCGAGATCTATGACAATTACGATTTCCAGACCGAGATCCTCGCCGCCTCGATCCGTTCGGTGAACCACATCACCGACGCCGCCCGCATCGGCGCCGATGTGATCACCGCCCCGCCTGCGGTGATCAAGGCCATGGCGAATCACGTGCTGACCGACCGCGGGCTGGAGCTGTTCAACGCCGACTGGGCCAAGACCGGGCAGAAGATCCTCTGATGCCGGAGGGGCGCGCGTCGGAACTGGCCGAGGATCTGCGCCGGCACCTGCTGGCGCGGCCCGAACTGATCCTGGGCGACCGCGACCTGATGCGGGCGCTGATCGGCGCGCGCGAGGCCGAACTGGGCGAGAATGTCATCGACATCCGCGGCCGCGCCATGCAGGCGCTGGAAAGCCGGCTCGACCGGCTCGAGACCGCGCATGAGGTGGTGATCTCGACCGCCTTCGACAACCAGACCGGCACCCAGACCGTGCACCGCGCCGTGCTGGCGCTGCTCGAGCCGCTGGATTTCGCCGGCTTTCTCGACAATCTCGAGGGCAGTGTGGCGCCGATCCTGCGCGTCGAGACGCTGCGGCTGGTCATGGAATCCCCCATCGGCTGCCGGCAGGCGCCGCCCGGCGGCCCGCTGGTGGTTCTGGCCCCGGGTTCGGTGGCGCGGCTGATCGCCGCCGGCCGGCGCATGCCGCGCGCCGACGACATCGTGCTGCGCCGCGCTGTCCATGACACGCTGCCGGTGCATGGCGAGGCACGCGCCCCCATCCGGTCCGAGGCGCTGGTGCCGCTGGACCTGGGCCCGGGGCGGCCGGCGCTGCTGCTGCTGGGCTCGGCCGACACGGGGCGGTTCCAGCCGGCGCAGGGCACCGACCTGCTGCGCTTTTTCGGGCAGGCGCTGCGGCTGGTGCTGCTCTCCTGGCTGAGGCAATGACCGCGGGGGCCGGGCCTCTGGCGCTGGCCCCGGCCATGTCCGAGGCGCTGGCGCGCTGGCTGGAGAGCGAGCGCGCGACCCGCGACCTGTCGGATCACACCATCCGCGCCTATCAGGCCGATCTGCTGGCCTTCCTGGCCTTTCTGGGCGGCTATCACGCCAGCCCGGCGCTGCCCTCGACGCTGGCGGCGCTGACCCAGAGCGACATGCGCGCCTTTGCCGCCGCCGAACGCGGGCGCGGGCTTTCCGCCCGTTCGCTGGCGCGCCGGCTGTCGGCGACGCGCAGCTTCATCCGCTGGATGTCGGACCGCCATGGTTTCGACGCCTCGCGCGCCCTGGCGCTGCGCGGGCCGAAATTCACCCGCAGCCTGCCGCGGCCGCTGGCGCCCGAACAGGCGCGCGGGGTGCTGGAGCTGAGCGCCGTCGCCCATCCCGAACCCTGGATCGCCGCCCGCGACTGCGCGGTGCTGACGCTGCTTTACGGCTGCGGCCTGCGCATTTCCGAGGCGCTGGCGCTTTGCGGCCGCGACTGGCCGCTGCGCGAGGTGCTGATCATCCGCGGCAAGGGCGGCAAGGAGCGCCAGGTGCCGGTGCTGCCGGTGGCGCATGCGGCGGTGGCGGCCTATCTGCGGCTGTGCCCCTGGCCGCAGCGTCCCGAGGCGCCGCTGTTTCGCGGCGCCCGCGGCGGCGGCCTCAGTCAAGGGGTGATGGCCGCGGCCATGCGGCAGCTGCGCCAGAGCCTCGGGCTGCCGCCCACCGCCACCCCGCATGCGCTGCGCCATTCCTTCGCCACGCATCTGCTGGCGGCGGGGGGCGACCTGCGCACCATCCAGGAGCTTCTGGGCCATGCCAGCCTCTCGACCACGCAGGTCTATACCGGGGTCGATGACGCGCATCTGCTGGCGGTCTATCGCGCCGCCCATCCCCGCGCCTGAGGCCTGCCGATCGCCATGTTCGACCTGACCCTCGATCTTGCCCTGATGCTGGCCGGCGCCGCATTCGCCGCCGGATTCGTCGATGCCATCGCCGGCGGCGGCGGGCTGATCACCGTGCCGGCGCTGATGCTGGCGGGGGTGCCGCCGGCGCAGGCGCTGGCCACGAACAAGGTCCAGGGCGTGTTCGGCGCCGCGACCGCGGCCATTTCCTATGCGCGCAGCGGCCTCGTGGACCTGCGCCGGCAGAAGGCGGCGGCGGCGATCGCCTTTCTGGCCGGTCTCGCCGGTGCGCTGCTGGTCAGCCGCATCCCGACCGCGGCGCTGGCCTATGTGCTGCCGCTGGTGCTGATCGCCATTGCCGGTTTCTTTGCGCTGCGGCCCAATATCGGCGACACCGACCGCGCCGAACGCATGTCGCCGCGGCTGTTTTTGCTGACCGTGGTGCCGGCTGTGGGGTTCTATGACGGGCTGGTGGGGCCGGGGACCGGGTCATTTTACATGATCGGCTTCGTGACGCTGGCGGGATACGGCGTGCTGAAGGCCGCCGCGCATACCAAGCTGCTGAACTTCGCCTCGAATCTGGGCGGGCTGCTGGCCTTTGCCGCCGTGGGCCAGCCGCTGTGGCTGCTGGGCGGGCTGATGGCGCTGGCCCAGGTCGCGGGGGCGATGCTGGGCGCAAGGCTTGCCCTGCGCGTCGGCGCGCGGGTGATCAAGCCGCTCCTGGTCACCACCTCGACGCTGCTGGCGCTGCGGCTAATCTGGGGCCTGCTCTAGGTCGGGGCGGCGCCGACCTCGATGCCGCGCTGCACCGCGGGCCGCGCCAGGAAACGCGCCAGATAGGCCTGGACATTGGCGAAACCGTCCATGCCGGTCTGGGTCTCGGCGTCATATCTGGTGCGGATGGTGCGCAGCCAGGGGCCAACCGCCATGTCGGCGATGGAATAGTCGCCAGTGATCCAGTCCCGGCCCTGAAGCTGGCGGTCCAGCACCCCCAGCAGCCGCCGCGCCTCGTTGAAATAGCGGTTGCGCGGGCGGGGGTCCTCGATCTCGCTGCCCTTGTAGCGGTGAAAATAGCCGACCTGGCCGAACATCGGTCCGACGCCGCCCATCTGCCACATCAGCCATTGCAGGGTGTGATAGCGCGCCGCGCCGGCGGCGGGCAGGAATTTCCCGGTCTTGTCGCCCAGATAGATCAGCATGGCGCCGGTCTCGAACAGGCCGATGGGCCGGCCCTCGGGGCCCTGCGGGTCGATCATCGCCGGGATCTTGTTGTTGGGGTTCAGCGACAGGAACTCGGGGGTGAACTGCTCCTCGGGATCGGAAATCGAGATGCGGTGCGCGTCATAGTCCAGCCCGCATTCCTCGAGCATGACCGAGATCTTGATGCCGTTCGGGGTGTTCAGCGTATAAAGCTGGATCACGTCCTCGCGCCGCGGCGGCCAGCGCCGGGTGATCGGAAATTCTGCAAGTGCCGTCATGTGCTTTTCCCGCAATGGCCATGTTGCGCCGGAAGGAATCCCCGTGGCAACCTGTGACCACGAACGCGCAACCACTGGAAAAGGTAGGCACATGATCAGGGAATTCAAGGAATTCATCGCCCGCGGCAATGTCATCGACCTTGCGGTGGGCATCATCATCGGCGCGGCCTTTACCGCCATCGTGAACTCGCTGGTCTCGGATATCATCAACCCGGTCATTGGCCTCCTGACCGGCGGCACCGATTTCAGCGGCCATTACCTGGTGCTGCGCGGCAATGTCGCCGAGGGCGCCAGCCTGAACGCCGCCCGCGAATCCGGCGCTGCGGTCTTTGCCTGGGGCGCCTTCCTGTCGGCGGTGATCAATTTCCTGATCATCGCCTGGGCGGTGTTCTTGCTGGTCAAGGGCGTGAACAAGGTCCAGAACGCCACGCTGCGCCGCGAGCAGGAGGCTGCCGCCCCGGCCGGCCCGACGCAAGAGGAGTTGCTGGTCCAGATCCGCGATGCGCTGCGCGCCCGCGACGCCTGAGCCGGCCAGTTTCGGCCGGTCACCGCGGTTTTCGCTTAGAGCGGGCGGAAAACCGGGCTATCGTCGCAGCAACGGCAAGCGCCGGGCCGGAACGCGAGAAGGATCGCCGTCATGATCGAGATGGACGCAACGGACCGCCGCATCCTGACAGTCCTGCAGCGCGACGGGCGCATGACCAATGCCGATCTTGCCGCCGAGGTCGGTCTGTCGCCCAGCGCCTGTCACCGCCGCGTGCAGCGGCTTGAGGAACTGGGGGTGATCCGCGGCTATGTCGCGCTGCTGGATGCGCGCAAGCTGGAACGCCCGACCACGGTCTATGTCGAGATCACGCTGTCGGGGCAGGCGGATGAACTGCTTGAGGCTTTCGAGCGCGCGGTGCGCACCATCCCCGACGTGCTGGAATGCCATCTGATGGCGGGGCAGGCGGATTACCTGCTGAAGGTGGTGGCCCAGGACACCGACGATTTCGCCCGCATCCACCGCCAGCGGCTGGCCAAGCTGCCGGGGGTGCGGCAGATGCATTCCTCGTTCTCGCTGCGCACGGTGGCCTTCACCACGGCGCTGCCGGTGTGAAAGAAAAACCCCCGGCGATGCGGGGGTTTCTCGAACCGTTGTGGTCGCTGTCTTACAGCGCGCCTTCGCGCAGGGCCTTTTTACGGGCCAGCTTGCGGGCGCGGCGGACGGCCTCGGCCTTTTCACGGGCCTTCTTGACCGAAGGTTTCTCGAAATGCTGCTTGAGCTTCATTTCACGGAACACCCCTTCGCGCTGAAGCTTTTTCTTCAGAGCACGAAGCGCCTGTTCGACGTTGTTGTCGCGAACACTTACCTGCATGTGGTTGTCACCACCTTCCTAGGTTAAAGTTGAGCAGATT
>NZ_JBDHSP010000002.1:0-179279 GCF_039808215.1 Paracoccus sp. (in: a-proteobacteria)
CAACACAAAACACCGCAACCCATAAAAAACAATAAAAAACCAAAATCACACAACATCCTGATAAAACACAAAATAATTGGCGGGGCCCGTGCGCTTTTTCACAAGATGAGAGGTCGGCTGCCTCGCACACGCATCTCACCAAAGAGAATCGCGACTCGATCAGGCGGGTTTCGACCACACCGCGTCAGAATCGCACTCGGCAAAAGGGGAATCGCGACCTGGAACCGGTCCCGCAGGCGCAGCCGTCGCGTATGCCCGGGCGTCGGCGGGGATCCGGAATGAAACGAGGGGCGCCGGCAACCGGGGGCTCTGCCCCCCGCCGCTGCGGCCCCTCGATGGGGCCGCAGCGGCGTCCCCCGGGATATGTCGACAAGAAAGAAGCGCCGGCTCAGCCCTTGTGGAACTCGGGCTTGCGCTTTTCGAGGAAGGCGCGCATGCCCTCGCGCTGACCCTCGGTGCCGAACAGGCGATGAAACAGCCGCCGCTCCCAGGCGACGCCCTCGGCGAGCGAAAGTTCCTCTGCCCGCATCACCGCCTCGCGCGCCAGCCGCACCGCCGGGCGCGAATAGCCGGCGATGGTCCGGGCCGCCGCCATCGCCGTCTCGACCACCTGCGCATCGGGCACCACCCGCGCGATCAGGCCGGCGCGCAGCGCCTCGGCGGCGTCCATCATGCGCCCGGTCAGATGCAGGTCCATCGACAGCGCGCGCCCGATCAGCTTCGTCATGCGCTGCGTGCCGCCCATGCCGGCGATGACGCCCAGCTTCACCTCGGGCTGGCCGAACTTCGCGCCTTCGCCTGCGATGGCGAAATCGCACATCATCACCAGTTCGCAGCCGCCGCCCAGGGCATAGCCGTTCACCGCCGCGATCTTGGGCGTGCGCGTGGCCGCAAAGCGGTCCCAGATGGCAAAGAAATCCGCCTCGACCATCTCCTCGGCACTCTTGTCCACCATTTCCGAGATGTCGGCTCCGGCGGCAAAGGCCCGATCCGAGCCGGTGATGACGATGGCGCCCACGCCCGGGTCGGCGTCCAGTGCCAGCGCCGCCGCGGTCAGCTCCTCGGCCAGGGCCGAGTTCAGCGCATTCAGCGCCTCGGGCCGGTTCAGGCGGATCAGCGCCACCCGGCCCTCGCGGGAAATCTCGATCAGTTTCGGCATGTCTCTCTCCCTTACAGCCCGCGGGCGATGACAAGGCGCTGCACCTCGCTCGTGCCCTCATAGATCTGGCAGACGCGCACATCGCGATAGATGCGCTCGACCGGGTAATCGGCCAGATAGCCATAGCCGCCATGGATCTGGATGGCGGCCGAGCAGACCCTCTCGGCCATCTCGGATGCGAACAGCTTGGCCATCGAGGCCTCGGACAGGCAGGGCTTGCCCGCCTCGCGCAGCATGGCGGCGCGCCAGACCATCAGCCGCGCCGCGTCGATCTGCGTCGCCATGTCGGCCAGTTTGAACGCCACCGCCTGATGCTCGATGATCGGGCGGCCAAAGGTGATGCGCTCCTTCGCATAGGCCAGCGCCGCCTGATAGGCGCCGCGCGCCATGCCCACGGCCTGCGCGGCGATGCCGATGCGCCCGCCCTCCAGGTTCGACAGCGCGATGCGGTAGCCCTCGCCCTCTGCGCCCAGCCGGTTCTCGACCGGCACGCGCATGGCTGAAAACGCCAGCGCGCAGGTGTCGGAGGCATGCTGCCCCAGCTTGTGTTCGACCGAGACCACCTCATAGCCGGGCGTATCCGTGGGCACGATGAAGGCCGAGATGCCCTTCTTGCCCGCCGCCGGATCGGTGACGGCGAATACGATCACCACATTGCCGTTCTTGCCCGAGGTGATGAACTGCTTGGCGCCGTCGATAATGTAATGGTCGCCCTCGCGCCGGGCGCGGGTCTTCAGCGCCGAGGCGTCCGAGCCGGCCTGCGGCTCGGTCAGGGCAAAGCCGCCGATCCATTCGCCCGCCGCCATCTTCGGCAGAAAGCGCGCCTTCTGCGCATCGCTGCCGAATTTCAGGATCGGCACGCAGCCCACGGAACTGTGCACCGACATGATGGTGGAACACGCCCCGTCGGCGGCGGCGATCTCCTCCAGCGCCAAGGCATAGGCCAGCATGCCGGTTTCCGATCCGCCATGCGCCTCGGGGACCAGCATGCCCAGAAAGCCCAGCTCGCCCATCTCGGCCAGTTCGGCGCGCGGGAATGCATGGTCGCGGTCGCGCACCGCTGCGCCGGGGGCGAGGCGCCCTTGCGCGAAATCGCGCGCCGCCTCGCGGATCTGCTCCTGCTCCTCGTTCAGCATCAATCCATCCTCTCGATGGCAACCGCGGTCGCCTCGCCGCCGCCGATGCACAGCGACGCGATACCGCGCCGGCCCCCATGCGTCTCCAGCGCCGCCAGCAGCGTCACCAGCACCCGTGCACCGGATGCCCCGATCGGATGGCCAAGCGCACAGGCGCCGCCGTGGATGTTCACCGCCGCATGCGGCAGGCCAAGGTCGCGCATCGCCGCCATGGCGACGACAGCGAAGGCCTCGTTCACCTCGAACAGATCATAATCGCCAAGCGCCGTGCCCGTGCGCTCCAGCAGTCGGCGGATCGAGCCGATGGGCGCGGTCGGAAACGCCGCCGGCTTGTCGGCGAATGTCGCATGCCCGATGATGCGCGCCCGCGCCACCAACCCGCGCCGCTCGGCCTCCGAGGCGCGCATCAAGACCAGCGCCGCCGCCCCGTCCGAGATCGAGGACGAGTTCGCTGCTGTCACCGTGCCGTCCTTGCGAAACGCCGGCTTCAGGGTCGGGATCTTGTCCAGCCGCGCCTTGCCCGGCTGCTCGTCGATGCTGACGACCGTCTCGCCGCCCCGGGTCCTGACGGTCACCGGCGCGATCTCGCCCGCGAACCAGCCCTCTGCGATGGCCTTCTGCGCCCGCGTCAACGAGGCAATGGCGAATGCGTCCTGCTCCTCGCGCGTGAACTGATAGCTTTGCGCACATTCTTCGGCGAATGTGCCCATCAGCCGGCCCTTGTCATAGGCGTCCTCCAGCCCGTCCAGGAACATGTGGTCCATGACCTGCCCGTGCCCCATGCGATAGCCGGAGCGGGCTTTCGGCAAAAGATAGGGCGCATTCGACATGCTCTCCATGCCGCCGGCGACCACGACATCGGCCGAGCCGGCCAGGATCAGGTCATGGCCCAGCATCGCGGCCTTCATCCCCGAGCCGCACATCTTGTTCACCGTCGTGGCCCCCGCGCCCAGCGGCAGGCCGGCGGCAAGCGCCGCCTGACGCGCCGGCGCCTGCCCCTGCCCCGCCGGCAGCACGCAGCCCATGATGACTTCCTGCACCGCCTCGGGGTCAAGCCCGGCCAGCGCGACGCGAATGGCGGTGGCGCCCAGCACAGCCGCCTCGACACCCGCGAAATCGCCCTGAAAGCCGCCCATGGGGGTGCGGGCGCTTCCGGTGATGACGATCGGATCCTTGTCCATGCTCAACTCCCTCACTTCGGTGCCATGCGCAGCGCGCCGTCAAGGCGGATGGTCTCGCCATTCAGATAGTGGTTCTCGGCGATATGGCGCACCAGCGCGGCGAATTCCGCCGGATCCCCCAGGCGCGGGGGAAAGGGCACGGTGCCGCCCAGGCTGTCCTGCACCTCTTGCGGCAGGCCGGCCATCATCGGCGTGCCAAAGATGCCCGGCGCGATGCAGAGGACGCGGATGCCGTGCCGCGCCAGTTCCCGCGCCGCCGGCAGGGTCAGCGCCGCAACGCCGCCCTTGGAGGCCGCATAGGCCGCCTGCCCGATCTGGCCGTCAAAAGCCGCGATGGACGCGGTATTGACGATCACGCCCCGCTCGCCGCCCGGGCCGGGCGCGTTCTTTGCCATGGCGTCCGCCGCCAGCCGCAGCATGTTGAAGGTGCCGATCAGGTTGATCTGCACGGCGCGGGCGAAACTCTCCAGCCGGTGCGGGCCCTCGCGGCCGACGATCTTCTCGCCCGGGGCGATGCCGGCGCAGTTCACCGCCACATCGACGCGGCCAAAGGCCGCCAGCGCCGCGGCAACCGCCGCCGCACCCTCCTCGGCGCTGGTCACGTCGGTCCGGACAAAGCGCGCCGCCGCGCCCAGTTCCGCCGCCATGGCCTCACCGGCCTCGGTGTTCACATCCAGCAGCACGGCGCGCGCGCCCGCAGCCACCGCCATGCGCGCCACCGCCGCCCCCAGGCCCGAGCCGGCGCCGGTGATCAGAAAGGTGCAGTTCTCGATTCGCATGATCTTTCCTTACTTCTGGGCCAGTCTGGCGATTTCGGCCTTGCGCAGCATGAAACGCTGGATCTTGCCGCTTGGGGTCTTGGGCAGGTCCGCGGCGAATTCGATGGCGCGCGGATAGGCATGGGCTGACAGGCGCTTCCTGACATGCTGCTGCAATTCATCCGCCAGCGCATCGCTGCCGTCAAAGCCTTTTGCCAGCACGACGAAAGCCTTGACGATCTCGGTGCGCTCCGGGTCGGGCACGCCCACCACGGCAGCCTCGATCACCGAGGGATGCTCCAGCAGCGCGCTTTCCACATCGAACGGCCCGATGCGATAGCCTGACGAGGTGATGACATCATCCGCCCGCCCGACAAAGCTGATCGAGCCGTCGGGCTCGAACTCGACGCTGTCGCCGGTGCGATAGTAACCGCCCGCGATCGCCGGCGTGTCCTGGTTCAGATAGCCGGTAAACCACAAGAGCGGCGATTTCGTGATGTCGATGGCCAGCACGCCGGGCTGGTTCGGCCCCAGCTCGCGCCCCGCGTCGTCCAGCACCGCCACCCGGTAGCCCGGCATCGCCAGCCCCGCCGAGCCCGGGCGCACCGGATGCTCCAGCCCGTGGTGGTTGTTCACGCACATGCCCAGCTCGGTCTGGCCGTAATGGTCGTGGATCGGCGCCGCCAGATGTTCGGCGAACCAGCGGATCACCTCGGGGTTCAGCGGCTCGCCGGCCGAGCTGACAACGCGCAGCCGGCCCTTGACCGCCGCCGCCGCCTCGGGCCCGGCGGCGATCAGCAGCCGGAAGGCGGTGGGAGAGCCGGCAAGGCTGGTCACCCCCAGCCGCGCAACGGTGTCATAGGTCGCCTCGGCGGAAAAGCCGCCCTCGGCAAGGATCGTCGCCTGCCCCAGCAGCAGGGGCCCGCAGACCGCATAGTAAAGCCCGTAGGCCCAGCCCGGATCGGCGATGTTCCAGAACACGTCGCCGTCCCGCAGATCCACTGCATCGCGCATATAGGCGCCAAAGGACAAAAGCGCGCGCAGGGGCACCGGCACGCCCTTGGGCAGGCCGGTGGTGCCCGAGGTGGACATCATCATGAACAGATCCCCGCCCCCCCGCATGACCGGCGCGAACTCGGCGGGCGCGGCGGCCATGCCGGCGGCAAGATCGATGTCACCCGCCGCCGGCTGCGCCCCTTCGGCACAGACCACCGCGACCTGCGGGCAATCCGCCACCTCGTCCAGCTTGCCGCGATTGGCGCTGTTCGTCACCACCAGCCGCGCCTGACTGGTCGCCAGCCGGTGCTCGATCGACTTCGGCCCGAAGGCGGTGAACAGCGGCTGATAGACCGCCCCCAGGCGCCAGGCGCCCAGGATCACCGCGACCAGTTCCACCCGGCGCGGCAAGAGCCCGGCCACCACGTCGCCGGGCCGCACACCCAGCCCCTGAAACAGATTGGCGGCGCGGGCGGACAGATCGCGCAGCTCCTCGAACGTGTATTCGCGCAGATCGCCCTCCGCCGACAGGCAGCGCAGCGCCACGCGGCCCGCGCCGCAATGGCGGTCGCAGCATTCGACGCAGGCGTTCAGCCCGCCGTCCAGATCGCCCTGCAACCTGGCGAGCGCCTCCTCGATACTGAATTGCGCGACGGCCGCGGCATGGCTGGGCCGCGCCCGGGTGACGGACTTCTCTGACATGTGTTCCCCTCCCACGAAGGATCGGCGCCCGGCGCCCCCTCGGATGCGGCCCAAGGATAGTGCCGCCCACATTGCAAACAATGCCATTCGCGAGCAGAATGACTGATCGGAAATGCCATGTCATGGCGGGGGCGGATGGAACGGCGCATGATCTCGCCCGGCTTTGTCGAGGACGCGCTCGACTGCCTGCACCGGCGCGGCATCGACCCGCGCCCGCTGCTCGTCGCCGCCGGCATCGACCCGGCGCTGACGGGGCCGGTCTCGAACCTGCAATACGGCCGGCTCTGGCTGTCGATCAGCGCCGCGATCCAGGACGAATTCTTCGACGAGGCGGCGCGCCCGATGCGTCCGGGCAGCTTCCAGCTGATGTGCCAGGCGGTGCTCAACGCCGGCACGCTGGAACGCGCCCTGCGCCGGGCGCTGCGCTTTCTGGCGGTGGTGCTCGACGATCCGCGCGGCGAATTGCACCTTCAGGACGGCCGGGCCGAGATCGTGCTCATCGACCGCGACCGGCCGCGCCGCGCCTTCGCGCATCGCACCTACTGGCTGGTGCTGCTCGGGGTGCTGTGCTGGCTCGTGGGCCGTCGCATCCCGCTGACCGGCGTCGATTTCGCCGGTCCGGCGCCGCAGGACCGCCGCGACTATCTGCAGTTCTTCGGCGCGCCGGTGCATTTCGACCAGCCGGCCAGCCGGCTCGGCTTTGCCGCCAGCCACCTGCGCCTGCCCACCATCCGCAGCGAAGGCGCGCTGCAGGCCTTCCTGCGCGCGGCGCCGGCCAATATCTTGCTGGGCTATCGCCACGACCAGGGCATCTCGGCACGCATCCGCAGGCGCCTGCGCGCGCTGCCGTCCGAGGACTGGCCCGATTTCGACGCCCTCGCCGCCGAGCTGCGCCTGTCGCCCGCCACGCTGCGCCGCCGCCTGCGCGCCGAGGGCCAGGGCTACGCCGCCCTGCGCGCCGAGATCCGGCTGATGCGCGCCCGCGATCTGCTGCGCGACAGCCGCCTCAGCGTGGCCGAGATCGCCGCCCGCCTCGGCTATGCCGAACCCAGCGCCTTCCACCGCGCCTTCCGCAAGCTGACCGGCCTCTCGCCCGCCGCCTGGCGGCACCAGACCGCCGCCGCCCCGACCCGGGCTAAAGCGCCGCCACCCACAGGCGAAAGCGCCGGCCGCCGGTGATCTCGCGCACCAGGCCAAGCGCGCGCAGCCGCGCCAGCATCCGCTCGGCGGTGTCGCGGCTGATGCCGGTCTCGGCCTGCAGCATCGCGGCGCTCAGCAGCGGCTGCGCCGCCAGGGCCGCGATCGCCCGCGCGGCATTGTCACCCTTGATGCGCGCCGCCGCCGCCATCGCCCGCACCCGCCAGGCATCCAGCCGCGCCAGTTCCTGCCGCGCCTCGACCAGCCCCGCCCGCGCCGCCGCCAGATGCCGGCGCAGCCGCTCGCCGGGCGGGCCGCCATCGACCCAGACCGCGCGCCCGTGCCGGCCCATGGGCACAAAACACAGCGCGTCGCAGCCCAGGGCCATGTCGCGCGCCGTCCAGACCGCCGACTCGGTCAGCCGCTCGGGCGGCGAAAGCCCGGCCCTGCGCCACAGGCTGCGCGCCGCCGGGGCGCGGGCCAGCGGCGCCAGACCCGCCAGCAGCGCATGACCCGCGGCAAATTCCGCCGCCGCCGCGTCGAAGTCGGCCCCGGTCGGGCGCGGCGACAGGCTCTCGTCCAGACCCGGCAGTTCCGTGTGATGCAGGCCCAGAAAGCCGCGCAGCCGGCCCGGGTCGCCCTGCCCCTCCAGCCTCCGGATGCCCCAGCGCGCCAGCCGCATCGCCTCCAGATCGGCGCCGGCCCGCGCCTCCATCAGGTCGCGCCCGACCTCCTCGCGCCGCAGGGGGACACCCTGGGCCCAAAGCATGGCCTCGATTTCGGACAAGGCCAGGCGGCGGAGGGCGCCGGCGCGGGCCGCGGGCTCCAGCGCGGCAATGGCCTCGTCAAGCCGCCCCAGCGCCTGCGCCGCCTGCGCGAGTTCCAGCGCCAGCCCCGATTGCGCCGCAAGCCAGGCCGCGGCATCCGGATGTGCCCGGTCCGCGCCGTCGCGATACTCTGCCGCCACCCTGTTCCCACCCACGGTCTGACACCTCTTGTCCGCAGCATATCACCTTAATGCGGATCACCAAGACCCTGGTCCGGCGCGATGATCTCCAGCCGCGGAAACCAGTCGGCATAGCGCCCGCGCTCGCGCGTCAGCAGCCGATAGCCGCGCAGGGCGGCATGGGCGCCGATGTGGAGATCCGGCCAGGACGGGCGCCTGTCACCGGCGCGCCGGCAATGGTTCAGAAAGGCCTTGCCGGCCAGAAATCCCGCAGCCCAGGGCAGCGGCTCGCGGTGAAACACCCCCTCGGGCAGCGCCGCCTGCAGCGCCTCGATGCGCCGATAGGCCAGCGAAACCTCGGCATGGATCAGCGGGTTGATGACCAGCCGCGCCCCCTGCCCCGCCCGGCGCAGCGCCGCCAGCGACCAGTCGCACCAGCGCGGATCGCGGGTGGCAATGTCGATCAGCACATCGGCATCGACCAGCATCGGCCTCATGCGCGGGTCAGCGCCATGATCTCGTCGGTGCTCAGCCCGGCATCGGCGCTGCCCGACAGTCCGGCCAGCGCCCGGTCCAGCCGCTGCGCCCGCGCGGCGCGCGCCGCCGCGGCGGCGATGACGCGCACATGGCCATCCTCGCCGAGGACAAACTCGACCTCGGTCCCCGGCTGAAAGCCCGCATGGTCGCGGATATCCTGCGGTATGGTGACCTGCCCCTTGCTGGTGATGCGCATCCCGACCCTCCCTGCGGTAATACCGTCAGTATTACCAGCGGCCCCTGCCGTCAAGCCATGCGCCCTTCCCCGCGGGGAAGCTAGTCGAGGCTCTCCAGCATGGCGCGCACCGCCGCTTCCAGCTTGCGCCGGTCCACGGCCGAAAAGTCGCGCGGCAGCCGGATCTCCAACCGGCCATTGGCGGCGGTGCACTTGGCGCTGCCCTGCGGGCGCTGGATCTGGAAACTGATCCGCGCCTTCCCCGCGGGGACGGTCGGCGCGCGCGGTTTCGCCGCCGGTTCAGTCGCCTCGCCGTCGCCGCCCTGCCCGGCATAACGGCGCAGGATCTCCAGCTCGTCCCTGACGGACCGCGTGTCCCAGTCCTTCAGCTCGGCCCGGATCGCCGCCGCCGTGCCCGGCACCTCGTCCAGCCGCTGCGCCAGCGCCAGACCCAGGGCGCGCGGAATCTCCGAGGCATAGAGCAGCGTCTCTCCCAGGGCCTCAACCAGGCGGATGAAGTTGCGGATATAGCTGCGCTTCTGATAGCCCGCCGACTTGAACAGGATCGCCACCGCCTTCTCGGGATCATGCTCTTCGGTCAGCGGGTCCATGGCGTAATGCAGCGCCAGCTGCGCCATCTCGGCGAACGAAATGTCCTTGCGCACCAGATTCTCGTCGACCATGCGCCGGTAAAGCTGCTGCAACTCGTCGCCGCGCGCCGCGATGCCGGCGGGAATGCGGCCCCAGGCGTCAGTGTCGCCGGTCTCCGCCAGCAGCTGGCGATAGGCGGTCAACCGGCGCCAGCCCTGGATCAGCTCATAGCGGCCCTCGCCCGCCGGCTCGACCCGGATCGGGTTCGAGAGCCCGATCTCGCGGATCGACTCGACCAGTTCCGCCAGCTCGTAATCCGGTCCCGGCGCGCGGTCGCGGATCAGCTTGCGGGTGTCGATCGCGTCCAGCGCGATCAGGTCGGTGATCAGCCCGGCGCGCTTCAGCCGCACATGCTCTCGGGCCAGCGCATCGTTCTCGGCGCGGATCTCGGCCTCCAGCCGGGCGCGGTCGCGGCTCGATTCCGCGGTCTCGGCGATGGCGGTGGCCATCGGCCCGCGACGCGGCTCAGGATCAGGCCCGGGCTCCGGCTTCCCCACGGGGAAGCTTTCGACAGCCGGCTCGTCCGGCATCTCTATCTCGAACATGCGGCGCTTGCGGCTCATGCCACGTCCTCCAGTTTGCCCCAGGCGTTGACGACATGGGACCTGAACTCCTCATAGGCCTGATCGAAGGTCGCGCGTGCCCGCCGCCAGGTGCCGCGGGTCATCTCGCGATAATCGATCTCGTAGATCGAGCTCAGAAAACGCCCCGACTGCTCGACGGCGCGGGTCAGCTCGATCGGATGCTCGGCCATGTTCTCGCCAAAGACCTGGCGGAAGGCGCCGAACATCGCCTGGTGCAATTCGTTCGAGGGCTCATAGCGCGTCATCAGGAAGCGGATGTCGGCAAAGGCCTTGGGCAGGCGGATCTTCCCCGTGGGGAAGTTCTCGAAGCCATGCGACAGATCCTCCAGCGCCTCCGAGAGCTGGCCGATGAAGCTGGTGGTCGAATCGTATTCCCAGTAGCCGGGCCCCGAGGGGATATAAAGCATGTCGGCGGCAAAGACCGCGTTCATCGACTGATAGCCGATCGCCGGCGGGCAGTCGAACAGCATCAGGTCATAGGCATCGTCGGCCAGGCTGTCGAGAAAGCGCGACACCGCGCCGAAGAAGGTCCATTCCGGGTTCAGGTGGCGGTATTGCGCACTGGCGAACTCGACGAAGGCCGCGTTGGCGCAGCTCGGGATGATGTCGATGGTCGGCCAGGCGGTCGGCTTGATGAAATCGGCCGGCCGCAGCGTGCCAAGGCCCATGTCGCGGATCGAGGCCGGCAGCTTGCGCCGGGGCAGGGTAGTGCCGCTCTCGGCGCCCGAGGTCGCGCTGTTCATCCGGTCGGTCTCGCGCTCGAGATCGCGCGCCATGATGCCCCAGACGGTGTGATCCTCGCCCACATCGGTCAGGCCCATGCTGTGCGAGAGCGTCGCCTGCGGGTCGAAGTCCACAACCAGCACCCGATAGCCGTCCAGCGCCGCCGCATGGGCGAAATGCAGCGCCACGGTGGACTTGCCGGCACCGCCCTTGAAATTCGCCACCGCGGCGCGGAAGGCGCGCTTGCCCTCGGGCCGGAAGGGCATCAGCGTCTTGCGGTTGATGCGCACCCGTCGGCGCAGCTCGTTGATCTCTTCGAGCGAGAACCAGCGCTGCCGCCCGTCCTCCTCGACTTCCCCGAGGGGAAGGTTCGGTTCGGCCGCCAGCTTGCCGCGGAAGGTCGACTGGTTGATGCGGAAGATCAGCTCTGCCACCTCCCAGCTGGAAAAGCGGCGCAGGGTCTTTTCATTGGCCGGGCTGAAGGTCTGGCGCCGGATCCAGCCCTGCATCTTCAGCGACTGCGCCTGCAGCCGCGCGAGGTCTTGATGGGTGTACATGTCTTGCCTGTATCTCTTTGGACGTTGATTTTCTGCCGTCTCGTTTTTACGCCGGATTTGCACATAAGGCAAAACCCGTTTTACATGAGAACAGCCAAGGGCGGAATCCCCGGATTTCCAAGGCGCTGCAGCCGAATCGCCCGGAGCGGGGAATCAGCGCAGGCCCCGCGCGAGCCGCACGGGCAAGCGCAGATTGTGGGACAATCATGGCGCGGATTGCCTGCAACGGGGGACATCCCCGGGCGATTGGGGGACGCGCTGCGTGACCCGCCATACCATTGATACCGTTTTTCTTTCGGCTATTCCGTTCGCTGGGGGTCGGGTGCAGCGAGGTGCTTGACAGAATCGGGCGACAGGACGCAAATGGTGCAAGGATGGCGAAAAGCGTTTGAGACGGCAGAGACCGTCGCGACCATCCGGGTCGGTCCCCCGGGACGCGGCCCGAGCAGCGAGCAGGACAGGCAGCCGGAAAGCCGGCGCGCAGGAGCGGTGATGCAGGTGATCCGTGCCGTCGGCCGAGAAGCCGCGGCGAAGAAATATGACATCCTTTCGGCGATGATGGCGCATGCCCTTGCCGGGGACAAGCATCGGCAGCGGCTGGTGCTGCGGCTGATGGCGCTGATCACCAGCCGCTACAACTGGCAGCGCGACGAGCTGACCGTGGGCCAGCGCGAGATCGCGCGGCTGTGGTGCGTCGACGAGCGCACGGTGAAGCGCGACATGGCAAGGATGCGCGCACTTGGCTGGGTCGGGGTCAAGCTGCAGGGGGCACGCGGCCGCGTTTCGGTGCTGCGGCTGGATCTTGAACGCATCATGCTGGACACCCGGCCGGAATGGGACAACATCGGCACGGATTTCGTGGCGCGCCTCGACGGGCCGGCGGCGGTGCCCGCAAGCAATGTCGTGCCCTTGCACCGGGCGGACGTGCCGGCGGGGCAGGGGCTTTGGGCCGAGACGCGGGCGCGGCTCGTGGCCGAGGACCGGGCGCTGCACGATGCATGGTTCGCGCCGCTTTCCGATGGCGGCAGCGCCGGCGGCTGCCTGACGCTGTTCGCGCCGACGCGCTTTCACGCCACCTATGTGCAGACGCATCTGCTGGAACGGCTGCGCGTCGCCGTGCGCCGTACCGATGCGAATGTGCAGCGCGTGCAGGTGCTGGCGCCATGAGGGCAGGGGGGCATTGCGCTTGTCTTTGGCGCAGGCCGGGCGAAGAATGGTCGCAAGTGATCCGGGCGTGAGGTGCGCGTGGCAAGGACGGTCCGACCCAGGAAGGCCTCGGTCAGCGCCCGCAAGGTGGCGGAACTGGCCGGCGTCTCGCGCTCGGCGGTGTCGCGCACCTTCACCCCCGGCGCCAGCGTCGCACCGGAGACCCGTGCCCGGGTGCTGGCCGCCGCCGAGACGCTGGGCTATCACGTCAACCATCTCGCGCGCGGGCTGATCCATCACCGCTCGGGCATCGTCTGCCTGATCGTGGCGGAATTGCAGGCGCCCTTCCAGGCCGGTTTCGTCGAGGCGGTGACGCGGCGGCTGCAGGAACAGGGCAAGGTGGTGATGGTGCTGAACACCGCCGGCCAGCCGGCCAATGTCGAGGCGGCGCTGCGCCAGACGCTGAACTATCGCGCCGAGGCCACGGTGGTGGTTTCGGGGGCGCCGCCGCTGTCGCTGGTCGAGACCTGCATCGAGAACGGCCAGCGGGTCATCCTGATCAACCGCGACGACCCGATCGCCGGGCCGCAGTTCATCCGCATCGACAACGAGGCCGCCGCCGCCGAGGCATGCGCGCTGTTGGCGCGGGCGGGCTGCCGGCGGCTGGCGGTGGTCAGCTCGACCGCCGGCACGCCGGCCATCGTCACCCGCGAGCGCGCCTTCGTCGCCGCGGCGCAGGCCGCCGGGCTTTCGATCGCGGTCAGCCGCGCCGGTGCCACCGGCTATGTCGCCGGCGCCGACAGCGCGCGCCAACTGCTGACGGGGCAGGGGCGGCCCGAGGGGGTGTTCTGCGTCACCGATCTGCTGGCGCTTGGCTTTCTGGATGCGGCGCGCATCGAGCTGGGCCTGCGCGTGCCCGCGGATCTGAGCGTGCTGGGTTTTGACGACATCGCCGCGGCCGGCTGGCTGGGCTATGACCTGACCACCTTTCGCCAGCCCATCGCCGAGATTGCCGATCACATCGCGGCGATGGTCGGGCGTGACGACGGCGAGCCGGTGGAGATGCGCTTTCCGGCGCAGCTGGTCTGGCGCGGCACCGTCCGCGGCGCGCTCAGTGGCCGCTGAGCGAGAGGTCGCGCAGGTCGAGGGTGAAATCGAGGTTCGGCAGCCGCGCCAGATAGGCGCCGAGGATGGCGAGCATCCCCGCCATCGGCGCGTCGCCCCGGGGTGCGGTGCCGAGCCTGCGGTAGAAATCGAGCCTTTCGGGTGCGACATGGCGCAGCGCCAGGCCGCCGCCCTTGCGCAGGCGATACCAGTCCTCGGCCAGCCGCCACAGCGCGAAATCGGGCGCCGCGGGCAGGGCGCAGCCCAGAATCGCCGGCAGGTCGCCGCTGCGCCCGTGCTGCAGCAGATCCGCCATCCCGCGCGGCCATTCGCGCGCCACATAGCGGTCGTGCACCAGCCCGACGAGATGGCGGTCGAGAAATTCCCCGTGGTCGCGGGCCCGGGCCGCCGGCGGCACGGGCTGGCCGGCGCGGGCGGCCTCGGCGCGATAGGCGGCGAAGGCGAGGTCGTGGCCGGGCACGCGCTCGAGGCGCAGGGTGCGGATGCGCAGGCGCGGGCCGTCCGGTTCGATGAGTTTCATCGCCGGGCAGAAGCCCACCGGCGAGGGCACCGAGACATTGACGAAACCCTGTCCGGCCCGGCCGTGGCGTGCCGTGTCGTTCACATGCAGATGCCCGGAGAGATGCAGCGCCACGCCGGTGGCGGCAAAAGCCTCGGCCACCTCGGGCGGGGGGGTGCGGCGCGCCAGTCCGGTGGGGCCCAGAAGGCGCAGCTCGGCGCCGCCGGTGCCGGCCAGCACGTCGAGCGCGGGGTAATGCGAAAACGCCAGGAGCCGCTTGCCGCCGGCGCGGGCGCGTGCCGCCACGTCGCGCATCCAGGGCAGCAGATGTGCGCGGTGGCCGAGCACCGCCGCCCAGCCCGCCCCGGTCGGGTCGTGGAAACTGTCGGGGTCGGCCAGGTCGCGCGCGCCGTCGCGCGGCACGCAGACATTGCTGTCGATGGCCAGCACCCAGAGCCCGGGCACCGGCTCGACCAGGTATGAGGCGTCGATCATCCGGCAATGGCTGCCCCCGTCCGGGCTGGTGACGCGGTAGTGGCGCGCCTGCCAGTCCGGGTCGCGGCCGAAGGGGGTTTCCCAGTGCAGATCGCCCGGCTCGGGCAGATAGCCCAGCATCTGCATGCGCCGCAGCGCCTCAGGGGTCCCCAGGGTCGCGGCCTCAGGGCAGGCGGCGCTGCGCAAAAGCACCGGCGTGCCGTCGGGGTGCAGGAAGGTCTTGTCCTGCGGCCGACCGGCGAGGGCGTAGAAGTCGTGGTTGCCCGGCACCGCCAGCACGCGCAGCCCGTGGCGCTGGCGGTAATGCGCGATCAGCGCCAGCGCCGCGTCGATGTTCGGCGCCTGGCCGTCGTCGGTCAGATCGCCGACCAGCAGCACGAGGCGCGCCCCCTCGGCCAGGGCGCGTTCCAGCGCGGCGCGGAATGCGGGCAGGCTTTCGTTGAACACCCGCGTCGAGGCCGCGGTGTCGCCATAGCTGCGGATCGCGCCCGCAAGCCCCGAGCCCGCCGGCTGCCAGCCGCAGTCATGCACATGCGGATCGGCGATGACGGCGATGCGCGTCACCCCGGGCGCCCGCGTTCGGCCTCGATCAGGCGCACCCAGGCGGCGCTGCGTTCGGCCGCGGCGATCAGCATGGGCTTGGGGGTCTCGTGCCATTCGTCGGGCATGAGCTGGCGGCGGATGCGCACATGGTCGATGGCGTCGCCAAGGCGCGGGAACTGCCCGGGCAGGTGCAGATGCAAGAACAGCGCCGCCAGCACCACCGAGCGCGAGCGCCCGGCGCGGCAGTTCACCAGCAGGTTGCCGCGTTCGCGCCGCGGGTAGCTGGGCTTTTCCGGCATCACCTGATCCAGCGCGCCGCGCAGCTGGTAATAGCCTGCCAGCATCATCGTGTCGGGGTTGCCCGGCCCGTCGACGATGCCCAGCTTGTAATAGCGGATCAGCCCCGGGCCGTAACCCACGCCGCTGTCATGCGAGACCTCGTCGGGGGCGGCGACATAGTTGAAGTCCAGGTTGACGGCGCAGTTCAGCACCGTGGTGATGCCGTGCCGGCGCAGCAGCGCCACGTCCGAGGCGCCCTGGCGACCGCCGACGTAAAGATCGACGCCATAGCCTGGCAGGTCTTCATAGATCGGGCTGATCGCGGGGCGGTCGTGGCGCGGGGTCATGCCGTCCTCAGCATGCGGCCATCGCCATGCGGCAGAAGGTCGGGCCCCTCGAGCAGCGCGATGCCGGTGGCGCGCGACAGGAGCCCCGCGACATGGGGATTGGCCGCCAGCACCGGCGCCCCGTGCAAGAGCCCGCCCAGCGACAGGAACGGGCCGGTGACGCCGCCGGCCTCTCGCACCAGCAAGAGCCCGGCGAGGCAGTCCCAGGCGTTCATGTGCAGCTCGGCATAGCCCTCGCTGCGGCCGTCGGCGACATAGGCGAGGCCGAGCGCGCCGCAGGCGCCGCGCCGCACATTGCTGCCGGCCTCGATCAGCGCCTTGACCGCGGCCAGATAGTCCGGGGTCGGGCGGCGGTTGGACCAGCCCATCTCGAAGGAGGTGGCGGCGATCTCGGCGGTCTGCGAGACGCGGATCGGCTGGCCGTTGCGCCATGCGCCGCGCCCGAGCCGGGCGGAATGCAGTTCGGACAGCACCGGATTGGCGATGGCGCCCAGTTGCACCCGGTCATTGGCGAGAAAGGCGATCGAGATGCAGAAATGCGGGATCGAGCGGGCGAAATTCGCCGTGCCGTCGATCGGATCGACCACCCAGGCGGTGGCGCCGGGCTGGCAGCCGGTCTCTTCGCCCAGAAAGCCGTCTTCGGGGAAGGTCTCATTGATGCGGGCGCGGATATGGGCCTCGACCAGGCCGTCGGTCTCGGTCAGGTAGTCCTGCGGGCCCTTCATGCCGATGGGCTGGCCGGCCTGGCGCGCGAAACCCTGCCGGGCCAGCGCGCCGGCGCTGTGCAGCAACTCGTGCAGGAACGCCTCGCGGCGGTCGATCGCTTGCGTGTCGAGTGTCATGCCTGCATCCTTCACTGACATCCTCATGGTCAATTCTGCACAGCCTTGCAACGTCATTCGCCGCAGGGGTGGGTGCCGGGGCGGGGGTTGGGGTCCGCCCGCCCGGCCGAGATTTCCGCCGCGATGGCCGCGAGCGTCGGATAGTCGGCGCCGCCGCGCAGCCCGAGATAGCCGGGCTGTTCGTGGTCCGGGGCAGCACCCGCGCCCGCCATGGCCTGGGGCAGGTAGCGCCCGCCCGCCCGGCGCAGGATCAGCATCCCCGCCGCCACGTCCCAGGGCCGGATGCCGAAACCCGCCGCCGCATCCGCCCAGCCTGCCGCGACATGGGCCAGGGACAGCGCGGCGCTGCCCTTGCGCCGCAGCGAGGCCACGGCATCGAGCATCCGCCCGAAACGGCCGAGCGCCGCCTCGCGCCCGTCCAGCCGCAGGTCGCGCGCCACCGGATAGCTGCAGATCAGCGTGGCATGCGCCTCGGGCGGGGCGCCGGTCGAGGACAGCGGCAGACCGTTCAGCCAGGCGCCGCCCGCGCCGGCGGTGAACAGATGCCCCGCCACCGGATCGCAGATCGCCCCGGCGATCACCCGGCCCTCGCGCACCGCCGCCACCGAGACGCACCAGAAGGCGATGCCGCAGGCGAAATTCGCCGTGCCGTCGATCGGGTCCACGAACCATTGCAGCGCGCCGCTGCCGGTCCGGCCGGATTCCTCGCCGATGACCGCGGAGCCGGGCATTTCCTGCAAGATCAGCTTGCGGATCGTGGCCTCGGCGCGGCGGTCGTGCCGGGTGACCGGATCGTGGCGGTCGCGCTTGAAATCGACCTGCATGCGGCTGCGAAAGGCGGCAAGCAGGTCGGGCGCCGCCACGGTTGCGGCGCGCGCCGCGGTGGCGAGGATGCGTGCATCCGGCCCGGGGTCCGCGCCCGGGCCGGCGGGAACCGGCGCCGACATCAGCGCTTGTAATGCAGGCGCCAGAAATCCTGCCAGTCCTGGCGGCTGTCCCAGTCCTCGAGCCCGGTCGCGGGGTCGTAGGCCAGCACCTCGTCCAGATGCGCGGCGACGCCCGAGGGTTCGTCCGCGGGCAGGCCCGCGGTGCGGTTCGAGGACAGCTTGCCGTCCTGGGCCTGCGGCGCGATACCCTCGGCGGTCATGGCGTAATGGATGAACAGTTTTGCCGCATTCGGACTGTCGGTGCCCTTGACGATCAGTCCGACCGTGGCGTTGGAAAAGCCGATGATCGGATCGACGCCCGGGCAGAGGCCGAGGGTGAAGCCGGCGCCGGCATTGTCGCGGAACTTGGCCGCCGAGACGAGGCCGATGAAGGGCTGGGTCTGGCCGGGTGCGGCCACGGCCTCGGCCGCGGCGGAATCGGAATCGGTCAGCAGCGGCGCGTTCGCCGCCAGCGCCGCCACGAAGGCCTCGGTGGCGCTGGGGAATTCGCTTTCCAGCTTCTTGCCGAATTGCGCCTCATAGGCGGCGGCGATGCGGTCGTCGATATGGCTGCGCATCTGGTTGAACCAGTCCGAATAGGAGGGCTTGCCCAGCGGGTCCTGCATCGCCACCTTGCCCTTCCACTCCGGCAGGGTCAGCTGCCAGATATTGGTGATCGGGCATTTCTCGGCGATGGCGGTGTTATAGGTCAGGATGTTCGGGCTTGAGACCACCAGCAGCGGGTTCTGCGCCTTTGGGTCGATGTCGGCGGCCAGGTCCGGTGGCACCCAGCTTTGCGCGAAGCCGCCGGGCAGCAGCTGGCCGATGGCCGCCGGCACGTCCGAGATCAGCGACACGTCGGCCTGCACATTGCCTGACTGCACCTCGCGGATGATGGTTTCCAGCTGCGCCGTGGCCTTGGATTTGGTGCCGGTGGCCTGCAGCCCGTATTTGGCGGCAAAGGCCTCGGCCATGTCGGTGATCTTGCCGGTGCTGTCATAGACGGTCAGCGGCGGCTCGGTTTTGGCGGCGGCGATCAGCGCCTCGAGGTCGAATTCCTCGGCCCCGGCGCTGCCCAGCCCGGCGGCAAGGACCAGCGCGGAAATCAGGCAATGCTTCATCTTCGTTCCTCTCCCTGTTGTGGTCCGGGCCCGCCGGCGGCAGGCCGGTCGGTTCAGCCCGCCGGCGCGGCGGGCCTTGGATTCCCGGCCGACGCGGCGCCGTCGTGCAGCAGATGCAGGCCGGCCTCGGCGCGCGCCAGCGCCGCGTCGGCGCCGTCGAGGCGCTGGCCCGCCTCGTCGAAGACATGCAGCGCGCTTGGGCGAGCGTGAAGCCAGACACGCTCGCCCGCGGCCAGGGACGGGCTGGTGGTGGTGGTCAGGAAGATCACCCGCCCCTCGGCATTCAGTTCGATGATCCAGCTGCCGCCGGTGGGCAGCACGCCGCCGACCCGGGCCGGATGGGCAAAGCTGGCCCGCGGCAGGTCGGATTGTGCCCTGCCGATGGCAAGCGCCTCGGGGCGGATGCCGACGGCGCCGGGCCGGGCGCCGGGGTCCAGCCGCGGGCGCAGCCAGTCCAGCAGGGCGCGGTCCAGCGCATGGCCGGGGTCGGTGCCGATGATGTTGATCGGCGGGCTGCCGACGAATTCCGCGACAAAGCGGTTCGCCGGGCGGTCGTAGATGTCGTTGGGCGTGCCGATCTGCTGCAGCGTCCCTTCGTTCATCACCGCGATCGAGGTGGCGAGCGTCATCGCCTCCCACTGGTCATGGGTGACGAAGACGATGGTGGTGTGGAATTCGGCATGGATGCGCTTCAGCTCGGCCCGCATCTCGAGGCGCAGCCGCGCGTCGAGGTTCGACAGCGGCTCGTCGAGCAGCAGCACGCCGGGGTTCACCGCCAGCATGCGCGCCAGCGCCACCCGCTGCTGCTGGCCGCCGGACAGCTGGCTGGGATAGCGGTGGCGGTATTTCTCGATGTCGAGGGCGCGCATGACGCGCTCGGTGCGCGCCTCGCGTTCGGCGCGCGGCACCCGGCGCAGGCGCAGGCCGAAATCGGTGTTGCGCTCGATGGTCAGATGCGGCCAGAGCGCGTAGGACTGGAACACCAGCCCCATGCCGCGCTTTTCCGGGCCGAGGAAGCGGCCCTCGGCCGGGCTGTCAATGACCTGGCCGCCGACGGCGATGCTGCCCGCGGTCAGGTTCTCGAGCCCGGCGATCATGCGCAGCGTCGTGGTCTTGCCGCAGCCCGAGGGGCCGAGCAGGCACATGAAGGCGCCGTCCTCGATGCGCAGGTTCAGGTCGCTGACCGCATCCGGGCCGCTGCCGCCGTAGGATTTGCACACCTGGCTGAGGACGATCTCGGGCATCAGCTTCCTAGTCCTTCGGCAAGGTTGGTATGGGTCATGCGCTGCGCCAGCAGCGTGCCGCCATAGGCGAGGCCGGCGATGATCAGCACCACCGCATTGGCGGCCTGGGTATAGTTGTAATCCACCAGCCGCAGCGAGAAGGTGGTCAGCACATCCGTTGCCGGCACCGCCAGGATGACGAACAGCGACAGCCCCTTGATCCCCGAGATGAAGGGCAGCAGCACCCCGGTGACCAGCGAGCCCTTCTGGATGGGGATCACGATCAGGGTCATGCGCCGCAGCCAGCCCGCGCCGATGACCTGCGCCGCCTCCTCGGGGTCACGGCCAAGCTGCATCATCGCCGAGATCCCCGCGCGCGAGGCATAGGGCATCTGGTCGGCCATCAGCGCCAGGATCAGGATCAGCGTGGTGCCGTAAAGTGCCGGCACCGGGCCGCGCGCCACTGCAAACAGCGACAGATAGGCGGCGGCAAAGGCGATGCCGGGCACCAGATAGGGCATGAAGGTCACCTGGCGCAGGAACACCGCCAGCGCCCGCCAGCCGGTCCTGACCACGACATAGCCGGTCAAGAGCCCCAGAAGCCCCGAGCAGAGCGAGGCGATGCCGACGATCGAGACGGTGTTCCAGGCCGCCCGCCACAGCTCGGGGCTGAGCAGGATGCCGCTGCGCATCGCCACTGTCGGCAGGTCGCGGCCGATCCAGAAGTCCAGGGTGAAATTCGACCAGGCAAAGCTGCCGGGCTGGCGCATCACCGTCGACAGCGCCAGCGTCAGCAGCGGCAGCGCCACCGAGACCACAAACACCGCCCCCGCCAGCCCTGTGGCCCAGATCCGCCAGCGCCCCAGATGCGCGGCACGGTTCATCGAGCCCTTCGAACCCACGGTGACAAAGCGCCGCGCCTCGCGCGCCAGCCAGGCGTCGACCAGGATGGCGATGGTGCCGATCAGCATGATCGCCCCCGCCAGCACCGCCGCCACCCCGCTTTGGCGCGAGCCGATCGAGCGGTAGAGCGATGTCGCCAGCACGTCGAAATTCACCGGCAGGCCAAGGACATAGGGCACGCCAAACTCGCCCAGGCACTTGGCGAAGATCAGCACCACCGCCGACATCAGCGCCGGGCGCATCAGCGGCAGGATCACCTGGCGCATCACCTGGCCACCCGAGGCGCCGAGGATGCGGGCCGAATCCTCGAGCTGGCTGTCGAAGCGGCGCAGCGCCGAGCCGAAGAGCAGGATCACGAAGGGCGTGTAATGCAGGGCGAGGATCACGGTGATCGGGACCTGGCCATAGGCCAGCCAGTCCGGCGGCGAGAAGCCCATGCTTTCCAGCCAGCCGGGCTGGCCGCCGATGGTGCGGTTCTTGAACAGCGTCGTCCAGGCCAGGGCGAAGGTCCAGGCCGGCAGCATGTAGGGCACGATCAGCGCCGTGGCGAACCAGCGCCGGCCGAACATGTCGCTGCGCGCGATCAGCCAGGCCAAGAGCCCGCCCACCGCAACCGAGATCGCGATGGCGCCGAAGCCGACCTTCAGCGTGTTCAGCAAGGGCCGCCAGAACAGGTCCTGCGCCACCGGCGAGGTCAGCGCCCGCTGCAGGTAATAGGGCGTCAGGCTGCCGACCCCGGCCTTGAGGCGGCGCTCGTCGCCGAATTGCACCGTGGCCGCATCGGCGAGGATCGACAGGATCGGCACCACGATCAGGTAAAGAAACAGCGCCGCCATCAGCAGGCCGATCAGCGTCGTCGGTTCGCGCAGCGCCAGCCGCAGCCGATAGCGCCAGCCGCCACCGCGCCGCCCGGCCGGGCGCGCCTCAGCCGCCTGCATCGGCCTGTCCGGCCATCGCGCGCGCCATGGCCGCACGGATCGCAGTTGCGCGCAAGTCAAGCCTCCCCTTGAGGTCGCGCGCCAGGCGGCGGCGACGCGCGGGCGCCTGCGCTCTGCGTCGCATGCCGCCCCCATGGCCTTCACGATTCCTGCTGCGGGCCCGGCTGTCAACGGTTATTTGCACAGGTGTGCATCGCCGGATCGGGCGCCCGGCGGGCAGGGGCCGGTGCTGGTGGATGGTGATCAGCGCCGGCGCCAGATGCGCGGCCATTTCGATGTCGTCAAAGCCGACCACCGAGACATCGCGCGGCACGCGGACGCCCCGGCGCGCCAGTTCGCCCATCAGGCCGCGGCCGGCCGGCGCCGCCCTGGGCAGGCTGCCGTCCATGACGATCAGCCCGTCTGCGCGCGAGGGCTCGGCCTGGTCGAGCGCGGCATGCGTGCTCTCGCCCTGGGTGTTGGCGACCAGCAGGTTGAAGCCGGCCGGGCGCAGCACCGCGGCGATGCCGGCGAGGATCTGCGCAAAGAACGGATTGGCCAGATTGAGCACTAGCAGGCTGCTGAAATATTCGGCTCTCGACTTGGTTTGTGGAACGTGATTCACCTTCCGCAGGGTAGCGGCGGGGGCGATGATGCGCGGGACGGATGGGACGAGCGGGTCGCTGTTCAGCTTTGTTGACCTTGAGGCTCGCATTCCCTCGCGGCATCCGTTGCGCAAGATCCGGCAGGTGGTGAACGAGGCGCTGGCAAGCCTCGATGCCGATTTCGAAGCGCTCTACGCCGATTTCGGCCGCCCCTCGATCGCGCCGGAGCGGCTGGTCGGAGCCAGCCTGATCCAGATCCTGTTTTCGGTCCGGTCCGAGCGGCAACTGATGGAGCAGATGCATTACAACCTGCTGTTTCGCTGATTTGTCGGCCTCGGGATCGCCGACCCGGTGTGGGGTGAAGGGCGCCCGGAAATCTGTCCGGTGGACAGATTTCAGCCCTGAACGCACGAAGTGCAGGGCCGGAGGCCGACCGTTTTCACCAAGAACCGCGACCGGCTGCTGACCACCGACATGTCACGCAAGGTGGACGCCTCCAATAACCCGTGCGCTTCCGACGGGTTGATGATTCACTGAGCCGGCATAGGCGACGAGGTGGAGCATGGCGCGGCAGGCGGGATTGTTCGATGTCGAAGAGCGGTTGCGGGAGCTGTCGGCGAAGGGCGGTCGGCCGCCCTACGACCACCTGCTGATGTTCCGGATGCTGATCCTGCAGGCGAGCCACTCGCTGTCGGACGAGCGGACCGAGTATCTGGTCAAGGACCGGCTGTCGTTCATGCGCTTCCTCGGGCTCGGCCTGGCGGATCGCGTGCCGGACGCGAACTCGGTCTGGAACTTCCGCGAGGCGCTGACCCGGGCCCGGATCGACGGCGTGCCGGCGATCGAGGTGCTGTTCCGGCGCTTCGAGGCGCAGCTGCGCGTCGCGGGCTACATCGCCATGGGCGGGCAGATCGTCGACGCGACCATCGTGAGCGCCCCGAAGCAGCGCAACACCGAGGAGGAGAAGCGCGCCCTGCGCGAGGGGCGCGTCCCGGAGGACTGGGCGGCGAAGCCCGCGAAACTGCGCCAGAAGGACCGCGACGCCCGCTGGACGGTGAAATACTGCAAGGCGAAGCCGGCGGCGGACGGTGCGAAGCGCGTCGACATCGCCATCCCGATGTTCGGCTACAAGAACCATGTCGGGATCGACCGCCGGCACGGGCTGATCCGCACCTGAACCGCCACCGACGCCGCGCGCCACGACGGCGCGGAGCTGCCGGGGCTGCTCGATCGGACCAACACCGCGAGCGGGGTCTGGGCCGATACCGCCTACCGCTCGGCGAAGAACGAGGCGCATCTCGCGGCGGCGGGCTTCAAGAGCCGCATCCACCGCAAGAAGCCGAAAGGCAAGCCCATGCCCGAGCACGTCTCGCGCGCCAACGCCGCGAAGTCCGCGGTCCGCGCCCGGGTCGAGCATGTCTTCGCCCGCCAGAAAGGGCCGATGGCGCTGGTGATCCGCACCATCGGCCTCGCCCGGGCGACGGTGAAGATCGGACTCGCCAACATCGCCTACAACATGCGGCGCATGATCTGGCTCGCCGGAGCCGCCCAGGTCTGACAGGCCCCTTCGGCAGCGCCTGCAGCGCCCGGCCGCCAACTTCCCCGCCGCCCGGTTCTCCGGAACCGGCCCCGTCAGCGCGTGACACCCCATTCCTCAGCGTCAAGACCGCGTTCTTGGAGGTGTCCAGGTTATGGCGGCGATCCTGGCCCATCGCGAAGTCGCGCCGCTTCTGTCGGACGATCACCTCTCGGTCGATGGCACGCCGGTGAAGGCCTGGGCGTCGATGAAGAGTTTCCAGGCGAAGCCGGAGGACAGTCTGCACGACGACGACCCGGGCGGCCCGCCCGAACCCGACGCCGCCATCGATGAACCGATCCAACCGACCGAAGCCGAGACAAACCCGATGCCCCGCTCCAGCCGTCCGGGCCGCAACGCCGAAGTCGACTTCCGGGACGAGAAGCGATCCAACGGCACCCATGCCTCGACCACCGATCCGGATGCGCGTCTTTACAAGAAATCACCTGGCACCGGGGCGATGCTGTGTTTCATCGGCCATGCGCTGATGGAGAGCCGTTCCGGTCTGATCGTGCAGGGCGAGCTGACGCAAGCCGACGGCCATGCCGAACGGCGCGCGGCGCTGGACATGATCCACCATCATTCCCCCGGATCGACCCGGCAACTGACGCTGGGCGCCGACAAGGGCTTCGACGCGGCCGGTTTTGTCGCCGATCTTCGTCTGGCCTGTGGTCACCCCACATGTCGCGCGAGACAATCCCGATATTCAGCGATCGACGGCCGCACCACCCGGCACGAGGGTTATGCGCTGTCGATCAAGCACCGCAAACGCATCGAGGAGGCCCTCGGCTGGGCCCAGACCGTCGGCGGCCTGGCGCAAACCGTCTTTCGGGGCATCGAACGGGTGCGATCCCGCTTCATCCTCACGATGACCGCCAACAACCTTGCCAGACTGTCCCGACTGCTGGCAGCCTGAAGCGGAGGGCCGGGTCAGGCAAGCATCCCTCCGGTGTCGCAGGGCCAGGCGCCGAACACCGACAGCCATCGCGAAGGGAAATTGTCCAGGCCGCAGACTTCTTCAGCAGCCTGCTAGAGATCCAGCACCACCCGGCCCACGGGGCGCGAGCAGCAGATCAGCGCCTGCCCGGGCCCGGGCGGGTCCAGCGGCTCGGACAGGTAGTCGACCGCGCCCTCGCTGATGGCGCAGCGGCAGGTATTGCAGATGCCCTCGCGGCAGCTGAACTCGGGGGTCAGGCCGGCGGCCTCGGCCAGTTCCAGGATGGTGCGGCTGGCGCCGTTCCAGGGCACGGCGACGCCCGAGCGGGCAAAGACCACCTCGGCGCCGCCGGCGGCCAGCGGCGCGGGGGCGGCGGCCTCGACGGTGCCGGGCAGGGCGTCGGGCAGGCCGCGCGCCTCGGGGTCGGTCAGGAAAGCCAGTGCCGCCAGCGCCTTCGGCGCTCGCGAGGGCTGGCGGTTCGCGTGCACTGGCGGCGGCGGCGCCGCGGCCAGCGCCGCCAGCGAGCCGCCCTTGCCGAAGAATTCATAGGCGATGCGCTCGGGTGCGATGCCCAGTTCCGTCAAGAGCCGCCACATCGCCACCATGAAGGGGGTCGGGCCGCAGAGATAGACCTCGTAATCATCGAGCGGCAGCAGCGCCTGCAGGAAGGCGCGGTCCACCACCCCCTCGGCGTCGAAACGGGCCGCCTTGCGGTCGGCCTCCGTCGGGGCGCGATAGACGGTGCGGGCGGTGATGCGTCCGTCCGATCCGGCGGCCAGCGCCGCCACCTCATCGCGCAGCGCATGCACATCGCCGTTTTCCGTTGCCTGCACGAACCAGACCCGGCGTGTCCCGGCACGCAGCCGGTGCAGCATCGCCAGCAAGGGCGTCAGTCCGACGCCGCCGGCCAGCAGCAGCACCGGCCGGGTGCTGACCTCGTCCAGGACAAAGCCGCCGCGCGGCGCGGCGATCTCCAGCGTGTCGCCCTCGGCCAGATGGTCGTGCAGCCAGGCCGAGCCGGCGGCGCGGTCCTCGCGCTTGACGCTGATGCGGTGATGGTCGCGCCCCTCGGGCAGCGCGGACAGCGAATAGGTGCGCAAGACCGGCCCCGAGGCCAGCGGGATGCGCAGCGTCAGATATTGCCCCGGGCGCATGTCCCACAGCGGCCCGCCATCCTCGGGCGCCAGGTGAAACGAGGTGATGGCGCTGCTTTCGGGCACCTTGCGCGCCAGGCGGAAACGGCGGAACGGATCGGCCATGGCCTAGGCCCGCATCTTTTCGTCGACCATCTGCTCTTCGGCGATCATCGCCTCGAGCTGGCGGCGGAAGCGCAACTGCCCGGCGTCGATCGACAGGTCGATATGGGGCGAGCTCTTGTGGGTCATGCCGATCTGCACCTCTTCCAGCACCGCCTTGTCCTCGAGGAAGGCGCCGCGCACGTCATGGGCCATCATCTGCGACAGCTCCTCGTCCTGGGGGCGGACGTTGCGCAGCTGGAACCAGTAATAGCGGGTCTCGCTGTCGCTGACCGGGGTCATGAAATTGTAGCTGTCCATGACGAAGGTTTTCTCGTCCAGCGTGCCATCCGGACCGCCGGTGCCGGCGGGGGTAAAGACGGCGCGGATCAGGGCGTGGCTGGGGTAATGCACCTCGTAATGCTGCAGCCGGTCGCAATTGCCGTCGAATTCCACGATCTTCTTGTAGAAGGGCGCCGGTTCGACATTCATCATCCAGCGATGCACGATGACGCCGTTTTCGGTGCGGGTGACCTTCAACGGCGTGTCCTTGGTCGCGGCCTGGGCAAAGCTGCCCTCATGCACCCAGGCGACATGCGTGGGGTCCAGCAGGTTGTCGCACATCAGCAGGTAGTTGCATTTCAGCTCCATCGCATCGCCCGAATTGATGCCCCAGTCCGGGCTGCCGAAATTCGGGATGTCGATGATCTCGTCGGGGTCGGCGATGGCGGCATTGCCCATCCAGATCCAGACGAGCCCGTATCTTTCATGCACCGGATAGGGCCGCACCTTGGCGGCCGAGGGGATGCGTCCACCGCCCGGCGCCCAGACGCATTGCCCGGCGCAGTCGAAGGTCAGCCCGTGATAGCCGCATTCGACATTGTCATCCTTGATGCGGCCTTTCGACAGCGGCAGCTTGCGATGCGGGCAGGCATCCTCCAGCGCGATCACCTCGTCCTGGCTGTTGCGGAAGATGCAGATCTTCTCGTCCAGGACCACGACCTGCTGCAGGTCACCGGTGATCTCATGGCTCCAGGCCGCGACATACCAGGCGTTCTTGAGGAACATGGCGACACCTTTTGTGGCTGAGTTTCGCCAAATGTATAGGCAAATGAACGGCCGATAAGCCCAGAAGCGCAGGTGGATGGTTTAGTTGTTCTGAAGCGTTGCGTTGCGCAGCGGCTTGCAGATGCGCACAAGCCAGTTCAGGAAATCGCGCGCCGCCGGCCGGTCCAGCGTCGCCGGGCCCCAGCAGACGAAATAGGGATCGGGCATCTGCAGGCTGGCCGGCGAGAGCCGCACCAGCTGCCCCGTGCGCAGCGGGGTCTCCACGAACGACCCCTGCGCCAGTACCGCGCCCTGTCCGGCCTCGGCGGCCTCGATCGCCATGCCCGACAGCGAATGCACGGCGACCGGGCGGATGGCGGCCAGATCGCCCAGGCCCCGGGCGGCAAACCAGTCGCGCCAGTCGGGCTCGGTGGTATAGCCAGTGCCCCAGTCGATGCCGATCAGCGGCAGGCGGGCAAGGCCGGCAGGATCGCGCGCCTCGGGGTGGCGGCGCAGGAAATCGGGCGAACAGACCGGAAAGCACTGGTCGGTGAACAAGGCGCGCGCATGCAGATAGCGCCGCGCTGCCGCGCCATAGGTCAGGCGAAAAGCCTGTTCCAGCATATGCGGATCGGGTTCCTGATGCGTGGCCAGCACGCGGATTTCCAGCTCGCCGGCGGCTTGCTGGAACTCTGGCAGCAGCGGGTTCAGCCATTTCTGCAGCAGCGTCGGCAGGCCGGAAATCGTCAGCTCCTCGCTTTGGCGATGCGCGACGATGTAATCCTGCGCCAGCGCCAGCCGGCTGAATCCCTGCGACAGCAATTCGTGATAGCTGCGCGCCACCGGGGTCAGCGCGGCGCGCCGCCCGTCCTTGACCAGCAGCACCACGCCGACATGCTCTTCGAGCAGGCGCAGTTGCTGGCTGATCGCCCCCGGCGTCACCCCCAGCGCGCGCGCCGCCGCATTGACCGAGCCCAGCCGGCCGAAACATTCGAAGGCCTGCAGGGCGCGCAAGGGGGGCAGGGTCGGGTTCATGGCAAGACATCCTGGCTGGCGATCAGTTTAGCACAACTGCGATGAGCGGCATGCAAACTGATTTGTCGGCTATCGGGCTCGGGTCTAGCGTTTAGCTCAGTCATAAGCGCGCGCCCCCGTCAACGGTCACCCCGATCGCGGCGGCAGAAAACCGGGAGAGAATGACATGGCCCTGACCTGCAATCGACGTTCCTTGCTGCTGGGGGCCGGGGCCCTGTCGGCGGCGGCCGCCTTGGGGCTGCGCCCCCTGCCGCTGCTGGCGCAAGAGGCCACGCCGCGCCCGGGCGGCACCTTCCGCGTCGCGGTGGCGGATTTCGACACCGCCGACACCCTGGACCCGCAGCTGAACGAGACGCGCTTCATGATGCAGCTGCAATACCAGTTGCGCAACTGCCTGATCGAGGTCGGACCCGGCGGCAAGCTGGTGCCGGAACTGGCGACGGAATGGGCGCCGAACGCCGATCTGACCGAATGGACCTTCAAGCTGCGTCCGGGGGTCGAGTTCCACAACGCCAAGACCATGACCGCCGATGACGTGGTCTTCTCGCTCAATCTTCATCGCGGGCCCAAGACCGTGTCCGAGGCCAAGGCGCTGATGGAGCCGATCACCGACATCACGGCCAGCGCCCCCGACGAGGTGCGCGTGACCCTGAAGGCGCCGAACTCGGGCTTTCCGGCGCTGATGGCGCTGGTCAACATGCTGATCGTGCCGGCGGACGACCTGGATTTCGGCAAGGGCATCGGCACCGGCGGCTATGTGCTGGAGAATTTCGAGCCGGGGGTGCGCAGCCTGGTCAAGCGCTTTCCGAACTACTGGAAAGAGGGCCGCGCGCATTTCGACGCGGTGGAAACCCATGCCATCGCCGATGTGAATGCGCGCACCACCGCGCTGCAGACCGGGCAGATCGACGCCATGGCGGCGGTCGATACCGCCACCGCGCCGCTGCTGGGGGCGATGCCGGGGGTCAAACTGCTGCAGATCCGTGGCAAGCAGCATTACGCCTTCAGCATGAACTGCAAGGACCCGCTGTTTACCGATGTGAACGTGCGCATGGCGATGAAACTGGCCATCGACCGCGAGGAGGTGCTGGAAAAGATCCTGTCCGGCTATGGCTCGATCGCCAATGACCAGCCGATCTCGGAGGCCTATCCCGATCACAATCCCGAAATCCCGCAGCATGTCTATGACCCCGACAAGGCGAAGGCGCTGCTGGAAAAGGCCGGGGCCAGCGGGTTGAAGCTGCCGCTGCATGTGGCCGAGGCGCCCTTTACCGGCGCCACCAACATGGCGCAGCTCTATGCCGAACAGGCCGCCCGCGCCGGCATCAGCATCGAGGTCAAACGCGAGCCCGACGACGGCTATTGGTCCAACATCTGGGGCAAGCGGCCGATGTTTGCCACCAAATGGTCGGGCCGTGTCAGCGAGGACGTGATGCTGACCCTGGCCTATTCGCGCGAAAGCATCGGCAGCTGGAACGAGACCAGCTGGGACAACGACGCCTTCAACAAGGCGCTGGTGGCGGCGCGCGGCGAAAGGGACGAGGCCAGACGCAAGGCGCTTTACTGGGAATGCCAGAGCCTGATCGCCGAGGATGGCGGCATGGTGGCGCCGCTCTGGGCGGATTTCCTCGACGGCATCTCGGACCGGATCGGCCATGGTACGCTGGCCAATGACTGGGAACTGGACGGGGCGCGCGCCTCCGAGCGCTGGTGGTTCAACGCATGACAGCCTCTCCCGCGGTCACGGCGGCGCTGGCCGAGCTGGCGCCGCTGCTGGGCGCGCGGCTGCTGACGCAGGCCGCAGCGCTGGCCCATTACGGCGCGGCGGAATGCTGGCTGCCCCCGGCGCCGCCCGATGCGGTGGCGGTGCTCAACTCGACCGAGGAGGTGTCGCGGGTGCTGGCGATCTGCCACCGCCACGGCGCGCCGGTGATCCCCTTTGGCGCCGGTTCCTCGATCGAGGGGCAGGTTCTGGCGCCCATGGGCGGCATCACGCTGGACCTGTCGGGCATGGACCGCATCCTTGCCATCCATGCCGAGGACATGGATTGCGTGGTTGAATGCGGCCTGACCCGCCAGCGCCTGAACGAGGAACTGCGCGCCGCCGGGCTGTTCTTTCCCGTCGATCTGGGGGCGCAGGCGACGCTGGGGGGCATGGCCTCGACGCGCGCTTCGGGGACGACGACGGTGCGCCATGGATCGATGCGGGAACTGGTGCTTGGGCTGACGGTGGTGCTGCCGGACGGGCAGGTGATCCGCACCGGCGGCCGGGCGCGCAAATCCGCCGCCGGTTATGACCTGACGCATCTCTTCGTCGGCGCCGAGGGCACGCTCGGCATCATCACCGAACTGACCCTGCGGCTTTTCGGCATCCCCGCCGCGGCGCAATCGCTGCTGTGCAGTTTTGACGATCTGGCCGCCGCCACCGGCTGCGTGGTCGAGGCGCTGCAATTCGGGCTGGGGCTGAACCGCATCGAGCTGGCCGACGGCCTGCAGATGCGCGCGATCAACGCTTACAGCCGCACCAGCCTGCCCGAGACCCCGACGCTCTGGGTCGAGATCACCGGCTCGGAACCCGCCGTCCTGCATGACATGGCGCTGTTTCAGGACCTGGCCGGGGCGGCCGGCGCCACGCGGCTTGAACCTGCCGCCACCCCCGAGGATGCTGCGCGCCTGTGGCGCAGCCGCCATGATGCGCTTTACGCCACCCGCGCCCTGCGCCCCGGCGTGACCGGGCTTTCGACCGATGTCTGCGTGCCGGTGTCGCGCCTGCCCGATTGCATCAAGGCCATCGGCGCAGAGATCGCCGCGACCGGGCTGCTTGCGCCGCTGATCGGCCATGTCGGCGACGGCAATTTCCATCTGGTGCTGCTGTTTGACCGCGACGACCCCGAGGAGGCGGCGCTTGGCCGGCGGCTAAGTGCGCGGCTGGTCGAACTGGCGCTGCAGATGGGCGGCACCGCGACCGGCGAGCATGGCGTGGGCCTGGGCAAGAAGGACTACATGGCCGCCGAACACGGCCCGGCGCTGGATCTCATGCGGCGGCTGAAACGCGCCATCGACCCCAAGGGGATCATGAATCCCGGCAAGATTTTCGATCTGTGAAGGCAGGTGACATGGACAAGGACGACCCTCTGATCCGCCCCGAGGTGGGGGCGCTGGCCGATTACAACGCCGGCCTGGCGCTGGAGCGGTTCCGCGCCGTCTATGGCGTCGATGCCGTGGCCAAGCTTGACAGCAACGAAAGCCCGCTGGGGCCGGCGCCCGCGGCGGTGGCGGCCATGCAGGCGGTGGCGGCGGGGATCTGGCGCTATCCCGACGCGGGCGATCTGGCGCTGCGCCGCGCCATCGGCGCCGCGCAAGGCGTCGATCCGGACCGGGTGATCGCCGGCAACGGCTCCGAGGATCTGATCGGCGCGATCTATCGCTGCGTCCTGCGGTCGGGGGACCGGGTAGTGACCATCTGTCCCAGCTTCGGCTTGCATGAATTCGGCGCGCAGGCGCTTGGCGCCAGGGTTACGAAAGTCCGCTTTGGCGATGACTGGGCTTTTCCGCTGGCCGGGCTGGTGGCGGCGCTGCGGGAACCGGCGCGGGTGCTGATCTTTTCCTCGCCCTCGAACCCGGCGGGGCCGGCGGTGACGCAAGGCGATTTTGCCGCGCTGGTCGCGGCGGTGCCCAGGGGCACGCTTCTGGTCTTCGACGAGGCTTACCGCGAATATCTGGACCCGGCGCTGGCATTCGACGCCGGGCGGATCATGCAGGATGCCGGGCTGGACTGGGTGTCGCTGCACACGTTTTCCAAGGCCTACGGGCTGGCGGGGGCGCGGGTCGGTTATGGCATCTGTTCGGGCCCCGATCTGACGCGGGCGTTGCGCAAGACCAGAAACCCCTTTGCGGTCAACGCATTCGCCGGGGCGGCGGCGCTGGCGGCCCTGCAGGATGGCGCGCATCTGGCGCGGACGGTGGCGCTGACCGTGGCCGAGCGCGCCCGCGTCGCCGCGGCCCTGGCCGCGCAGGGCCACAGCGTCGCGCCCAGCCAGGGAAATTTCCTGTTCTTCCAGACCCCCGGCCCGGCCGCGGATTTCGCCGAGCGCCTGCGCCGCCGCGGCGTACTGGTCAAGGCCTGGCAGGAGCCGCCCTATCTGGACTGGGCGCGCGTCACCATCGCCACCCCGACCGAGAATGACGCCTTCATCGCGGCGCTGGCCGCGGTCCGAGCCGCGCCTAGCCCATGACCGAAAAGCTCGACTCGGCGTTGACCTGGCGCTTGCGGCTGTAGGTGGCAAGGTCGATGCTGCCGCCGGTCCGTTCCAGCGCAAAGCGCAGCGGCGCGGCGTCATGGTCGTGCCCGGCCTCGGTCTGCGCGATCAGATGCGTCATCAGCTTGCCCACCACCGGCGCCATCTTGAACTGGTTGCCCGAGGTGCCGCAGGCGACGTAGAACCCCGGCAGGCTGGTGCGGTCATAGATCGGCAGCCAGTCGTCCGAGGTGTCGTAAAGCGCCACCAGCCCGCTGGCCTGGCCCGGAATGCGCATTTCCGGCAGGCGCATGGCGCCGCGCATGACGATGGTGGTCCACTGGTCGGTAAAGCGCGTGTCCACCGCATCGGGGTCCTCGACCCATTCATGGTCGTCGCAGGCCGGATCGGTCGAGCCGAGGCAGATGCCGACCGGATCGGGACGGGCATAGAACTCGGCATCCAGATCGGCGATCACGATGCCGTCCCGGCGAAAGTCCATGTTCGCCGGGCCCGGGATATAGGCGACCTCCTGCCGGTTGGCGCGGGTGCGGATGGTCATGTCGCCGGTGACCCCGGCCATGCGGTTCAGCCCCGCCGACCAGGGCCCGCCGGCATTCACCACGATGTCGGCGGGCAGCAGGCTGCCATCGTCCAGCCTGACGCCGCAGACGCGCCCGGCCTCGGCCTCGATCGCCGCGATCTTGCTGCGAAAGCGAAAGCGCGCGCCGGCGCGTTCGGCCGCCCATTGCAGGTTCTGCGCCGCCAGTTTCGGATCGCTGACATAGCCCGCCTGGGGAAAGAACACCGCGCCGCCCACCAGTTCCTCATTCGGCTCGCCGAAATCGGGATGGTCGAGGCGCTTGGCCGGGGCATAGGAATGCAGGTCGGCCTCGGGCAGGTATTTGCGGATGCCCTCGGGCGGGACGCGTTCATAGCGGGCGCCGATGCGGTCCATGGTGTCGGTGACCTTGGCCATCGCCGCCCCTTCGCCGGAATAGATCACCAGCGAGCCGGTTTCCCGGTAGGTCGCCAGCGGCCGATCCGCCGGCAGGTCGACATAGGCCGCCCAGTCGCGCCAATAGGTCCAGCCCTCCAGCGCCATGGCGCAGGTCTCGGGCACGGAATAGTTGATGCGGATCACCGCCGAGGAATTCGAGGTCGAGCCATAGCCGGCCTCGGGGGCCTTGTCGATCACCGTGACCGGCCAGCCGGCCTTCGCCATCTCATGGGCGATGGCGCCGCCGATGATCCCTGCGCCGATGATGACGACCTGCTTCATGCCCGGTTTTCCTTTGCCAAGACTGCGGGCCGCGCCCGCGGCGGATGGTTCGCAACGATCCGGCGAGGCTATACGCACCTGTCCCGCAGGGGCAATCCAGTTTGCCTTGCCGCTGGCACAGGCCAGCTGAATTGTCGCCCTGGTGGGTTGACGGGGCTTCGTGCGGGGCCGCAGATGGCAGAGGCTGGGCCAAGGAGGCCATCCGATGACAGGGCTGCAACCGACCGCCGACCTGGGTACGCACCGGGTCGAGAACCAGCCGCCCGATCCCGGCGACCGCGACTTCTGGCGCGACGATGCCGGGCTGCGCCGCTTTCTGGTGCCGCGCTGGCTTGAGGGGGAACGCAACGGAGTGCGCATCCAGCGCCTCAAGGACAAGCTGGGCAATCGCGCCAATGCCTCGGCCAAGATCGAATACCAGCGCGCTTTCGCATGGCAGCTGGGCGAGGCGGGCCGCGGCATTGCCACCATCCTGGAGATGGTGCATCACACGCGGCTGGATACCGCCATCGCTCCGGCCGGGCTGATGCGCGCGGCGCTGGCTGGTCCATCGCCGCGCCTTCCAGCGCCGGCCGATCGACCAGCCGCTGATGCGCGCGGTTCTGGCCGATCTGGCGCTGGACTGGCTGGGCAGCCTGGTGCTTGGGCTGGGCGCGGCCCAGGCCTTCGACGGCACTCGCCCCGAGGATCGCGCCTTTGCCCGCATCGGCGTGGCGCTGGTCAAACACATGGCCAACAAGCTGTGCCCGCTGGTCGTCTGCGAGGCGATGGAGATGCTGGGCGGCATGGGCTATGTCGAGGACACGCCGCTGCCCATGCTCTATCGCGAGGCGCCGCTGAACGGCATCTGGGAGGGGTCGGGCAATGTCATCTGTCTGGACGCGCTGAGCACCCTCGTGCGCGAGCTGCTGGCGGCCGAGGCGCTGGCGGCGCGCCTTGCCACGGCGCGGGGCATGGATGCGGCCTATGACGCGGCCCTGACCGCCTGGCAGGCACGCTGGCAGGCCGGCGCCACCGAGCCCGAGGCACGCGGCTTCGTCGAGGACAGCGCGCTCTCGCTGAGCGCGGCGCTGCTGCTGGACCGCGGCGACGCCGCTACGGCCGAGGCTTTCATCGTCACGCGGCTCTGCCGGGATCGTGGCCGCATGGCCGGCACGATCCCGGCCAGGTTGGCCGATCCGGTGCTGCAAGCGCTGCTGCCCGAGCCCGGCGCCTGACCGGGCCGAGCAGGGCGCCGGCCCCTATTGCGGCAGCACCCGCACCGCGCCCTTGTCGGCCGAGGCGGCGAATTGCGCATAGACCTTCAGCGCCGGCGAGACCTGGCGCTGGCGCGGTGCTGCCGGCGTCCAGCCCGTGGAATCCTGTTCGGTGCGGCGCTGCGCCAGGTCCGCCTCGCTGACCGCCAGATGGATCGAGCGGTTCGGGATGTCGATCTCGATGCGGTCGCCGTCGCGCACCAGGCCGATGGCGCCGCCCGCCGCCGCCTCGGGGCTGACATGGCCGATGGACAGCCCCGAGGTGCCGCCGGAAAAGCGCCCGTCGGTGATCAGCGCGCAGGCCTTGCCCAGGCCCTTGGATTTCAGATAGCTGGTCGGATAGAGCATTTCCTGCATGCCCGGCCCGCCCCTGGGTCCTTCATAGCGGATGACGACGACATCGCCCGCCTTGACCTTGCCGGTCAGGATGCCCGACACCGCCGCATCCTGGCTTTCATAGACCTTGGCCGTGCCGGCAAAGACCAGGATCGAGGCATCGACGCCGGCCGTCTTCACGATGCAGCCATCGCGCGCGATATTGCCTTTCAGCACCGCCAGCCCGCCATCTTGCGAGAACGGCGCCGCGGCCGAGCGGATGATGCCGCCCCTGCGGTCCGTGTCCAGCGCCGGCCAGGTCGAGGACTGGCTGAACGCCACCTGCGTCGGCACCCCGCCCGGTGCGGCCAGAAACAGCGCCTGCGCCGCCGGGTTGTTGGTCCGGGCCACGTCCCATTGGTCGATGGCCTCGCCCAGCGTCGGCGCATGCACGGTCGGGCAGTCGCGGTGGATCAGCCCGGCGCGGTCCAGCTCTCCCAGGATGCCCATGATGCCGCCGGCACGGTGCACGTCCTCGATATGCACATCGGCGATGTTCGGCGCGACCTTGCACAGGCAGGGCACACGCCGCGACAGCGCGTCGATGTCGTCCATGGTGAAATCGACGCCACCTTCCTGCGCCGCCGCCAGGATGTGCAGCACGGTGTTGGTCGAGCCGCCCATGGCGATGTCCAGCGCCATGGCGTTCTCGAATGCCGGTTTCGTGGCGATGGAACGCGGCAGCACCGAGGCGTCGTCCTGTTCGTAATGGCGCCGGCACAGATCGACCACGCGCCGCCCGGCCTCGAGGAACAGCTCCTTGCGCAGGGCGTGGGTGGCCAGGGTGGTGCCGTTGCCGGGCAGCGACAGCCCCAGCGCCTCGGTCAGGCAGTTCATCGAATTGGCAGTGAACATGCCCGAGCAGGAGCCGCAGGTCGGGCAGGCGTTCTGCTCGATCGCGGCCAGATCCTCGTCCGAGACGGCATCGTCGGCCGCCGCCACCATGGCATCGACCAGATCCAGCGTCACCTTGCGGCCGTCGCCCAGCGTGACCTTGCCGGCCTCCATCGGCCCGCCCGAGACAAAGACCGAGGGGATGTTCAGCCGCATTGCCGCCATCAGCATGCCGGGGGTGATCTTGTCGCAGTTCGAGATGCAGACCATGGCATCGGCGCAATGCGCATTCACCATGTATTCGACCGAATCGGCGATCAGCTCGCGCGAGGGCAGGGAATACAGCATTCCGTCATGGCCCATGGCGATGCCGTCATCGACGGCGATGGTGTTGAATTCCTTGGCGATGCCGCCCGCAGCCTCGACCTCGCGCGCGACCAGCTGGCCCAGGTCCTTCAGATGCACATGCCCGGGCACGAACTGGGTGAAGCTGTTCACGATGGCGATGATCGGCTTGCCGAAATCGCTGTTCTTGACCCCGGTGGCGCGCCAGAGGCCACGGGCCCCGGCCATGTTGCGGCCATGGGTGGAGGTGCGGGAACGGTATGCGGGCATGGCGGGACTCTTTGTCGGCTGCTCTCGGTGCTGCCGGATGACTAGCACGGCCGCGCGGGCAAGTTTACCCCCGGCGCGGATTTTTTCCTGCCCGGCCATGGGGCCGCGGCATCGGCAGGGACCCGCATCCCAACCGCGATGGCAAAGCGGTGCCGGACCCCGCCCGGCGCCGCGGCGCTATTCCAGCCAGAGGTCGCGCAGCAGTGCCTGCGCCAGATGCGCCACCGGCGCACCGTCGATGCGCACGACGCGTTCATGTCCGGCGTAGGAGACGCGGATGATGTCGCCGACGACCTCGTATTCGCCGGTGGCGAGGGTTCCCTTTCGGCTGTCCAGGGTGACGATGTCCTTCATCGCGACTGTCCCTTCGTGATCGTTCATGGGAACAGAATGTGACCATTGCCGAGTCCCGGCAAGTTCGCCTTACAGACAAGTCTAGCGACTGTGGGCGTGATGCCACAGGACCGTGGCGCCGTTACGCCTGATCCAGCCGGTCCAGCGGCTGAAAGATCAGCCCCTGCGGCCCGCGCGCCAGATGCGCGGTGATGCCAAAGACCTGCGCCAGATTCTCGGCGGTCAGCACCGCCTCGGGCGGGCCGTCGGCGGCGATGCGGCCTCGGTGCAGCAGCAAGAGCCGTGTGCAATGGCGCGCTGCCAGCCCGAGATTGTGCAGCGACGCCAGCACCGCGCCGCCCTGATCCGCCAGCTGCCGGAACATCCGCATGGTGGCGATCTGCGCCGCCGGATCGAGGCCCGAGATCGGCTCGTCCGCGATCAGCAGCGGCGCCTCTTGTGCCAGCGCGCGTGCCAGCAGCACCCGCGCCTGCTCGCCCCCGGAAAGCGAGGTGGCGCTGCGGTGGCGCAGGTCCTGCAGCCCCAGCGCGGCGATGGCGCGGTCGATGGCGGCGCGGTCGCCGGGGCGGGCGGCGGCGGGATGGCTGACGCGGCCAAGCGCCACCACCGCCTCGACCGGCATCGGCCAGGCGATCTCGCGCCCCTGCGGCATGAAGGCGGCGGCCCGCGCCCGCGCGGCCACCGGCAGCATGGCCAGCGATGAATGGCCCCGCGCCTGCAAAAGCCCCAGCGCCGCGCGCAGAAGCGTGGTCTTGCCGGCGCCGTTCGGCCCCAGCAGGCCCACGCATTCGCCGGCACGGATGCTGAGGTCGATGCCCGACAGCACCTCGCGGCCATCGCGTGAAAGGCTGAGGGCAGAAAGTTCCAGCCGGATCACAGCCCCTCCCTTCTGGTTCGCAGCACCAGATGCAGAAAGAAGGGCGCGCCGACCAGTGCCGTCAGTACCCCCAGTTTCAGGTCGCGTTCGGGCATCAAGAGGCGCACGGCGATGTCGGCGGCCAGTACCACCGCCGCCCCCCCCAGCGCCGAGGCCGGCAGCAGCCGCGCCGGGCTCGCGCCCACGGCGCGGCGCAGCACATGCGGCACCACCAGCCCGACAAAGCCGATGGCGCCGGCGACCGCGGTGGCGCCGCCGATCATCGCCGCGATGCCCAGCACCAGCAGCAGCCGCAGCCGGCCCAGATGGATGCCGCTGGTGGCGGCCGCATCCTCGCCGAGCGTCAGCACCTCAAGCGCGCGGCGCGTCGGCCACAGCATGAGCGCCCCAAGCGCGATGCAGGGCGCGGCGATCCAGACATGCAGCATCGAGCGGTCCGCCAGCGAGCCCATCATCCAGAACATGATCTCGCTGGCGGCAAAAGGATTGGGCGACAGGTTCAGCACCAGCGAGGTCGCCGCCCCGGCCAGGGCGCCGATCGCGATGCCGGCGAGGATCAGCGCCAGCGCGCCGCCGCGCGGCCCGGCCAGCGCCGCGACCAGCGCCACCGAGACCAGCGCCCCGGCCAGCGCCGCCAGCGGCAGGCCCGGCGCCCAGACCGCCGCCAGCCCGCCATGGATCGCCAGCACCGCCCCCAGCGCGGCCGAGGCGCTGGTGCCGATCAGCCCCGGCTCGGCCAGCGGGTTGCGCAAGAACCCCTGCAGCGCCGCCCCCGACATGCCAAGCGCCGCCCCGACCAGCAGGCCGAGGATGGCGCGCGGCAGGCGGATTTCGCGCATGACCAGCGCCAGCATGTCCTGCCCGCCGGAAAACAGCGCGGCCAGGCTTTCGCCGGCGCCGATGCGCGCCGGCCCGGTCAGCAGCGAGCCCAGAAACAGCGCCGCGACCAAGAGTGCCAGGGCCGGAAACAGCCAGGGCCGGCCGCGGTTCATGGTTCGGGCTCCTGGCGCAGCCGGGCGGCGCGCAATTCCGCCACGGCGTGCAGAACATGCGGCGTGCCGCAGACCCATTCCGGGCCGGCGCTCAGCATCTGCGTCCCCGATTGCGCCAGGGCCTGCAAGCCGGGGTGGTCCAGCAGGTCCTCGGCCCGGGAATGGCCGCGGGCGGGGCGGTCGCGGATGACCAGATCCGGCCGCGCCAGCAGCAACTGCTCCAGCGCGATATTGCCGGTGCCGCGGATGCCCATCTCGTCGGCCAGATTGTCGAATCCGGCCAGCGCGATGATCTGCCCGCCCAGACTGTCGCTGCCGGAACTGTAGCCGTTGGCGGCGTAAAGTGCCGCTCGCGGGCGTGGCCCCGGCGCCGCGTCATGCAGCGCCGCCAGATCGGCGTCGAATTCCGCCAGCAGCGCGCTTGCCTGCGCCTCGCGGCCCAGCACATCGCCCATGCGGGTGATATTGGCGCGGATGCCGGCGATGTCGCTTTCGATCGGGAACACCGCCACCGGCACGCCCAGATGCCGCAGCAGGCGCAGCGTCTCGGGCGCCGTCCAGGCGCCGGCCAGCACCAGGTCCGGGCGGGTCAGGAACACCTCCTCGGCGCTGGCGTGATTGGCGGGCAGGCGGCGGGCCTGCGCGACCATGGAGGAGGAGAGCGGGTCCTGCGCCAGCCACGAGACCGAGACCAGCTGCCCCGGCGCCGCCAGCAGCATCGCCAGCTGGTCGGTGCACAGGTTCATCGACAGCACCCGGCGCGGCGGCGCGGCCGTGCCGGCATGGGCCAGCCCCGCCACCAGCGCAAGGGCAAGGGCAAGCGCCCTTACCATTTCGCCGAAAGCCCGGCATAGATGGTGCGGCCCTGGCCGTAATAGCCCCAAGCCTCATAGTAATCCTTGTCGAACAGGTTCACTACCCGTCCGGTCAGCGCCACGCTGTCGGTCAGATCGTATTGCGCCGCCAGGTTCACCGAGGTGAAATCGGGCAGTTCCGTGGTGGCGGGCTGGTCGGGCCAGGCGGTGTTGAACCATTCCTGGTCATGGCTGCCGGCGACATGGCGCAGGTCGGCGCTGACCAGGCCGCGGCCCTCGGCAAAGCTGGCGCGGGCGCGCAGGCCCAGCTGGTGACGGGGCTGGCGGACGACCGGCGCGCCCCCGGCCTCGCGGGCGCTGACGTAGGTATAGACCGCGCCAAGGCGCAGCCAGTCGCTGGCCTCATAGTCAAGGCTGAGCTCGACGCCCTTGCGGGTGCTGGTGCCGTCGATATTGACCGAGGTCGGGCCATAGCCCGAGATCATGTCCTCGACCCGGCTGGTGAACAGCGTGGCGCCCAGCAGGCCGCGGCCCTGGGCAAAGCCCCAGTCGGCGCCGATCTCATAGCCGAGGCTGGTTTCCGGACCCAGGTCCGGGTTGCCGCGATAGCTGCCGGGGATGAAGCCGAACTGCTGGAACATGTCGGGGTTGACCACGGCGCGGCCGACGGCGGCGCGCAGGGTCAGGTCGCGGTCGGGCAGCTGCCAGGCGCCGGCGACGCTCCATGAGGTCGCGTCGCGGAACACCTCGTTCAGGTCGCGGCGGATGCCAAGCTGCAGGCCAAGGCCATTATCGAAGCGGCCCTGATATTCCAGCGCCACGGAATCGGTGTCGCGGGCATAGTCCCCGCCCGGGGCAAAGCTCGAGCGGTAGCTCTCGCGCTTGCGGCCGAAGGCCAGGTTCAGCTTTTGCGCGGCATCGCGGGCCTTGCCGCCATCCAGTGCCCAGCTGGCGACAAATCTGGCGTCGCGCAGCCGCGCGCCGTCATCGGCGGTGGGACGGCCGGCGTCGGCGTGCCGCGTGTCCTGGTTCATGCCGCTCAGCACCAGGCGGTTCAGCAGCCGGCCGTCCAGCGCCTCGGCCTCGAGCCAGAGCGAGCCATAGGTCTCGTCGCGCCTGGCGGTCAGCGGCGCGTCCACCACGTAATCGTCCGGGCTGGCCACCGGCACCCAGGAATTGGTGTCATAGCCGTAGTCCTGCCAGCTGCGCCGCAGGGTGAAACCCGCGCGGGCAACATCGCTCAACTCATACGAGCCGGACAGCGTCAGCACATCGCGGTCGTTGAACTCTGTATCGCCGCCGGGCGTGCGCGAGGCATCCTCGCCGTCGCTGCGCCGGGTGGCGGCCGAGAGGCTGATCGCGCCGCGGCTGCCCCGGGCGGTGACGAAGGCGCTGGCGGCGCGGGTGCCAAGCCCGCCCAGTTCCAGCGCGCCGCCGTAATGCAGCCCCTGTTCGGCCGCGCGGCGGGTGGTGATCGCCACCACGCCGGCGGCGGCATTGGCGCCGTGGATGGCCGATTGCGGACCGCGCAGCACCTCGATGCGCGCGATGTCCTCGGTCAGCATGCCGGCGAATGTGTAATCGCCGCCATTGGGGCTGTTGGCCTCGACGCCGTCGATCAGCACCAGCACATGGCTGGATTCGCTGCCGCGCATGCGCAGCTTGGTCATCGTCTCGCCGGTCGAGGTCATGGACAGGCCGGGCACGTCGCGCAGCGCCTGCTCGACGGTGACATGGCCGCGTTCGCGCATCTCGTCGGCACTCAGCACGGTGACGGCGCGGCCATAGGCGCTTTCGGCCATCGGCGAGAGCCCGGCCGAGATCACGATCTCGTCGAGGCGGAGAGTTTCCTGCGCGGTGGCGAGGACGGGCAGCGTGGCGGGCAGCATGGCGGCGGATGCGGCCAGCAGGGCAAGGCGGGTGCGGGACATTCCAGGGCCTTTCCAGCGCGGGCGGCGCCCGCAGTTCGCGGATGCCCGCGACGCAGGGCGGGGCCCGGCCGCAAGGCGGTGACGCTCACCTCTGCGGGATGGCCGCTTTCCGGACGCCCCCCGCGCCGGAAATGGGTGATCGCTGCGGCAGGTCTCCTGGCTCTGCGGGTCAGCGCTCGGGCAGCCTTCCCGGGCCGGGGCCCAGTGGCGGTCTCTGCCGTCGCTCGCCGCATACAGTTGCGGGGGCAGCCCCGGCCTGCCGCAAGCGGCGCCGGCGTTCCCTTTTCATCCGGACAGGCCGGAACCGTAGCTTGCCCGCCTTGCCGCAGGGCACGGCCGGCTGTCAAGGACCAACAGGGCGCGCGGCTCAGACCGGGCCGAAGATGTCCTCGATGCGGTCGCCGCGGATCAGGCGCTGCGTCCAGACGGCCTCAAGCGCAAGCTTGGCCTCGGCGGCCTCGATCAGCCCGGCCAGCATGGCCACCGGCAGCACCGCCAGGCCGTCGGCATCGCCCAGCACCAGATCGCCCGGCGCGATCGTGCAGCCGCCCAGCGTGACGGGGGCGTTCACCTCGCCCTGGCGGATGCCGGTCGGGCCGCGCGGATTGGTGCCGCGGGCATAGACCGAAAGCCCGGGCATGGCGGCCAGCCCGGTCACGTCGCGCACCATGCCGTCGCAGACCACGCCCGCCGCGCCCTGCCGGTGCAGATGCCCGCCCAGCACGTCGCCGATCATCGCATGCCCGGCATGGCCGCCGGCGGCGATGACCAGCACCTCGCCCGGGCGGACGTTGCCCACGGCCTGCAGCACGGCGCCGAAATCGGGCGGCGCGCAGCGCACGGTCAGCGCGCGGCCGAACAGCGCCGGCTGCCGGTCGGGCGGCAGCAGCGGCCGGATCGCCGGATCGATCTGCTGCGCCGGCGCAAGATCGGCGACCACGGCGACCGGGATGCGCCGCCAGCGCGCCAGCAGCGGGCCGGGAATCTCATCGCCCGGGCGCGGATGCAGCCGCGGGCTCATGGCGCGTCCATTTCGGCCAGCATGGCGCGGATCGCCGCCGACAGCCGGCGCACGCCCTCCTCCAGCCGCCCGGGCGGGTTCAGGGTAAAGTTCAGCCGGATCGAGCGGCGGTCCTTGCGTTCGGGGTCGAAGACGCTCGAGGGCGAGATGCAGACGCCATGCGCCAGCCCGCGGTGCAGCAGCAGGTCGGTATCCAGCCGCGCCTCGCGCGCCGTCGCCCAGACGAACATGCCGCCCGAGGGCACCTGCCAGTCCAGCACATCGGCCAGATGCTGTTCCATCGCCCGGCACAGCGCGTCGCGGCGCGCGCGATAGGTGTCAAGCACCAGCGGGCGGATGCGTTCGGTCAGCTGCTGGCGAAAGGCGCCAAGCGCCAGCATCTGCGTCAGCCCGCTGGTGCACATGTCCGAGCCCTGCTTGGCGGTGGCCAGCGCCCGGATCATCGCCGGCGCCGCGATGATCCAGCCGATGCGCAGCCCCGGGGTCAGTTCCTTGGACAGCGAGCCCATGTAGATCACCGGCCCGTCATAGGGGCCCGGACGCGCGGCGGCCGAGATCTCGAGCATGCGCGGCAGCGGCGCGTCGTCGTAATAAAGCACGCCGTAAGGGTCGTCCTCGATCATCCAGGTGCCGGTGGCATGCGCGGCCTCGACCAGTTCGTGACGTTCTGCCAGGGTCACCAGCCGCCCGCTGGGGTTCGAGAAATTCGGCACCATATAGGCGAATTGCGCGCCCTCCAGCGCCCGGCGCGGGTCATAATCGTTGGCGCCGGGCCGCATCGGGCGATAGACCGGGCCATGCGGCAGCCAGGCGTCCAGCGCCCCCAGATAGGCCGGGCTTTGCGTGGCGATGATCCCGCCCGGCTCGAGCAGCACCTTGCCAACCAGTTCCAGCGCCTGCATGCCGCCGGTGGTGATCAGCACGTTGTCGCGCGTCAGCTGCAGCGCCCCGGTCGAATAGCGCGCCGCGATCAGGTCGCGCAGCGCCGGCAGGCCGGGGATCGGGCCATAGCCCAGGGTTTCCTCGGGATGTTCGCGGATCGCCGCGGCGGCCAGCTCGGCCAGGTCGGCGACCGGCCAGGTCCCGGGCTCGGGCAGGCCGCCGGCCAGGTTGATCAGGTCGGGGTTCTGCCGCGCTGCCAGAAAGAACGAGGTGACATCGTTGGTACGAGACAGCCAGTCGGCAAAGGCCGGGCGCGGCGCCTGGGTGTCCTGCGGGGTATCGGGGGTGTTGCGGGGCATCGGTCTGTTCCTGATCGACATGCGCAAGGGGCGTCTGCGCCATGTCATGTTCTGGCAAATCTGCCGTCAATCCTTGCTGCTGCGGGTGTCCGGCGGGCAGGCGGGCTGCCGATTTCGCGCGGCCACGGGCTGAGGCGCTTGTGCCCGATCGGGATGTGTATGACAAGGCCATGGTGGCAAAGGGGGACGGGCATGAAGGCATTGCGGCGTATCGGCATCGACACCTACATGCTGCTGCTGCTGGCCATGGTGGGGCTGGGGCTGGTGCTGCCCATGCGCGGCGCCGCCGCCGGGGTGCTGTCCGGGCTGACCTTCTGGGGCGTGACGCTGCTGTTCTTTCTCTATGGCGCCAAGCTGGATGCGGCCTCGGTGCGGGCGGGGCTGCTGAACTGGCGCCTGCAGGGCCTGACCTTCGGCGCCACCTATCTGCTGTTTCCGCTGCTTGGCATGGCGCTGGCCGCGGCCCTGGGCGGGTTGCTGGGCCCCGAGCTGACGCTGGGGTTGCTGTTTCTGGCGGTGCTGCCCTCGACGGTGCAAAGCTCGATCGCCTTCACCTCGATGGCCGGGGGCAATGTGCCGGCGGCGATCTGCGCCGCCTCGCTGTCCAATATCGTCGGCGTCGGGCTGACGCCGCTGCTGGTGGCGCGCATCCTGAACCAGGAGGGCGGCAGCGTCAGCCTGGACGCGGTGCAGCGGGTGGCGTTGCAGATCCTGCTGCCCTTCGTGCTGGGCCAGCTGCTGCGGCCCTGGATCGGCGGCTTCGTGCAGCGCCACAGGGTCCTGACCATGCTGGTCGATCGCGGCGCCATCCTGCTGATCGTCTATTCCGCCTTCGGCGCCGGCACCGTGGCCGGCATCTGGTCGGCGATCCCGACCCCCAGCCTGGTGCTGTGCCTGTTGTCGGTGCTGCTGTTTCTGGCGCTGGCCATGGGCATGATCAGCGCGGCCGGGCGGCTGCTGCGCCTGCCGGCGCCGGACCGGGCAGTGCTGTTCTTCTGCGGCTCGACGAAAAGCCTGGCCAGCGGCCTGCCCATCGCCGCGGCGATCTTTCCGGCAGCGACGGTCGGGGTGACCGTGCTGCCGGTGATGGTCTTTCACATGAGCCAGCTTCTGGTCTGCTCGGCGGTGGCGCAGGCCCAGGCGCGCCGCTTGGCCTGACGCCGGCGGGGTCTCAGCCCGGCTGGGTCGCAACCTCGGTCAGCGTGTCGGGCACCGCCATTTCCTCTCCGTCCAGGATGCGGCGGGCGCGGTCGCGGTCGATGTCGCCCACCCAGGTCGCGATGACCACGGTGGCCACGCAATTGCCCAGATAGTTGCCAAGCGCCCGGGCAATGCCCATGAACCAGTCCACCGAAAGCACCAGCACCAGACCGATGGCCGGAATCGCCGGGATCGCCGACAGCGTCGCCGCCAGGATGACGATGGCCGAGCCGGGCACGCCATGCGCCCCTTTCGAGGTGATCAGCGCCACGCCCAGGATCGCCAGCAGATCCATGGTCGCCAGCGGCGTGTTGGTCGCCTGGGCAATGAACACCGCCGCCAGCGTCAGATAGATCGAGAAGGCGTCGAGGTTGAAGGAATAGCCCGTCGGGATCACCAGGCCCACGGTCGAATCCTTGATACCCAGATGTTCCAGCTTGCGCATGGTCTGGGGCAGCACCGCGTCGCTGCTGGCCGTGCCGGCGACGATGCCGACCTCGGTGCGCAGATAGCGCAGCAGCTTCAGGATACTGAACCCCGCCAGCCGCAGGATCGTGCCCAGCACCACGAAGACGAAGACGACAATGGTGGCATAGAACAGCACCACCAGATAGCCCAGCTGCGCCAGCGAACCGACGCCGTATTTGCCGGTAGTGAAGGCGATCGCCCCGAACACGCCCAGCGGCGCCAGGCGCACGATGAAACCCATGATCCGGAAGGTGACATCGCCGGTCAGCTCGATCATGTGCAACAGCGGCTTGCCGCGTTCCCCGACCAGCGACAGCGCGCAGCCGAACAGGACCGAGACCAGCAGCACCTGCAGGATGTCGCCGGTGGCAAAGCCGCTGATCATGGTGGCCGGGATCAGCTTCATCAGGAATTCGACGGTGCCGCCGCTGCTGACCTCATGCGCGCGCTCGACATAGGCCGACAGCGCCGAGGCATCCAGCGTCGATGGGTCGATGTTCATCCCATGGCCGGGGCCGAACAGATAGGCCACGGCGATGCCGAGGATCAGCGCGATGGTGGTGACGATCTCGAAATAGATGATGGCGCGCATGCCGACGCGGCCGACCTTCTTCAGGTCGCCCGCACCGGCGATGCCATGCACGACGACGCAAAAGACGATGACCGGGATCAGCATCTTGATCAGCTTGATGAAGCCGTCGCCCAGAGGTTTCATCTTTGCGGCGAACTCCGGCATCAGGAAACCGGCGGCAATTCCCAGCACCAGCGCCACGCAAACCTGCCCGAACAGGGACCTTGACCATTTCGGCATATCTTCCGTTCCTCCCCTTGACGGAAACCGGGTGCCTCTCGCCGGTCGGGTGCGTTGCAACCGCGGCGAGCGGACTTCCCGCTCTGGCAAAAGTCTTGGGCAAATTTCTGCGCGTGTCTAATATGAATTCAACGGTGATCAATAGGCTAGAGCTATGAGAATACGTCAGCTGCGCTGCTTTCTGGCCCTGGCCGAGGAGCTGAACTTTACCCGCGCCGCCCGGCGGCTGCACATGTCGCAGCCCCCGCTCAGCACGCAGATACAGACGCTTGAACGGGAACTGGGCGCCGAGCTGATCAGCCGCACCAGCCGCAAGGTGGCGCTGACCGCGGCGGGCGAGCTGTTTCGCCGCCGCGCCCGCAACATGCTGGACCAGTATGAACGCAGCCTGCAGGATCTGCGCGAGCTGCAGCAGGGGCAGGACGGGGTGCTTGAGATCGGCGCCACCGGATCCATCCTGCGCGGCGGCCTGTCGGAACTGCTGGCCGCCTTTTCCCGGGCGCATCCGCGCATCACCCTGCGCCTGCACGAACAGTCCCCGACCAACCAGCTGAACGAGGTGCTGAGCCGGCGCACCGATGTCAGCTTCAACCGCTCGGTGCCCCGCGACCCGGACCTGGCGCATGAATACGGCTGGCGCGAGGAAATGGTGGCGCTCTTGCGCGACGATCACCGGCTGGCGGGACGCAGCTGCGTCTCGCTGGGCGATCTGCGCGACGACCGGCATGTGGTGCTGCGCCCCGACAGCTCGGATTTTGCCGCCTATGTCATGGCCTGCATCGTCGCCTCGGGCTATCAGCCGCGCCTGTCGCAGCAGGTGGTGGATGCGCAGTCCATCCCCAGCCTGATCGTGGCGGGTTTCGGCGTCAGCATCGTGCCGGCGGGCATTGCCCGGCTGACCTCGGGGCCGCTGAGCTTTGTGCCGCTGCGCCCCGATCCGCCGGTCTCGGAGGTGCATATTGTCTATCATCGGCACGACCCGGTGCCGGCGCTGCAGCTGTTTCTGGCCGAGATCCGCCGCCAACTTGGTCATGGGGAGCAGGCATGATTCGGCTTTGACTTGCGCGCCAGGCTGCGATAAAGCGCGGCCTTTGGCTCCGAATTCCGGGCCGGCGGACCATGGGAGGGTCCGGCCGCAAAGGGGAATGGTGCCATTCACCGGATGCCGCGCATCCCCCTTTTCTGGCGAAGATGATGACTGAACACGAGATTTCCGCGCCGCTCGGCGCGGCGCTGGCGGCCCGGGGCTATGCCAGCCTCACCACCGTGCAGCAGGCGGTGCTGGCCCCCGAGGCGCGGGGCCGCGACCTGCTGGTGTCGGCGCAGACCGGCTCGGGCAAGACGGTGGCCTTTGGCCTTGCCATGGGCTTTGACATCCTGGCGGATGACGCGCTGGCGCCGGCCGGTCAGCCGCTGGCGCTGGCCATCGCGCCCACGCGCGAACTGGCGCTGCAGGTGGCGCGCGAACTGGCCTGGCTTTACGGCAATGCCGGGGCGCAGATCGCCACCTGCGTCGGCGGCATGGACTATCGCAACGAACGCCGGGCGCTGGAGCGCGGCGCCCATATCGTCGTCGGCACCCCCGGCCGGCTGCGCGACCATATCGAGCGCGGCTCGCTGGATCTGAGCGGGTTGCGCGCCGCGGTGCTGGACGAGGCCGACGAGATGCTGGATCTGGGCTTTCGCGAGGATCTGGAATTCATCCTTGGCGCCGCGCCCGCGGATCGGCGCACGCTGATGTTTTCCGCCACCGTGCCGCCGGCGATCGAGGCCCTGGCCAAGGATTTCCAGCAGGACGCGCTGCGCATCTCGGCCATGGGCGAGGCGCGCCAGCACGGCGACATCGAATATCGCGCCCTGTCGGTCAGCACCCGCGACCGCGAACATGCGATCTTCAACACCCTGCGCTTTTACGAGGCCGAGCGCGCGATCATCTTCTGCAAGACGCGCGCCAATGTGAACCACCTGCTGGCGCGCATGGGCAACCGCGGCTTCAAGGTGGTGGCGCTTTCGGGTGAGCTCAGCCAGCAGGAACGCAGCCATGCGCTGCAGGCGCTGCGCGACGGGCGGGCGCGGGTCTGCATCGCCACCGACGTGGCGGCGCGCGGCATCGACCTGCCGGGGCTGGAACTGGTGATCCATGCCGATCTGCCCACCAACCCCGAGACACTGCTGCACCGCTCGGGGCGGACCGGCCGGGCGGGGGCCAAGGGCACCTCGGTGCTGATCGTGCCGGGCGCGGAATTCAAGCGCGCGCAGCGGCTGCTGCAGCGCGCGAAGCTGGTGGCGGAATGGGGCAAGGCGCCCTCGGCCGACGAGGTGCAGGCCCGCGACGACCAGCGCCTGTTCGACCATCCGCTGCTGACCGAGGCAGCGGGCGAAGAGGCCGCGCTGGCCGGCGAGCTGCTGGACCGCTTCGGGCCGGCGCATCTGGCCGCGGCCTTCGTGCGGTTGTGGCGCGAGGGGCGCCCGGCGCCCGAGGAACTGTCGGAAAATACCGCACCCACCGCCCCCACCGCCCCGCGCGAACGTGGGGAATTCGGGCCCGCCACCTGGTTCGTCCTGTCGGTCGGCCATGCCGGCCGGGCCGAGGCGCGCTGGCTTTTGCCCAAGATCTGCGAGGCGGGCGGCATCACCCGCGATGCCATCGGCGCCATCCGCGTCAAGACCGAACACAGTTTCGTGCAGATCGCCACCGCCGCCGCGCCGAATTTCGGCGAGAGCATCGAGCTGGAACCCGGCCTGACCATGCGCCGGCTGGAGGGCGAGCCGGTCTTCGACGCCGCGCCCGCGCGCGAACGCAAGCCGCATCGCGGCCAGGCGCCGCGCGCTGCCAGCCCGCAAGCCGAGGCCCCGGACCAGCACATGGCGCCGAAACCCCGCGCCGTTGCCCCCGTCAGGACAGCAGAGTGGGCGCCCGAGCCCGAGGGTCCGGCCGCCGAACCCGCGGCCCCGGCGCGCAAGGCGCGCTGGAGTGCCGAGAAGAAGCTGGCGCACAAGCCGGCGGCCAAGCCCGCGCCGCGGGCGGCGGGGTTCAAGTCGCATGGCGCGCCGCAGCGCGACAAGCCATATGGCGCGACAGCGCGCGACGAACGCCCGGCGCGCGACGGCGCCGAAGCCCGGCCGCGCCGCGCCGCCGGCTTCAAGTCGCACAAGCCCGACGGCAAGCCCGGGGCCAAGTCCTGGGCCAAGTCCTGGACCGGACCCGGCGACAAGCCCTTCCGCCCCGGCGCGCCCAAGGGCGGCAAGCGCGGACCGGCGCCCAAGCGCTGATCCGGCGCCGCTCGGTTCAGGTCCGGTTCGCCAGCCAGTGGTCGATGCCGGCCTGCGCCACCGCCTGGTCCTGCGCCGGGCTGCCCGATGATACGCCGATGCCGCCGACCACCTCGCCGTCGAACAGCACCGGCAGGCCGCCGCCGACCACCACCAGCCGCCCGCCGATGGTCGAGGCGATGCCATAGGCCGGCGCGCCCGGCTGGCTGGAGATGCCGTATTCATGCGTCGCCTTGCGCGCCGCCGCGGCGGTGAAGGCCTTGTCCTGGGCAATGATGGCCGAGGTCACCTTGCCGCCGTCCATGCGCGAAAACGCCATGAGGTTGCCGCTTTCATCGGCGATGGCGATGCACATCGGCACGCCGATCTCGCGGGAATGGGCCTCGGCGCCGATGATCAGCAGGCGCGCGTCATGCTGGTCCAGTCTGGGGATGGTGATCATGGGTTTCTCCTGTGAAGGTTCAGCGCCCGGGCTGCCGGGCCAGCCAGTCGCCGTAAAGATCGTCGACGCCGGCCAGCCGGACCGGCAGATGGCCGATGCGCATGGTTTGCTGCGCGAAGGGCCGCGCAAGGTCTTCGTAGATGGCGGCGGTGGACAGGCCGTGCGCCGCGCTATCTGCATCCGAATAGGCGTAAAGCACCGCATCCACCCCCGAGATCCGCATCGCCGCAAGGCACATCGGGCAGGGGTGGCCGCTGGCATAGACCGTGCAGCCCGACAGATCGGGCGAACCCAGCCGGCGTGCCGCGCTGCGCAGCGCCACCATCTCGGCATGGGCGGTGGGGTCATGCGTGGCGGCGGTCTCGTTGACGCCGGTGGCGATCACCTCGCCGCCCCGCACCAGCACCGCGCCGAAAGGCTCGCCGCCGGCCGCCACATTCGCCTGCGCCAGGGCGATCGACTGTTCCAGATACCGCCTTGCCTCGTCCTGCATTGCGCCGCTTCCTTTCTGTTCCGGCGCGGCCATGGCTGCGCGTCCCGCAGCCTGCATGCCGGGGAAAGCGCAGATTAGCCGGGAACCGCGCCGGGATTAATGGCGCAGTTTCGCATGCAGTCGAAAGGAATCGTTGAAAGCCGGGCTCAGCCGGGTTCGGCCTCGAAGGCGCGGGCGATCTCGGGTTCGGGGCAGGCATTCGCCAGCATCACCGCCAGCAGGATGCGCGCCTGGCCCGGGCGCAGCAGGCGCGAATGGATGGCGCCGGCGCGCCGCATGTCATGGCCGCCGCCGCCGCCGCCATAGATCGGCTCCAGCTGACCCTGGGGCACACGGCTGGAGACCACCACCGGCACGCCCCGCGCCCGCGCCCGGCCGATCGCCGCCACCAGTTCCGGCGAACCATTGCCCGACCCCAGCGCCGCGATGACGATGCCGGCGGCGCCGGCGGCAAGGCTCGCGTCCAGATGCAGCCCGTCGCCACCCGGATGCACCGCCACGATGTCGACGCGCAGCCCCGCGACCGAAGCGGGCAGCGCCTGCGCCAGCGGCGAGGTGGCGCCGGCATGGCGAAAGGCATCCGTCGCGTCCGAGGAGAACTTGTAAACTCCCCAGGCGGGCAGTTCCCTGCCGCCGAAGGCCAGCACCACCCCCGGCCCTTCCCCGGGCCGGGCCGCGGCGCTCAGCGCGGCGACAAGGTTCGCCGGCCCGTCAGGCTGCGGATGATCGGCGGCAAATTGCGCGCCGGTAAAGACCACCGGCCGGGCGGGGGCGTGCTGCAGTTGCACCAGCAGCGCCGTCTCCTCCATGGCGTCGGTGCCGTGCAGCACCACCACGCCCGCCACCGCGGGATCGGCCAGTTCCGCGCCCACGGCATCGCTGATCGCCTGCATGTCGGCCAGCGTCAGGCTGGAGGAATCCTTGGCCATCAATTCCCGCACGCGCAGGCGCAGCGGCATGGGGTCAAGCCCCGCCAGCAGATCCTCGCCCGAGTGGCTGGGGCTGTCGGCGCCATCCGCGTCGCGGCTGCTGGCAATGGTGCCGCCGGTGGCCAGGACGGCGATCAGCGGCAGGTCTGCGGTTGCGTCCATGGCCCGTCCATCCGTCAGATGACATCATTTGCCGCAAGCGTATTGCGGTTGCAGGGGCGAGGCAAGGGAGATGTCGACGGGCCTCTGATCGGGCATCTGTGAAACCAATGAAATTACAGCGCGTTAATCGGCGAACCGCATGAACGGCTGCAATGCCGTCATGCCGCCTCCAGCGCGTGATAGGCGGCAATCGACATCGCGCGCAGCTTGTCGCGCGGCAGATCGCCGACCAGGGCGCAGCCCAGATCGCCCTCGACCCACCAGAAGGCGCGTGCGCCGGCCGCTTCGGCAAAGACCATCTCCTCGCCGCCGCGGGCCCGGGTGATGTAAAGCGACAGGCGCCGGCCCAGGTCGTCCTCATAGATCAGCAGCGCCGCCGGTCCCTGCAGCCCGGGCAGCAGCCGGCCGCCGATCAGGCGAAAGCCCTGGGCGGCGAAATCCGGCGGGTGCAGTGGCCGGCCAAGGCGCCTGGACAGCCAGCGCAGCAGATGCGCCTCGTCGGCGGCGCCGACCTCGACCGCATGCAGCACTTCCGGGGCATAGGTCTCATGGCTGCGCAGCGCCGCCTCCAGTTGCGGGCCGGCGGGGTCCCCGCCCGGGCGCGCGGCAAGCCAGCCGCCGCCAAAGCCAAGCGCCAGCAGCAGTGCCGCCGCCAGCCGCAGCCAGCCGGGCCGCGGCGGCCTGGCCTGCGCCGGCCCGGGTCGCAGCAGCCGCAAGTGCCGCTCGGGCAGCGGTTCGGCGGCCAGGGGCGCATAGAGCGCCCGCAGTGCCGCGTCCTGGCGGTCCCAATCCGCAAGCCGCGCCGCCACCTGCGGATCCTCGGCCAGCCGGGCAAGGGCTTCGTGGTCGCGCGCATCGCCGTGGCGCAGGCGGATCAGGGTCTCGATGTCAGGGGCGGATCCGGTCACGGCGGGTTGTCCTTTCCATGCGTTCTGGCGCGAAGGGCGCCGTCGCGGCCGGTCATCTCGCGCAGGCTGGCGCGGGCGCGGGCAAGGCGCGAGGCCAGGGTGCCCTCGGGCAGGCCGAGGCTGCGGGCGGCTTCGGCAAGGCTCATGCCCTCGAGCGCCACCAGCAGCAGCGCGGCGCGCTGTTCTTCGGGCAGGCGGCCCATGGCGGCATGCACCTCGTGCAGCGCCAGCCGGTCGCCGGCTGCGTCGGCGGCGCCGCCGGTGTCGGGCAGCAGGTCGGGCACCAGCGTCAGCACCGGCGCATGGCGGGCGCGGCGGTGGCTGTCGCGCAGCCGGTTCAGCAGGATGCGAAACAGCCAGCCCCGGACCGAGCCCTCGCCGCGCCATTGCCTTTGCTGCGCCAGCGCGCGTTCCAGCGTGTCCTGGACCAGATCGTCGGCGCCCTCGCGCTGGCGCAGCAGCGCATGGGCATAGGCGCGCAGCGCGGGGATGGCGGCCTCGATCTCGTCCAGAAGCGCCATGTGCGGGGCCTCAGTCCCTGACCACCGCAGTATGCCAGACGCCCTTCATGCCGTCGCCGGTCATGTCGCCGGGCTGCATGTCCTGGATCCAGCTGTAAAGCGGCATGCCGTAATAGGTCCACTGCATCTGGCCGTCCTTGCGTTCGGTCAGGCCGAAGTCGTCGTCGGCCTTGGCATTCGCCGGCGCGATGGCCGGTGGCCAGTTCGTGGCGCAGCCGTCATAGCAGCTGGACGTGCCGTCCTTGTCGTTGTCGAAGGTGTAAAGCGTCATGCCCTTGGCGTCGGTCAGGATCTTGCCCGCCGGGGTGTCGGCGGTCATCAGCGCGGTTTCGGCCAGGGCGGGGCCGGCAAGCGCCAGGCCAAGCGCCAGCGCCAGCAGGGGGTGGGGGGAAAACATGGTGCTGCTCCTGTGGTCCGATGCCGGACCGGGCAGGCGTCCCTGCGGAACGTCCACTGATATGACGCGCGGCGGGGCGGGCTTATCCCGGCATCACGGGCTTGTGATCCGCACCCTCGTGCGCCAGAAGCGCCCGCTTGCGCACCAGACCCCAGCGATAGCCGGCCAGCCCGCCGTCGCTGCGGATGACACGATGGCAGGGGATGGCGACGGCCAGTTCGTTGGCGGCGCAGGCCGCGGCCACCGCGCGCGCGCCGCGTGGCAGGCCCAGGCTGGCGGCGATCTCGGCGTAGCTGGCGGTGCTGCCGGCCGGGATCTGGCGCAGCGCCTGCCAGACCCGGCCCTGAAAGGCGGTGCCGCGAATGTCCAGTGGCAGGTCATGCGCCTGGCCGGGGGATTCGACCAGGGCGACGGTGCGGGCGACCAGCGCCTCGAATGCCGCGTCCGCGCCGATCAGCGTGGCGCGGGGAAAGCGGTCCTGAAACTCGCGCAGCAGGGCCTCGGGGTCGTCGCCAAGCGCAATGGCGCAGATGCCGCGCCGGCTTTGCGCCACCAGGATCGCCCCCAGCGCGCATTGTCCCAGCGCAAAGCGGATCTCGGCCCCGGTCCCGCCCTTGCGATAGGCCGCGGGCGCCATGCCCAGCACCGCCTCGGCCCCGGCATAGAAGCGGCTGCCCGAGCCGTAGCCGGCGTCATAGATGGCCTCGGTGACGCTTGCGGCACCAGGCAGGGCGGCGCGCAGCCGCGCCTCGCGGCAGGCGCGGGCATAGGCGCGCGGGGTCAGCCCGGTCACCGCCTTGAAGCGGCGGTGGAAATGATGCGGGCCAAGGCCGGCGGCCTGCGCCAGTTCCGCAAGCCCGGGCGCGGTCTCTGCAGTCTCGATCAACCGGCAGGCGGCGGCGATGCGGGCGGCCTCGATCGCGGCGGGGGTGGCCTCGCGCGGGTGGCAGCGCCGGCAGGGACGAAAGCCCGCCGCCTCGGCCGCCGCGGGCGTGGCGTGAAAGCTGACGTTCTCCGGCCTGGCATGGCGGGCCGGGCAGGAGGGGCGGCAATAGATGCCGGTGCTGCGCACGGCAAAGACGAATCGCCTGTCGGCGCCGCGGTCGCGCCGCAGCACCATCTGCCAGCGCGGGTCGTCCCGGGTGGTGGCGCATTCCATGGCGAGGATCCTTCCTCTGGCGGTTGTCCGGTGCAAATCTAGGCGTTTTGCCACGCTGGAACACCCCGCCGCTTGCGGTCAAATCGCCAGCTTTGCGGGCAGAGCGATGGTCCTGCCCGGGGCGGGATCTGGAAACAACATCAGATGACGCGCATTACAGCTTGTTGTCATGGAATTTTTACAGATACGGGCCAGAATGCCTGCGTGACCGGGGCAGATGTGGCGGGCGGGGGCGGCAAAGGCGCGGGCAGATGCGAATTGACATCGCGGCCTGTCGCGGGCGACAGTCCCCCTCAGGGAGGCGAACGGCAGGCAAAGGGCTGTTTTCCCAGCCATGTCGCTCGGAAACGATGAAGCCGAAAGGCAACACTCGGAGGAAGACATGCACAATACGGTATTCTGGCTGGCCGGGCTGATGGCCCTGCCCATCGCGGCCGAAGCCAAGACCGAAATCCAGTGGTGGCACGCCATGACCGGCGCCAATGCCGAGGTGGTGACCAAGATCGCCGGCGATTTCAACGCCAGCCAGTCCGATTACGAGTTGAAACCCGTGTTCAAGGGCACCTATCCCGAGACGCTGAACGCCGGCATCGCTGCCTTTCGCGCCGGCCAGGCACCCGACATCATCCAGGTCTTCGATGTCGGCACCGGCGTGATGATGGGGGCGCAGGGCGCGATCAAGCCGGTGGCCAAGGTGCTGGACGAGGGCGGCTTCAAGTTCGACAAAAGCCAGTATCTGCCCGGCATCGTCGCCTATTACTCCAGCCCGGAAGGCGAGATGCTGTCCTTCCCCTACAACTCGTCCTCGCCGATCCTGTATTACAACAAGGACATCTTCACCAAGGCCGGCCTCGACCCCGAGAGCCCGCCGAAGACCTGGGCCGAGGTCTGGGCGGCGGCGCGCAAGATCAAGGAATCGGGGGCGGCGAAATGCGGCTTCACCTCGACCTGGCTGACCTGGATCCATACCGAGAACTTCGCCGCCTGGAACGACGTGGCCTGGGGCACGAATGAGAACGGCCTGGCCGGCACGCCCGAACTGACCATCGACACCCCGCTTTTCGTCAAGCATTTCCAGGAGATCGCCGATCTGGCGAAAGAGGGGGTCTTTGTCTATGGCGGCCGCACCAGCGAGGCCAAGCAGAACTTCACCTCGGGCGAATGCGGCATCCTGACCGAAAGCTCGGGCGGGCTTGGCGACATCGTCAAGTCGGGGATGAACTACGGCATCGGCCAGCTGCCCTATGACGATACCGCCCCGGGCGCACCGCAGAATACCGTGCCGGGCGGTGCCTCGCTCTGGGTGATGGGCGGCAAGTCCGACGAGACCTACAAGGGGGTCGCGGCTTTCTTCAACTACCTGTCGCAGACCGAGGTGCAGCAATACCTGCACGAGCAGTCGGGCTATCTGCCGGTGACGCTGGCCGCCTATGAGGCGACCAAGGCTTCGGGGTTCTATGACAAGAACCCGGCGCGCGAGGTGCCGATCCTGCAGATGATGGGCAAGCCGCCGACGGCGAATTCCAAGGGGATCCGCGCGCCGAACCTGCCGCAGCTGCGCGACATCCAGAACGAGGAATACGAGAAGATGCTCTCGGGCCAGCAGGATGCGGCCACGGCGCTGAAAAACGCGGTCACCCGCGGCAATGCCGCGATCAAGGAGGTGACCGGCGGCTGAGGCGGCGGGCGGGCGCCCCTCGGGGACGCCTGCCCTTAACATGCGGGAGGGACGCATGAGACGCACGGTATTTCCCAATCGGCTTCTGCCCTGGCTGCTGGTCGCGCCGCAGCTGGCGATCACGCTGATCTTCTTTTACTGGCCGGCGGGGCAGGCGTTTCGCCAGTCCATGCTGAAGGAGGACCCTTTCGGCCTGAACTCGACCTTTGTCGGGTTGACGAATTTCCGCAACGTGCTGAGCGATCCCAGCTATCTGAACTCGGTGCGGGTGACGGTGGTGTTCTCGCTGGCGGTGGCCTTCCTGGCGCTGGCGATCGCGCTGTTCCTTGCGGTGCAGGCCGAAAAGCTGGTGCGCGGCAAGGGGTTTTACCGCACGCTGATGATCTGGCCCTATGCGGTTGCCGCCGCCATCGCCGGCATGTTGTGGCTGTTCATGTTCAACCCCAGCTTCGGCACGCTTTCGGTGCCGCTGCGCTGGCTGGGGATCGACTGGAACCCGCTGCTCAATGGCACCCATGCGATGATCCTGGTGATCGCCGCCGCGACCTGGAAGCAGATCAGCTATAATTTCCTGTTCTTTGTTGCCGGTTTGCAGGCGATCCCTCGACCGCTTCTCGAGGCGGCGGCCATCGACGGCGCCTCGCCGCGGCGTGCGTTCTGGACCATCACCTTCCCGCTCTTGGCGCCGACGACCTTCTTTCTGCTGGTCGTGAACACCGTCTATGCGTTGTTCGACACCTTCGGCATCATCCATGCGGTGACCGGCGGCGGCCCCGGCAAGGCGACCGAGACTCTGGTGTTCAAGGTCTACAACGACGGCTTCGTGAACCTGCGCATGGGCGACAGCGCCGCACAGTCGGTGATCCTGATGGTTCTGGTGATCGGCCTGACGGCGGTGCAGTTCCGCTTTATCGAGCGGAGGGTGCATTATGGCTGATCCATCCGACAGCCCGCTGGCCGCCAGGGGCAGCGCCCGGCTGATGGCGCATTTCTGGATGATCCTCGGGGTGATCGTGGTGGCCTTCCCGATCTATTTCGTGGTCATCGCCTCGACGCATTCGGTGGCGACCATCCTGCGCCCGCCGCTGCCACTGCTGCCCGGCGCAGAGGCGTCGGCGAATTACAGCGAGGCGTTCGCCGGCGGCGTCTCGCGCATCGGCGGCGTCAGCCTGTGGCGGCTTCTGGGCAATACCACGATCATGGCGCTGGGGATCGCCATCGGCAAGATCGCCATCTCGATGGCCTCGGCCTATGCCATCGTGTTCTTCCGCTTTCCGCTGCGCATGACCTGCTTCTGGCTGATCTTCATCACCCTGATGCTGCCGGTCGAGGTGCGCATCCAGCCGACCTACAAGGTGATGGTGGACCTGGGACTGATCGATACCTTCCCCGGGCTGATCTTGCCGCTGATTGCCTCGGCCACGGCGACGCTGCTGTTTCGCCAGTTCTTCATGACCATCCCCGACGAGTTGCTCGAGGCGGCGCGGGTCGATGGCGCCGGGCCCTGGCGGTTCTTTCGCGACATCCTGTGGCCCTTGTCGCTGACCAATGTGGCGGCGATCTTCGTCATCCAGTTCATCTATGGCTGGACGCAATACCTGTGGCCGCTGCTGGTCACCAATTCCAACGAAATGAACACCATCGTCATCGCGCTGAAGAAGATGATCTCTTTTGCCGATGCGGATACGCCCTGGAACCTCGTGATGGTCACATCGGTGCTGGCCATCCTGCCGCCGATCCTGGTGGTGGTGCTGATGCAGCGCTGGTTCGTCAAGGGCCTGGTCGAGACGGAGAAGTGAATGGCGCAGATCCTGCTCAATGATGTCCGCAAGAGCTATGGCGGCAACCAGGTGATTCACGGCATCGACATGGACATCGCGGATGGCGAATTCGTGGTGATCGTCGGCCCCTCGGGCTGCGGCAAGTCCACGCTCTTGCGCATGGTTGCCGGGCTCGAGGCGATCTCGGGCGGCACGATCGAGATCGGCGGCAAGGTGGTGAACGACCTCGAGCCGCGCCAGCGCGACATCGCCATGGTGTTCCAGAACTATGCGCTTTATCCGCATATGTCCGTGCGCGAGAACATGGCCTACGGGCTGAAGATCGCCAAGATGCCCGCGGCCGAGATCGAGGCGCGGGTGGCCAAGGCGGCGCAGATGCTGGAACTGGCGCCCTATCTGGATCGCCGGCCGCGGGCGCTGTCGGGCGGGCAGCGCCAGCGCGTCGCCATGGGCCGCGCCCTGGTGCGCGAGCCCTCGGCCTTTCTGCTCGATGAACCGCTGTCGAATCTCGACGCCAAGCTGCGCGTGCAGATGCGGCTGCAGATCAAGGACATGCATCTGCGCACCGGCCAGACCACGCTTTACGTCACCCATGACCAGGTCGAGGCAATGACCCTGGCCGACCGGCTGATCGTGATGAACCGCGGCGTGGCCGAACAGATCGCGACGCCGCTCGAGGTCTATGAGCGCCCGGCCAGCGAATTTGTCGCCGGCTTCATCGGCTCGCCGGCGATGAACCTCATGACCATCGCGGCGCAGGGGCAGGGGGTGATCCTGCCGGGCGGGCACCGGCTGACCCTGACCGGCCTGCCCCGCACGGGCGAACTGCGCCTTGGCGTCCGGCCCGAGCATCTGCGCCTGGCCGAGGCCGGGGAAAGCGGCATTCCGGTCGAGCTGCATTCGGTCGAGCATCTGGGCGCGGATGCCTTTGGCTATGGGGTGATCGCGGGCTCGGACACGGCGATGACCCTGCGCCTTGCCGGCACCAGCCCGATCCAGCGTGGCGACCGCGTCGAGGTCGTCCCCGACCCGGCGCATCTGCATTTCTTCGACCCCGAAAGCCAGCGCCGCATCGCAGGCTAGCGCCGCGCCCGCCGGCCGGGCTTGCGACAGCAAAGGACAGGTCCGCATGACACAGGCGCGCGAAAGCTGGACCGACAGCGCCCGGCGGCTGCTGGTGTCGCCCGCGATCCCCGTGGTCGTGGCCGAGCCCGAGACCCGGTCGCGCGGCACGGTGCTGCTGGTGCATGGCCGCAACGGCGCGCCGGGGCAGGCGCAGATCGCCGAGATCGCCCTGGCCTGTCTGCGTCGCGGCTGGCGCGTCGCGGCGCCCGAACTGCCGCATTCCGCGGCCCTGCCCGCCTCGGGGCCGCCGGGGCAGGTCAGCTTCGCCGGCCATACCGCCGCCGCGGCCGAGGCCTGGGCCTGGGTGGCACGGCAATGGCCCGAAGGGGCGCGGGCGTTGGCCGGGCACAGCATCGGCGCCTTTGCCGTGGCGCATCTGGCCGCCGATGCGCCCGACACCCATCATCTGTTGGCCGTGTCGCCGCCGATGTCCGGCCAGGTGCTGATGCGCGCCCGTGTGGCCATGGGCCCCGCCGCGATTGCCGAGGTGCGCGCCGAGGCGCCGGGTTATTTCGCGGAAATGGCCACGGCCGATGCCGAGCCGGCGTTGCGGCGGGTGCGGGCGCCGCTGGCGGTGGTCACCGGCGCCGCGGACGGGCTGGTGCCGCTGGCCGATGCCCGGGCCTATTTCGCCGCCGCGCCGAACGCGCGTTTCTTTGCCGCGCTGCCGGATGAACACCACTGCCCCGCCGGGCCGGCCTGTGCGCGCATGCTGGCCGCAGCCCTGGCCGCGCTTGGCGCCTGACATGGAGGGGCCAGATGCGGGTTGGATCGCGGCGCAGCGGCTGGGTTCGGCCCGCGCCATGCGCAACGCCTGCTCGGCCCGGCATCTGACCTGCCGGCGCCCGGGCTTTGGCTGGGACCTGCGGCCCGCTGCCGGTTCGGTCCTGGCCTCGCCGCGCATGGCGGCCTGGGACCCCGAACCGGACTATTTCCACCACTGGATCCGCGACAGCGCCATCGTGCTGCGCGCCGTGCCGCTGGCGATCGCCGCCGAGCCGCAGGCGCGGGATTTCTGGCTGGGCTTCTGCGCCGATCACATCGGGTTCTCGCTGCGCATCTCGGACCCGTCGCGCCGCGGCCCGGCGCTGAACCCGCTGCGCGCCAGCGCCTTGCCGGGACATGCGCAGTTCCTGCGCCCGGATGCGGAACTGGCGGCGCTGACCGGCACCGCCTGGCTGGAAGAGCCGCGCGTCGCCGCCGACGGCGGCCCCGATCTCGAACAATGGAGCCGGCCGCAGGACGACGGTCCGGCGCTGCGCGCCTCGGCGCTGATGGCGCTGCTGCAGGATCTGCCCGCCATCGCCGGCCCCGAGGCCGAGCGGCTGATCGCCCGCGACCTTGCGCATGTGCTGGCCGTCGCCGGCCGGCCCTGCATCGGCCCCTGGGAGGAAGCGCCGGTGCGGCGCACCACCTTCACGCTGCTGGCCGAATGGGACGCGCTCGATCGTGGCGGCCGGCGTCAGGGCGACGCGGCGATGCAGGATGCGGTCCTTCGCCTGGCGGCGCTGATCGCCGAGGCCGCCGACCCCGGCACCGGCGGCTGGCGCGAAAGCCTCGAAGCGCCGGCGGGTGCGCCCGACAGCGCCACCTGCCTCGCCATCCTGCAGGCGCGCCGGTCCGAGGGACCCTTTGCCCTGGGCGCGCCCCGCACCCTGGCGACGCTGGCCGCGCTTGAGCGGGTCTTTGCCGGGCTTTACCCGATCAACGCCGGCCGGCCGGTGCCCGCCGTCGGACGCTGGGCCGAGGACGGTTACTTCGGCGGCAATCCCTGGTATCCGGTGACGCTGGGCTTTGCCGAGCTGCATTACCGCATCGCGGCGGCAACCGGCGACGCCGCGACCTTCGCCCGCGCCGAGGCCCGCATGCGGCTGATCCAGGGTGTCGCGCCCCGTCCCCCCGGGCCGCTGCCCGAGCAGTTCGACCGCGTCAGCGGCGCGCCGGCCTCGTGCCTTGACCTGACCTGGTCGGCGGCAGCATTCCTTGAGGCCGTGGCGGCGCGCGATCTGGCGCTTCAGGCGCTGTCGGGGGTCAGGTAGGGGGCGGTGAACCCCAGCGCGCGCAACCCGCGCCGCACCTCGGGCCGACCCGAGACCAGCCGCCAGATCAACCCCGAGCGGTGGTTCTCAAGTCCGATGGTGATCGGGGCCTGGTCGATGGCCAGCCGGCTTTCGGCCACCCAGTCCTGCGCCGGGCAAAAGGCATCGACAAATCCCGCCTCGCCCCAGACGCGTTCCCCCAGATCGTCGTGCAGATGCCGCAGCACAGGCATGGCCTCGGCCGGGGCGAAGGGAAACGAGGCCAGCGCTGCGCTGGGGGTGATGGTGCCGGTATCCTCGGTCGGGGAATGCGCGACATAGCCCGCGGGATCGTCGCTGGCGGTCAGGCCCCACAGGTCGGGGCCGTAACCCGGCCAGCCCTGTGGATTCAGCAGGCAGTGCCGGCGGTTGACCAGCGCATGCGCGCGCGCCTGCAGCCCGTAATCGGCATAGGCGTCGCGCAGGCCCCGCGGATCGATGCCGAGGAAAGGGTATTGCGACAGAAACAGCGGCCCCCCCCAGTCCGGACCCAGCGGCAGGCGGATGCCGCCATAGGCGCGGCCATTGCGAAAGGCCGGCGCCTGCGCCCAGCTCTGGTGATAGGAACTCGCCGGGATCGGGTGGCTGCGCGACCCGGCGCCCAGGACAAAGACCGCCAGCGCCTCGTTCCAGCCGCGGATCGGCAGCGCGTCGGGGGCCCAGGGCCGGGCGGGGTGGCGATGCCACATCACGGCGCCGTCCGCGCGCAGATGCGCGGCCCAGTTCACCGCGTCAAACAGCGCCTCGATCCGGGCGACCAGGGCATGCTCGTTCCGGAAATAGGCCGCGACGCCCAAAAGCCCCTGCATCAGAAAGGCGGTCTCGACCAGATCGCCACCATCGTCGCCGCGCATGAAGGGCAGGACGCGCCCGCTGGTGCCATGCAGGAAATGCGGGAACACCCCGTCAAAGCGGTCGGCGCTTTCCAGAAACCCCAGCAGCCTTTCGCAGCGCCCGAGGATCTCGTGGCGGGGCCGCCAGCCGCGTTCGGCCGCGACCAGCTGGGCCAGCAGGCCAAAGCCGGTGCCGCCGGTGCAGACGGTTTGCTGGACATCATAGCCAAAGGCGCCGGCGCTGCGTTCGCGCGCCATGCCGCTGACCGGATGGCTCCAGTCCAGGAAATACAGCGCCGTCGCCTGCGCCACCCGGTCGCGCAGGGCGGCGTCGTCAAGGCCGCGGCTCAGTCCAGCCATGTCAGATCCACCGTCCGGGTGTCGCGGCTGTTCGGGCCGACATGCAGCCGGATCAGCCCCGGATCGCGCAGCCATTCCGCCCCGGCCAGCGAGGGCGCCATCGGATAGCGGAACTGATCGGCGCTGATGCGGAACACCGCCTCGCGGCTTTCGCCGGGGGCCAGCGCCAGCTGGGTGAATTCGACCAGCTTGCGGGCCGGGCGGGTCAGCCGAGCCACCGGGTCGCTGGCGTAAAGCTGTACCGTCTCAAGCGCCGGGCGGGCCGAGAGATTGGCCAGCGTGACGCGCAGCTCCACCTGCTCTGCGGCATGGGCCGCAGGTTGCGACAGGGTGGGCTCGCCGTATTCGACCCGCGCATAGCCGAGGCCAAAGCCGAAGGGAAAGCGCGGCGCATCGTCGGGCAGGTCCAGCCAGCCGGTCAGGAACTTGGTGAAATGCCCGGGGTCGGGCCGCCCGGTCGGGTCGCAGGCATGGCTCAGCGGCACCTCGCCGGGATGGGCGGGCAGGGTGACCGCCAGCCGCCCCGAGGGCTCGACGGCGCCAAAGACCAGATCGGCAACGCCCTCGGGCCCGGCCACGCCGCCGTGCCAGGCGTAAAGCAGCGCATCCGCCTGCGCGGCGACGGCGCCGAGGGCCAGCGGGCGCCCGGCAAAGACCACCACCAGCAGCGGCTTGCCGGTGGCGGCCAGCGCCGCCAGCAGCCGGCACTGTGCCGCCGGCAGTTCCGGCGCCAGGCGCGAGGCGGATTCGCCGGCATGTTCCTTGGCCTCGCCGAGGGCGGCGATGACCACATCCGCATCTCGGGCCAGCGCCGCTGCCTCGGCCAGCAATTCGGACTCGGGCCGCGGGTCGCGGGTGACGGTCACGCCATGCACGTTCAGCCGCTGCTCAAGCCAGGGCTCATCGACGATATTCGCGCCCCAGGCCAGCGCCGGTGCGCGGCCGGTCAGCGCCGCGATGGCCTGATCCAGCGGCACGACATCCTCGGCCCGGCCCGAGACCGCCCAGGTGCCCAGCATATTGGCGCGATCAGCGGCGAAGGGGCCGACCAACGCCACCCTGGCCCCCGACGACAGCGGCAGCAGCCCGTCGTTTTTCAGCAGCACCGCGGCGCGTGCCGCCGCCCGGCGTGCCAGCTTGCGGCCCGTGGCGCGTGCCGGCGCGTGCCGGCCATGCATGCCGCGGAAAGGGTCGTCCAGCAGCCCCAGCCGCGCCTTGAAGGCCAGCACGCGGCGGCAGGCGCGGTCCACAAGCGCCTCGATCTGCGGTGCAGCCAGCGAAAACCCGGCCTCGGGCGCGCGCAAGCCGTCGCGGACCAGCGCCGGCAGTTCGCGCAGGTAATCCTCGCCCACCATGTCCATGTCCACGCCGGCATGAAGCGCCCGCGCCACGGCGGTGGCGGGCGGGCCCAGCCCATGCGCGACCAGTTCCCGCACCCCGGTATAATCCGAGACCACCAGCCCGTCGAAGCCCTGGCCGCCGCGCAGCCAGCCCTCGATCAGCGGGGCATGGGCATGCATCGGCAGCTTGTTCACCGCGTTGAACGCCACCATCAGGCTGGCGGCACCGGCGCCAAGCCCGGCGGCAAATGGCGGCAGGTAGGTCTCGAGCAGGTCCTCCCAGGACAGGCTGGCGCTGTCATAGTCGCGGCCGCTTTGCGGCGCGCCGTAAGCGACGAAATGCTTGAGACAGGCGGCGACCCGGCCGGCGCCAGCCGGGTCGTCGCCCTGAAAGCCGCGCACCGCCGCCCGCGCGATGCGCGAGGCCAGCAGCGCATCCTCGCCCGGGCCCTCGGCCACCCGGCCCCAGCGTGGGTCGCGGGCAATGTCCAGCATCGGCGCATAGACCTGGTGCAGCCCCTCTGCGGCGGCCTCGGCGGCGGCATGGGCCGCGGTCGCCTCGATCAGCGCCATGTCCCAGCTGCAGGCCAGCGCGATATTCAGCGGAAACACCGTGCGGTGGCCGTGGATGACATCCTCGGCAAAGAACAGCGGAATGGCCAGCCGCGATCCGGCCAGGGCGCGTTCCTGCATGGCGCGCGCCGTCAGCAGCGACTTGGTGCCAAAGACGGCGCCGACCTGGCCGGCATCCAGCCTCTGCGCCAGCGGGCTGGCTTGGTGGGCGCCGGTGACGAGGCCCTCGCCCGCCGGCAGCAGGTTCAGCTGGCCGATCTTTTCCCCGGGCGTCATCTGCGCCAGCAGGCGTTCGACGGCGGGATCCGGCATGGGGCGCTCCTTCGGGGCTGGGTCTATTCGGCGGCGTGGCGGATGGCGGCCAGGCCGGCACGCTGGGCGGGCCGCAGCAGGGCCACGCCGTCGCGGATGTCGAGGACGGCGGCATAGAAGGGCTCGCCCTCGGGCGTATAGGGCGCGGTTTCGCCGTGCAGCACCGACAGGATCGCGGCCCTGGGCAGGCATTCGTGCAGCGTCAGGTGGAACTCGGCCACCGCGTCGGCATCCAGGGCCGAGGTCGCCTCGTCCAGCAGCAGCAGGTCCGGCCGGGCCAGCAGGATGCGCGCCAGCACCAGGCGCTGCTTCTGCCCGCCCGAAAGCACGTTGCGCCAGTTCCGGCCCTGGCAAAGCTCATCCCCGAGCTGCTGGATGAATTCGCCAAGCCCGGCCCGTGACAGCGCGGCGGCTGCGGCCAGGTCGGAATGCTGCTCGGCATGGTCGGGATAGGTCACCAGCGCCTTCAGCGTCATGCGGTCCGGCAGGTCCGGCTCTTGCCCGGCCATGAACAGGCGCGAGCCGCGCCGCAGGGCGACATGGCCTTCGCCATAGGGCCAGATGCCGGCCACCGCCTTCAGCAGGCTGCTTTTGCCGCAGCCGTTCTCACCGTTCAGGCAGATGCGGTCGCCGGGATAAAGCCGCAGCCGTGCCAGTTCCAGAAAGACCGGGGCATCGTGGCCGCGGTGGCGCAGGCGCAGGTTCTGCAGGTCAAGCACCGGCCCCGACAGCGGGCGGGAGCGCTGAAAGCGGCTGATGCCGGTCTCGGCGTAGAATTCCTGGCGCCGGCGCACGCGCTCGATGGCGGCGGCCAGTTCGTTCAGCCGCGCGGCATTGGCGCGCAGGGTGGCGATCTCGGGCATGACATTGATGAACCAGGACATGTCGCCGATCAGCTCGGCCGTCAGTTCGCTGCTGGCGACGAAGTTGCGAAAGCTGAGGTTGCCCGCCAGATAGGCCGGCAGCGCCGGCAGATAGGCCAGCAGGCGCGAGGACAGGAAATTATACATGCCGGTGAACAGCATCATGCCGGCCGAAAGCCAGTTCTGCTGGCCCCAGACCCGGTCCAGCCCGGCATAGAGCTGGCCGTTGATGCGGCTTTGCGCGCGCTCGCCGCGGGCGGCGGCCATCTGGCCCACCCGGTTCAGCATCGTGGCCCATTCGCCCCGCCAGGCGCCGTCGCGGCGCTGGCGCCGGATGCTCAGCCGCTCGAGGATGCGGCCCAGACGCCAGGCGATGAGGCTGATCGCCGGCACATAGACCAGCACCAGCGCCAGGCTGAGCAGCGCCGTGCCATGGTTGCCGGGCACGAGATCGACCTGCGCCGCAATCGCCGGGGCCCAATGTGTCAGGGCCGCGTTGGCCTGCGCCCCCCAGAGGTCGAGGAAGGGCACCGGCTGGCTGCGTTCGAGCAGCGCCACGGTCACGAACCAGATCGAGGCCACCGCCCCCCAGAGCCCCATGGCCAGGCCGATGACGCCGCCGTAAAGACTGGCCGAGCAGACATCGACGCGCTGGTCGATGGCGTCGGGCATGCGCGAGCCGTCGCCCGTGGCGGAACGGTCGCTCATCAGGTCAAGGGCGATGCGCTCATCCGCGAGGATGGCGTCGTTGAACTGGCCGACCAGCCAGCCGCGCGCCCGCCGGTGCAGCGTGGTCGAGACGAAATGGCGCAGCGCCACACCGCTTGCGCGGGCGAGGAACAGACCCAGATAGGTCGCGCCCGCCAGCAGCACGGCCTGGCCGGCCGCGTCCGCGCCGTCGCGGGACTGGACATTGGCCAGCGCCGCCAGGAAATCCGCGCTGGCGATCGCGACCCAGACGCCGGCCTTGCTGATCAGCGTGGTCATCGCCAGGACGATCACGGTCAGCAGCCACGCCTCGCGCCAGCGTTCGGATGTCCAGAACGCGAACAGAAGACCCCAGAACCCGCTCAGACGTTTCACCTGCGCTGCCTCCCCCGGCGCCAAGGCACAAGCCCGCACTCCCCCGGCGACACGCATTCGCCAGCGGGCCGAATTTCGGCACTTTGTCGTGTGGTCCCGCCGCTCTACCAGAAAACCGGCTTTGCGACCTGTCATGGGGCCAGAATACCAAACCCATATATAGGCGGTAAATCGCCGAGATGAACTTGGCAGTTGTATTATTGGTTAGCTGTTTATGCTTTGCCTGATTCGATTTGCCGGAACCGCGACGCAATGTCGCCTTGACCAGCATCTTGGGGTCGGGCCGCGGGCATCACCCGGCTTGGGCGCCGCGATCGGATTGCGCCGCCCAAGCCGCTGAGCTTGCCCTGAAAATTCCCGGCATGACCGAAAGCGTGCCCCGCGCCAGCGCCGCTGCCGCGTCCAGCCACCGGTGCCCCGAGGCCGCGGCGCCCGGAGGCGGCGCGGGGGTCGAAGGCGGCGCCGGCCGGGCCCCGGCTGTTGCGCCTCTGCCCCAGAGCCAGGGGAAAGCGCGGCCCCCCCCCGGCCTCAGGCGATCGCGTCAAGGCCCAGTTCCGCCAGACGCGCAAGCTGCGCCTCCTCGGCGTCGTTCAGGGTGATGCCCTCGGCCGCGGATCTGGCGCGAGCGGCAAAGCGGCGGCCCGAGGGCAGGCGCGCGCCCTGGCCCTCGATGGCGGCGAACAGCGCCTCGGCGCGGGCAAAGGGGTCGCCCGTGCGGCCGGCGGCGAATTTCTGCGGCGAAAGCGCGATGACCAGCTCGCCATGCATGGGCGCCAGCGCGGTGCTGCCCAGAAGGCCCAGCACCTCGGGGCTGGTCAGGTCGCCGATCATCACCCCGGCCAGCAGTTCGATCATCGTGCCGATGGCCGAGCCCTTGTGACCGCCAAAGGGCAGCATGGCGCCGGCCAGCGCCGCATCCGGGTCGGTGGTCGGCTGGCCGGCGGCGTCGATGGCCCAGCCCGGCGGCAGTTCCGTGCCGGCGCGGCGATGCAGCTCGATCTCGCCGCGGGCGGCGACCGAGGTGGCAAAGTCGAAGACATAGGGCGCGCGCCCCGGACGCGGCCAGCCAAACGCCAGCGGGTTGGTGCCCAGCAGCGGCCGGTTGCCGCCGGTCGGGGCCACGGTGGCATAGCTCGGGCACATGACCAACGCCGCCAGCCCATGCGCGGTCACCGCCTCGACCTCGGGCCAGAGCGCGGCGAAATGCGTGCAATCGTTCACGACCAGCGCGGCCAGGCCCAGAGCCTGCGCCCGCCGGGCCAGATGCGGCAGGCCCAGTTCGAAGGCCGGGTTGGAAAACCCGTCACGCGCATTCACCCGCAGGATGGCGCCGCCGTCGTCGGGCAGCAGCTCGGGGATGGCGTCGCCCCTGACCTTGCCGGCCTTCAGCGTCCGCAGCGCGCCCTCGATGCGGTAGACGCCATGCGACTTGCAGGCGTCGCGCTCGCCCGCGGTGATGACGCGCGCCAGCGCCTCGGCCTGCACGGCATTCATGCCGCCGCGGCGCAGGATCGCGTCGATGCGGGACTGCAGTTCCGCGATGGTATAGGTCCGGCTCATCTGGTCCTCCTGGGATGTCCGCAGCGCGGCGGTTGACTGCCTGCATACATCAAGTATACACAAACGGAAAGCGTAACCCTTGCCCGTTCCGCGCCCCGCCGTGCCGGAATGGCTGACAGAAAGGACCAGAATATGGGCTTTCCCCCCTCCGGCAAGCATCTGATCGCGGGCGAATGGGTCGCGGGGCCGGCCACATTCGCCTCGAACCCGGCGCATGGGCCGGCGCATGACTATGCCATCGGCACGCCGGAACTGGTGGCGCGCGCCGCCGAGGCGGCCGAGGCGGCCTTTGGCAGCTATGGCCAGTCGAGCGGCGCCAGCCGCGCCGCCTTCCTGCGCGCCATCGCCGAGGAGATCGAATCGCGCGCCGAGGCGATCACCGAGATCGGCACCCAGGAGACCGGCCTGCCCGCCGCCCGCCTGCAGGGTGAGCGCGGCCGCACCGTGGGTCAGCTGCGGCTGTTTGCCGATCACGTCGAATCCGGCGCGCATCTGGACCGCCGCCACGACGCGGCACTGCCCGATCGCCAGCCGGCGCCGCGCCCCGACATCCGCATGATCCAGCGCCCGATCGGGCCGGTGGCGGTGTTCGGCGCCTCGAACTTTCCGCTGGCCTTCTCGACCGCCGGCGGCGACACCGCGGCGGCGCTGGCCGCCGGCTGCCCGGTGGTGGTCAAGGGCCATTCCGCCCATCCCGGCACCGGCGAGATCGTGGCTCAGGCCATCGCCGCCGCGATCGTCCGCACGGGCGTGCATCCGGGTGTGTTCAGCCTGATCCAGGGCGGCGACCGCAGGGTGGGCGAGGCGCTGGTCACGCATCCGCTGATCAAGGCCGTGGGTTTTACCGGCAGCCTGGCGGGCGGGCGGGCGCTGTTCGACCTTTGCGCCGCGCGTCCCGAGCCGATCCCCTTTTTTGGCGAGCTGGGTTCGGTCAACCCGATGTTCATGCTGCCCGCCGCCATGGCCGCCCGCGCCGAGGCGCTGGGGCAGGGCTGGGCCGGCTCGCTCTCCATGGGCGCGGGGCAGTTCTGCACCAATCCCGGCATCGCCGTGGTGCTGGAGGGCGCCGATGCCGATACCTTTGTGGCCAGCACCCGCGCGGCGCTGGCGGCGGTGGCGCCGCAGGTGATGCTGACCGACGGCATCGCGAAAGCCTATCGCGACGGCCAGACCCGCATGGAGGCCAGCAATGCCGTCATCCCGGTGCTGCAAAGCGCATCCGCCGGGCGCAGCGCCCTGCCGAACCTCTACCAGACCACGGGTGAGCGCTTCTTGAACGATCACGCGCTTGGCGAGGAGGTCTTCGGCCCGCTGGGCCTGGTGGTGCGCGTGGGCAGCCTTGACGAGATGGAGCGCCTGGCGCGCGGCTTTGCCGGGCAGCTGACCGCCACCCTCCACATGGAGCCGGCGGATATGGACGCCGCGCGCCGCCTGCGGCCGGTGCTGGAGCGCATGGCAGGGCGGGTGCTGGTCAACGGCTTTCCGACCGGGGTCGAGGTCTGCGACGCCATGGTGCATGGCGGACCCTATCCGGCCTCGACCAATTTCGGCGCCACTTCGGTCGGCACGCTGTCGATCCGCCGCTTTCTGCGCCCGGTCTGCTATCAGAATTTTCCCGAGGCGCTGCTGCCCGGGGATTTCGACTGAGCCCGCCGGGGCCGGCCCGCGGAGGAGGCGGGCCGGTCCGGGCGGCGGCAACCGGTGCGCGCTTTGTATACTGGTTGTATTTTTGATTTGATTTGCTTCCGGCGAGCCGGGATATTCAAATCGGAACAGAATCAGAAACTGTCACCACAGGGAGAGAAAAAATGAAAACCACGTTCCTTGCTACCGGGCTGATGGCGGCCTCGCTGGTCGCCGCACCGGCCATGGCCGACAAGCTTGACGACATCATCGCAGCCGGCACGCTGCGCTGCGCCGTGGTGCTGGACTTTCCGCCCATGGGCTCGCGCGATGGCAGCAACAACCCGGTCGGCTTTGATGTCGATTACTGCAACGACCTCGCTAAGGCGCTGGGGGTGAAGGCCGAGGTGGTCGAGACCACCTTCCCCGAGCGCATCCCGGCGCTGATGTCGGGCAATGTCGATGTCGCCGTGGCCTCGACCTCGGACACGCTCGAGCGCGCCAAGACCGTGGGTTTCACCATCCCCTATTACGCCTTTGAAAACGCGGTGGTGGTCGGTGAAAAGGCCGCGATCACCGATTGGGAAGGCATGAAGGGCAAGGTCGTGGGCGCCACCGCCGGCACCTATGAGGCGATCTGGCTTGAGGGCAAGGTCAAGGAATGGGGCGCGGGCGAGTTCCGTCCCTATCAGAACCAGGCCGACGTGTTCCTCGCGCTCAGCCAGGGTCAGCTCGATGCCACCGTCTCGACCGTGGAAGTGGCCGAGGCCAACGTGAAATCGGGCAATTTCCCCGGTATCAAGATCGTCGACAAGGCGCCGATGGTGCCCGATTATGTCGCGCTGATCACCCTGCGCGAGGAATACGGCCTGCTGAACTACATGAACCTGTTCATCAACCAGCAGGTGCGCACCGGCCGCTATGCCGAGCTTTACAAGAAATGGGTCGGCGAGGGCGAGCCGGCCGATCTGACCGTGAAGGGCGTCTATCGCTGAGCCAGGCCAAAGGACGGCGCGGGGCAGATCCCGCGCCGTTCCCGTGCCCCCAGACCCGAGGCGGTCATGTTCAACTATAGTTTCCGCTGGAAGCAGGCCTTCGCATCATTGCCCGACATGCTGGCCGGGGCGCTGGTCACCATGGAGATCGCGATCCTGTCCATGGGCATCGGCATCGTCATCGCCATCGTGCTGACGGTGTGCCGCATGTCCGGCAACCGCATCCTGTCGTCCGTCGCCACCACCTGGGTCGAGATCGCCCGCAACACGCCGGCGCTGTTCCAGATCTACATGGCGCATTTCGGCCTGGGCAATTTCGGCATCCACCTGTCGCCCTTCATGTCGCTGCTTCTGGGCATCACCTTCAACAATGCGGGCTATCTGGCGGAAAACTTCCGCGGCGCGCTGAAGGCGATCCCCGAGACCCAGACCCGCGCCGCGCGATCGCTGGGGATGAGCGCGGGCCAGGCATTCCGCAATGTGGTGATGCCGCAGATGCTGCGCATTTCCTTCCTGCCGATGACGAACCAGATGGTCTGGGCGATCCTGATGACCTCGCTCGGGGCGGTGGTGGCGCTGCAGAGCGACCTTTACGGCGTGACCAGCGCGCTGAATGCCCGCACCTTCCGCACGTTCGAGCTGTTCGCCATCGCGGCGGTGATCTTCTACCTGATCACCAAGGCGATCACCCTTGGCGCGCGCCTGCTGGCCGCGCGGCTGTTCCGGTACTGAGGGCGCGCGATGTTTGAAACCGCACTGACCCTGAACGACATGCTGTTTCTGGCCAAGGGCGCGGGGATGACGCTGTTCGTCACCGCCGTCTCGGTGGTTCTCGGCACCCTTCTGGGCATCGTCTTTGGCGTCTTCCGCTTTCAGGTCGGGCCGTGGTGGGCGGCGCCGCTGACCTTCTTTCTGGACATCTTCCGCTCGATCCCGCTGCTCATCCAGCTGGTGCTGGCCAATGCCTTCATCACCACGGTGCTGGGCATCCGGGTATCCGGCCTGACCGTGGCGCTGGTGGTGCTGTCGCTTTACACCTCGGCCTATTGTTCCGAGATTGTGCGCGGCGGCATCGAATCGGTGCCGCTGACGCTGCGCCGCGCCTCGCGCTCATTGGGGATGAGCTGGGGGCAGGACATGGTCTCGATCGTGCTGCCGCTGGCCACGCGCGTCGCGCTGCCCTCCTGGATCGGGCTGGCGCTGGGGGTGATGAAGGATTCGGCGCTGGTCTTCATCGTGCAGGTGGTCGAACTGCTGAAGTCCACGCAGATCCTGATCACCCGCCTGCAGGAACCGCTGTTCCTGCTGCTGATCTGCGGGCTGTTCTATTTTGTCATCAGCTTCCCCGTCGCGCGCTTTGGCGGCTATCTGGAAAAACGGTGGTCCAATGATTGAGATCGAGAATGTCCGCAAATCCTTCGGCGATCTGGAGGTGCTCAAGGGGATCGACCTGACCGTGCAGAGGGGCGAGGTGTTGACGATCATCGGCGGCTCGGGCTCGGGCAAGTCGACGCTGCTGACCTGCATCAACGGGCTCGAGCCGATCGATTCCGGCCGCATCCTGGTCGACGGCACCGAGGTCCACGCCAGATCGACCGACCTCAACAAGCTGCGCCAGAAGATCGGCATCGTCTTTCAGCAATGGAACGCCTTCCCGCATCTGACCGTGCTGGAAAACGTCATGCTGGCGCAGCGCAAGGTGCTGAAGCGCCCGAAGGCCGAGGCCGAGGCCGAGGCCGTCAAGCAGCTGACCCATGTGGGCCTGGGCGAAAAGCTGCAGGTCTATCCCTCGCGGCTGTCGGGCGGGCAGCAGCAGCGCATGGCGATCGCCCGCGCGCTTGCCATGTCGCCCCATTACATGCTGTTCGACGAGGTGACCTCGGCGCTTGACCCGCAGCTGGTGGGCGAGGTGCTGGACACTTTGCGCATGCTTGCGCGCGAGGGGATGACGATGATCTGCGTCACGCATGAGATGAAGTTTGCGCGTGAAGTATCTGACCGTGTGGCATTTTTCCACAAGGGCGTCATGGCCGAGATTGCCCCGCCCGAGGAACTGTTCGGCGCCCCCAGGGATCCCGAGCTGCAGAAGTTCCTGGCCGCCACGCATTGAGGCCGTGATGCAAAGCGATGTGATCGTCATTGGCGCGGGTGTCGTCGGCCTGTCGGCGGCGCTGGCGCTGCAGGCGCGCGGGCTTGCCGTCACCGTGCTGGACCGCGAGGGGCCGGCGTCCGGCGCATCCGCCGGCAATGCCGGGGCCTTTGCCTTTACCGACATCCTGCCGCTGGCCTCGCCCGGCATCCTGAAGAAGGCGCCGAAATGGCTGCTCGATCCGCTGGGGCCGCTGTCGGTACCGCCGGGCTATGCGCTGCAGATCGCGCCCTGGATGCTGCGCTTCTGGCGCGCCTGCCAGCCCGACCGCGTGGCGCATTCGACCGCAGCGCAGACGGCGCTGATGGACCTGTCCCGAGCCGAGCTCGAGCCCTTTCTGAACGCCTCGGGCACCATCTCGATGCTGCGCAACGAGGGCAACCTGCAGGTCTATGAATCCGAGGCCGAATTTCAGGCCAGCCTGCCCGGCTGGCAGGCGCGGGCCGAACACGGCATCTCGTTTTTGCATGTCGATGCCGGCGAGATGGCGGGCATCCAGCCCGGGCTGGCACCGCGTTTCCTGCGCGGCACCTTCACCCCGGGCTGGTTTTCGATCAGCGACCCGAGGCTTTATACCCTGGCCCTGGCCGAGCGGCTGCGTGCCGGCGGCGGCCGCATCGAGCAGGCCGAGGCGACGGCGCTGCGCCCGCTGGATGATGGCGTCGAGGTGACCGCTGGAACCGTCCGGCGCGCGGGCCATGTCGTGGTCGCGGCCGGCGCCTTCTCGCATCGCCTGGCGCGCAGCCTGGGCGAACGCATTCCGCTGGAGACCGAGCGCGGCTACAACACCACTCTGCCCGGCGATGCCTTCGACCTGAGAACCCAGGTGACATTCGGCGGCCATGGCTTTGTCGTCACACGGCTGTCCGCCGGCATCCGCGTCGGCGGCGCGGTCGAGCTGGGCGGGCTCAGCCGGCCGCCGAATTTCCGCCGCGCGGAGGCGATGCTGCAAAAGGCCATGGCTTTCCTGCCGGGGCTGAAGCCCGCGGGCGGCGTGCAATGGATGGGCTTTCGCCCCTCGCTGCCCGACAGCCTGCCGGCCATCGGTCCGGCGCGGGCCACGCGCCGCGTCACCTATGCCTTCGGTCACGGCCACCTTGGCCTGACGCAATCGCCGGGCACGGCGCGGCTGGTCGCCGATCTGGTGACCGGGGCGCGCCCGGCCATCGACCTTGCCCCCTTTTCCGCGCAACGCTTCTGAACGGGCACCGGCCCGAAAGGTTCTGACCCATGACCACCTACACGTTTTCCTGTCTCGACGGCCATACCTGCGGCAACCCCGTGCGGCTGGTCTCGGGCGGCGGGCCGCGGCTTGACGGCGCCACCATGCTGGAGCGGCGGGCGCATTTCCTGCGCGACTTCGACTGGGTGCGCACCGGGCTGATGTATGAGCCGCGCGGCCATGACATGATGTCGGGCAGCATCCTTTATCCGCCGACGCGGCCCGATTGCGACGTGGCGGTGCTGTTCATCGAGACTTCCGGCTGCCTGCCGATGTGCGGCCATGGCACCATCGGCACCATCACCATGGGCATCGAGAACGGGCTGATCACCCCGCGCGCGCCGGGGCGCCTGTCGATCGAGACCCCGGCCGGCAAGGTGGACATCACCTATCGCCAGGAGGGCCGCTTTGTCGAAGAGGTGCGCCTGACCAATGTGCCGGGTTTCCTTTACGCCGAGGGGCTGACGGCGCAGGTCGAGGGTCTGGGCGAGATCGTGGTCGACGTGGCTTACGGCGGCAATTTCTATGCCATCGTCGAGCCGCAGAAGAATTTTCGCGACATGGCCGATCATACGGCGGGCGAACTGGTCGGCTGGTCGCCACGCTTGCGCGCGGCGCTGAACGCGAAATACCAGTTCGTCCACCCCGAACACCCCGAGATCAACGGACTCAGCCATATCCTGTGGACCGGGCAACCGACCCAGCCCGGCGCCCATGCGCGCAATGCCGTCTTCTATGGCGAGAAGGCCATCGACCGCAGCCCCTGCGGCACCGGCACCTCGGCGCGCATGGCGCAACTGGCCGCCAGGGGCAAGCTGGGTGTCGGCGACGAGTTCTGGCACGAATCGATCATCGGCTCGATCTTCAAGGGACGGGTCGAGGCCGCGGCGGTGGTCGCCGGGCGGCCCGCCATCATCCCCTCGATCGGCGGCTGGGCGCGCCAGACCGGCATCAACACCATCTTCATCGACGAGCGCGACCCCTATGCGCATGGCTTTGTGGTGAAATGATCGCCGAGGCGGTTCTTGCGGGCTCGGCCGCGGGCCCGGTGCTGGCCAGCCCCGAGCCGCTGAGCTTCTGGGGCGGGGTCGATCCCGCCACCGGGCGGGTGATCGACGTGCACCATCCGCTGCACGGGCAATGCCTCGCCGGCACGGTGCTGGCGATGCCGGGCACGCGCGGGTCCTGCACCGGCTCGGGGGTGCTGCTGGACATGGCGCTGAACGGCCACGCCCCGGCGGCGCTGCTGTTTTCCGAACCCGAGGACGTGGCGACGCTGGGGGCGCTGATCGCGGCCGGCATGTTCGGCCATGCCCTGCCGGTGCTGCGCCTGTCGCCGGACGCCTTCGCGACGGTGGCGCGGGCGGCGACCGTGCGCATCGGTGCCGAGGAGATCCTTGCCGACGGGGTCTCGATCCCGGTTGCCCCGCCCGCCGGCGCGGCGCTGGAACTGAGCGAGGGCGACCGCGCCATGCTGGCGGGCGAGGCGGGCGAGGCGCCGCGCCAGGCGATGCGGATCATCTGCGCCATGGCGGCGAACCAGGGCGCGGCGCGGCTGATCGACGTGACCCGCGGCCATATCGACGGCTGCATCTATGCCAGCCCCGCCAACCTGACCTTTGCCGAGCGGATGGCCGACATGGGCGCGCGGGTGCGCATTCCGACGACGATGAACGCCATTTCCGTCGATCACGCGAACTGGCGGGCGCAGGGCGTGCCGCCCGGTTTCGGCCTGCCGGCGCAGCGCCTGGCCGATGCCTATGTGCGCATGGGCTGCCAGCCCAGCTTCACCTGCTCGCCCTATCTGCTGCCCGACGCCCCGCTGCAGGGCGAGCCGGTGGCCTGGGCGGAATCGAATGCGGTGGTCTATGCCAATTCCGTGCTGGGCGCGCGCACCGCCAAGCACCCGGATTTCCTGGACCTGTGCATCGCGCTGACCGGGCGGGCGCCGCTTGCGGGGGTCTATCTGGACACGATGCGCGTCGCGCGCCGGGTGATCGAGGTCGAACTGCCGGCGGGGATCGACGATGCCTTCTGGCCGCTGATCGGCTGGCTGGCCGGGCGGGTGGCGCCCGACCGCATCCCGCTGTTGCGCGGGCTGGCGGCGGCAGGGCCCGGGCCTGACGATCTCAAGGCGATGTGCGCGGCCTTCGGCACCACCTCGGCCGCGCCCATGCTGCATGTCGAGGGCGTGACCCCCGAGGCGCATCTGCGCTCGAGCAGCCTTGACGCGGCCCGCATCACCCGCGCCGAAATGGTGGCGGGCTGGCGCATCCTGAACGACGGGCCCGAGGCCGTGGATCTGGTGGCCATCGGCAGCCCGCATGCCTCGCTGGCCGAATGCCGGGCGCTGGCCGCGGCGCTGGCCGGGCGGCGCGTCGGCGTCGCCACCATCCTGACCGCCGGGCGGCAGGTGATCGCCGAGGCGCGCGCCGAGGGCACGCTGGCGCGGCTGGAGGGCGCGGGTGTGCAGGTGCTGCCCGACCTGTGCTGGTGCTCGATCAGCGAGCCGGTGTTTCCCCCGGCCACCCGCGCGCTGATGACCAATTCCGGCAAATACGCGCATTACGGGCCGGGGCTGTCGGGTCGCGCGGTGCGTTTCGGCAGCCTTGCCGATTGCGCCGCGGCGGCGATCGGCGGCCGCGCGCCCCTGACGCTTCCCGACTGGCTGCAGGAGGAATGACATGCGCAGCACCCGGACCATCCATGTGATCTCGGCCCATGCCGAGGGCGAGGTCGGCGATGTCATCGTCGGCGGTGTGCGCCCGCCCCCCGGCGACACGATCTGGGAGCAGTCGCGCTGGATCGCCCGCGACAACCGCTTGCGCAACTTCGTGCTGAACGAGCCGCGCGGCGGCGTCTTTCGCCATGTGAACCTGCTGGTGCCGCCCAGGCACCCCGAGGCCGATGCCGCCTTCATCATCATGGAGCCCGAGGACACGCCGCCGATGTCGGGCTCGAATTCGATCTGCGTCGCCACGGTGCTGCTGGACAGCGGGCTGGTCCCCATGCACGAGCCCGAGACCCGCATGCTGCTCGAGGCGCCGGGCGGGCTGGTGCGGGTGCGCGCCGAATGCCGGGATGGCAAGGCCGAGCGCATCTTCGTCGAGAACCTGCCCAGCTTTGCCGAGCGGCTGGATGCGCGGATCGAGGTCGAGGGCCTGGGCACGCTGGCGGTGGACACGGCCTTTGGCGGCGACAGTTTCGTCATCGTCGATGCCGCGGCGCTGGGATTTTCCCTGACCCCGGACGAGGCGCATGACATCGCAAGGCTGGGGGTTCGCATCTCGGAGGCGGGCACCGAGCAGCTGGGCTTTCGCCATCCGACCAACCCGGACTGGCGGCATTATTCCTTCTGCCTGTTCGCCGGTCCGGTGACGCGCCAGAGCCATGAGCTGCGCGCCGGCGCGGCGGTGGCGATCCGGCCGGGCAAGGTCGACCGCTCGCCCACCGGCACGGCCTTGTCGGCGCGCATGGCGGTGCTCAATGCGCGCGGCCAGATGGACACGGCGGACCGGCTGACCGCGATCTCGCTGATCGGCTCGGAGTTCAGCGGCCGCATCCTGGGCAGCTGCGATCTGGCGGGCGTGGCAGCAATCCGGCCCGAGATCTCGGGGCGCGGCTGGATCACCGGCATGCATCAGCACATGCTGGACCCGGCCGACCCCTGGCCCGAGGGCTATCGCCTGTCCGACACCTGGGGCGCGCGCTGAGCGCGGATCCCTTTCAGCCCTTGCCGCCGCCCTGGAAAGCTGCGGCGATGGCCTGCCAGCGCTCGGTGGACAGCGACCTTCCCTCGCCCTTGTAGCGATAGAGCCGGATCTCGGTATCAAGCCGCCAGCCGGCATCGCCCGAGGCCGGCACCAGCCGCCCCGCGGCCAGATCGCCCTGCACCAGCCGCTCGGGCAGCCAGCACAGGCCCCAGCCGCGCAGCGCCATGGCGCGCAACCCGACCGAGATCGCGTGTTCATGCACCACATGCCGATTCAGCGGCCGCCCCGCCAGCAGCCGCGCCAGCGCCGTGCCGATGAAGGACGAGGGGCCATGGTCCAGATAGGGCACCGGCCGGCCAAGCCGCGCCATCTCGGCCAGGAAATCCGCGCAGGTCGCCGGCGCCGGCAGCGCAGGCGTGCGCAGCGCCGGCGCGATCACCGGCAGGATCGCCTCATGGCCGAGGGTGATCCAGTCGAACTGCCCCGGATCCAGCAGCACCGGCACGAAAGGATGGGCATAGCTCGAGAACAGGTCCGCCTCGCCGCTGACCAGCGCCTCGAGATTGTCCTCGATGCCGCCGCGGTCGGGGATCATGCGGGTGCGCAACCCGGGCAGCACCGTCGCGATGCGCTCGATCCATTCCGGCATCACGGTGACGCTCAGCGTGTGCAGCGAGGCGAGCGTCAGCCTTTCGCCAGGTCCGGCATCGCGCGCGCCCAGCGATTCGCGCGCGGTCTGGAAGCTGCGCAGCGTCTCTTGCGCGAAGGGCAGGAAGGCGCGGCCCTCGGCGGTCAGTTCCGCCGGGATGGTGGCGCGGCTGATCAGCGGCGCGCCGGCCCAGGATTCAAGCTGCTTGATGCGGCGGCTGAAGGCCGATTGCGTGACGTTCCTCGCCTGCGCCGCGCGCGAGAAGCTGGCGGTATTGGCCAGCATGATGAAATCCTCAAGCCATTTCAGTTCCATTGCCGGCCTCCGTTTGCGGCATTTCTAGCGGCGCGCGCCGCTGCCGGCCAGAGCGGTGCCGGCCAGAGTGGTGCGGGCCAGGGTCATGCAAAAACGGTCTGACCTGAACCGAAACCGGCATTGGCCATTTTCGCGCCGTGCGACTAGCCTGCAGGGCAGTTTCAACCCGGGCGGCAAGCGATGCGACAGATCTATTTGAACGGAGAGTTTCTGGCCGAGGCCGATGCACGGATCCCGGTCATGGACCGCGGCTTCCTGTTCGGCGACGGGATCTATGAGGTGACGGCGCTGGTCGATGGCCACATGATCGACAACGACCTGCATCTGGCCCGGTTCCAGCGTTCTCTGGGCGAGTTGGGCATCGCGCTGCCCCTGCCGCTGCCCGAGGTGGCGGCGATGCAGCGCGAACTGGTCCGGCGCAACGCCATGACCGACGGCACCATCTACATGCAGGTCACCCGCGGCGTGGCCGAGCGCAATTTCCTGCCCGAGCGTGACATGGCGCCGACCTTCGTGGCCTTCACCCAGCCAAAAAAGCTGTATGACACCGCCGCGCAGCGCGACGGCATCTCGGTCGCGCTGATCGAGGACTGCCGCTGGGCGCGGCGCGACATCAAGACGGTGATGCTCCTGGGGCAGGTGCTGGCCAAGCAGGCGGCGGCCGCGGCGGGTTTTGGCGATGTCTGGCTGTTCGAGGACGGCCATATCACCGAAGGCGCTTCGTCCACGGCCTTCATCGTCACCCGTGACGGCGCCATCGTGACGCGGCCGAATTCGCATGCGATCCTGCCCGGCTGCACCCGGCGCGCGGTGATGGCGCTGGTCGCGGCGCGCGGCATGGCACTTGAAGAGCGCGCCTTCACCCCGGCCGAGGCCGAGGCGGCGGCCGAAGCCTTCCTGACCAGCGCCTCGAGCCTGGTGATGCCGGTGGTGCGCATCGGCGCGGTGCAGATCGGCGACGGCAAGCCCGGCCCGGTGACGCGGGCCTTGCAGGAGATCTATCTTGCCACCGCCCGCACCTGCGAGAAGATCATCTGACCCGCCCCGCGAAAGGATGCCGCCATGCCTCGCGCCCGTGATTTCGGCCTGATCCCCGGCATCCTGCCGACAGGGGCGCAGAACGCCATCACCGATGTGCCGGGCGTGCGCGTCGGGCATCGCACCCGGCGCGAGGGGGCGGTGAACACCGGCGTCACCGCCATCATCCCCGCGCCCGGCAACCTGTTCGCGCAAAAGCTGACCGCAGCGGTCGAGGTGGTGAACGGCTTTGGCAAAAGCGCCGGGCTGGTGCAGGTGGCGGAACTGGGCACGCTGGAGACCCCGATCCTGCTGACCAACACTTTCGGCGTCGGCACCTGCGTCAATGCGCTGGTCCGCGCCGCGATCGCGGAGAGCCCGCAGATCGGCCGCGCGACCTCGACCGTGAATGCGCTGGTCTGCGAATGCAATGACGGCATGCTGTCCGACATCCAGGCCATGGCGGTGACCGAGGCCGATGCGGCAGCGGCGCTGGCCCGCGCGGGGGCCGATGTGGCCGAGGGCTCGGTGGGTGCGGGGACCGGCATGGTCTGCTTCGGCTTCAAGGGCGGCATCGGCACCGCCTCGCGCCAGGTGACGGTGGCGGGGCGGGCGCATCACCTCGGCGCGCTGGTGCTGGCAAATTTCGGCCGTGCCGGCGATCTGGTCCTGCCCGACGGGCGCCGCCCCGACCCGCGCCAGCCCGCTGCGCCCGAGAAGGGCTCGATCATCGTGATCCTGGCGACTGACGTGCCGCTGGATCAGCGCCAACTGCAGCGCATCTGCCGGCGCGGCGGGGCAGGAATCGCGCGCACGGGCGCCTTCTGGGGCCATGGCAGCGGCGACATCGTGCTGGGCTTTACCACGGCAAACCGCATCGACCACGCGCCCCAGGGCGATCTGGCACCGATGCAGCGCCTGTCGGACAGCCGCATCGACGACATGTTCCGCGCCGTCGCCGAGGCGACCCAGGAGGCGATCCTGAACGCGCTTTGCGCCGCCACCGCGGTCTCCGGACCGGGTGGCGCCACCCGGCCGCTGCTGTCGGACTGGCTGCACGCCCGGGACTGAAAAGGGGCCGGCCTCTTGTCGGGTCAGCCGCCCCAGGTGCGCTCCAGCAGCCGCAGCCAGTTGCCATGGGTGATGCGGGCGAGGTCGTCGCCGTCATAGCCGGCCGCGCGGATCGCCTGCACCAGCAAGGGCAGATCGTCCGCGCCGCGGATCGCCGCCGGAATGGTAGTGCCGTCGAAATCCGATCCCAGCGCCACATGTTCGATGCCGATGCGGTCGGCAATATAGTCGATGTGGCGCACCAGTCCCGAGAGCGGCATGCCGGTGTCGCGCCTGCCCTCGGGGTCGAGGAAGGCGACGCCGAAATTGATCCCGACCAGCCCGCCCGTGTCGCGGATCGCGTCCAGCTGGCGGTCGGTCAGGTTGCGGCTGTGCGGGCAGATGGCATGGGCGTTCGAATGGCTGGCGACCAGCGGCGCATGGCTGAGCCTGGCGATGTCCCAGAACCCGGCCTCGTTCATGTGCGACAGGTCCACCATCACCCGCAGCTCGTTGCAGGCGCGGATCAGGTCGCGCCCGGTGTCCGACAGGCCGGGGCCGATGTCGGGCGAATGCGGGATGCGGAACGGCACGCCGAAGGCGAAGATGTTCGGCCGGCTCCACACCGGGCCGAGGCTGCGCAGCCCGGCCTCGTGCATGAGATACAGCAGGTCCAGATCGGCGCCGATCGCCTCGACCCCCTCGACATGCATGACCGCGGCGAAGGCGCGGGCGGCCATGGCGGCGCGGATATCGGCCGCCGAGCGGCAGATCCGCAGCCCGCCGCGCGAGGCGCGTTCGATGCGGCCCAGAAGCCCGGCCATGGCCATGGTGACCGAAAGCGCCTCGGGCTGTGCCGGCGTCGGCCAGTTGCCCTCGGCGTCGGGCACGCGCTCGCTGGGGACGTAGATTGCGCAAAGCCCGCCGGCAAGGCCGCCGCGCGTCGCGCGCGGCAGGTCGATATGACCGACCTCCTCGCCGGTGACGAAGCGCTGCGCGGCGTCCGCGCCCCCGGTCTTCCACAGGCGCAAAAGCGCGTCATTGTGACCGTCGAACACCGGAAGCGGATTGTCTTGTGCCATGGTCTCCTCCCTGCGGCTGTCGGTGGTCTGGACCCTGTGCCTTTGCGGCGCAATGGCGATCTGCGGCATGCCCCGAGGCGGCATGCCATGCAACATGCTGAGACAACGTCATTATGCGAAAATTCGCTGGCATCTGTCCGAAACGGCATTGGCTGTCGGCATCGGCGGCGTGGTAATTGGTCGCAGTTGGTTGCGGCGCCGTTCGCAGCCTGCGGACCGATGCCGCGGCGAAGGAGGATTCGCCGCCGCAGGCCATGAACCAGGGGGATCATCCATGCTTTCCAGACGCCATTTCCTTGCCATCTCGGCGGCTTTCCCGACGCTGTCCTATCTGTCGCTTGGCCCGGTGCTGGCGGCGACGCCGGCGGACATCCTTGTGGTGGCGCAGCAGCTGGACAACATGACCAGCCTCGATCCGCATGAAAGCTTCGAGGCCGTCGGCTCGGAAATCTGCGGCAACATGTATCAGCAGCTGGTGACGCCCAGCTTCGAGGACCCCGAGAAGGTCGAGCCGCAGGTGGCGGACAGCTGGAGCGCCAGCGAAGATGGCAAGACATTCACCTTCAAGATCAAGCCGGGGCTGAAATTCGCCTCGGGCGGCGATCTGACCGCCGAGGACTGCGCCTGGTCGCTGCAGCGCTGCATCGCGATGAACAAGTCGCCGGCCTTCATCATCAGCCAGTTCGGCTGGACCGCCGAGAACGTCGCCGGTCTGATCCGCGCCACCGATGCGACCACGCTGGTTCTGGAGACCACAGCGCCGACCTCGGTCAGCTTCCTGCTTTACTGCCTGTCGGCCAACGTCGGCGCGGTGGTCGAGAAGGCGGTGGTCGAAGCGAATGCCGTCGAGGGCGACTGGGGAAATGCCTGGCTGCAGAAGAACTCGGCCGGCTCCGGCGCCTTCGTGCTGCAGGTCTGGCGCCCGAGCGATTCGGTCTCGATGCAGGTCAACCCGAACAGCGACTATGAGGGCAACCTCAAGCGGGTGATCCTGCGTCATATCGCCGATCCGTCGGCGCAGCTGCTGATGCTGCAAAACGGCGATGTCGATGTGGCGCGCAACCTGACTTCGGAACAGCTGCGTACCCTGCAGGGCAATGCCGACATTGTGCTGAACCGCAAGGACACCGCATCCCTGATGTTGATGTCGCTGAACCAGTCGCAGGAAAAGCTGCAGAACCCCAAGGTCTGGGAAGCCTTCAAATGGGCCATCGACTATGAGGGCATCCAGAAGAACATCCTGCCGATGACCCATGTCGTGCATCAGGCGATCATCCCCAACGGCCTGCCGAGCGCCGTGACCGACACCCCGTTCAGGAAGGACAGCGCCAAGGCCAAGGCGCTTCTGGCCGAGGCGGGCCTGGCCGACGGGTTCGAGATCAACATGGATCATTACTCGGCCCAGCCCTATCCCGACATCGCCCAGACCATCCAGGCCAACCTGGCCGAGATCGGCGTGAAGGTGAACCTGATCTCGGCCGAGAACCGCCAGGTGCTGACCAAGATGCGCGCGCGCGAACATGAAATCGCGCTCTCGGCCTGGGGCACGGATTATTTCGACCCCAATTCCAACGCCGAGGTGTTCTGCATCAACAAGGACAACTCGGACAACGCCACCACCAAGCCCTTCGCCTGGCGCTCGCATTTCCAGGACGAGGAGCTGATGGCCATGGCCATCGCCGCGCGCGACGAAAAGGACCCGGCCACGCGCATCCGCATGTATGTCGAGTTGCAGGAAAAGTTCATGCACAACAGCCCCTTCGTCATCATGATGCAGGGCTCGACCACCGCCGCCGCGCGGCCCAACGTGAACGGTATCCGTCTGGGCGTGCTGCCCTCGAGCCACAGCTACGCCTGGACCTCGAAATCGTGAGCAAGCGCCTCGCAAGTCTTCTCACCCTGCTCGGCAGCGTCCTTGCGACGCTGTTCGGGCTGGCGGTGATCACCTTCATGATCGGCCGGGTCATGCCGGTCGATCCGGTGATCGCGGCGGTGGGCGACAACGCCCCCGAGGCGGTGGTGCAGCAGATGCGCGAGCAGATGCGGCTCGACCAGCCGCTGGTGGTGCAGTTCGGCCATTACCTGTCGCAGCTGCTGCAGGGCGATCTGGGCAAGTCGGTGCTGACCAGGAACCCGGTCACCACCGACATCGCGCATTACTTTCCCGCCACGGCCGAACTGGCGACATTCGCGCTGCTGATCGCGGTGCTGCTTGGCGTGCCCATGGGCATCTGGTCGGCGGTGCGGCAGGGCACGCTGACCGACCAGATCATCCGCGTCATCTGCCTGGCTGGGCATTCCGTGCCGGTCTTCGTTCTGGCGCTGCTGGGGCTGATCATCTTCTATGCCGGGCTGGGAATCGCGCCGGGGCCGGGGCGGCAGGACATCATCTATCAGGACATGTTCCCGGTGGTCACGGGGTTCCTGACCGTGGACAGCCTGCTGGCCGGGGACACGGGCGCCTTCCGCGACGCGCTGGCGCATCTGGTCCTGCCGGTGCTGACTCTGAGCTATTTTTCCATGGCCTATATCACCCGCATGACGCGCGCCTTCATGCTGGACGCGCTGAAGGGTGAATTCATCGTCGCCGCCCGCGCCAAGGGGCTTTCGGCCTGGCGAGTGGTCATGGGCCATGCCTTTCCGACGGTGGCGGTGCAGTTGGTGACGGTGATCGCGCTGACCTATGCGGGCCTGCTGGAGGGCGCCGTGGTCACCGAGACCGTCTTTGCCTGGCCGGGGCTGGGGCAATACCTGACCGTCTCGCTGATGAATGCCGACATGAACCCGGTGGTGGGGGCGACACTGTTGATCGGGGTGATCTATGTCGGGCTGAACCTGCTGGCGGATGTGCTTTACCGCGTCTTCGATCCGCGTGTCAGATAAGGACCGTTGCAAGTGCTGAGCAATTTCAGAACCTGGGCGCTGGACGACAGCCCCCATTCGCGCGGGCAGGCGGCCTGGGGCCGGCGCTATCGCATCTGGCTGGCCCTGCGCGGCAATCCGCTGGCGATGTTCGGACTGGCGATCATCCTGTTTTTCGTGATCATGGCGCTGGTCGCGCCCATGGTCGCGCCCTATGACCCGGCGCTGCAGAATCTCGAGAACCGGCTTGGCCGCCCCTCGGGTGCGCATTGGTTCGGCACGGATGAGCTGGGCCGGGACATCCTGTCGCGAGTGCTTTACGGCGGGCGGGTGACGCTGGGGATGGTCATCGCCGTCGTGGTGCTGGTGGCGCCGATCGGCCTGGCGGTGGGCACCGTCGCGGGCTATTTCGGCGGCTGGGTGGACCGGCTCCTGATGCGCATCACCGACGTGTTCCTGGCCTTTCCGCGGCTGATCCTGGCGCTGGCCTTCGTGGCCGCCATCGGTCCCGGCGTGCAGGGCGCGATCATCGCCATCGCGCTGACCGCCTGGCCCAGCTATGCCCGCATCGCCCGGGCCGAGACCCTGACGGTCCGGAACTCCGACTTCATCGCCGCCTGCCGGTTGACCGGGGCCTCGAAGATGCGCATCGTCGCGCGCCACATCTCGCCGATGTGCGTGCCCTCGCTGATCGTGCGGGTGACGCTCGACATGTCCTCGATCATCATCACCGCCGCAAGCCTTGGCTTTCTGGGCATGGGCGCGCAACCGCCCAGCCCCGAATGGGGGGCGATGATTGCCACCGCCAAGCAATACATGCTGCAGCAGTGGTGGGTGGCGGTGGCCCCGGCCATGGCGATTCTGCTGGTGTCGCTGGCGTTCAACTTTCTCGGGGACGGTCTGCGCGACGTTCTCGACCCCAAGCAGAGCTGAGGTGGCGCCATGCAGGTCGAAATCAGGAACCTCCGCATCGCCTTCGACAACCACGGCCGGCGCTTCGAGGCGGTGCGCGGCATCTCGCTCTCCATGGGTCGCGAAAAGCTGGGCATCGTCGGCGAATCCGGTTCGGGCAAGTCGCTGACCGCGCGGGCGCTGATGAAGCTGTTGCCCAGGCAGGCGCAGATCAGCGCCGACCGGATGACGCTCGACGGCATCGACATCCTGAAAGCCAGCGAAAGGGACATGCGCGGCATTCGCGGCAAGCGCGTGGGTTTTATCCTGCAGGACCCGAAATATTCGCTGAACCCGGTGAAAACGATCGGCAAGCAGATCGGCGAGGCCTGGTCGCAGCATAAAAAGGGCTCTCGCGCCGAGGCGCGCGCGGCCACGCTGGACCTGCTGGAACAGGTGAAAATCCGCGACCCGGAAAAGGTCTTTGACAGCTACCCGCATGAGATCTCGGGCGGCATGGGCCAGCGCGCGATGATCGCGATGATGCTGGCGCCTGACCCCGAGCTCTTGATCGCGGATGAGCCGACCTCGGCCTTGGATGCCTCGGTTCAGGCCGAGATCCTGCGCCTGATCGACGATCTGGTGGAAAGCCGCGGCATGGGCCTGATCCTGATCAGCCATGACCTGCCGCTGGTGTCGCATTTCTGCGACCGGGTTTCGGTCATGTATATGGGGCAGGTGATGGAGGAGATGGCGGCGTCCGAGCTGCGCCGCGCCCGTCACCCCTATACGCAGGGGCTTTTGAACTGCATGCCCTCGCTGATCCATCCGCGCGGGCGTCTGCCGGTGCTGGTGCGCGACGAGGCATGGATGCAGGAGGCCACAAGGTGAGCGCCAAGATGATCGAATTGCGTGATCTCCGCATCGCGTTTTCTGGCAATGAGGTGGTCAAGGGCGTCAGCTTTGATGTCCGCCCCGGCGAAAGCTATGGCATGGTGGGCGAATCCGGTTCCGGCAAGTCCACGGTGCTGCGTGCGCTGGCGGGCTTGAACGAACACTGGTCGGGCACGATGCGCTTTGACGGCGCGGACGCTGCGCACCGCCGGCCGAAGGAATTCTTCCGCCAGGTGCAGATGGTGTTTCAGGACCCTTTCGGTTCGCTGCACCCGCGCCAGACCATCGACCGCATCCTGTCCGAGATCCTGCTGGTGCATGGCATCGGAGACATCGACGGGCGCATCAACAGGGTGCTGGCGGATGTGGCGCTGCCGCGCGCCGCGCGTTTCCGCTTTCCGCATCAGCTTTCGGGCGGACAGCGCCAGCGCGTCGCAATTGCGCGGGCGCTGATCGCGGAACCGAAAGTGCTGCTGCTGGACGAGCCCACCTCGGCGCTGGATGTCTCGGTTCAGGCCGAGGTGCTGAACCTGCTGGCCGATCTGCGCGACAGCCGCGGCCTGACCTATGTGATGGTCAGCCACAACCTGGCGGTGATCGCGCATCTCTGCGACCGGCTGGCGGTGATGCAGAACGGCCAGGTGGTCGAGGAGCTTTCCGTGCCCGACCTGCGCGAGGGCCGCGTGAAGCACCCGCATACGAAAGACCTGCGCGATCTGATGCTGGCGCTGGAAGAGGTCTGAGGGATGGACATGCTGGACTGGGCGGAGGCCGGCAAGGTGCTGGCGGAAATGGTGGATTGGGCCGCGGACGGGCCGGGTGGCTCGGTCATCCTGTTCGACGAGCAGGGGTTCCGCGCCCATGCCTCCGGCGGGGTTGAGAGCCTCGCCACCGGCACGCCCATCGACATCGACAGCATCATGCGCTGCGCCTCGGTCACGAAGCATGTCTTTGCCAGTTTCGTGCTGGCCCATCCGCAGGTCATCGGCCTTGACGACCCGCTGGGCCGGCACCTGCCGCAGCTGGCGCCCAGGACGGCCGCGGTGACGGTGGGCCGGGCGCTGGACATGAGTGGCGGTGTGCCCGACACCCGCGAATGCCTGACCCTGATCGGGCATTCGATCTTTACCCAGACCACTGCCCCTGACCTTCTGGCCTTCCATGCCGGCATGGAGCGGCTGAACTACGCCCCCGGCACCGAGGTGCATTATTCGAACGGCGGCTACCGTCTGGTCGAGGAAGCGATGCGCGCCCACGGGCTGCTGTTCGACGACTTCCTGCGCCGCGAGCTGCGCGAGGCCCGCGGCCTGCCCATGGCCGCCGCCGAGATGTGGACCGATCCCGTCCCCGGTCTTTGCGACGGCTATTGGCATGACGGCAATGGCTGGAAGCTGGGCCTGCAGGGGATGCACCTGTCCGCAGCGGGCAGCCTGACCGCCAGCGCGCGGGCCCTGGCGGAATGGGGCCGGGCGCTTTTGCGGGGCGAGGGCAGCTTTGCCGGGCGGCTGGCGGCGCTCAGTGCGACGCGGCATCTGGCCGACGGCCGGGCCACCGGCTACGGGCTGGGGATGCGCCGGCACTGGATCGGGGGTCGCGAACTGGTCGGGCACGGCGGCTCGCAACCCGGCTTCAAGGCCTATCTGCTGCTGGACCCCGCGACGCGCACCGGCTGCGCGGTGCTGGCCAACCGCGATGACGTGAACAGCGCCGAGATCGCTTCACGGGTGATGGCGGCGCTTCTGGGCGAGACGCTGCCCGAGGCCGGATCGGACCTTGTCCCCGGGCTTTACGTCGCGCCGCAGGGCGCGGACTGGATCGAGGTGCTGCCGGCCTCGGTCTCGCGTCTGGATGATGAGGTCGCGGTCTATCCCCTGGCCGAAGGCGGGGTGGACAGCAGCTCGCCTACCTCGTCGCTGCGGCTTGCCATGCAGGGCGCCGATGTCGTGGGCGAGGTCGGGCATGTGCCGATGCGCTATGTTCCCGCCCGCCCCGAACCGCTGCCGGCGGCACTGGAAGGGCGCTGGCTGTGCGAGGAGTTCGGCGCGCTGCTGGAAATCCGGAACGGGGCGGTGGTGCTGGGCGCAGGCCCGACGCGCCGCGCCATGCCGCTGCGCCCGCTGGGGGCGGGCCGCTTTCTGTTCACGCTGAGCGACGGGCCCTGGCTGCGGCGCATCTGCCTGCACATGCTGGGCGAGGGTCGGCTGGAACTGGCGCTGTCGCGGGCGCGCATGATCGAATATCGCGCGCTGTGACGGCGCGAATCGGACTTGCCTCGGATGGCGCGCTGACCGACAACAGGGCGGTTTGCGGGCGCACCTCTGCCCGGACCCCGAAGGAGCGGCGCAGATGACGGAACGAAGGATCAGGCTGGCCATCAACGGCTTCGGACGCATCGGCCGCACCATCCTGCGCATTCTTGCGCAAGGCGGGCATGACGACCTGGAGCTGGTGCTGATCAACGACATCGAGCCGCTGGAAAGCTGCGCCTATCTCTTTGAATATGACAGCGTCTTCGGCCGCTGGCCCGGAAATGTCGAGAGCCGCGCGGGCGCGCTGGTCGTCGATGGTCGCGCCATCCCCTTTCACTCCGCCCCCGACATGCGGGCGCTGGACCTGTCGGGCGTCGACATCGTGCTGGAATGCACCGGCATGACCGGACCGCGCGCCATGGTCGAGCGCGGCCTGCAGGCCGGGGCGGGGTCGGTGCTGGTCTCGGGTCCCTCGGACGAGGCCGACGTGACCGTGGTCATCGGCGCGAACGAGGGCGATCTGGCCGGCCAGCGCATCGTCTCGAACGCCTCCTGCACCACCAACGCCCTGGCGCCGCTGCTGCGCGTGCTGGATGAGGGGTTCGGCGTGGTCTCGGGGCAGATGACCACGGTGCATTGCTATACCGGCAGCCAGCCGACGGTGGACAAGCCGCGCGGCGATCCGGCGCGTTCGCGCGCGGCGGCGCTTTCCATGGTGCCGACCTCGACCAGCGCCGGGCGGCTGATCGGCACGGTGCTGCCGCATCTGGCGGGCCGGGTCGCGGCGCGCGCCATCCGCGTGCCCACGGCCAGCGTGTCCTGCATCGACCTGACCATCGCCACCGCGCGGCCGGCGGATGCCTTGCAGGCGAATGCGGTGCTGCGGGCCGCCGCGGATGCCTCGCCGATCATCGGCTGGACCGACAAGCCGCTGGTGTCCTGCGACCTGCGCGCGCGGCCCGAATCCATCGTGATCTCGGGGCGCGAGACCTCGGTCGCGGGCGGGCTGCTGCGGGTCTTTGGCTGGTATGACAACGAATGGGGCTTTTCCTGCCGCATGCTGGACATGGCGCGGCGGATGGGGCGGCGCTAGGGCTGCGCCGTTTGCATGCTGCAGACAGGGTCGCAGGATGATCGCATGCGCGGCAATGTCGGCCAGCGTCAGGCGCACCCCGGGCGGGGGCAGGCAAAAGTGGCGGATGGCGCAATGCACCGGCAGGCTGTGGTCGCTGACGCGCATGGACAGTTTCCCGATCCGCAAGGCAAGGCTCGATGATCGGCTGTTTGCCACGGCCGAGGCACCTGCATAATGTCGGCGAACGCCATTGCAAGGGACGCACCATGCCAGACGCCGCCAGACCCCGCCTGAACCTGCCCTTCGTGGGCATCGCCACTTTCGGCAAGCGCCCCTATGTCGAGGACTGGTCGCGGCTGGATGCCGATGTCGCCATCCTGGGCGCGCCCTTCGATTTCGGCACGCAGTTCCGCGCCGGGGCGCGGTTCGGGCCGCGGGCGGTGCGCGAGGCCTCGACGCTGTTCAGCTTCGGTCATGCCGGCGCCTATGACCATGAGGACGATTGCACCTATCTGCCGCCCGAGGTGCGCATCGTCGATCTCGGCGATGCCGACATCATCCATACCGACACCCAGGCCAGCCATGCCAATATCCGCGCGGGCGTGGCGGCGATCCTGGACGCCGGCGCGCTGCCGGTGGTGATCGGCGGCGATCACTCGGTCAATATCCCCTGCATCGAGGCCTATGCGGGCCGCGGCCCGATCCACATCCTGCAGATCGACGCGCATCTGGATTTCGTCGACGAACGCCACGGCGTGCGCCACGGCCATGGCAGCCCGATGCGGCGCGCGGCGGAAAAGCCCTTTGTCACCGGGCTAACGCAGGTCGGCATCCGCAATGTCAGCTCGACCACGCGCGACGGCTATGAGGCGGCGCGCGCCATGGGTGCGGACATCCTGTCGGTGCGGCAGGCGCGGGCGCTGGGGCCGCATGGCGTGATCGCGCGCATCCCGGCGGGGGCGCGGGTCTATGTGACGCTGGACATCGACGGTTTCTGCCCCTCGATCGCGCCGGGCACCGGCACGCCCAGCCACGGCGGCTTTCTGTATTACGAGGTGCTGGAAATGCTGCAGGCCCTGGCAGAGCGCCATCAGGTCGTGGGCATGGACCTGGTCGAGGTGGCGCCGGACTATGACCATTCCGGCAGCACCGCCATCCTCGCCGCGCAGGTGCTGCTGAACTTTCTGGGCTTTGTCTTTCATGCGCGCGCACAGGGGCGGATCGGCGGGGATGCGCCGATGCCGAAAGCTTGAGCCCGCCCGCCCGGGTCCGCCGCTTGTGGGCCTGCCGCCCCGGGGCTAGTTACGGCTGGTTCATTTTTCGCGCGGGGCCAAGCCGCCCGCGCGCCCGCAAGAGGTCCAGCCATGCGTCACCTGTCCCTGATCCTTGCCGCCCTGCTTGCCGCCGGCCCGGCCGCGGCCGAGAACCGCGGCGTGGTGGTGTCGAACCAGAACTACCGCAATGCCCCGGCGCTGGAGGGCGCCGATGCCGCCCCGGCCTCGGAGGCGATGAAGGCCGCCGGATTCCGCACCGTCGCCGGCGCGGACCTGGCCAGCGGCGATCTGCGCACGGCGCTGGCCGACCTGCTGCGCCCGGACCCGTCGCCGGGGGCGCGCGTCGTGCTGCTGAACGGCCGCTTCCTGCATGGCGGCAGCGACAGCTGGTTCATGGGCACCGATGCGGCAAAGCCGGACCTGGTCGGCGCTGGATCGCAGGGCGTGGCGCTGTCGACGCTGATGGATCTGCTCAGGGGGGCAAGCCCGGGCGCGGTGCTGCTGCTGGGTTCGGACGGCAAGGGCATGGAGCATGCCGGCGGGCTTGAGGACGGGCTGGGCCAGCTGGCGCCGCCGGCGGGCGTCACGGTGATCTCGGGCCCGGCGCAGGCGACCACGGCCGCGGCCTCGGCGCTGCTGCGCCCCGGCACCGCGGTCGGCGACGTGCTGGCGGCGGACCGGGCGCTGGTCATGGCGGCAGGGGGCGACGCGGGGCTTGTGGTCATGCCCGGGCCCGGGACGGTGACCGTCACCGGGCAGGGGGCTGCGCCGGATGCGACGCCCGACGCCGACCGCGATCTCTGGGCCGATGCGGCCGCCAGGGACAGCGCCGAGGCCTACAGCGCCTATCTGCAGCGCTTTCCGGCCGGGGCCTATGCCGCGGCCGCGACCACGCGGCTTGAGGCACTGGGGGGCAGCGCCAAAAGCGACCGCGACCTCTGGGCCGATGCCGCGGCCGCGGATTCGATTGCCGCCTATACCGATTACCTGCGCCGCCATCCGGCCGGAGAATTCGCCGATGCAGCGCAGAAGCGGCTGACAGACCTGCGCCTGGCCGAGACGACCACGATCCCCGCCCCTGCGCCCGCCCCCGAGATCCAGCAGCCGCGGCCGCTGCCCCAGGTGGCGGCGCCGCGCCAGCAGGCCTCGCCGGCGCAGATCGCGGAAAGCCGCATGAACCTGTCGCGCAATACCCGCATCGTCATCCAGCGCCGCCTGCAGGCGCTTGGCTATGCCACCGGCGGCGCGGATGGCGCCTTCGGCCCGCGCACGCGCTCGGCCATCCGCGGCTGGCAGCAAAGCAACGGCTATGCGGTGACCGGCTATCTGACCTCGTCGCAGCTGAATGTCCTGCGCGACCAGGCCAATGCCGCCGCCCCCTCGCGCGAGGCGCAGGACCGCGCCTATTGGCAGCGCACCGGCGCCCATGGCGGCGAGCGTAACCTGCGCGCTTATCTGAACGCCTATCCGAACGGCATCTATGCCCGCGCCGCCCGCAACCGCCTGGCCGAGCTTGGCGGCTATCGCGACGACAGCGCCGACGCGCGTGAGGATCGCGCCTGGGCCCGCGCGCGCGAGATCGACAGCTATCAGTCCTATACCACCTATCTGCAGAACTGGCCGCGCGGCGAACACGCGGCCCAGGCGCGCGAGCGCCGGGCGCGGCTGGCCAATTCCGGCTTTGGCGCGGGCAATTACGGCTATGGCACGGGCGGTTACGGCACGCAGCCGGGGCTTGGCTATGGCAGCGGCCAGACCGGCACCGGCATCATCCTCGACACGATCATCCGCGAACTGGCGAAGTGAGCCCCGCCCGCGGCAAGGGCGGCCATCCCCGCGATCGCGGGGATGGCCCTTGCCTCAGCCCAGCTGCGTCAGCAGGTGGTGCACGATGCGCTCGGCCGCGTCCTCGGGCGTCTGCGCCACGGTATTGACCACCAGCTCGGCCTTCTCGGGCTGTTCATAGGGGCTGTCGATTCCGGTGAAATTCTTCAGCTGGCCGGCGCGCGCCTTTCGGTAGAGGCCCTTCACGTCGCGGGCCTCGGCCACCTCGAGCGGGGTGTCGACAAAGACCTCGACGAATTCGCCCGGCGCCATCAGTTCGCGCACCATCTGCCGCTCGGCGCGGAAGGGCGAGATGAAGGCGGTCAGCACGATCAGCCCGGCATCGGTCATCAGCCGCGCCACCTCGCCGACGCGGCGGATGTTTTCCACCCGGTCGGCATCGGTAAAGCCCAGGTCGCGGTTCAGCCCGTGGCGGATGTTGTCGCCGTCCAGCAGGAAGGTGTGCTTGCCAAGCGCGTGCAGCTTTTTCTCGACGATATTGGCGATGGTCGACTTGCCCGAGCCGGACAGCCCGGTGAACCAGACCACGCAGGGCTTCTGGTTCTTCTGCGCCGCATGCGCCTCGCGGTTGATGTCCAGCGCCTGCCAGTGGATGTTCTGGCTGCGGCGCAGGGCGAAATGGATCATGCCGGCGGCCACGGTAGCATTGCTCATGCGGTCGATCAGGATGAAGCCGCCCAGATCGGGGTTCTGCGCATAGGCCTCGAAGGGAATCGCCCGGTCGGTCGAGATATTGACCACGCCGATGGCGTTCAGCCCCAGGGTCTTGCTGGCCAGATGTTCCAGGGTGTTGACGTTCACCTCGTATTTCGGCTCGGTCACGGTCGCGGTCACGGTCTGGGTGCCGATCTTCAGCAGATAGGGGCGGCCGGGCAGCATCTCGGCGTCAGTCATCCAGACCAGCGTGGCCTCGAACTGGTCGGCGACCTCGCAGGGCGCATCGGCCTGCACGATCACATCCCCGCGCGAGCAGTCGATCTCGTCGGCAAAGGTCAGCGTCACCGACTGGCCGGCGACGGCGCGCGCAAGATTGCCGTCGAAGGTGGGGATGGATTTCACCGTCGTGGTCTTGCCCGAGGGCAGCACCCGGATCGCGTCGCCCGGCGCCACCTGCCCGGCGCCGATGCGGCCGGTGAAGCCGCGGAAATCCAGGTTCGGCCGGTTCACCCATTGCACCGCCATGCGCAGCGGCTGGTCCTGCAGCCGGGCCTCGGCCAGCGGCGCCTCCTCAAGATGGTGCAGCAGCGTCGGGCCCTGATACCAGGGCATGGCGGCGCTTTTCGTCACGATATTGTCGCCCCTGAGCCCCGAGATCGGGATCGGCAGGAAGCTTTCCATGCCGATCTGGCGGGCGAAATGCGAATAGTCGCTGACAATCTCGTAGAAGCGCTCGGCCGAGTAATCGACCAGGTCCATCTTGTTCACCGCCAGCACCACGTTGCGGATGCCCAGCAGCTGCACCAGATAGCTGTGGCGGCGCGTCTGCGTCAGCACGCCCTGGCGCGCGTCGATCAGGATCACTGCCAGATCGGCGGTCGAGGCGCCAGTGACCATGTTGCGGGTATATTGTTCGTGCCCAGGGGTGTCGGCGACGATGAACTTGCGCTTGTCGGTGGCGAAAAAGCGGTAGGCCACGTCGATGGTGATGCCCTGTTCGCGCTCGGCCGCCAGCCCATCGACCAGCAGGGCAAAGTCGATCTCGCCCGCCTGGGTGCCCACCACCTTGGAATCGCTTTCCAGGCTGGCCATCTGATCCTCGAAGATCATCTTGCTGTCGTAAAGCAGCCGGCCGATCAGCGTGGACTTGCCGTCATCGACCGAGCCGCAGGTGATGAAGCGCAGCATGGTCTTGTGCTGGTGTTTCAGCAGATAGGCGTCGATGTCCTCGGCGATCAGCGCGTCGGCGACATAGGCGGGGTCTTGCATCTCGGCGGTCATCTCAGAAATACCCCTCTTGCTTCTTCTTTTCCATCGAGGCGGACTGGTCGTGGTCGATGGCGCGGCCCTGGCGTTCGGATGTGGTGGTCAGCAGCATCTCCTGGATGACCTCGGGCAGGGTGCGGGCCTCGGATTCGACGGCGCCGGTCAGCGGATAGCAGCCCAGGGTGCGGAAGCGCACCGAGCGTATCACCGGCACCTCGCCCTCGCGCAGGCGGAACCGCGCGTCATCGACCATGATCAGCAGCCCGTCGCGTTCCACCACCGGGCGCGGGGCGCTGAAATACAGCGGCACGATGTCGATGTTTTCCAGATGGATGTATTGCCAGATGTCCAGTTCCGTCCAGTTCGACAGCGGAAACACCCGGATCGATTCCCCTCGGGCCTTGCGGGTATTGTAGAGGTTCCACAGTTCCGGGCGCTGGTTCTTGGGATCCCAGCGATGGTTGGCCGAGCGGAAGGAGAAGATGCGCTCCTTGGCGCGGGATTTCTCCTCGTCGCGCCGCGCGCCGCCAAAGGCCACATCAAAGCCGAATTCCGTCAGCGCCTGCTTGAGCCCGTCGGTCTTCCACATGTCGGTATGCAGGCTGCCGTGGTCGAAGGGGTTGATGCCCTGGGCGACGGCCTCGGGATTGTGATGCACGATCAGTTCCATGCCGGCGGCGCTGGCGGCGCGGTCGCGCAGCTCGTACATGGCGCGGAACTTCCAGGTGGTGTCGACATGCAGCAGCGGAAACGGCGGCGGCGCCGGGAAGAAGGCCTTTTTCGCCAGATGCAGCATGCAGGCCGAATCCTTGCCCACCGAATACAGCATCACCGGGTTGTCGGCCGAGGCCACCACCTCGCGCATGATCTGGATGCTTTCCGCCTCGAGCCGCTGAAGATGGGTCAGCGTCGCCGCCGGTTCCCGGGTCGTGGTGTCGGTCTGGCTGCTCATCGGCTTGGCCCTCTTTGCTGCGCTGCGGCCCCTTTGCCAGATTTTCGCGGCAAGACCAAGACCGGCAAGTGCAATTCCCCGGCATCTTGCGCGCCGGGGTTGTCACGCCATGCTGCAGCCGCGGCACCAACCCGGCGGCGGCGCTGCACTGCCGCGCATCTGCATTCGTTTTGGGCAAAAACGATCATAAACGAAAATTCATCTTGACCGGATGAAGCAAGCCGTTGCACGTTTGACCCGGCAAACCGGCGCGGGCGAAGGGGGACGGCAAGGTGGCGTCACAGGCACAGCCAGCAGTTGACCTGTTCATCATCGGCGGCGGCATCAACGGCTGCGGCATCGCGCGCGACGCCGCGGGGCGCGGGCTGACGGTGACCCTGGCCGAGATGGGCGATCTGGCGCAGGCCACCTCCTCGGCCTCGACCAAGCTGTTTCACGGCGGGTTGCGCTATCTGGAATTCTTCGAGTTCCGCCTGGTGCGCGAGGCGCTCGAGGAACGCGAGACGCTCTTGACCGCCATGCCCCACATCAGCTGGCCCATGCGCTTCGTGCTGCCCTATTCGCCCGACATGCGCTTTGAGTCCGACACGCCGACCTCGCGGCTGCTGGGCATGGCCATGCCCTGGATGCGCGGCCGCCGCCCGGCCTGGCTGATCCGGCTGGGGCTGTTTCTTTACGACAACCTGGGCGGGCGCAAGATCCTGCCGGGCACGCGGCGGCTGAACCTGGCCAGCGACCCGCTGGCGGCGCCGCTGAAGCCGGGCTTTCGCCTTGGCTGGGAATATTCCGACTGCTGGGTGCAGGATTCGCGGCTGGTGGTGTTGAACGCGCGCGACGCGGCGGCGCGCGGCGCCTCGATCCTGACCCGCACCCGCGCCACCCATGCCGAACGCGTGGGCGATCTGTGGCAGATCACCACCGAGGGGCCCGAGGGCGCCCGCATCCACCAGGCGCGGGCGCTGGTCAATGCCGGCGGCCCCTGGGTCGAGGACGTGATCCGCAACATCGCCCATATCCCCTCGACCGAGGGGGTGCGGCTGGTGCGCGGCAGCCATATCGTGGTGCCGCAGCTTTACGATCACGACCGCTGCTATTTCTTCCAGGGCACGGACGGGCGCATCATCTTCGCCATCCCCTATGAACAGGATTTCACCCTGATCGGTACCACCGACATGGACCATCAGGGCGCCCCGGGCGAGGCGCGCTGCACCGATCAGGAACGCGATTATCTCTGCGCCTTCGCCAGCCAGTATTTCGCCCGGGCCGTGACGCCCGAGCAGGTGGTCTGGACCTATTCCGGGGTGCGACCGCTTTACAATGACGGCGCGAAATCGGCGACCGCGGCGACGCGCGACTATGTGCTCAGCCTGCATGACGATGGGGCGCCGCTGCTGAATGTCTTTGGCGGCAAGATCACCACCTATCGCCGTCTGGCCGAGGCGGCGCTGGCCAAGCTTGCGCCGACATTCCCGCTGGCGGGCGGACCCTGGACCGCGCGCGTGGCGCTGCCCGGCGGCGATTTCCCGGTGGACGGGGTCGAGGATCTGGTGGCGCGGCTGGCGGCGGCATTCCCGTTCCTGCCGACGCGGCTGACGCGGCGGCTGGTGCGCACCTATGGCACCGAGGCCTTCCTGCTGCTGGACGGCGCCGCAAGCCTGGCCGACCTTGGCCGCGACTTTGGCGGCGGGCTTCACGAGGCCGAGGTGAACTGGCTGATCCGCAACGAATATGCCCGCAACGCCGAGGACATCCTGTGGCGGCGCACGCGGCTGGGGCTGCATCTGGACCGCGCGCAGGCCGAGGCGCTGGAGGTTTTCGTCGGCAAGATCTAGGCCGCCGCAGACGCGGCCCGAGGGGGGGGAAGGGCAATGGCGCTGGAATTGCGGGACGTGTCGCGTCTGGTCGGCCGGCAGGTGCATGTCCATGCTACCAGCCTTGTCCTGCAGAAGGGCACGATGAACGTGCTGCTGGGTCCGACGCTGGCGGGCAAGACCAGCCTGATGCGGTTGATGGCCGGGCTTGACCGGCCAAGCAGCGGGCGCATCCTGTGGGACGGGCGGGACGTGACCGGCCAGCGCGTACAGGACCGCGGCATTGCCATGGTCTATCAGCAGTTCATCAACTATCCCGGCCTGACGGTCTATGAAAACATCGCCTCGCCGCTGCGCATCCTGGGCCGCCCCTCCGAGGAGATCCGGCGCCGCGTGCACGAGACCGCCGAGATGCTGCGCCTGACGCCGATGCTGACGCGCCGGCCGCTGGAACTGTCGGGCGGCCAGCAGCAGCGCTGCGCCCTGGCGCGGGCGCTGGTCAAGGGTGCCGGTCTGGTGCTGCTCGACGAGCCGCTGGCCAATCTCGACTACAAACTGCGCGAGGAGCTGCGGCTGGAAATCCCCCGCATCTTCGAGGCTTCCGGGGCGATCTTCGTCTATGCCACCACCGAGCCCGAGGAGGCGCTGCTGCTGGGCGGCCAGACCGCGACCCTGTGGCAGGGGCGGGTGACGCAATTCGGCCCGACGCCGCAGGTCTATCGCGCGCCGCAGGACGCGACCACGGCGCGGGTGTTCTCCGACCCGCCGATGAACTTCATCCCGGCGCGCCGGCGGGGCGCAGAATTGTGGCTGGGCGGCACGCGGATGCCGGGTGCGGGTTTTGCCGCGCTGCCCGAGGGCGAGTATCTGGCCGGGTTCCGCCCCAACCACCTGGCGCTGGCCCGCCCGGGGCCGGATGCGGCGGAATTCCCCTGCCGGCTGGTCGAGACCGAGATCACCGGCGCCGAGACCTTCATCCATGCCGACCACGCCGGCCAGCGCTGGGTCGGGCTGGTGGCGGGCGTGCATGCGCTTGAGCCGGGGCAGGAGCTGGGCCTGTGGCTGGATCCCGCGCATGTCTATCTGTTCGACGGCGCCGGGCGGCTGGCGGCGCCCGCCGCCTATGCAAGGGCGGCCTGAGATGGCGCAGATCACGCTCAGGAACCTCGCCCACAGCTATCTGGCGCAGCCGCAGGCCGAGGCCGATTACGCGCTGAAGGAAATGGATCACGTCTGGCAGGACGGTGGCGCCTATGCGCTGCTCGGCGCCTCGGGCTGCGGCAAGACCACGCTGCTGAACATCATCTCGGGGCTTTTGCGTCCCAGCCACGGCCGGGTGCTGTTCGGGGACCGCGACGTGACCGACCAGCCGACCACGGCGCGCAACATCGCGCAGGTGTTCCAGTTCCCGGTGGTCTATGACACCATGACCGTGCGCGACAATCTGGCATTTCCGCTGCGCAACCGCGGCAAGGACGCGGCCCATGTCAGGGCCAGGGTCGACCGGATCGCCCGCATGATCGGCATGGAGGCGATGCTCGACCGCAAGGCGCAGGGGCTGACCGCCGACGCCAAGCAGAAGATCAGCCTCGGCCGCGGCATGGTGCGCGAGGACGTGAACGCCATCCTTTTCGACGAGCCGCTGACCGTCATCGACCCGCAGATGAAATGGGAATTGCGCACCCAGCTCAGGCGGCTGCACCGCGAGTTCGGCCATACGATGATCTATGTCACCCATGACCAGACCGAGGCGCTGACATTCGCCGAAAGGGTGGTGGTCATGCATGAGGGCCGCGTGGTGCAGATGGGCACGCCCGAGGAACTGTTCGCGCGGCCGGCGCACAGCTTTGTCGGCTATTTCATCGGCTCGCCGGGGATGAACTTTCTTGAGGCCGAGCTGCGCGAGGGCCACGCCTTCCTGCCCGGCGGCGGCGTGGTCGAGCTTGCCGGGCGCTATGGCCCCGCCACGGGACGGGTGCAGATCGGCATCCGCCCCGAACATGCGCATCTTTCCGCCACCGGCGACCTGCCCTTTGCCGTCAGCCGCGTAGAGGACCTGGGCCGCCACCGCCTGGTGCGCGGCACGACGCTGGGGCAGGCGGTGAATGTGGTGATCCCCGAGGGCATGCCGGTCGCCCCCGGGACCCGCCTTGGCTTCGCGCCGGAACGGGTCAATGTCTATGTCGACGACTGGCGCGTGGCGCCGCTGGCCGCCGGAGGGGCGTGATGGACAAGACCCCGAACAACCGCGCCTGGTTTCTGGTGCTGCCGATGCTGGCGGTGGTGGCCTTCTCGGCGGTGATCCCGCTGATGACGGTGGTGAACTATGCCTTCAACGACACATTCGGCAAGAACGAGTTCTTCTGGGCAGGTCTCGAATGGTTCGACGAGATGGTGCATTCCGACCGGCTGCATGCGGCACTGGGTCGGCAGGTGCTGTTTTCCGCCATCGTGCTGGCGATCGAGGTGCCGCTGGGCATCTTCGTGGCGCTGAACATGCCCAAGAAGGGTTTCTGGTCCAGCCTGGTGCTGGTGCTGATGGCGCTGCCGCTGCTGATCCCCTTCAACGTCGTGGGCACGATCTGGCAGATCTTCGGCCGGGTGGACATCGGGCTTCTGGGGCATGCGCTGACCCGGCTGGGGATCGATTTCAACTATACCAACGACCCCGTTGACGCCTGGATCATCGTCATCGTCATGGATGTCTGGCACTGGACCAGCCTTGTGGCGCTCTTGTGCTATGCCGGGCTGCAATCCATCCCGCAGGCCTATTACCAGGCGGCGCGCATCGACCAGGCCAGCCGCTGGGCGGTGTTTCGCTTCATTGAACTGCCCAAGATGCGCGGCGTGCTGCTGATCGCGGTGCTCCTGCGCTTCATGGACAGTTTCATGATCTATACCGAGCCCTTCGTCGTCACCGGCGGCGGCCCGGGCAATGCCACCACCTTCCTGTCCATCGACCTCGTCAAGATGGCGGTGGGGCAGTTCGACCTTGGCCCGGCGGCGGCCTTCAGCCTGATGTATTTCCTGGTCATCCTGCTGGTCAGCTGGGTCTTCTATACGGTGATGACCAATTTCGACCGCTCGGGCCACGATCAGTCGGAGGGCATGTGATGCGCCTGCGCGCCGCCGCCGTGGTGATGATTCTCTATCTGGTGTTCCTGACGGTGCCGATCTACTGGCTGGCGAACATGAGCCTGAAGACCAATGCCGAGATCACCGGCAGCTTCGGCCTTTATCCCGCACAGCCGACGCTGCAGAACTATCGCGTCATCCTGACCGATCCCAGCTGGTATATGGGTTACGTGAACTCCATCATCTATGTGGTCATGAACACGGTGCTTTCCGTCTCGGTGGCGCTGCCTGCGGCCTATGCCTTCTCGCGCTACAGCTTCATGGGCGACAAGCACCTGTTCTTCTGGCTGCTCACCAACCGCATGGCGCCGCCGGCGGTCTTTGCGCTGCCCTTCTTCCAGCTCTATTCCTCGATCGGGCTGTTTGACACCCATATCGCGGTGGCGCTGGCGCATTGCCTCTTCAACGTGCCGCTGGCGGTCTGGATCCTCGAGGGCTTCATGCGCGGCGTGCCGCGCGAGATCGACGAGACCGCCTATATCGACGGCTATTCCTTTCCGCGGTTCTTTGTCCGCATCTTCATGCCGCTGATCGCCAGCGGAATCGGGGTCGCGGCCTTCTTCTGCTTCATGTTCTCATGGGTGGAGCTGCTCTTGTCGCGCACCTTGACGGCGGTGAACGCCAAGCCGATCGCGGCGACGATGACGCGCACGGTCTCGGCCTCGGGGATGGATTGGGGGGTGCTGGCCGCGGCGGGGGTGCTGACCATCGTGCCCGGCGCCCTGGTCATCTGGTTCGTGCGCAACTACATCGCCAAGGGCTTTGCCCTGGGGAGGGTGTGATGGCCGACACGCCCCGCCGCGCGAACTGGTTCGCGATCTGGACCGCCGCGCTGGTGGTCATGGGTGCGGCGCTGGCCTTTCTGGTCTGGGCCACGCCGGTCAGGGACGGGGTCCGCGACTGGACCGCGCCGATGATCGAGCGCGGCTGGATGGCCTGGACCTTTCCGGTGGCGCTGTTTTTCTGGGCGATCGCCGGCCTGCTGGTGCTGTTCACCCTGCTGGCCATCCGCTTCCCCGAAACCCCGCGCCCGGGCGTCCTGCGCATCGAGACCACGCGCGGCGACCGGCTGTTCATCTCGCTGCTCGGCTCGGCCTTCATCTGTCTGGGCTGGCTGTTCTTCGCCGGGCCGCCCCTGTGGTGGGCCCTGGCGCTGTGTCTGGTCTATGCCGCGGCGGTGTTTCGCTGGGTATGAACGGCCGCGCGCCGCGAATGGCGTGCGTGAAGAAACGAACGTCTCATCAGGGAGGAAAACATGAGACTGACACGGACGACCACCGCGCTCGCTCTGGCGCTGATGGCGATGGGAACAGCCCCGGCCTGGGCCGACATGGAGGCGGCGAAGAAATTCCTCGATGCCGAGATCGGCGATCTGTCGACGCTGTCGCGCGCGGATCAGGAAAAGGAGATGCAGTGGTTCATCGACGCCGCCAAGCCGCTTGCGGGCATGGAGATCAAGGTGGTCTCGGAAACCATCACCACGCATGAATATGAATCCAAGGTGCTGGCCCCGGCCTTTACCGCCATCACCGGCATCAAGGTGACCCATGACCTGATCGGCGAGGGCGATGTCGTCGAAAAGCTGCAGACCCAGATGCAGACCGGTGAGAACATCTATGACGGCTATGTGAACGATTCCGACCTGATCGGCACGCATTGGCGCTATCAGCAGGCGCGCGACCTGACCAAATGGATGGCCGAGGAGGGCAAGGATTTCACCAGCCCGACGCTGGACCTGCCCGATTTCATCGGGCTGAAGTTCACCACCGCGCCCGACGGCGAGCTGTATCAGCTGCCCGACCAGCAGTTCGCCAACCTCTACTGGTTCCGCTACGACTGGTTCAACGACCCCAGGACCAAAGAGGATTTCAAGGCCAAATACGGCTATGACCTGGGCGTGCCGGTGAACTGGTCCGCCTATGAGGACATCGCCGAATTCTTTACCGGCCGCGACATGTCCTATATCGAGGGCGGCCCGGCGAAGGCCTGGGGCAACATGGACTATGGCAAGAAGGACCCGAGCCTCGGCTGGCGCTATACCGATGCCTGGATGTCCATGGCCGGCATGGGCGACAAGGGCGAGCCGAACGGCCTGCCGGTCGACGAATGGGGCGTGCGCGTCGACGAAAACAGCCGCCCCGTCGGCTCTTGCGTGGCGCGCGGCGGTGCGACCAATGACGCGGCGGCGGTCTATGCGGTGACCAAGGCCATAGAATGGCTGCAGAAATACGCCCCGCCCGAGGCCCAGGGCATGACCTTCAGCGAGGCGGGCCCGGTTCCGGCGCGCGGCGACATCGCCCAGCAGATGTTCTGGTATACCGCCTTCACCGCCGATATGGTCAAGCCCGGCACGGCGGTGACGAACGCCGACGGCACGCCGAAATGGCGCATGGCCCCCAGCCCGCATGGTGCCTATTGGAGCGAGGGCACCAAGATCGGCTATCAGGACGTGGGTTCCTGGACGCTGATGAAGTCGACCCCCATCGACCGCGCGCAGGCGGCCTGGCTTTACGCGCAATTCGTCACCTCGAAGACAGTGGATGTGAAGAAATCCCATGTCGGGCTGACCTTCATCCGCGAGTCCACCATCCAGGACAAGTCCTTCACCGAACGCGCGCCGCAACTGGGCGGGCTGATCGAGTTCTATCGCTCGCCCGCGCGGGTGCGCTGGTCGCCCACCGGCACCAATATCCCCGACTATCCCAAGCTGGCGCAGCTCTGGTGGCAGAACATCGGCGACGCGCTGTCGGGCGCCAAGACCCCGCAGGAGGCGCTGGACGCGCTTTGCGCCGAACAGGAAAAGGTGCTGGCGCGGCTCGAGCGTTCGGGTGTGCAGGGCGATCTCGGTCCGAAGCTGAACGAGGAAAAGGACGCGCAGGAATGGCTGGACGCCGAAGGCTCGCCGGTGGGCAAGCTGGAAAACGAAAAGCCGCAGGGCGAGACCGTCTCTTATGACGACCTGATCAAGTCCTGGCAGAAATGACCGGCCGGGGGCGGGCGACCGCCCCCCGCGCAAGCTGCAGGAAGGCAGACCACAGGAAGGCAGAGACCGCATGACCCATATCCTTGCCATCGACCAGGGCACCACCTCGTCGCGCGCCATCATCTTTGACGCCGGGCTGGTGCCCGTCGCCGCGGCGCAGACCGAGTTTCCGCAGCATTTTCCCGCCTCGGGCTGGGTCGAACATGACGCGGGCGACATCTGGGCCTCGGTCGCGGCGACGGCGCGGGCGGCGATCGAAAAGGCCGGCATGGGCGCCGAGGACATCGCCGCCATCGGCATCACCAACCAGCGCGAGACGACGATCCTGTGGGACCGCGCCAGTGGTCAGCCGCTTCATCGCGCCATCGTCTGGCAGGACCGGCGCACCGCCCCGCTGTGCGAGCGGCTGAAATCCGCGGGCCATGAGCCGATGATCGCGGCGCGCACCGGCCTGCTGCTGGACCCCTATTTCTCGGGAACCAAGCTGAAATGGCTGCTCGACCATATCCCCGATGCCCGCGAACGCGCCGGGCGGGGCGAGCTTGCCTTTGGCACCGTGGACAGCTGGCTGATCTGGAACCTGACCGGCGGGCGCGTGCATGCGACCGACGCCACCAATGCCGCGCGCACCCTGCTTTTCAACATCGCCGAGAACCGCTGGGACTCCGAGATCTGCGCGCTTCTGGACATCCCCATGGCGCTGCTGCCCGATGTGCGCGACTGTGCCGGCGATTTCGGCCATACCCGCGCCGATCTCTTTGGCCGCGAGATCCCGATCACCGGCGTCGCGGGCGACCAGCAGGCGGCGACCGTGGGCCAGGCCTGTTTCCAGCCCGGGATGATGAAATCGACCTATGGCACCGGTTGTTTTGCGCTGCTCAACACCGGGCCGCAGATGGTGCCGTCGAAAAACCGCCTGCTGACCACCATCGCCTATCGCCTGGACGGGCAGACCACCTATGCGCTCGAGGGCTCGATCTTCATCGCCGGCGCGGTGGTGCAATGGCTGCGTGACGGGCTGAAGATCATCCGCGAGGCCGCCGAGACCCAGCCCCTGGCCGAGGCCGCCGATCCAGGCCAGGACCTGGTGCTGGTGCCGGCCTTCACCGGGCTTGGCGCACCCTATTGGCGGCCCGATTGCCGCGGCGCGATCTTTGGCCTGACGCGCGGCTCGGGTCCGGCGGAATTTGCCCGCGCCGCGCTGGAAAGCGTTGGCTTCCAGACCCGCGACCTGCTCGAGGCCATGCGCGCCGACTGGGGCGCGGCGGCGGATGGCGTGCTGCGCGTCGATGGCGGCATGGTGGCCAGCGACTGGACCATGCAGTTCCTCTCGGACATCCTGGGCGCGCCGGTGGACCGGCCGGTGGTGACCGAGACCACGGCGCTGGGGGCGGCCTATCTGGCGGGGCTGCACACCGGCCTCTGCCCGTCGCCCGGGGATTTCGCCCGCAACTGGGCGCTTGAGCGCCGCTTTGAACCGGGCATGGCGCCCGGGATGCGCGAGGCGCGCTATGGCCGTTGGCGGCGGGCGGTGGCGGCGACCATCGCCGCAGTCTGAACCCGAAATGCAGAAGGGGCGCCACGGCAGTCGTGACGCCCCTTGCGGTTTCGTGGCCGACCGGCTCAGTCGGCGCTGGCCTCGTTCAGCTGCAGCCCGGCGGGGGCGCCGCGCAGGCCGCGGATCGGGCGCGGCTGGCCCGTGGCCTCGCCGGCCAGTGCCAGGTCGAACTGCTCGCGGTCGAAGGCGCCATGCCAGCGGCTGACCACCACGGTGGCGACCGCATTGCCGATGAAATTGGTGATCGAGCGGCATTCCGACATGAAGCGGTCGACGCCCAGGATCAGCGCCATGCCGGCGACCGGCACCGTCGGCACCACCGAAAGCGTCGCGGCCAGGGTGATGAAGCCCGCGCCGGTCACGCCCGCCGCACCTTTCGAGGACAGCATGGCGACCAGCAGCAGCAGCACCTGTTCCTGCAGCGACAGGTCGATGTTCGTCGCCTGGGCGATGAACAGCGCCGCCAGCGTCATGTAGATATTGGTGCCGTCCAGGTTGAAGCTGTAGCCGGTCGGCACGACCAGGCCGACGACGGGGCGGGCGCAGCCGGCCTTCTCCATCTTCTCCATCAGCGAGGGCAGGGCCGATTCCGACGAGGAGGTGCCCAGCACCAGCAGCAGTTCCGCCTTGAGATAGGAGATCAGGCGGAAGATCGAAAAGCCGTTCAGCATGCAGACCGTGCCGAGGATCACCACCACGAACAGCGCCGCCGTCAGGTAGAAGGTGCCGACCAGCGCCGCCAGGTTCACCACCGATGCGATGCCGTATTTGCCGATGGTGAAGGCGAAGGCGCCGAAGGCACCGACGGGCGCGGCCTTCATCAGGATGTCCACCATGCGGAAGACGGCATGGCTCATGGCCTCGAACAGCGTCAGGACCGGCTTGGCCTTGTCGCCGATCAGGATCAGGCTGATGCCGAACATGATGGCGACGAACAGCACCTGCAGGATATTGCCTTCGACGAAGGCGCCGGTGATCGTCGAGGGGATGATGTCCATGACAAAGCCGGTCAGCGAGGTCTCATGCGCCTTTGCGGCGAAGGTCTCGACCTTGCTGGCGTCCAGCGTCGCCGGGTCGATGTTCATGCCGGCGCCGGGCTGGATGACATTGGCGATGATCAGGCCGACGATCAGCGCCAGCGTCGAGAAGGTGAAGAAATAGGCGAATGCCTTGCCCACCACCGAGCCCACGCCCCTGAGCGTGCCCATGCCGGCCAGGCCGGTGACGATGGTCAGGAAGATCACCGGCGCGATGATCATCTTGACCAGCTTGATGAAGCCGTCGCCGAGCGGCTTCAGCGCCTCGCCGGTCTCGGGGAAGAAATGCCCGATCAGCGCGCCGGCGATGATGGCGCAAAGCACCTGGAAATAGAGATGACGGTAAATGGGGCGCGGCGTGTGGACGGGGCGCGCGGCGGTGGTGTCGATGTGCATTCAGGTCTCCTCAACCTTGCAGATGACGGATTTGTGACGCCATGATAGGGTGAGGGCGCCTGGCACCAAAAATCTGCGCGCATGGCGGCAATGCGTTGTAATCATGGCGCTTTGTCCGGGGGTGGGGCGCAAAACCGTGTGGTTTCCCGCACAGGCGCGATGTGTTAGTGTGGAAACCCACACAGATCCCCAAGGCCGCCCGGCAAGGAGGTGCGATGACCCTGACGGCCGATTCGCCCGAAGACGTGGCCGCGCCGGCGCGGCTGCGCCGGGCGCTGCTGCTGGCGGCGCTGGCGCTGGCGGTCGCGGGGCTGCTGCTGCTGACCTTCCTGCAGGCGCGCGGCGCCGCCCTGCGCGCCCTGACCGACCAGCTTGAGATCACCGCCGGCATCCGCGCCCAGGCGCTGGAAAGCGTGCTGGCCAAGCAGCGCGCAGTGGCGGCGGTGCTGTCGGACGACGGCGCCGTGCGCCAGGGCCTCGCGCTGCCCGAACCGGCCAGCCTCGCGCCGATCTCGCGCAAGTTCGAGCGTATCGGCCGCGAGACCGACAGTTCGGTGATCTATCTGCTGAATACCGAGGGTGTGGCGCTGGCCGCCTCGAACTGGAACCAGTCCGACAGTTTCGTCGGGCTGAACTATGGGTTCCGCGACTATTTCACCCGCGCCCTGCATCAGGGCCAGGCGACGCAATTCGCGCTTGGCTCGGTCAGCAAGCGGCCGGGCCTGTATCTGTCCCATGATGTGCGGCTGGAGGGCGCGCCGCGTGGCGTGGTGGTGGTCAAGGTCGAATTCGACCGCATGGAGGCGAACTGGGCGCGCTCGGGCGAGGCGACCCATGTCATCGACGCCACGGGGCAGGTGATCCTGGGCAGCGATCCGGCGCGGCGCTTTCAACCGCTGCCGCCGCTGCAGGCGCATCAGGCCGAGGCGGTGACGCCGGTGCCGGGCACCGACTGGCAGCTGGTGGTGCGCAGCTCCAGCGGGGCGGCGCTGCGCGCGGCGCTGCTGTGGACCGGCACGGCGGGTTTCGTGCTGACGCTGGCGCTGGGGGCGGGGCTGGTCGCGCAGCGCGCGCGCAGCCGCGCCGCGCGCCGCGCCGAGGCCGAGCGACGCTATCGCACCGATCTGGAACGCGCCGTGGCTGCGCGCACCCGCGACCTCTCGGATGAAATGCGCGAGCGCCGCGCCGCCGAGCAGCGGCTGGTGCAGCTGCAGGGCGACATGGTGCAGGCCAACAAGCTGGCGACGCTGGGCCAGATCACCGCCGGCGTCGCGCATGAGGTGAACACGCCCCTGGCCACCATCCGCCTGCTGGCCGAGAATGGCCGGCAGATGCTGCCCGCCGAGGCCGCGCCGGAGATCGACGCCAATCTGGGCCAGATCCTGCGCATGTCTGACCGCATCGCCCAGATCACCACCGAATTGCGCGGCTTTGCCCGCAAGGCCACCGGCGAGCTTGGCCCGGTGTCGCTGAAAGAGGCGCTGGACGCGGCGCTGCTGCTGGTCGCCAGCCGGCGCCGCGCCGAGGGCATCCGCCTGATCCTGCCCGAGATCCCGCCCGATCTGCGGGTGCAGGCCGAGACCGTGCGGCTTGAGCAAATCCTGGTGAACCTGATCCAGAACGCGCAAGAGGCGCTGGCCGGCCGCCCCGACCCCGAGCTGCGCATCGCGCTGACACCCGGGCCGATGCTGCGGCTGACCATCTCGGACAACGGCCCCGGGCTGGCGCCGCAGATCTGGGCCAGCCTGTTCACGCCCTTTGCCTCGAGCAAGCCCGACGGCCTCGGCCTCGGTCTGGTGATCGCCCAGAACATCGCCCGCGACTTTGGCGGCCGGCTCTGGGCCGAGCCGCCGCAGCCCGGCCGGGGCGCCACCTTTCACCTTAAACTGCCGGAGGCGGCATGAGCGGCGGGCCCTCGCTGGTGCGGCTGGTCGATGACGACCCGGACCTGCTGGCAGCGCAGGCGCAGGCGCTGCGTCTGGCCGGGTTCGACCCTGAAACCTTCGACGACCCGCTGGCCGCGCTCGAAGGGCTTGGCCCGGACTGGCCCGGCGTGGTGCTGAGCGATGTGCGCATGCCGGGGCTGGACGGGTTCCAGCTGTTCGAGCGCATCCATGCGCTGGACCCGGACCTGCCGGTGATCCTGCTGACCGGCCATGGCGACGTGCCGATGGCGGTCGCGGCGCTGCGCCAGGGGGTCTATGATTTTCTGACCAAGCCCGTCGGCGCCGGGCCGCTGGCGGCGGCGCTTGCCCGGGCGGCCAGTGCGCGCGCGCTGGTGCTGGAAAACCGCGCCCTGCGCCGGCAGCAACAGGACGCGGCGGCGCGCGAGACGCGGCTGATCGGCAGCGGCCCCTTCATGGCGCATCTGCGCGACAGCGTGGCACGGCTGGCCGAAACCGGGGGCGATCTGCTGCTGACCGGGCCCGGCGGCTCGGGCAAGGAGGCGGTGGCGCGCGCCATCCACGCCCAGGGCCCGCGCCGCGCCCGCACCTTTGTCCATGTGGCCTGCGCCGCGCTGGACGAGGCGCGTTTCGACGCCGAGATGCTGGGCAGCGAGCCGCAGGGCAGGGCACCGCGCCAGCCCGGCCGGCTGGAGGCGGCGCATCGCGGCACGCTGTTTCTCGACGAGATCGAGGCGCTGTCCCTGCCGCTGCAGGCGCGCATCATGGCCCTGATCGAGACCCGCGCCATCCAGCCCCCCGGCAGCGCCGCGCCGCGGGCGCTGGACCTGCGGGTGATCGCCGCCAGCCGCGCCGATCTCGCGCAACGCATGAGCGAGGGCAGGTTCCGCGGCGATCTGTTCTACCGGCTCTCGGCGGTGACCCTGCGCCTGCCGCCGCTGTGCGAGCGGCGCGAGGACATTCCCGAACTGTTCCGGCATTTCCTGCTCGAGGCGGCGGAACGGCTGCGTCTGCCGGTGGCGCCGGTCACGGGGGCGGTCAAGGCGCGGCTGGCGGCGCATGGCTGGCCCGGCAACCTGCGCGAATTGCGCCAGTTCGCCGAAGGCCACGCGCTTGGCCTGTCGCCCTTCGATGCGCCCGGACCCGAGGCCGAGCCGCCGGGTCTGGCCGATCTGGTCGCCGTTTACGAGGCCGAACTGATCCGCGAGGCGCTGCGGCTGGCTCAGGGCAATGCCACCCAAGCGATGTCGCGCCTGCGCCTGCCGCGCAAGACCTTTTACGACAAGCTGACGCGCCACGGCATCAGGCCGGCGGATTTTCGCACCCCCGAGCCCGGGGTCGTGGCGCCCGCCGCGCCGCTGCGCTAGGCTGGACCCATGCTGATCGACCCGCAAAGCCCGTTCTTCCGTCCGCTCTGGGTGCGCCTGGCCTGCACGCTGCTGCCGCTGGCCTGGGCCGGGGTCGAGGCGGCGCAGGGGGCGCTGTTCTGGGCGATCCTGTTCGCGGCGGCGGGGATCTATCTGGGCGTCGCGCTGTTTTTCCTGCGCAAGGACCAACCTTAGGGCGCGGGTTCATGACCTTCGGAGCCATGGTCTTGCGCATGCGATGAGAACGGCCGCGAGATGGTTCCGGGCGGATCTCTCGTGGCGGGTGGCGATCTTGCGAAAATGCCCGGGCTTGCCAAAGCGCCGTGCGACGAGGTCGGCAGAGCGCCGCATCGACCGGACGCCTGGCCGGGGATGGGCGCGATCGCCAGCCGCAAGCCCCGGCGATCGACCATCGCGCTGATCCCGGTGTGACCTGCCACGGGAAAGGCCAAGGCAGTGATCCCCTCCTTGAGCCGCCGCCTGCTGATGCGCGCGGCCAAGTTCGACAGCAGGGGCCGGGTCGGGTCTCATTTTGCATCTGCCAGAGCAAGGCGCGCCATCCATGCCGGCATCGCCGCAGGGAATCGGCAATCAAGCCGCCGAAGCATTCCCTTGACGGGCAAGCACCCTAGGGCGTCACCTTCTTCACGAATTCGGACTTGAGCCCCATCTGGCCGATTCCCGGCAGCTTGCAGTCGATGTCGTGATCGCCCGGCACCAGGCGAATGCCGCGCACCTTGGTGCCGACCTTGACCACCTGCGACGAGCCCTTGACTTTCAGATCCTTGATCACCGTCACCGTGTCGCCGTCCTGCAGCAGGTTGCCGACGCTGTCGCGCACCTCGAGGATCTCCTCGGCGGCGGCGCCGGGCTGCCATTCATGGCCGCATTCGGGGCAGACGAGCAACGCGTCCAGCTGATAGGTGAAGCCGGACGAACATTCGGGGCAGGGGGGCAGGGACTGGGTCATGTGCGCCTCATAGCCCTTTCACGGGGCAAAGGCCAGCGCCGCGGCGGGGCGTTCCCGCCGCGGCGGTCCCGTCAGATCGACAGGCACAGATATTTGGTCTCGAGATAGTCCTCGATGCCATAGCGGCTGCCCTCGCGGCCGAGGCCGGACTGCTTGACGCCGCCAACTCGATGTGTCGCTCCGCGAGGACGCGGCGTGCAACCGCAAGGACAACGGCCCGGCCAGCATCACCATCCTCCGCTGTCGCGCGCTGGACGTCGTCCGGCGGGACACCTCGAAGGGCTCGCTCTCCACGAAGCTCCAGCGCGCAGGCTGGGACGACGCTTTCCTGCGCAGCATTCTCACGGGGTTGACAGCCGTTTGACCCAAACGCGATTGCCCTGGGGGGGCACAGCGATGCCGTCGGTCCAGGGCTGGCGGATGATCGCGGGGCCGATGTGGTGCCAGTGCTCCATGGCGGCGACCGTGTCGCGGCGCGGGATGCCGATGTCGATGAGCTCGGCCTTGCAGGCGGCGGAATACGCCGGAAGGATCAGGCCGGCGGCCTCGTCCCCGTCCCGATCCTCGTCGTCGTCGGGAAGGGCGGGCAGGAGATGCTCGAAACCACTGGCCTCATGGTCATAGAGATCCTCGTCCGAGGCTTCCTCGGCATTGGATCCGGCAGCGGGCTCGCGGTCGCGCAGCGCCGCCGTCTCGGCCGCGCGCCGGTGCGCCAGGACAAAAAATGCGCGCTTGGCGCGCAGCAGCAGCGGCACCAGCGCGTTATGGACCGCGGTGAAGCGCGCATGCCAGGCGTCGGGCGGCAGGTCGGGGTCGATCAGCACGGACGTGTCCCAGTCGTTGCGCCCCTCGGCCGCGTGGCCGCGCACATATTCCAGCGCCCGCCCGGCCTTGAGGTGAAAATGCAGATGGCCCAGGCGCTGTGTCTCGGCGTCGATGCGGCGCATCCAGAACTTGAGCCAGTCCAGCAGCCAGGCGCGATCGTCATCGGGTTGCGGATTGTTCAGAAGGTCGGTCAGGCCGCTGCTGGCGTCCCGGCGCTGGCTGTCGTCGATCGGATCGCGGCCCGCAGCTGATAGCGCACCAGCAGGCGGTAAAGATAGAACCCGTCGATGACATGGAGCATCTGCACCGAGGCCGCGCCGCGCATCAGCTCGGCCAGCAGCCCCGAGAGCGGGCGCAGCCGGTCTGTCATCACCGTGCGCATGGCGCGGGCATCGGCGACGGCATCGAGTTCCGGCCCGGCCTCGGCCAGCAGCTGCTCGATCGCGGCGATCAGCGGAATGCTGGCGGTGTCATGTCCCAGATCGGCGCCGGCGGCATGATATTCGCCCAGAATGTCGCGATAGCCGTCCAGCGTGGCGCGGCGCGGCAGGCGGACTTCGCCGGTTCAAGCCAGCCTGCGGGCGGCGTGCCCACACCAGGTCGCGCACGGATTTCAGCCCGCTACGCACCGCCTCGAAGGCGGCATCGGTGGCGCAGGGCTCGGAGCCCTCGGGGCCGATCAGGAACAGCGGCCCGGCGGTGAAGGGAAAATAGCCCGACAGCGCGGCGCTCGGCCTCCTGCCGGCGCTCGGGGTCGGGTTCGCGCCGGCCGGCCTCGCGTACGGCGCGCTGATAGCTGTTCTCGAGCGCCTGCAGCGGATGCGCCAGCGCCGCCGAGAGGGTGAAGCTCACGTCCGGCTGCGGCGCCAGCACCACGTCCAGCCCCTTGCTGCGCGCGACGGCACCGGCGATGGCGGCAAGCGATTCCCTTGCCGGATTTCTTGGGATGATGGCCATGGCTCACGCTCCTTGGCTATGGGTTGCCCGGGGCGGCGCGCTCAGACCGGCGCGCGGTCGCCCGGGATTTCGCGGAACTTCGGGCTGCCGGTGGTGCCCGAAAGCAGATAGGCCTTGCGCCGCGGGCCGCCGAGGCGCAGCTCGGCCACGGTCCGCCAGGTCTCGAAGGGCGGCGGAAAGGTCATCACCTCGACGTGCAGCGCGACCTCCTGCGCCTCGGCGGGGATGGGCAGGGATTTCGCCGCCAGCACCGGAAAGCTGCCGCTGCGCGCCCGGTGCTCCTTGCCGTCCTGCTGCCAACTGAGCGCAAAGCGCGCGACAAAGCCGCCCTCGTTGCGCACCAGCACCACGCCCGCCGGGCGGCCCGAGACCTGCGGCGCCAGCGGCACCAGCCGTGTCACATAGCCGATGACATGGCTGCCGGCCCCCGCCGCCGCAGCCGGAAAGGGCCCCAGTGCCGCCGGGCCCTGCATCAGCCCGCGGTCCCGGTCCGAGAACTCGCCCTCGAAGCGGATGTCGCGACCGACGATCATCGCCACCGGCAAAAGCGGGAACAATCCGTCGTTGCGGGCAAATTCGCCGCTGGAATAAAAGCCGGCGGGATGGCCCTCGACCGACCATTGCCCCAGCGCCAGCAGCTGGAAATCCAGCCAGGGCCGGCTGAGATCGACCTTGATCGCCCGCAGCCTGATGCGGCGCACCCGGCCCTGCACCGGCAGCCGCTGCCCGCTGGCGGTGGTCCATTCCAGCCCGCCGCCGCTGCCGATCAGGCGGTAACCGCCGGCGCTGTCGCCGTCCTCGTCCAGTTCCAGCGTCACTTCCTCGGCCTGGTCCAGCAGATCGGCCCAGCCCGGGGGGCTGGCGCCCACCGGCAGCCAGGCGTCGGCGGTGCCGCCCATGTCGGCAAGCTCATATTCGCCGATCAGCTTTTGCGCCTCGGCCAGCAGGCGGCGGGTCAGCGGGCTGCCGCCCGAGGCGCCGAACACCAGATTGCGCCAGACCTCCTCGACCTGCAACCCGCTCGGCTCGAAGCTGCGCTGAAAGGCGGGGATGGCGTTGCACAGGTCGCGAAAGCGCCGGGTGGCCAGATGGCTGCCGGTCGGATTGTCCGGCGCGAAGGCGTCGCGCAGTGCCGCCAGGTCCAGCGGCAGGGGAAAGGCGTTCAGCTGCAGCACCGGCGCCGCCGCGCCTGCCTCGGCGGCACGCAACCCGGGCTGCGCCCCGCCCGGCCCCAGCGCACGCGCCAGGGCCGACGCAAGGTCGCCCATCAGCCGCCAAGATCCGCGCGCGACTGCCGCGGACAGGCCGGCATCACCCGGCTGACCCAGCCGATCACCTGCATGCCCGGGATGCGCAGCTTGCCGCTTTCAAGGCTGGTCTCCAGATGCTCCTTGTCGCTGCCGTATTTATAGCCGCCCCCGACCGAGAACGGTCCCCAGCTGACCGAGGCCTCGGCGCTGACCGCCTGGCTGATGATCGACTTGTCCTCTTCGCTGAAATCGGCCTCGATGGTGATGTCGCGGGCGACGATGAAGGCCACCGGATACATCGGTATCAGCTTGTCGGCGTTCGAGCTGTCCAGCGTCCCGTTCGAGACATATTCCTTTTCGTCCGCCCGCCCGAGGTTGGTATACCAGTTGTCGGAACGAAACAGCAGCTCGCTGAACCATGGCCGCACGATCGAGACCTTGGCCACCTTGCACGAGATCGCGACCTTCTCGCCCTTCATGTGATGGCGCTTGTCCTCGAACTTGCCCTCGGACTTGGCCTTCACCCCCCAAAGCCCGGCATTGTAGGAGGCGCTGAAGTTGTAGGCGTGGCTGGTGGCGGAATTGTCCTCGACCTTGTGATCGCTGGTGATGGTGAACTCGCTGAAATTGCTGGCGCCGGCGTCCTCATGCCAGTCCACCGGCGAGCCGTAGGTCAAAAGCCAGGGCGTGCCGCCCGGCGCGCCGCTGGCGTTGAACTGGCCGTCCGCCACGCGCTCGCGCGCCTGTTCCAGCGCCCGCGCCAGCGCGTCGTTGATCGTGGTGTTCATCGTGTCCAGCGCCATCTGCACCCATTTGCCATTGCCCTGGGTGATCGCGTCCTGCGCGCGCTTGATGTCGCGGCGCAGGCTTTTCTCGCTGGCGTTCCAGTCGCGCTGCGCCTTGCGCTTGGCATCCTCGTCGCCCTTCTTCTCGGCGGCAGCCACATCGTCGACAAAGCCGTTGTAGGCGGTCTGATAATCCTCGTAGGCGCCGGTCAGCTCGTCGAGATTCTTCTGATAGGCGGCATAGTCGGGGCTGGGCGTCGTCGCGCCATCGGGCTTGCCGGTGAAGGGGTTGGTGGCGGTGACATTCAGATAGGCGCTGGCCTTGTTGTAGGCTTCGACCGCCTCTTTCGAGGGCCGCGCCGAGGCGGCCTCGTTCATGCCGTCGACGAGGGATTTGTAAGTTGCCGACAGCGGCTGGTCCTTGGGCAGCCATTCCAGCGACAGTGTCGAAACCTTGTCCACCATATTGGCGAAAAGCTCGGAGGCGCCAAGATCGGCATTCACGTTCGTCGGCGTCCACATGCCCTTGAATGCCTTGGGCTGCATGGCCTCGTTCTTGGCAAAGTGGATGAAGGTCTCTTTCTTGCCGAACGGGTTGATGTGACTTCCCTCGGGCTCATAGGTGATCAGCTGGAACAGCCGGTCATAGATGGCCATGAGAAGTTCTTTTTCCTTTTCCGGAGTCATGGAACAAGCTCCTGTTCATAAACAATATATTTATCAGGTCATGTCGAACTTTCGTGGGAAATGGCCGAGTCGGCGGGTCAACCGCCGCGCGAAAAGCATCCGCCTGCCAAGAAAAATAGTCAACCACGCCCCGCCAGCGGGGGTGTATTCAGTTCTGCGGCAGGGGCCGGCCCCTGGTAAGCCCGGCGATGCGCTGGACGATGGTTTCGGCGTCGATGCCGAAATGGCGGTAGAGATCGGCGATGCTGCCGGTCTGGCCGAAATGCTCGACCCCGAGCGAGATCGTGCGGTGTCCGGCCACCCCGCCCAGCCAGGCCAGCGTCGCCGGGTGGCCGTCGATCACCGTGACCAGGCTGCAATGCGCCGGCAGGCTGGCGAGCAGCCGTTCGACATGGCTTTCGGCATGGGCCACCCCGCGCGAGCGCGCGCGCTGCGCCGCGGTCCAGCCGGCGTTCAGCCGGTCGGCCGAGGTCACCGCCAGCACGCCGATGTCGCGGCGCGCCCCGGCGAGGCGACCGGCGGCGCGGATCGCCTCGGGGGCGACGACGCCCTGATAGGCGATCACCACCTCGCAATTCGGCCCCGGCTGGCGCAGCCAGTAGCCGCCGTCGATGGCGCCCTGGCGAAAGGCGTCGTCGGCACGCCGGCCGGGCTGTTCCAGCGGTTTCGTCGACAGGCGCAGATAGACGGCGCCGCCGGTCTCGTCGCGCAGCCAGGTGCGCTCGTCCGGGTCGCCCTCGCCGTCGCGCTGCATGTAGTCGAAGGCCCATTGCATGATCACCGCCAGCTCGTCGGCGAAGGCCGGCTCGAAGGCGGCGAGCCCGTCCTGGCTCAAGCCGATCAGCGGCGAGCCGATGGACTGGTGCGCGCCGCCCTCGGGTGCCAGCGTGACGCCCGAGGGCGTGCCCACCACCATGAAGCGCGCATCCTGGTAGCAGGCATAGTTCAGCGCGTCCAAACCCCGCGCCACGAAGGGATCGTAAAGCGTGCCGATGGGCAAAAGCCGCTTGCCGAACAGCGAATACGACAGGCCCGCCGCGCCCAGCAGCAGGAACAGGTTCATCTCGGCGATGCCCAGTTCGATGTGCTGGCCCTCGGGGGCGAAATCCCATTTCGCCATCGAGGGGATGTTCTCGGCGCGGAACAGATCGGGTTGCGGCTGGCGCGCGAACAGCTTGCGCCGGTTCACCCAGGGGCCAAGGCTGGTGGTGCCGGTCACGTCGGGCGAGGTGGTGACGATGCGCGAGGCCAGATCGCTTTGCCCGCGCGCCAGATCGTCGAGGATCTTGCCAAAGGCGTTCTGGGTGGAAATCTCGCGCTCGGTATCGATCCGGATCGTGGGCACGGCCAGCGCGTCATCGTGCCGGCGCCGGCGCCCGCCGGCAAAGAAGGGCACGCGGGCCAGGAAATCCTTCAAGGCGGCCACGTCGGCGACGGTGGCGAAGGGCTCCCACTCCTGGCCTTCGGGCACACCCATGTGGCGCTGCCAGCCGGCCATCTGCGCCTTGGTCATCAGCCCGCCGTGATTGTCCTTGTGCCCGGCGATCGGCGTGCCCCAGCCCTTGATCGTATAGGCCAGGAAACAGACCGGGCGGTCATGGTCGATGCCGTCAAAGACCTCGGCCATGCTCTGCACGCAATTGCCGCCCAGGTTTTCCATCAGCGCCGCCAGCTCCTCGTCGCTGCGCCGCGCGATCAGCGCCGAGACCTCGCCCTGGTCGCCCAGATCGTCCATCAGCCGCTGGCGCCAGACCTTGCCGCCCATGAAGGTCAGCGCGGAATAAAGCTGGTTCGGGCAGGCGTCGATCCATTCGCGCAGCCGCTCGCCGCCCGGCTCGGCAAAGGCGGCACGTTGCAGCGCGCCGTATTTCACCCGGATCACCTGCCAACCGAAGGCCTCGAAGATGCGCTCGACGCGCTGGAACAGCCCCTCGCGCACGATGCCGTCCAGCGACTGGCGGTTGTAGTCGATGATCCACCAGCAGTTGCGCAGGTCGTGCTTCCAGCCCTCGTGCAGGCATTCATAGACATTGCCCTCATCGAGTTCCGCATCGCCCACCAGCGCGATCATGCGGCCCATGGGCAGGTCCCGCCCCCAGGATTTCGCCGCGACATAGTCCTGCACCAGCGAGGCAAACGCGGTGATCCCCACCCCCAGCCCCACCGAGCCGGTCGAGAAATCCACGTCGTCGCTGTCCTTGGTGCGCGAGGGATAGCTTTGCACACCGCCATAGCCGCGAAAATTCTGCATCTTCTCGCGCGAAAGGTTGCCCATCAGGTAATGCATGGCGTGAAAGACCGGGCTGGCATGGGGCTTGACCGCCACCCGGTCCTCGGGGCGCAGGGCATGAAAATACAGCGCCGTCATGATCGAGACCATCGAGGCCGACGAGGCCTGGTGCCCGCCGATCTTGATGCCCTCGTCATGCGCCCGCAGGTGGTTGGCATTGTGCACCATCCAGTGCGACAGCCACAGCAGACGCCGCTCGACCGTCTTCAGATGATCAGCAAACCCGGACATCAAAAGCCTCCTTTGCCTGCCATGCCCCGCAAACCGCGCGACGCGCGGGGCGATTCCGAAATTCGCGCCACCCGCTCAGGTCGTGGCGCGGCACAGCAGCCTGCCGTGGCGCACCGCCAGCGCCGTGCGGCGCGCCAGCGGTTCCCAGTCGGCCGCGCTCAGCGGCACGCTGGCAAACAGCAGCACATGGTCGGGCAGGGCGCGCAGATGCGTGCCGGCGATCACATGGTGGCGGCCGGTGCGCGGCGCCGCCGGCTCCAGCATGAAGAGCCCCGGCTCGCGCAATTCGCTGCGCCCGGGGGCGATATCGGTCAGGCGGCGGTCGGCGTGGACAAACAGCGTCACCTCGTCCAGCCACAGGAAATTCGCCGGCCCCAAGGCCGCCATCCCGGCGCAGAAACCGGCAAAGACGCGAAAGCGCCCGGCGATGTCTTCGGGGTCGGGGGCCGCGGCCGCGATGCGCGCCAGCAGGTGCAGGAAGGCCAGTTCGCTGTCGGTCTGGCCGATCCTGGCCGCCAGGCAAGGCGCGATGCGCGGCAGGTCCTCGATGCCCTCCAGCGTGCCGTTATGGGCGAAATGCTGCACGCGCCCGGCCAGGACGCGACGAAAGGGATGGGTATTTTCCAGCGCCGCCCCGCCGCGTGAGGCATTGCGCACATGTGCGATGACCGTGGCGTGGTCGCGCTCATGCTCGCGCAGGAAGCGGTCGAGCGGGCTGTTGGCGGCCGCCGTCGCCTCGCGGAACCAATGCGCGTCGCGGCCCTCGCCAAAGACGATGCCCCAGCCGTCGCGGTTGGGCTGGGTCTCGCCGCCCTCGGCCGCGAAACGGTCGAGATCGTAGCGGATCGACACCGGCGCCGAAGCCGATAGCGCAAAGAGTTCACACATGGCCCTGTCCCCGCCGTGCCGGCCGAAGAAAGCTGTTGGCTCATTCATAGGGCAGGGATGGCGCCGCCGGCAAGCCGGGTGCGGGATCGGGGTCGGGGTCGGGGTCGGGGTCGGGGTCGGGGTCGGGGCGGCTGCCACAGGCCGGCACGCCTGTCGTTGACTTTGGTCAATTGCGACAAACGCGGCAGGTATATGCTGAAATCATGGGCTTGCCGGAAATCGCGGCATTGCACGAAAGGGACGGCGCATGCAGGAACTGGCCTGGTATGTCACCCTTGCCGTGGTCGCGGCCATCGCGGCCGTGTTCATCCGCGTGGCGATGCATTCGCGCGAGGGCGCCCCCTATGAGGGCGTGCAGCATCGCGCCTATCGCATCCGCGCCCTGTTGTTCTGGGGGCTGCTGGTTGCCGGCGCGGGCGTGGCCTGGCTGACGCTGCGCGAACTGCCCTATGCCGCCGCCGGCAATGGCGCGCCGCAGACGGTGAACGCCACCGGCTATCAGTGGTATTGGGAACTGGACCGCGACAGCCTGGCTGCCGGACAGCCGGTCGAGTTCCGCGTCACCAGCGCCGACGTGAACCACGGTTTCGGCATCTATGACGAGAACACCCGCCTTGTCGCCCAGACCCAGGCCATGCCCGGCTATGTGAACCGGCTGCATCATACCTTCGCGCGGCCGGGCACCTACCGCGTCATGTGCCTCGAATATTGCGGCCTGGCCCATCACGAGATGCTGGCCGAGATCACCGTCACCGCGCCCTGACAGGGAAGGATGCAGCATGCTGGACATGGCAGGCCAGGAAGTCGTCCCCGATGTCGCCACAAGGCGCATCATCGCCGCCAACATGGCGGTGACCGGGCTCGTGCTGGTGCTGATGATGCTTTACGGTGTGCTGATGCGCATGGCGCAGGGCGGCTGGATCGCGCTCGAGCCAGACCGCTTCTATCAGATCATGACCGTGCATGGCACCGGCATGGTCGGCATCGCCGCCCTCGGCGGGCTGTCGGTCATGTGGTATTTCGTCGGCCGCCACGTGCGGCTGCATGCCGGCGTGCTGCTGGTCAATCTGCTGCTGTTCCTGATCGGGGTGGTGATGATCCTTGGCGCGGCATTCCGCGGCTCCTATGCCGGGGCCTGGACCTTTCTCTATCCGCTGCCGGCCACATCGGGCGGCGCCTGGGGCACGGGGGCCGCCTTCTGGTTCCTGCTGGGCCTGCTGCTGGTGGGCGTGGGCCTGCTGCTGGCCTGTCTTGAGGTCGGGCGGGCGCTGATCGCGCAATATGGCGGGCTGGCGCGGGCGCTTGGCTGGCCCTATCTGTTCGGCCGTCCGGGTGCGATGGCGCCGCCGCCGGTGGTGGTCGCCTCGGCCATGTCGGTGGTGGTGATGACCGCGGCGCTGCTGGGGGGCGCCACGATCATCGTGCTGAGCATCGTGAACCTGCTGGTGCCGGGTTTCGCGCTGGACGCGCTGTTTGCCAAGAACATGATCTATTTCTTTGGCCATGCGATCATCAATGCCACCATCTACATGGCGGTGACGGCGGTCTATGCCCTGCTGCCGGTGCATACGCGCCGGCCCTGGAAGACGACGCGGCCGTTCCTGGCCGGCTGGATGGCCTCGACCATCCTGGTGCTGGTGATCTTTCCCCATCACCTGCTGATGGATTTCGCCATGCCGCAATGGGCGGCGGTGCTGGCGCAGGTCCTGTCATTCGCCAACAGCTTTCCGGTGCTGGTGGTGACCGGGCTGGGTGCGCTGGCCATCGTCAACCGTTCGGGCATTGCCTGGGACATGACCAGCGGGCTGCTGTTTCTGTCGATGTTCGGCTGGATGGCGGGGGTGGTGCCGGCGGTGATCGACGCCACCATCGTGGTCAACGCGGTCATGCACAACACGCTGTGGGTGCCGGGGCATTTCCACTTCTATCTGCTGCTGGGCGTGATCCCGATGATCCTCGGCTTCATGTATCACCTGACCCGCGACCGTGCCGCCAGCGCGCCCGAGCGCGGCGACCGCTGGATCGGGGCGCTTTACGCGCTGGCCAGCCTCGGTTTCGTGCTGATGTTCCTGTACGGCGGGCGCCACAGCGTACCGCGCCGCTGGGCGGTGCATCTGGCGGAATGGATGGCCTATGACCGCGTGGCGGCGGTGTTCGCGCTGCTGGTGCTGGTGGCGGCGGGCTGGTTCGTGCTGCGCTTCCTGCTGCGCCTGCCGCGTTTTCTGGCCGCGGGATGAGCGGCGCCGCCGGCATCGCCGCCATCGTCGCAGCGTTGGCGCTTGGCGCATCGGCGATATGGGCGGGGACGGACGGGCTGCGGGCCTTCACCGCCGAGACCGCGCGCCGCCTTGCCATCGAGCGCGCCCCCCGACCCCTGCCCGAGGTGGCGCTGCTGGACCAGGACGGGCAGCGCGGCGCGCTGGACGCCTACCGCGGCAGGGTGGTGCTGGTCGAATTCATCTATGCCTCGTGCCCGACCGTCTGCAGCCTGCAGGGCGCCGCCTTCGAGCGGCTGCGCGAACGCATTGCCGCCGAGGGCCTGGACCGGCGCATCGCCCTGCTGACCCTGAGCTTCGACATCGAGCGCGACGGCCCGGCCGAGCTTGCCGCCTATGCCGAGCGTTTCGGCGGGCCCGACCGCATCTGGCATTTCGCCCGCCCCGACAGCCACGCGCAGCTGCAGGCGCTGCTGCAGCGGGCCGGGGTGATCGTGCTGCCTGACGGCTATGGCGGTTTCGTGCACAATGCCGCGATCCATGTCGTGGACGCGCGCGGCCGCCTGGTGCGCATCCTCGACAGCGATGCCACCGAGGCGGCGCTGGCCCTGGCCCGACGGCTGAGGTAGGCCATGCCCGCCCGCCTGCCGATCGCGCTTTTGCTGGTCCTGATCGCCACAATGCCGGGGCTGGCGCCCTGGTGGAAGGCGACGCTCTTGCGTCACATGCTGGGGCAGATCCCGCTGCTGATCCTGGCCGGGGTGCTGCTGGCGCCGCGGGTCGCGCGCCCGTTGCCGGGGCAGGGAACAGGGCAGGAAACATGGGCCGCGGCGGCGCTGATCGTCGCGGCATTCTGCACCGGATTCTGGATGCTGCCGCGCTGGCTGGATGCGGCGGTGACCGACCTGCGCGCCGACGCGGCCAAGGTCGCGACGCTGATCCTGCTGGGTGGGCTGCCGCTGGGCTGGGGCTGGCGCCGGCTGGGCGCGCTGGCCCGGGCCTTCGTGCTGAACCAGGCCATCGGCATGCTGCTGATCCTGGGCATCGTCTATCTGATCATCCCCGACCGGCTGTGCAATTCCTATCTGCTGGACGAACAGGGGGTGCTGGGCCGGGCGCTGCTGGCGCTGGCCGGGCTGGCCGGGCTGGGGGCGGCGGGTGCCGCGCTGTTCGCGCCTGCACCCGCGGCGCGGGGCTGAGCGGCAGGGCCATCATCCGGGCAGGGCCTGCGCCTGCAGATCCTGCGGCCGGTCCACGTCATGGGCCTGATGCGGCGCGATGCGCAGCAATTGCGTCTCGGGCAGGCCGGCGATATAGGCGCGGGCGCCGAAATCCCCCTCGCTCGTGGCCAGCGCGGCGTCGAAGCCGGCAGCCGGGATGAAGGCCGGCGGCAGGCGGCGCTGCCCGTCGCTGCAGGCCGCGCCCGCCGGGTGCCGCAGCAGTCGCGCAAGCAGGGCCGCGTCGATGTTCGGCATGTCGGCCAGCGCCAGCAGCAGGCCGTCGGCGCCGCGCTGCCGCGCGTGCTGCAGCGCCAGGCGGAAGGATTGCGACATCGGCAGGCCGGGGGCGATCCACAACCGGTTGAAACTGGCGGGCAGGGCAACGGCGACCTGCGGCGATGAAATCACCGCCACCAGTTCCGTGCAGCCGGCACCCGCCAGCGCCTCGGCCGCCCAGGCGAGCAGCGGCCGGCCGCGCCAGGGCGCCAACAGCTTGTCCTCGGCGCCAAAGCGCGTCGAGCGTCCTGCCGCCAGCAGAGCGCCAAGGCATCTCATGGCGTGCGCCGCACGCTGACCGGCTCGCCCGCCGCCGCCATGACCTCGGCCAGGACCGAGATCGCCAGTTGCCGCGGGTCGCGCGCCGAGGGGATCAGCCCGATCGGCCCGCGCAGCCGCGCGCAATCGGCGGCGGGCACGCGCATGGAGGCCAGCCGCGCCAGCCGCGCCGCCTGGGTGCTGCGGCTGCCCTGGGCGCCGATATAGAAGGCCGGGCGGGTCAGCAGCTGGCGCAGGATCGCCGGCTCATAGTCGTGGTCGTGATAGAACAAAAGCGCCGCGCAGCGCTCGTCCGGGACCAGCTCCGCCATGTCGGGCAGCGGCCCGAGGCGGCGGACGCGGCAGCCCATGCGCTCGGCCAGCGTCAGGCTTTGATCCTCATGCGAGAGCAGCACATGGTCATGGTCCAGCGAATGCACGAGATCGGCAAAGACCGCCGCCTCGGGGCCGGCGCCGAAGATCACGAAGCGCAGGCCCGGGCGGAAGGTCAGGCGCAGCCCCGCGCCCTCGCCCAGGCTCAGCCGGCCGGCGTCCGAAAGCGTCAGCACCGCCTGGTGGCGCGCGGCGCGGGCGCGCGCCAGCGCCGCCAGCACCCCACGGTCCCTGAGCAGGAACAGCGTCACCGCGATGGCGCCGCCGCAAGGCAGGCGCAGGTCGATGAAGGGCGACCCCTGACCATAGCGCAGCTGCATCGGCTGGCCGCTGTCGCGCACGCGCTGCGCGTTCAGCATCAGATCGGCCTCGACGCAGCCCGAGCTCAGCGCCCCGGCAAAGCGTCCGTCGGCCGCCAGCGCCATGGCGGCGCCGCGGCTGCGATAGGCGGGGCCATGGGTCTCGGTCAGCACCGCCATCACCGTGCCGGGGCCGAAGTCCAGCGCCGCCTGCCAGGGGTCAAGCAGGGCCGGATGGCGGCTGCGGGCGGGCATGAAAGCGTCCAGTTCCTGTATCACGAAGCCTCCCTGGGCAGGATGCGCCAAGCTTTGCTCGTCTGCCGGGGCCATGATGAGCGTGGGTCTGGATGGATTGTTGACAATATTTGCGACTCGATGCAAGCTCAAATTGTTGACAATCCGGTGGCCCATGTTCGAGACCCTGCCCGAAACCCCGATCCCTGACGCCTGCGTCGGGTCCGATACCCCGGCGAAAAGCGGCACCGAGGCCGAGGAACGCGTGGTGCGCCTGGTGATGGGGGGCATCCACCGCCACCAGACCCCGCCCGGCCATCGCCTGGTCGAGCGCGAGCTGGCCGCGGGTGCGCAGGCGAATCGCCAGGCGGTGCGCAATGCGCTGCTGCGGCTGGCGCAGGCCGGGCTGGTCGAGTTGACGCCCAATCGCGGCGCCACCGTCACGCAATGTTCACCGGAAAAGACCCGCGAGATCATGCAGGCGCGCATCATCAACGAGGGCGCGGCGCTGCGGCTGCTGGCCGAGCGGCTGACGCCCGCCGGCTCGGACCGGTTGATGGCGATCCTGCGCCAGGAGGCGGCGGCCTATGACGAGGGGCTGGTCGCCGAGGCGCGGCATTTCTCGCGCGAGTTCCACATCGCCTGCACCGAACTGGCCGGCAACGCCACCATCGCGCGGTTCATGCGCGAGTTGATCGACTGCCAGCCGCTGCTGGGCGCGGCCTCCGGGCCGCGGCCCTCGTTCTTTTCCGGGGTGATTGCCCATACCAAGACGCTGGCGGCACTGCAGCAGGGCGACGGCCCGGCTGCCGAGGCCGCCAATACCGAGCTTTTGCGCCAGCTCGAGCGGGAATTCCTGCGCGAGGCCAGCGGCGCCTAGACGACCAGAACCCCGGCGTAGCCTCCGAAAGGTCAAGCGGCCAACCCACCAATGAGCCAGAGGAGGGCGAATTGCGCAGATTCGAGTACCACGAGCCGGAAACCCTGGAGGAGGCATCCCTGCTTCTGACCAGCCTGGGCGAGGGGGCGTATTTCCTTGCCGGCGGCACCGATCTTTTCGTCGAGATCCGCGAGCGCCTGCGCGAGGTCCGTCACCTGGTGAACATCAAGCGCGTGCCGGGGCTGGACCAGATCAGCTATGACGGCGCGGCGGGGCTGCGTTTCGGCGCCATGGTCAGCGCAGGCCAGCTTGAGGCCGCAGCGCCGGTCGTGGCGCATTATCCGAACCTGCGCGCGGCGCTGCGCGCGCTGGCCTCGATCCAGGTCAGGAACCGCGCCACGGTGGTCGGCAATATCTGCCGCGCCTCGCCCTCGGCCGACACCATCCCGCCGCTGGTCGCCGATGGCGCCAGCATCGAGACCTTCCGCGTCAGCGGTGGGCGCTCGATCCCCCTGGCCGAGTTCTTTGCCGGCCCGGGCCGCACGGTGCTGGAGCCGGGCGAGATCGCGGTGGCGATCAGCGTGCCGGCGCCGAACCCCGGCAGTGTGCGCGCCTATATCAAGCATGGCCGCAGGAAGGCGATGGAGCTTGCCACCGTCGGCGTTGCCGTCAGCCTGGAGACCGGGGGCGGCATCTGCACCGGCGCGCGCATCGCCCTGGGCGCGGTCGGCCCGGTGGTGCTGCGCGCGCCCCTGGCCGAAGCGCTGCTGGTGGGCTCGAAACTGGATGCGGCCAGCATTGCCGCCGCCGCCGAAAGCGCGATGCAGGAATGCACGCCCATCAGCAATGTCCGCAGTTCCGCCGAATACCGGCGCGAGATGGTCGGGGTCCTGACCCGGCGCGCGGTCGCCCAGGCCCTGGAGGAAGCGGCATGAAGAAGTTCCACCTTGAATTCACCGTCAACGGTGAGCCGAAAAGCGTCAGCGTCGAGGGCCACCGCTCGCTTCTGGACACGCTGCGCGAAGAGGTCGGGCTGACCGGCACCAAGAAGGGCTGCGACGTGGGTGACTGCGGCGCCTGCACGGTAATGGTGAACGGCCAGCCGGTGAACGCCTGCCTGATGCTGGCCGCCGAGGCGCAGGGCGCCGAGATCCTGACCGTCGAGGGGCTGCAGCCCGAACCCGACACGCTGCACCCGCTGCAGCAGGCCTTCATGGAGTTCGGCGCGGCGCAATGCGGCTTCTGCACGCCGGGCATCCTGGTCATGGCCAAGAACCTGCTGGACCAGAACCCGCTGCCCACGGATGAGGAAATCCGCTTCGGCCTCTCGGGCAATATCTGCCGCTGCACCGGCTATACCAAGATCTTCGACGCGGTGCGCGTGGCCGGCCAGCGCATGGCAGCGGCCAAGGGCGCGCATGTGCATGGCTGCGGTTGCGGCTGCGGCACGGAAAGCAGGACCACGATCCGCAGGATCGAGCGGGCGGAGGCGTGATCAGATGACCAAGCAGGAATTGAAGATTGTCGGCACCAGCGTCAAGCGCGCCGATGTGTTCAAGAAGATCACCGGCGACGCCAAATATACCGGCGATTACGTCTGGCCAGGGCTGTTGCACGGCAAGACCAAGCGCGCCGAGATCGCCCATGCCCGCATCAAGAACATCGACGTGTCCAAGGCGCTGGCGTTGCCCGGGGTCAAGGCGGTGCTGACGCACAAGGACGTGCCGCGGGTGCTGCATTACGGCTCGCCGCATCCGCGCTCGGTGGCCTGCACCAAGGACCAGTATATCCTTGACGACACCGTGCGCTTCTGGGGCGAGGGCATCGCCGCCGTCGCCGCGATCAGCGAGGAAATCGCCGATGAGGCGCTGGACCTGATCGAGGTTGAATACGAACCGCTGCCCGGCGTCTATGACGTGGAAAGCGCGCAAAAACCCGGCGCGCCGCAGATCCACGACCTGGGTCCCGGCGGCAATCTGGTGTTCACGCCGATCCAGGCGCTGCGCGGCGATGTCGAGGCGGGCTTTGCCGAGGCCGACCTGATCCTTGAGGGCGAATTCGAGGGCGGCCGCCCGGTGCCCACCTATATGGAGCCCAACATCTGCGTCGCCGACTGGGACAGCGCCGGCAAGCTGACCTTCTGGACCTCGACCCAGACCAGCTTCATGGTGCGCGGCGCCCTGGCCGAGGTGCTGGGCCTGCCCCTGAACAAGGTCCGCGTGCTGGTCGAGAACATGGGCGGCGGCTTTGGCGCCAAGCAGGACTTGTTCCAGCATGAATTCCTGTGTGCGCTGCTGGCGCAGAAGTGCCGCCGGCCGGTGAAGATGGAGTTCACCCGGCGCGAGACCTTCCTGGCCGGGCGCACCCGCCATCCGATCAAGGTCTGGCTGAAACAGGGATTCCGCAAGGACGGCACGCTGGTCGCGCGCGACATGCGGCTGGTTTACGAATCCGGCGCCTATGGCTCGCACAGCCCCGGGGTGACGACGGTGGGGACCTTCTCGGCCACCTCGCTGTATCGCGTCGAGAACGTGCGCGTCGACGGGCGCGCGGTCTATACCAATACCCCGATCTCGGGCGCGTTTCGCGGCTATGGCGTGGTGCAGACCTATTTCCCCATCGACATCCAGATCGACGAGGCGGCGGAAAAGCTGGGCATCGACCCGGTCGAGATGCGGCTGAAGAATGCCGTTCGCACCGGCGACATCGCGCCCTCGGGCCATCCGATCATCGGCCATGGCCTGGAGGCCTGTCTGGAACATGGCCGCAAGGCCTTTGACTGGGAGGCCAGGCGCGACAACCCCGACCGCAGCGATCCCGCCAATCCGGCGATCCGCAAGGGCTGGGGCGTGGGCTGCGAGATGCACGGATCGTCCGCCTATCCGGGGCTGAAGGAACAGGGTAACGCCACCGTCAAGATGCAAGAGGATGGCAGCGTCACCCTGGTCACCGGCGCCGCCGATCTGGGCACCGGCGCCCATACCGTGCTGGCGCAGATCGTGGCCGAGGAGCTGGGCGTGCCCTATGACTGGGTGACGGTGGTGCATGGCGACACCGATGTGGTGCCCTGGGACATCGGTGCCTTCGCCAGCCATACCACCTATCTGGTGGGGTCCGCGACCAAGATCGCGGCCGGCAAGGTGCGCGCGCGGGTGCTGGCGCGGGCGGCGGAAAAGCTGCAGGAAAAGCCCGAGCATCTGCAGATCGCGGACGGGATCATCACCGTCGAGGGCAAGCCCGGCGTCAGCCTGACCGTCTTCGACGCCGTCTGCCCCTCGAAAGGGTTGCCGGCCGAGCATCTGATCGACAACGGCACCTACAACCCGACGAAATCCTATTCCTTCGCGGCGCATTTCGTCGAGGTGGCGGTGGATACCGAAACCGGCATCATCGAATGCCGCAAGGTGATGCCGGTGCATGAGATCGGCCGGGTGATCCACCCGATCGCCGCCGAGGGCCAGATCGAGGGCGGCGTGTTGCAGGGTGTCGGCCATACCCTGACCGAGGATTTCCGCATCGATCCGGGCAACGGCCGGCCGCTGAACGCGGGGCTGGTGGATTACAAGCTGCCCCTGTCCATGGACGCGCCCGAGATCGAGACGGTGATCCTGGAAACCGCCCCCGATCCGGGCGGGCCCTGGGGTGCCAAGGGCGTGGCCGAGGACCCGATCATCGCCATCGGCCCGGCGATCGCCAATGCCGTCCATGACGCCATCGGCGTGCGCTTTCACCACTATCCGATCACCCCCGAGGACGTGCTGAACGGGTTGCAGCGCAAGGCTGCCGGGGCGTGACGCCAGCGCCGGGGCCGGTCGCCGGCCCCGGTTCAACCCGCCGGGCGCGTCCCGCGCCCCTGCACTCCCCGCCCCTGCACTGCGCGCTGCGCGAAATCGCGAAACAGCCGGCTGGCGGGCGACAGCGAATGGTCGGCGCGCTGGATCAGGGCGATCTTGCGCGTCACCACCGGCTCGCAGGGGGTCACTGTCACCAGCCCCATGGCGCGGGCCAGCGGCTTGACCGAGGAGGTCATGATCGCCATGCCCAGCCCGGCATGGACCATGCCGATGATGGTCAAGGGCAGCGACACGTCCTGAAACGCGCGGTGCAGCGTCAGCTCCAGCCCGACCCGCGCCAGTTCCGCCTGCAGCCTTTCGCGGATCGGGTTGCCGCGCTGCGGGCCGATCAGCACCTGATCCTGCAGGTCCTGCCAGCGCAGCGGCCCGCGCTGCGCCATCGGATGTTCGGGGCGCATCACCACCAGAAAGGCATCGGTGGCCAGTTCCAGCCCGGTCACCTCGCTGTCGCGGTCGGGCACGGTGCCAAGGCCCAGATCGACGCTGCCGGCCTTGACCATGTCCAGCATCACCCGTTCGGACACGTCATGCATCGAGACCTCGATATTGCCATATCGCTCGCCAAAGCCGCGGATCAGCTGCGGCAGCATCAGCGCCGCCTGCAGCGTGCCGGCGGCGATGCCGACGCGGCCGCGGCTGAAGCTGTTCAGATCGCGCGCATTCTCGACCAGCCGGTCGAGATCGCCCACCGCCTGGCGCGCCACCGCCAGCGCCTCGGAGCCGGCGGCGGTCAGGCGCAACAACCTGGTGTGGCGGTCGAACAGCCGCAGGCCAAGGTTTTCCTCAAGCTGGCCGATCAGCGTACTGACCGCCGATTGCGACAGGCCCAGCCGTTCGGCGGCACGGGTGAACTGCCCGCATTCGGCAACGGCCACGAAGGCCCTGAACTGTTTCAATGTCGGTTCCATGCCAGCCAATTCATAATGAAACTAGATAGACAAAGTCAATTATGCCGATTGATACATGAATGACGCCACGTTCATCATCAGTCCATCGGCCGGACTCGCCTCCGGCCCTCAAACCATCAGGGAGCGGGAAACACATGAGCGGAACCCTCGAAGCGAAGGCGGCCGGTTGGCAGGAGGGGGCTGATTCCCTGGCCAGTCCCGGCCTCGCGGCGGAAGTCGCCGCATTCGACCCTATTGAGGAGCGCATGCCGCTGCCCAAGCTGTTCGCCCTGGGGCTGCAGCATGTGCTGGTGATGTATGCCGGCGCCGTCGCCGTGCCGTTGCTGATCGGGCATTCGCTGAACCTGGGCAAGGACCAGATCTCGCTTCTGGTCAGCGCCGACCTGTTCTGCTGCGGGGTGGTGACGCTGATCCAGTGCCTGGGGCTGTGGAAATTTGGCGCGCGCCTGCCGATCATGATGGGGATCAGCTTTACCGCCGTGCCGATCATCATCGGCATCGGCTCGAACCCGGAACTGGGGATTCGCGGCGTGTTCGGCGCCGGCATCGCCTCGGGGGTGTTCACGGTGATCGCCGCCTGGTTCTTTGGCAAATGGGCGCGGTTCTTTCCCTCGATCGTCACCGGCACGGTGATGCTGATCATCGGCGTGTCCCTGATGCGGGTGGGCATCAACTGGGCCGCTGGCGGCCAGCCGATGATCCGCACCGCCGAGGGCATGGTGCCGAACCCGGCTTACGGCGATCCCTTTGCGCTGTCGGTGGCGGGCATCGTTCTGATGACCATCCTGCTGGTCACGCGGTTTTTCCGCGGCTTTTACGCCAATCTTGCGGTGCTCTTCGGCATCGCCCTGGGCTTTGGCATCGCCATCGCCGCCGGGCGGGTGAATTTCGACGGTCTGGGCGAGGCGCATTGGGTCAATGTCGTGACCCCCTTCGCCTTTGGCACGCCGATCTTCAACCTGTCGGGCACCATCGCGCTGAGCCTGGTGATGATCGTGATGATGATCGAGGCCACCGGCCAGTTCCTCGCCGTGGGCGACATGGCCGGGCAGAAGATCTCCGAGGAGCGGCTGGCGCGCGGGCTGCGCACCGATGGCATCGGCAATATCATCGGCGGCATCTTCAACACCTTCACCTACACCACCTATGCCCAGAACGTCGGGCTGCTGCAGATCACCGGCGTGCTCAGCCGCTTTGTCGTCGCGGCAGGGGCGGTGATCCTGATCGGCCTGGGCTGCCTGCCCAAGGTGGCCTATGTCAGCGCCTCGATCCCCAGCTATGTCATCGGAGGCGCGGCGCTGGTGATGTTCGGCATGGTCTCGGCAACCGGGGTCAAGATCCTGGCCCGCGTCGATTTCGTCAGGAACCGCCGCAATGTCTATATCGTCGCGGTCAGCCTCGGCCTCGCGATGATCCCGGTGGTGGCGCCCAACATGTTCGACAAGACGCCCGAGTTCATCCAGCAGATCTTTCACAGCGGCATCCTGGTCGGCACCTTCTCGGCCCTGCTGCTGAACCTGCTGTTCAACGGCATCCCCCCGCGCGAGGCGAGCATCGCCGATCACGCGCGCCACTGAGGGCTTCGGCCAGACAGCGGCGGCCGGGCATCGCGCCCGGCCGTTGCCATGTCGCCGCCTAGGCCAGATCGTCGCCCCGGCGCAGCGCCGGCAGACCGACGCCGCTGGCATCGAACCCCCCGTCCACCGCCAGCGTCTGGCCGGTGACGAAGCTGGCCTTTTCCGAACACAGGAACACGATGGCCTCGGCAATCTCGCGCGTCTCGCCATAGCGGTTCAGCGGGATGGCGTCGTAATAGGCGGCGATGATTTCCGGCGCATGCACCGCCATCGCCAGCTTGGTCCTGACCGGGCCGGGGGCCACGCAATTGACCCGGATGCCCTGATCGCCCAGTTCCGCGGCGAATTGCCGGGTCAGGTGGATGACCGCCGCCTTCGAGGTGCCATAGGCCACCCGCAGCGTCGAGGCCCGAAGCCCCGAGATCGAGGCGATATTGACGATGGCGCCGCGGGTTTTCGCCAGTTCCGGCACCGCCGCCTGCGTGCACAGGAACACGCCGTCAAGGTTCGTGGCCATGACCTCGCGCCACTGCTCGAAACTGGTCCTGGCGGCACGGGAAAACAGCGCCACGCCGGCATTGTTGACCAGCGCATCGACGCGGCCAAAGCGCGCCGTGACCTCGGCCATCATCCGCTTCACCTGTGCGGGGTCGGAAATATCGGCCTCGACCGGCAGCACGTTTTCCAGATGGTCGCAGGCGGCATGCAGTTCCGCGGTGTCGCGGTCGACGACGGCGACCTGCCAGCCCTGTTCCAGAAAGAGTTCGGTGGTGGCAAGGCCGATGCCGCGGCAGCCGCCGGTGACGATGGCAGTTCTGGTCATGGTTGGTCCCCAATAGGTTCGATGATCAGTTCCAGCGTCACGCCGACCGGGTTCGCGCCCCGCTCCAGCGTGCCGTGCGCGATGGTGCCCTGAATGTCCACGACCTCGATCGGGACCAGGGCGCGGCCCCGGGTCAGGCGCGCGCCTGCCAGCCGCAATTCGGTGGCGAGGCAATCCATGCGATGCCCTTCGGCAAAGCGGATGTGGTCGATGCTGCCGACGCCGTGCAGGCGGGCGCTGCCGATGCCGTGGCGGGCGGCAAGCGCCTCGATCGCCGTCACCACGTCCTCGCCGGGCAGGATGCGGGCGAAAAGGCCGGGGCCTTCCTCGCCGCCCGCGGGGGTGAACAGGGTGAAGGCGGTTTCCACATCCGGCAGGGCCTCGAACCAGGTGCCCGCCGCGCCCAGCCCGCTGACCGGGTAATCGTGGGCGATGATGCTGTCATGGGCCAGCAGATGCCCCATCGCGGTCACCCGCCCGTCGGTCCAGATGCCGTGGCAATGCAGAAACGGCGCGCCCTCGCGCCATCCGACCGAGGCGGTGGCGCTGGTGATTCGCCACTCGCCCCCGGGCGCATGGGTCGCGGAATACCAGGCCGCGTGGATGCCGTCCGAGGACAGCGCCGGCAGCACATAGCGCATGGGTGCGCAGGTGACGCCGCCAAGCAACAGCACGCCGCCCCTGCAGCCGTGGCTTGCGAACAGATCGCCCACCGCCTGCATGACGCTGGCGCCCTTGGGCAGAAGGCCCGCGACAGGGCGCAGCCGGGCCGCGCGGGCCTGCATGCGGCCCTCGGCGCGCGGGCCGGGATGGATCATCCGCATGGCGGGGATTGCTCCAGCAGGCCGCGGGCCTCGATTTCGGCGCGGATCATCTGCTTGGTGATCTTGCCATAGGCGGATTTCGGCAGGCCGTCCCAGAAAAGGACACGTCGGGGCAGCTTGTAGCGCGCCAGTTTGCCGGCAAGGAAGGCCATCAGTTCCGCCTCATCGATGGGGGCCGAGGCCACGCAGACCGCCCAGCCGACCTCGCCCCACAGGGGGTCGGGCATGCCCAGCACCGCCACCTCGCGGATGGCGGGATGGGTCAGGATCCTTTCCTCGATCTCGCGCGGGTAGACGTTCGAGCCGCCCGAGATATACATGTCGCTTTCGCGCCCGGTGATATAGAGGAAACCCTGCGCGTCCATGTGGCCCAGATCGCCGGTGCGGAACCAGCCGTTGCGAAAGGCTTTGGCGTTGGCCTCGGGGTTCTGGTAATAGCCGGCAAAGACCGCGGGGCCGATTACGCAGATCTCGCCGGTCTGGCCGGGGGGCAGCTCATGGCCCTGATCGTCCTGGATCTGGATTTCAATGCCGGTGCGGGCATGGCCGCAGGTGCCGATGCGGGCGGCGGGGCCGTCCTCGGCCTCGTGCAGATGCGCGGGCAAGACGGTGATATTGCCGGTGCATTCGCCAAGGCCAAAGTATTGCACCAGGACCTTGCCCAAGACCCGCAGCGCCTTTTGCTGGTCCACCCGATACATCGGCGCGCCGGCATAGATCACATAGCGCAGGGACGAATGATCCGCCGTCGCGGTCGTGGGGTGTTCGACCAGCAGCTTCAGGATCGTCGGCACGGTGAACATGGTGGAAATCCGCCATTCGCGCACCAGATCCCAGACCTGCGCCACTTCCAGCTTTTCGCTTGGCAGCAGCACGGTTTTCACCCCCCGCGCCACCTGCACCAGCTGATGCACCCCCGCCCCGTGCGACAGCGGCGCCACCACCAGCGAGGCATCCGCCCCGGTCAGCCCCGGCATCAGATCGGCCAGATGGTTGGTGACCACGAAGGCCATCTGCCCATGCGTCAGCACCGATGCCTTGGGCCGCCCGGTCGTCCCCGAGGTGAAGAAGAACCAGCAGGGATCGTCGCGATCGACCGCCGCCACCTGCGGGCGTTGGCCCAGATGTTCCTCGGTGATCGCCTCGACCGAGGGGCCGAAATCCGCGGCGCCAAAACTGATCTGCGAGACGGTTGCGCAGGCGCGGGCGTGGTCGGGGAAGGCGGCGTTGCACAGCATCAGCCTTGCCCCGGAGGCCTGGATTGCCCAGGCGACCTCCTCGGGGGTCTGGCGGAAATTCGCCGGCACCCAGATGCCACCGGCGCGCCAGACGGCAAACATCGCCTGCATCATCTCGAGGCAGTTCTGCGACTGGCACATCACCCGGTCGCCCTTGGCCAGACCAAAGCGGGTCTGCAGCGCATGGGCCAGCGCGTCCGTGCGGGCCTCGAACTGCGCCCAGGTCCAGCGCTGATCGCCCATGACCAGCGCGATGCCGTCCGGGTCGCGGCGCGCGGATTGCGTCAGCAGGGTCGCAAGGTTCATCACCCTGGTCGAGACCGGGCAAAGGCCGCCGATCGGCGCGCTCATCGCACCCGCTCCAGGATCGAGCAATAGCTGGCCACCGCCGCGCCGCCCATGTTGAAGACCCCGCCAAGGCCTGGCCGCGGCACCTGCATGGCGCCTGCCTCGCCCATCAGCTGCATGGCGACCATGACATGTTGGGAAACGCCAGTCGCGCCAATGGGATGGCCACGGGATTTAAGGCCGCCCGAAGGGTTCACCGGCAAGGCCCCGTCAAATCTGGTGATTCCGTCGCGGATGGCGCGCCAGCCCTGACCGCGCGGGGCAAGGCCCATGGCCTCGTATTCGATCATCTCGGCGGTGGTGAAACAGTCATGTGTCTCGACCAGCGACAGGTCCATGATGCCCAGGCCCGCCTGTTCCAGCGCCGATGCCCAGACCCGGTGCGCCCCGTCAAAGGCGATGGGATCGCGGCGCGACAGCGCCAGCAGGTCGCCCGCCTGCGCCCGGGCGCGAAAGCCGATGGCGCGGGCAAGGCCCCCGGCCACCTCGGGCGCGGCCAGCACCAAAGCCGCCGCCCCGTCCGAAACCAGCGAGCAATCGGTGCGGCGCAGCGGCCCGGCCATGCGCGGGTTCTTGTCAGAAACGGTATTGCAAAAGGCCAGATCGAAGGGTTTTCGCAGATGCGCCCATGGGTTGCGCATGCCGTTTTCGTGGTTCTTGGCGGCGATCATCGCCAGTTCCTCGGAACGGTCGCCGTGGCGCTGGAAATAGCTCTCGGTGATGCGGCCAAAGACCCCGGCGAAGCCGCCGGGGGTGTCGCCTTCCTGCGCGTAGTAGCTTGCCGACAGCAGGATGTCGCCGATCTGATCGCCGGGGGTCGCGCTCATCTTTTCCGCGCCGATCACCAGCGCCACCTTGCCCCGGCCTGCGGCGATGAAATCCGCCGCCGCATAGATCGCGGCCGAGCCGGTGGCGCAGGCGTTCTCGCAGCGCAGGAACGGCACGCCCGCCAGCTCCGGCGTGCCCATGGCGACCAGCGCGCCCTGAAAATCCTGCCGCGAGAAACCGTTGTTATAGACGCCGGTGAAGATGCCGTCGACGGCATCCGCCGGCAGGCCGGCATGGTCCAGCGCCGGACGCGCCACCTCGGCCATCAGGGCCATGGTGTCGGGGGCGTCCGATTTGCCGAATTTCGTATGCGCCCAACCAACGATCAGCGGATCGGTCATGGCTTGGTCCTTTGCGGCTCGGGTTGCGGGTGGGGGTCCAGCGCGGCCATGCGGGCCTCGATCAGGCGGGCCTCGCGGTGCAGGCGCAGGACCAGATCGGCACGGCGGTCCGCGCCCATGCGGTTTTCGATGGCGGCAAGCGACAGCGCCCCGGCGGGTCGGCCGTCGGGCCACAGGATCGCCACCCCCAACCCCCAGGACCCCGCGACGACACGGCCGGGATTGAGCGCGTGGCCGAGGGCGCGGGCGCGGGCCAGATCGCCGGGCAGATCCTGCATCAGGCCGGGGGCCATCGCCCTGATCAGCGGCGCGGCGCGGGACAAAAGCGCCTCGGCCTCGGGGGCGGGCAGGGCGGCGAGGATCGCCAAGGCCCCCGCACCCACCCCCGCGGGCTTCCTGTCACCGCGCATCAGCGCGTGCGTCCGGACCTGAAAGGCGCCCTCGATGCGTTCCAGACACAGGGTATGGTCGTCTTGCGGCACGGTCAGCAGCACGGTGTCGCCCGTGTCCTGCGCCAGCCGCAGCATCGATTCGCGCGCATGGGTCAGCAGACCGTGGCGCTCGGTGGCAAAGCGCGCCAGCAGATAGGCCTCGGGGCCAAGGTGATAGCGCCGGCTCTGGCGGTCCTGCTCGACCATGCGCGCCGCGGCCAGCGCCAGCAGCAGCCGGCGCGCGGTCGGGCGCGCCAGCCCCGAGGCGGCGGCAAGATCCGCCAGCCCCAGACCCGCGCCGCCGCCCCTGCCGACCAGGGACAGCAGCGACAGCGCCCGCGCCACCGCCTGCGCGCCATGGGCGGCGGGTTCCGGCGCGGCAGGGTCGGAGCGCGCCGCCATGCCTAGCCCAGCGTGCGGCCGACGGCGGATTCGAGGATCGACCAGGCCTCGTCGCCATAGGTCTTTTTCCACTCGGCGTAGAATCCCGCCTCGCGCAGCTTGTCCTCGAAGGGCTTGGGGTCCACCTCGTTGAAGACGAAGCCGTGACCCTCCAATTCGCCGCGCAGGGTGGCGTTCAACGCCATCACATCGGCGCGCTGCCGCATGGCGCCCTCGTTGAAATGCCTCGCCACGATCTGCTGCTTGTCCTCGGGCAGGGCGGCCCAGGCGCGGCGGTTGCCCAAAAGCCAGAAGCCGTCCCACATGTGATTGGTCAGCGACAGGTATTTCTGCACCTCCCACAGTTTCGCCACCTTCATGATCGCCAGCGGGTTTTCCTGCCCGTCGACGATGCCGGTCTGCAGCGCGGTATAGACCTCGGCGAAGTTGATCGAGGTCGGCGCCGCGCCGAAGGCCGTGAACAGCGAGGTCCAGAGTGGGCTGACCGGCACGCGGATCTTGAAACCTTCCAGATCCTTGGGCGTGACGATCGGCTTGGTCGAGGTGGTGGTCTGCCGGAATCCGTTGTCCCAGATCTTCTCCATCACCACGAGGCCGGCGCCCTCGATCTGGCCGCGGGCATAGGCGCCCAACTCGCCGTCCATCGCCTTCCAGACGGTGTCGTAATCCGGGAAGGCAAAGCCCACGCCGTTGATCGAGGCATTCGGCACCAGCGTCGACAGGATCACCGGCGACAGCTGGAAAAACTCGACCCCGCCCGCGCGCAACTGGCCCAGCACGTCGGTATCGGCGCCCAGCTGGTTCGAGGGGAAGATCTGGATGTCGACCGCGCCCGAGGTTTCCTCGAGGATGGCCTTCACCGCCTCGGCCAGCCGGACGTTGCTGGGATGTTCCAGTGGCTGGTTGTTGGCGATCTTGTAGTTGAATTCGGCGGCGCGGGCAGCGCCCGGCCGGATGAAGGGCGCGGCCAGCGCGCCCGCGGCAGCGCCCAGCAGCATGTTGCGGCGGTTGACGATCATGTTTCCTCCTCCCCGAGGTTATGGCGATCAAAGCAAGGCGGTCGAGAACCAGGGCACGGCGGCGATGGCGAAAAGCCCGACCAGCAGCGCGGCAAGATAGACCCAGATGCGGCGCATGACCTGATCGGCCGGCACATCGGCGATCTTGCAGGCGATGTAGAATCCGATGCCGATGGGCGGGGCCATCAGCCCGATGTTCATGGCGGTGACGATGACCATGGCGTAATGGATGTCATGGATGCCAAGGCCGCGCGCGATCGGGAACATGATCGGCGCCAGCAGCACGATGGCCGGCAGCCCCTCGAGCACGCAGCCAAGGACCAGAAAGATCAGGATCGAGGCCAGCATGAACACCATCCAGCCGCCGGGCAGGCCGGTCACGATGGCCATCAGGTCGCGGGCAAAGCCCGATTGCGTCAAGGCCCAGGCCATGGCGCTGGCCGCGCCCAGGATCAGCAGGATCGCGCCCGACATGGCGGCGGTATCGACCAGCATGGTGCCGAAGCGGCGCAGCGGAATGCCGCCGTAAAGCACGGCGCCGATGACAAAGGCATAGACGACGGCGATGGCCGAAACCTCGGTCGCGGTGGCGACGCCGCCGCCCACAAGGCTGCGGATCATGAAGGGCAGGACCAGTGCCGGGGTCGCCACCACCGCCATTTTCGCGATCATCGGCAGGGTGGCGCGCTGCACGCCCGACATGTCCTCGTCCCGGGCCTTCCAGCGCGCGAGCAGCGCCAGCACCACCAAGAGCACCATGGCGATGGCGAAGCCGCTGGTGAAGAGCCCGGCAATGGAAATCCCCGCGACCGAGCCCAGCACGATCAGCACGATCGAGGGCGGCACGGTATCGGCCATGGCAGCCCCCGTCGCCAGCAGCGCCGTCATCTCGGGGGCGGAATGGCCGCGGCGGCGCATTTCGGGAAACAGCGCCGGGGCGACTGTCGCCATGTCCGAGACCTTCGACCCGGAGATCCCCGAGACGAGGAACATCGAGCCGAGGAGCACATAGCTCATCCCCGCCTTCACATGGCCCAGTAGCGAGGCAAGGCAGTTCACGATCGCCTTTCCCATGCCGGTCGCATCCAGGATGCAGCCCAGCAGCACGAAGACCGGCACCGACAAGAGGATCAGCGAGGACATGCCCTCGTCGATGCGGCCCATCATCACGAAGACCGGCGAATGGCTGGCGAAGGTCAGATAGGCAAGCGTCCCCAGCGCAAAGCAGAAGGCGATGGGCACGCCGATGCACAAAAGCACCGCGACCAGCAGCCCCAGCCAGATCGGCAGGTTCCAGTTGCCGATGCCCAGCAGCGCCGGTTTCGCCCACCAGAGCAGCGCCACGGCAGTCGCAATCAGGACCGCGCTGGCTGCGATGATCCGCCATTCGCGGGTCCGCGCGACGGAAAGCAGCATCAAGACCGTCATCAGCCCGACCCCCGCCGGCAGCGCCGAGGCCCGCCAGGACATCGGCAGCCCCAGCGCCGGTGAGGTCACATAGCTTTCCTCATAGGCATACTCCACCGCCACCGGCAGCAGGCGCAACAGCAGGACGCAGACCAGCACCTGGCCGGAGATTTCCGCCGCGCGGGCGATGCGCGGGGGCAGCAAGGGCAGGAACACGGTCAGGCGCATGTGTTCATGGCGGTCGACGGCCAGCGCCGCGCCCAGCATCGCCATCCAGATGAAGCTGATCGAGGCGACCTCATCGCCCCAGATCAGCGGCCTGGTCAGCACATAGCGGAAGAAGACATTGGCCAGCACGGTCAGCATCATCACCAGCAGCAGGGCGGCGGCGGTGATCTCGACCGGGCGCATCCAGCGCTCGGCGCGTCTGGGTTCGGTCATCGCCTCGATGCCGCCAAGCGCCACCTCGGCCACGGGATGCGACTCGCTCAGTTGCATGCTCTTTCCTCCTGCGCGGCGGGGCCGTGCCCTGGCCCGTCATGGGTGGTCCATGATATGGACGCAACTGCCATCGCAACCTGCGCAGGATCAGGGTATCGGCCGGTGAAAAGCAAGAGGAAACTGCCGGCGGGCGGCGCGGGCGCCAGGTTTTGCCGCCCGGGGAGGTAAAAGCAGTTTCACCATGTGGAATGCATGTCAGCCGGGGTTTCGGCGCCGGAGAAAGGGCGCTATGGCTGGGCGCAGCAGCCGCAAGGAACCCCGGGATGAGCACCGCCACACCCGCCACGCAATTCCTGCGCCGCGCCGGTGTGGCGTTCCGGCCGGTCGAATATGCCTATCACCCGGGGCAGGAGACGGTGGCGCAGCAGGCGGCAGCGGCCATCGGCATCGCGCCCGGGCGGCTGCTGAAGACGCTGATGGTCGAGGTGGACGGCCGCCCGGCCTGCGCCGTGCTGCCCGGCGACCGCAGCCTGTCGATGAAGCGGCTGGCCGCGGGGTTTGGCGGCAAATCGGCGGCGATGATGCCCGCGGCCATGGCCGAGCGCCTGACCGGCTATCACACCGGCGGCATCAGCCCATTCGGCCAGCGCCGTGCCGTGCCGGTGCTGTTCGAGGTCGCCGCCATGGATCTGGACGAGGTGGCGATCAACGGCGGCAAGCGCGGGTTGTTGCTGCTGCTGGCGCCGCGCGCGGCATTGGCGGCACTGGGCGCCAGCGCCGTGCCGCTTTGCGCCGATTAGCGCCGGCCGGCCAGCCAGTCCCGCGCCCCCGCCAGCACCGCCCGATGCACGGCGGCGCCGATCGCCTCGCCCAAGGGGGTGTGCAGCCCGGCAAAGGCCAGCAGGCCGGGGTCGCAGGCCAGGGCGATGCAATCCGTGCCGGTGCCGGTCGCCGGGCCCGAGGGCAGCAGCAGCCCGCAGTCGAGCACCGCCAGCGTACGCGCCTCGGCGGCAATGGTCAGGGCCTCGATCATCGCGGCTGGAGTCAGCCCCTCATCGATCGCCAGCAGGATATTGATGGTGCCATGGCCCGGGGTGCTGCAGCCGCGCCGCTGCCCGACGCGTTCGGCATTGCCCAGACCCACCGTGGCCAGGCAGGTGACGGGGCCGTGCGCGGTCAAAAGGTGATGGGCCAGGGCGCGCGAGGTCATCATGCCGACCGCGCCACCCTGGCCGATGCGCGCCATCTCGGCGGCGAACCAGGCGGCGGCATCGACCTCGGGCCCCAGATCGGCATCGCGCACCTGGCGGATCAGCACATGCCGCGCCCAGCGAAAGCCCGGCCGGTGCGGGGCAAAGGACAGCACCCGCCGCCTGCGCCCCAGATCCGCCGTCAGCCAGTCCTGGCCAAGGGTGATGTGCATGCCGCCCGCCCGTTCCTGCCTGTGGCCGGTGTGCGGCAAGCCGCGCGGCCATGCAATGGCGAACCGGCCGGGCTGCGCCTGCAGACCGGCCGGAAGGCCTGGTGTCGCCGCTTCAGAGGGTCGCCTGCAGCGACATGTAGAAGGCGCGGCCCGGCTCGTTGAAGGTATTGGCGCCGGCGCTGGTGCCGCTGCCCTCGCGCAGCACGGTCTCGTCAAAGACATTGGTCACACCGGCGCCCAGACGGGCGTTTTCGCCCAGGCGATAGTTCAGGCCGAGGTTCACGATCGTATAGGGATCGCGGGCCCTGGGATTTTCCACCGGCGCCTGCGTCGTCGGGCTGCGCTCGGGCGAATCGATGCGGCCGTAATGCGTCAGCGAGGGGGTGACGGTCAGGCGGTCGTTCACCTGCCAGTCCAGCGCCGCGTTGATGGTGTATTCGGGCACCAGGCTCAGCGGATCGCCGGTCTCCTTGTTCTCGGATTTCGCCATATAGGTGAAGTTGGTGGTCAGGTTCAGCACCGGCGACAGTTCCGCCGACAGGCTGCCCTCGACGCCGGCGACGACGGCCTTGGGGATGTTGATCCACTGGAAATACTGCGCGCGCCCGTCCGGGGTCGGGAAGGTGCCCACCGGCTCGAGCCCGGCCTGGATCTTGTCGCGGTAATCGTTGTGGAAGGCGGTCAGCGTGGCCTGCAACCCCTGTCCGGCGTCAAAGGCGAGGCCGATCTCGGCGTTGATGCTGGTCTCGGGTTCCAGATCGGCATTGCCCACGACATAGCAGCCGCTGCCGAGGCTGGGGAAATTCACCGGACAGCCGCGGCCGCGGGTGTAATAGACATAGTTCGGGTTCAGCTGATACAGGTTAGGCGCCTTGAAGGCGCGGGCGACGCCGACCTTCATCGTCCATGCGTCGTCGATCTTGAAGCTGGCGTTCAGGCTGGGGCTGGCGTTGAAGCCGAAGGTGTCGCCATGATCCAGCCGCAGCCCCGGCGTCAGGGTCAGCCGGTCCGAGACATAGATATTGGCCTCGGCGTAAAGCCCGGCGGTCAGCTGGGTCATTTCCGGATCGCGCAGCGCCGGGTCCGATTCCGTGCCGGGGATCGAGCCGCCATTCACACCCATCTGGTTCGAGATCGCGTCGTTCAGCCGCTCGTGGCGCAGCTCGCCCCCAAGCGTCAGGCTGGCATCGCGCCCGGCCAGCGTCAGCGGCAGCACCCATTCCGATTTGGCGGTGATGTTTTCCAGCTTGATCGTGCCCATGGTGGTGTCGGTGATCGAGCCTTCTGGCCCGCCCGCCAGACCCTCGACCATGCGGCGATTGTCGGTGCGCTCGTATTGCAGATAGCTTTGCGAGGTGCCGAAATCGTAATTGCCGCGATGCGTGACGGCAAAGGTCTTGCGCAGCATCACGTTGGTTTCCTCGCCAAAAAGCGAGGTCAACACGTCGTTCACGCTGGTATTCTGCCTGTCGCCGGCAAAGATATTGCCCTGGCGGCTGATGCCGGCCTCGAAATCAAGGCTGTTCTCTGCGTCGATCTGCCAGCTGAGCAGCGCGGTCGCATCCTTGTTCACCACGCCCTCGACGCCGGCGGCGGGGCAGGCGACGGTCGAGGTGGAGCCGTCCTCGCCCTCGATCTCGCACATGGTGGTGTCGGCACCGGCGTTGATCATCGGATCATCGCCATCGGATTTGCTGTAATTCCCGGTCAGGCGGAAAGTCAGATCCGCGCCCAAGGGGCGCGCGAACAGGAAATTGGCGCGATAGTCGCCGCCCTCCATGCTGTTTTCAGGGGCGTTGACATAGGCGCCGAAGCTCAGCGTCGGCTCAGTCGGGCGCCGGGTGACGATATTGACCACGCCGCCCGCCGCACCCGAGCCATAGCGCGCCGCAGCCGGGCCGCGGATGACCTCGATGCGTTCGATCAGTTCGGCCGGCACCCAGTTGGAATCGCCGCGCGCATCACGCTCGCCCGAGCGGCCCATGCGCACCGAGTTGCGCGACATCACCGGGCGGCCGTCGATCAGGATCAGGGTGTTTTCCGGCCCCATGCCGCGCAGGTCGATCTGGCGCTGGTTGCCGCGCTGGCCGGTCGCGGTCGAGCCGGTCAGATTCACCCCCGGCATGCGGCGCACGATCTGGGAAATGTCATTGGCCACCGGCGCAATTTCCAGATCCTCGGCGGTGATGTTCGAGACCCCCAGCGACTGCTTGATCTGGTCCTCGGCCGAAAGCACGATGGTATCAAGCACCACGGTCTGGTCTCCGGCAGCGGTCTCCTGCGCGGACGCGGCGCCGACAAGGCCGGGAATGGACATCAAAAGACAGATTGCGCTGCCCATGGCCGGGCGCGGGAAAAGCGTCGCCATCGCGTGCTCCTGGTTGCTGAAATGAATGTTCTGGCTGGCGCGGACGCGGGCTGGCGCGCTTCAAGCAAATGTGAGCGCGCTGTTCAAGGGTGAATCACGATTATTTTTGTCGGGATCAATCCGGGCGCTTGCGCCGCATCCCCCGCTAGCGCAGCAGCGCGACACCGCGCCCCGAAAGCCTGAGGCCGGTGGCGCTGCCCGCCGCCAGCGGCGCCCGGCCCGAGCCATCGACCAGGAACAGCCGGCCCAGCGGTGTCTCGATCTCGTATTCGGCGTGATCGCCCAGATAGGCCGAACTCAGCACATGGCCGGCCATGCCGCCCTCGGTGGCCAGTTCCAGCGCGTTCGGGCGCAGCGCCAGCTTGGCCGGGCCCTCGATGGCGCCGCGGGCCGGCAGTTCGATCCGCTCGCCGGCCAGATCGACCAGCGCCCGGCCCAGGGACACGCGCAGCACGCGGCCCTCGACCACATTCGCCTCGCCGATGAAATCGGCGATGAAGGCCGAGGCGGGCTGTTCATACAGTTCCTCGGGGGTGCCGTCCTGGGCGATGCGGCCGTCCTTCATCACGATGATGCGGTCCGAGACCGCCAGCGCCTCGTCCTGGTCATGGGTGACATAGACGGCGGTAAAGCCCAGACGCTGCTGCAATTCGCGGATCTCGGTGCGCACGCGGCGGCGCAGACGCGCGTCGAGGTTCGACAGCGGCTCGTCCAGAAGCAGCACCTGCGGCTCCAGCACCAGGGCGCGGGCGACGGCGACGCGCTGCTGCTGGCCGCCTGACAGTTCGGATGGCAGCCGCGATTCCAGCCCCGACAGACCGACCAGATCCAGCCCGCGGCGCGCGGCCTCCAGCGCCTCGCGCCGGGCCATGCCGCCGGATTCAAGGCCGTAGGCCACGTTCTGCGCCACGCTCATGTGCGGAAACAGCGCATAGCTTTGAAAGACCATGGTCACGTCGCGCTGGTTGGGCGGCAGGCGCGTCACGTCCTGGCCGCCGATCACAATGGCGCCGGCGCTGGGGGTTTCCAGCCCGGCCAACATGCGCAGCGTCGTGGTCTTGCCGCAGCCGGAAGGCCCCAGCAGCGTCACCAGTTCCCCCGGCGCGATGGCGAGGTCCAGCTGCGGGATGGCGGTGAAGCTGCCATAGTTCTTGCGGACGGCGCGAAACTCGACGGCGCCGCGCTGGGGCTGGGTCATGGCGATGTCTCCGGCTTGGGTGCGGGGCGGCGCAGGCGGCGTTCGCCCACCAGCAGCTGAAAGGTGCCGATCACGGCCAGCATGACCACGATCAGTACCGAGGAATAGGCGATGGCGACGCCGTATTGCCCGTTCTCGACCAGGCCGACGATATAGGCGGTCGCCATGTTGTATTTGGCCGAGACGAGGAAGATCACCGCCGAGATCGAGGTGATGGCACGCACGAAGCTGTAGACCAGCGCCGCCATGATTGCCGGGCGCAGCAGGGGCAGGATCACCCGCCCGAGCGTGCGCCCCGAGGCCGCGCCCAGCGTCAGCGAGGCCTCGTCAAGGCTGGGGTCGATCTGCGCCATGGCGGCGACGCCGCCGCGCACCCCAACCGGCATGTTGCGAAACACGAAGCAGGCGATCAGGATCAGCGCCGTGCCGGTCATCTGGACCGGCGGCAGGTTGAAGGCCATGATATAGCTGATGCCGATGACCGTGCCGGGGATGGCAAAGCTCATCATCAGCATGAATTCAAAGACGCCCTTGCCCGGAAAGCGCTGGCGCGCGATCAGCCAGCCGGTCAGCAGCCCGACGGCGGCGGTGATCGGCGCCGCGATCAGCGAAATGGTCATCGTGGTCCAGAAGCTGTTCCAGGCCACCCCCGTCCAGCGGATGCCGCCCTGCCACGAGACCGAGAAGGCGCGGGCGAAATGCTCCAGCGTCAGGCTGTGGTCCAGCCCCCAGGTCCTGACAAAGCCGCCGAACAGGATCATGGCATAGACGATGACGGTGAACACGCTCCAGACCGAGACCACGGCGATCACCGGCCCGCCGATGCGCGCGGGCAGGCGGGCATGGCTGCCGCCGTCGCCCTTGCCGCCCAGCGTGGCGAAGTTGCGCCCCGACAGCCACAGCCTTTGCGCCAGAAAGGCCGAAAGCGTGAAGGCAAGCAGCACCGAGGCCAGCACCGCCGCCCGCGCCGGATCGTTCTGCGCGCCCACCACGGAAAAGAAGATCTCGGTCGACAGCACCCCGCCCGAGCCACCGAGCACCAGCGGATTGCCGAAATCGGCCATGCTTTCGATGAAGCCGATCAGGAAGGCATTGGCCAGCCCCGGCGCCATCAAGGGCAGCGACACGCGGCGGAAGGTCTGCCAGCGGCCGGCGCGCAGCGTCTGGCTGGCTTCCTCCATCGCCGGGCTGACGCCCTCGACCACGCCGATCAGCACGAGGAATGCCACCGGGGTAAAGCTCAGCACCTGTGCCAGCCAGATGCCGGAGAGCCCGTAAAGCCAGCGCCCGAGCTGCCAGCCGGTCGCGGCCTCGATCAGCTGCGTCAGCGTACCCGAGCGCCCGAGCAGCATGGTCAGCGCCAGGCCCACGACAAAGGGCGGGGTGATGATCGGCAGGATGGTCAGCAGCCGCAGCCCGCGCTTGAACGGAAACGCGGTGCGCGTCGCTGCCAGCGCAAAGGCAAGGCCAAGAGCCGTGCTGCCGGCGGCGGTGCAGATGGCCAGAAACAGCGTGCGCCAGGCCACGCCGCAAAAGCCGCCGGTGAGGCAGGACAGGCTCCAGATCTTGGGGTCGGAGATGTTGCGCACCACGCCTTCGGCGGTGAAGGAGCCGTCGAAATCCTGAAACGCGCCGATGAAGATCGACAGGATCGGATAGAGGACAAAGACCGAGACCAGCAGGATCAGCAGCGCGATCGCGCTCAGCACGAAGGCATCGCCCTTGAGCGCGCCGCGCTCTGCCTGGCCGCAGGAGATCAGGCAGGTGAAGGCGATGGCCAGTACCACCGCCCCGGCGCCGAAGGCCGGCTGACCCGCCACCGCGCCCAGAAGCTGTTCCTGCAGGCTCCAGTTCCAGCCGCGCGTGCCGATGGACAGCCCCTCGAGCGCCAGCCACGCCAGACCGGCCGCGCCGATCCAGATCATGCGCCGGCCGCGCGCGGCGCCGGGTGGCTGGCGGCGCAGCAGGGCCGCCGCCAGCACCAGCGCCACCGCCGGCCACAACTGCCAGCGCCCGGATGCCGCCTGCAAAAGGCCCGGCATCAGCTTTGGATCGGAAAACAGCCCCGCAAGCCAGCCGAAGTGATAGAACCCGCCCTGCACCCGATACCAGGGCAGCATGAGCAGCGCCAGCGCGGCGCCGATGAGGATGCGGTCAAGCCGCCTGTTTGCCGCCAGCATCGCCGGATCCGCCTGTCAGCGCGGGGGCAGGGCGCCCCCGCGGACCGTCATTCGCCGGCCCGGCCGCCGATTTCGGCGTCCCAGCGCGCCAGCAGAGCCTTGCGCACCTCGGACGAGCCGTATTTGGCGAAATCATAGTCGATGAGCTTGACCTGCGACAGGTCCGGCACCTCTTTCGAGGGGGTGGCGCCCTTGTTCGAGGGGATCTGGTAGGATCCGGCCTCGGGCATCAGGTCCTGCGCCGCCGGCGTCAGCACCCATTCGTAAAACACCTTGGCATCGTCGGGATGCTGCGCGTTCTCGATCAGCGACATCGAGCCGACCTCATAGCCGGTGCCCTCGCAGGGCGTCATCGGCTGGATCGGGAAACCCTCGACCTTCTGGGTCACGGCGTCATGCAGGAAGACGATGCCAAGGCCGGTCTCGCCGCGTGCGGCCGCCTTGACCGGGGCCGAGCCGGACTTGGTGTATTGCGCGATATTGGCGTTCAGCTTTTTCAGATAGTCGAAGGCCGCATCCTCGCCCATCAATTGCACGAGCGTCGCCAGCGCCGTATAGGCGGTGCCCGAGGAATTCGGATCGGCGATCTGGATCTCGCCCTTCAGCGCCGGGTCCAGCAGGTCGGCCCAGCAGGCCGGGCCCTTCAGCCCCTTCTTGGCAAAAATGTCGGTATTATAGCCCCAGCCAAGCGCGCCGGTATAGACGCCCACGGTGCGCCAGCCCGAGACCTCGGCCTGTTTTGCCGCCCAGTCGCGCAATTCGGGCAGGGTGGGGGACTTGTATTCGGCGGTCAGCCCGTCGGCGGCGGCCTGCAGATGCGGGTCGCCCGTGCCGCCCCACCACAGGTCGGTCTGCGGGTTGCGCCCCTCGGCGCGGACCTTGGCATAGGCCTCGCCCGAGGACAGGCGCACCATGTTCACCGTGATGTCGGGATGGCCCTTCTCGAATTCGCTGACCAGCTTTTCGCAGATCACCACATCGGCCGAGCAGATCAGGTTCATCTCGCCGCCCGATGCCGCGGCAGGCAGGATCAAAGCCGCGCCAGCCAGCGCGGCAGCATGTTTGGCCTTCATCTTTTTCCTCCCCTTCCCCTTTGCGGGGTGCTTTCTTGCAAAGCTGTCCACAAGCGTTCGTCATGCCAACCCCGCCTGTCAACAGGGAAATCGGCAAAACGATGAATCTTGGCCGCAATGGCGGGCCCATGCTATGAAAGGCTGTGCAGGAGGTTGGGCGCATGGGGCGCAGGTCGGTCAGCGCAAGGGATGTGGCCAGCCTGGCCGGGGTGTCGCGCGCCTCGGTGTCGCGCTGCTTCACCCCCGGCGCCAGCATCTCGGCGGCGACGCGGGCGCGGGTGCTGGCCGCGGCCGAGACACTGGGCTATCAGGTGAACCGCCTGGCCAGCGGCCTGATCCGCAACGAAACCGGGCTGGTGGCGCTGATCGCCGCCGAGATCGCCACCCCCTATCGCGCCGCGATGATCGCCGCGCTGACCCGGCAGCTGCAGGCGGCGGGCAAGCTGGGGGTGCTGATCGATTCCGAACGCGCCGAGGACAGCGTGTCGCGGGCGCTGCGACAGGCCATCGCCTATCGCGCCGATGCGGCGATCATCCTCTCGGGCATGCCGGCGGCGGCGCTGGCCGAGACCTGCGCCCGCAATGGCATGCGCCTGGTGCTGATCAACCGCGACGAGGACCGCCCCGGCTCGCTGCGCATCCGGCTGGACGATGCGCTGGCCGGGCGGCAGGCCTGCGCGCAGCTGCTGGCGGCGGGTTGCCGGCGGCTGGCGCTGGCCAGTTCCGCCGCCGCGACCGCCAGCCTCGTGGCACGCGAGGACGGCTTTTGCGCCGCCGCCCGGGCCGCGGGGATCGACCTGCTCGAGGTGCGGCGCGGCGCCACCGGCTATGAGACCGGGCTGGATCTGGGCATGTTGCTGCTGGCGCGGCCCGACCGCCCGGACGGCATCTTCTGCACCACCGACCTGCTGGCCTGCGGCGTGCTGGATGTGGCGCGCTGGCGGCTGGGCATCCCGGTGCCCGAGGCGCTGTCGGTGATCGGCCATGACGACATCGCCCAGGCGGGATGGGAGGGCTATGCGCTGGCCACATTCGCCCAGCCGGTCGAGGAAATGGCGCGCGCCGCCGTGGACTGGCTTTGTGCCCCCGCCGGCCCGGCCGCCGAGCGCCGGCTGGCGGCGCGGCTGGTGCCGCGCGCCTCGCTGCGCCGCCCGGTCGCGCCCGCGCCGCGCGGCTGATCCGCACCCGGGCCGGCGGCGCCTTGCCGAATCCGGCCGGGGGCCGCATTGCGCATGGACGCGGGGGCGCGGGCATATTACCAAGGGCAAAACACGCGCATGCGGGAACGCCACCCGCAGCCCCCGGAGAAGAAGCAGAGCAGAACGTGCAAGCAACAGGAACGGAACGCGCCGCGCCGGCACAGGTCGCGAGTGCAAGAGCATTGCAGATCAGGGGCCGGTTCCTGACCGCCATCGCCCTGCATCTGGACGGCCGGCCGGATGCCGGGTTCTTTGCGGCGCTGGACGAGAAGCTGGCCCAGACCCCGCAATTCTTTGAAAACGCACCGCTGGTCGTCGATCTGGCCCAGGCGCGGCTCGAGGGTGGCGAGGACATGGCGCTGCTGGCGCGCGAGCTGCGCGCGCGCCGCCTGTCGGTCTTTGGCGTGCAGAACGGCAGTGCCGAGCAGCAGGCGGCGGCCCGCTCGGCCGGGCTGATCCTGCTGCCCGCCGCCGGCCGCGACCTGCCGCTGGAACGCGTGCAGCGCGCCGAATCGCGCCCGCGCGACGCCGCGGCGCCGGCCCAGCCCGAAGCGGCCCCCGCCAGCGGCACGCGGCTGGTGACGCAGCCGGTGCGCTCGGGGCAGACGATCTTTGCCGACCGCGGCGATCTGGTGATTCTCGGCCCGGTCGGCTCGGGGGCCGAGGTGATCGCTACCGGCAATATCCACATCTATGGCCGGCTGCGCGGCCGGGCGCTGGCGGGGGTGAACGGCGACGAATCGGCGCGCATCTTCTGCCAGGCGCTGGACGCCGAACTGGTCGCCATCGCCGGGCTCTACCGCACCAGCGAGAACCTGGGGGCCGAGGTGCCGCGCCAGGACGTGCAGATCTTTCTGCAGGGCGACAAGCTGAATTTTGAACCCCTCAAATAACATCGGATCGAAAGGACAGGTTTCGTGAGCAAGGTAATCGTAGTCACCTCTGGCAAGGGCGGCGTCGGCAAGACGACCTCGGCCGCTGCCGTCAGCGCTGGCCTCGCCATGCGTGGACACAAGACCGTGGTCATCGACTTTGACGTGGGTCTGCGCAACCTCGACATGATCATGGGATGTGAGCGGCGCGTGGTATTCGACTTCATCAACGTCATCCAGGGCGACGCCAAGCTGAAGCAGGCGCTGATCAAGGACCGGCGGCTGGAGAACCTGTTCGTGCTGCCGACCTCGCAGACGCGCGACAAGGACGCGCTGACGAAAGAGGGCGTCAAGGCGGTGCTGGACGAGCTGCGCCAGGAGTTCGACTATATCGTCTGCGACAGCCCGGCCGGCATCGAGCGCGGCGCGCATATGGCGATGTATTTCGCCGATGAGGCCATCGTGGTCACCAACCCCGAGGTGTCCTCGGTGCGCGACAGCGACCGGGTGCTGGGCTTGCTGAACTCCAAGACCTTCCTGGCCGAAAAGGGCGACGGCAGCGCGGTCAAGGCGCAGTTGCTGCTGACGCGCTATGACGCGCAGCGTTCCGCCAATGGCGAGATGATGAGCGTCGAGGACGTGCTGGAAATCCTCGCCATCCCGCTTTTGGGCATCATTCCGGAAAGCACCTCGGTGCTGAAGGCCTCGAACGTCGGCATGCCGGTGGTGATGGACGACGCCTCGGGCGCGGGCAAGGCCTATGCCGAGGCCGTGGGCCGCCTGGTCGGCGAGCAGATCGAGATGCGCATGAACCCCGGCGAGCAGCGCCGCGGCTTTTTCCAGCGCCTGCTGGGGCGGACGGCCTGACCATGTTCGGTTTCAATCTTCGCCCGAAAAAATCCAGCACCGCCCAGACCGCCAAGGAGCGTCTGCAGATCCTTCTGGCGCATGAGCGCGCCGGCGGCGGCGCCAGCCCGGATTTCCTGCCGCTGCTGCAGCGCGACATCCTCGAGGTGGTGCGCCGGCACATGGAGATCGACGGCAATGCCGTCGAGATCAAGCTCGAGCGCGGCAACGACCTGTCGAGCCTCGAGATCAACATCGAACTGCCGGGCGTCGAAAAGCTGCGCCCGCGCGCCATCGCCTGAGCCACCGGCCGGGGCGGGCGGCCTTGCCCGCCCGTCCCGCGCCATGTTGCCTCCTGCGCCGCTGTCGTGAAATAACCTTGCGAGGTTGCAACGGGAGGCAGGGATGAAGATTGGCTGTCCGCGAGAAATCAAGCCGCAGGAATTCCGCGTCGGCATGACCCCCGCCGCCGTGGCCGAGGCCGTGGCCCATGGCCATGCCGTGCTGGTCGAGGCCGGCGCCGGGCTTGGTTCGGGCTTTGTCGACCGGGACTATCAGGCGGCGGGCGCGGTGATCGCCCCGGATGCGGCCACGGTTTACGGCCACGCCGATCTGCTGGTGAAGGTCAAGGAGCCGCAAGCGCATGAGCGCGCCCTGCTGCGCCGCGGGCAGGTGCTGTTCGCCTATCTGCATCTGGCGCCAGATCCGGCGCAGACCCGCGACCTGCTGGCCTCGGGGGTGACGGCCATCGCCTATGAGACGGTGACGGATGCGCGCGGCGGCCTGCCGCTGCTGGCGCCGATGTCCGAGGTCGCGGGGCGGCTGGCGCCGCAGGTCGGCGCCTGGGCGCTGCAAAAGGCCAATGGCGGTCGCGGCGTGCTGCTGGGCGGGGTGCCGGGGGTGCGGCCGGCGCAGGTGCTGATCATCGGCGGCGGCGTGGTGGGCGCGGCCGCGGCGCGCGTCGCGGTCGGCATGGGGGCGCAGGTCACGGTGATGGACCGTTCGCTGCCGCGGCTGTCATGGCTGGATGATCTGTTCATGGGCCAGTTGACCACCCAGCACGCCGGCGCCGCGGCGACGGCGGAACTGCTGCGCCATGCCGACATCGTGGTGGGCGCGGTGCTGGTGCCGGGGGCGGCGACGCCGAAGCTGGTCAGCCGCGCGCAGCTTGCCCATATGCAGCCCGGGTCGGTGCTGGTCGATGTCGCCATCGACCAGGGCGGCTGTTTCGAGACCTCGCGCCCGACCACGCATCACGACCCGATCTTCGAGGTGGACGGCATCATCCATTACTGCGTCGCCAACATGCCCGGAGCGGTGGCGCGGACCTCGACCCAGGCGCTGGGGAATGCCACGCTGCCCTTCGTCATGGCGCTGGCCGACAAGGGCTGGCGCCGCGCCGTGACCGAGGATGCGCATCTGCGCGCCGGGCTTGCGGTGCATGACGGGCGGCTGACCTCGCCGCCGGTCGGGACGGCGCTGGGTCTGGTGGCGATCACGCCCGAACAGCTTCTGGCGGATGGTCCGGCGTGACCGCGCCCGGCCCGGCCTCGGCCGCCTCGTGTTCATGCGCGCAAAGCGCGTGATTGCCCAGCACCTCGATCACCCGGCATTCGGCGATGGTGCCGCAGGCGCATTGCGCCAGCATGCGCTGCAATTCTCCGCGCAGCGAGGTCAGGCGCGCGATCCGCGCCTCGACCGCGGCCAGCTGCCGGCGGGCGATCTCGTCCGCGGCGGCGCATGAATCCGCGGGCTGATCCGCGAGCCCCAGCAATTCCCGGATCGATTCCAGCGGGAACCCCAGGTCGCGGGCATGGCGGATAAAGCTGAGCCGCAATTGCGCGGCCGCCGGATACAGCCGCTGGTTGCCGGTGCTGCGCTCGGGCGGTGGCAGCAGGCCGATCTGTTCGTAATAGCGGATGGTCGGCACCTTGACCCCGGTGCTGCGCCCGAGTTTTCCGATGGTCAGCATGAGAAACCTCTTGAACCTATAGTCGCTAGAGCACCTAGTGTCCCGAATCGGGGCCCACAAGACCCGGCCCGGACTGGAGAGAAAAGATGACTGACACAGCGACCGCCAGGCAGGAATGGCGCGTCACCGGCATGGATTGCGCCTCCTGCGCCGCCAGACTGACCCAGGCCGTCGAGCGCCTGCCCGGCGTCAGCGGGGTGCAGGTGGCGCTGATGGCCGAGCGGCTGTCCCTGCAGCTTGACCCGCAGCGCACCGGCCCGGCCGAGGTCGAGGCGGTGGTGCGCCGGCTGGGCTATGGCATCGCGCCGGATCTGGCCGGCCGCGCCGATGCCCATGCGGGCTGCGGTCACGACCACGCCCTTGACCACCCCCATGATCACGGCCATGACCACGGCCACAGCCATGGGCCTGCGCCGGCGGGCGGCTGGCATCGCTCGGCGCGCGGGCGGCTGCTGATCCTGACCGGGGGGGTGCTGGTGCTGGCCTGGCTCGCCCGGCTCTGGCTGCCGGGCGTTGCGCCCTGGGCCTTTCTGGCCGCCTGCCTGATCGGGCTGGCGCCGGTGGCGCGGCGCGCCTTCGCGGCGCTGCGTCTGGGCCAGCCCTTTACCATCGAGGGGCTGATGACCGTGGCAGCGATCGGCGCGCTGATCATCGGCGCCACCGAGGAGGCGGCGCTGGTCGTGGTCCTGTTTGCACTTGGCGAATTGCTTGAGGGCGCCGCCGCCGGCAAGGCCCGCGACGGCATCCGCGCGCTGGCCGGGCTGGTGCCGCAGACCGCGCTGCTGCTGGATGCCGGGGGCCCGCGCGAGGTTGCGGCCTCGGCCCTTGTCCCGGGGCATATCGTGCTGGTGCGCCCGGGCGAACGCGTCCCCGCCGATGGCGAGATCGCCGAAGGCGCCGGTGGCATCGACGAAAGCCCGGTGACCGGCGAAAGCGTGCCGCGCGCCAAGGCGCCGGGCGATACGGTCTTTGCCGGCGCGATCAGCACCGATGCGGCGCTGAAGATCCGCGTCACCCGCACGGGCGCCGACAATACCATCGCCCGCATCATCCGCCTGGTCGAGGATGCCGAGGCCGCCCGCGCGCCCACCGAACGCTTCATCGACCGCTTCAGCCGCTGGTACATGCCGGCGGTGGTGGCGGTGGCGGCACTGGTCGCGGTGCTGCCGCCGCTGGCCATGGGCGCCGATTGGCAGGTCTGGATCTATCGCGGGCTGGCGCTGCTGCTGATCGGCTGTCCCTGCGCGCTGGTGATCTCGGTCCCGGCCTCGATCGCCTCGGCGCTGGCCACCGGCGCCCGGCACGGGCTGCTGATGAAGGGCGGCGCGGTGATCGAGACCGCGGCCAATGTGCGCCGCGTGGCCTTCGACAAGACCGGCACCCTGACGCAGGGCCGGCCGCAGGTACTGCGCCTGGTGCCGGCGCCGGGGGTCGAGAGCCATGAGCTGCTGGCCACCGCCGCCGGGGTCGAGGCTGGATCGACCCATCCCCTGGCCGAGGCGATCCTGCGCCATGCCGGCGAGACGGGCGTGGCGCCCTTGCCCGCGCGCCATGCCCGCGCCTTGCCGGGGCGCGGCGCCACGGCCGAGGTGGCGGGGGTGCCGGCCTGGGTCACCTCGCCCGCCCATGCCGCCGAGATGCTGGGCCCGGTCGCAGCCTTTGCCGCGGCGGAAACGCTGGAGGCTGAGGGCATGACCGTGGTCGCGGTGTTTCGCGCCGCAAGGCCGCTGGGGCTGATCGCGCTGGCCGACCAGCCGCGCCCGGATGCCGCGGCGGCGATCGCGGACCTGACCGCGATGGGCATCGAGGCGGTGATGCTGACCGGCGACAACCCGCGCACCGCCGCCGCCATCGCAGCACCCCTGGGCATCGGCTTTCAGGCCGGAATGCTGCCCGAGGACAAGCTGGCGGCGATCCGCGGCTGGTCGGGGCAGGGCAGCACGATGATGATCGGCGACGGCATCAACGACGCGCCGGCGCTGAAACAGGCGCAGGTGGGGGTGGCGATGGGCTCGGGGACCGATGTGGCACTGGAGACCGCCGATGCCGCGATCCTGCGCGACCGGGTGGCGGATGTGCCGGCGCTGATCCGGCTGGCGCGGGCGACGATGGCCAATATCCGCCAGAACCTGGCCATCGCGCTGGGGCTGAAGGCAGTGTTCCTGGTCACCTCGGTGCTGGGCATCACCGGGCTGTGGATCGCGGTCATGGCCGACACCGGCGCCACGGTGCTGGTGACGGCGAACGCGCTGCGCCTGCTGGCCCATGACCCCGGCCGCGCGGCATGACCCGCGGCCCCTGGCCGGGCCGGATTCAGTGCCCGGCCAGAAAGCGCGCGACGCGGGCGGTGATATGGGCGTCGATCTGTGCCGGCAGCAGCGGCGGCATCATCAGCAGCGCCCGCCGCTGCAGGCCCGACAGCACCAGATCGACGAATTCGGCGCTGGCGGCCTCGCAATCGGCGATGGCAAGGTCGCCCTGCGCCACGCGCTGGCGCAGATAGTCGGCCAGCGCCTGCATCGAGCGCGAGGGCCCGGCCTCATGCAGCTGGCGGGCCAGGTCGGGGAATTTCTCACCCGCGCCGATCATCATGCGGATCGCGGCCAGGGTCTCGGGCTGCATCAGCGTGTCGATCATCTGTCGGGCGATGCCGTGCAGTTCCTCGGCCAGCGCGCCCGTGCCCAGGCCGGGGCGGTGCAGGACCTGCTGCATGCGGCGGCATTCCTTCAGCACCAGCGCCTCGAACATCGCCTCCTTGCCGTCGAAATAGACATAGAGCGTGCCCTTCGAGACCCCGGCGGCGCGGGCCACGTCCTGCATCGAGGTGGCCTCGAAGCCCCGCGACAGGAACATCCGCCGGGCGCCGTCCAGGATCTGGCGACGCTTGGGCGGGTCCTCGGTGGCTTCGGGGGGGGGCAGTTCGTTCATGGGACCTGCGAGGGGACTTGTGACCGGCGCCGGGTCGGCGGCATGGCCGAAAGCTATATTGACCGAACCGTTCGGTCAATATTATTCTGGCGCATGGCGCGAATCGCCGCGGCACCGCCGCTGCGCGCGCCGCAGCAGAAAGGCGCATCCATGACATCGACAGGGGAGCCGGCCGCAGCGACACCCGCGAACGGCAGGGGCGGCAGGGCCGGGCGGGTGCTGGGCGGGCTTGCGCTGCTCATCGCCCTGGGCGCGGGCTATGCCGGCTGGGACTGGTTCAGTCATGGCCGATTTCACGAAAGCACCGACGACGCCTATCTGCAGGCCGACCTGATCACCCTGCAGGCCCGCGACAGCGGTTATGTCGCCGAGGTGCTGGTGGCGCCGAACGCGCCGGTCCGCCGCGGCCAGGTCATCGCCCTGATCGACCCCGCCGATTATCGCCTGGCGCTTGATGCGGCCGCAAACAGCCTGGCGCTGGCCGAAAGCGCCGAGACCCAGCTGGCGGCGCAGATCACCGCCGGCGCGGCGGCGATCAAGCAGGCGCAGGCGCAGCTGATGGCGGCGCGCGCCACCAGTGACGGCGCGCAAAAAAGCTTTCGGCGCGCGCAGGACCTGCGCAGCAGTTCGGCCGGGACGCAGGCGGCGCTGGATGCGGCCGAGGCCACGGCGAAATCCGCCGCCGCCCAGGTGGCAAGCGCCGAGGCCGGGCTGATGCAGGCCGAGGCGGCACTGGCGGTGCTGAAGGCGCGCCGGGACAGCGCCCGCCTTGACGTGCGCCAGGCGCGCACCCGCGAGGCGCAGGCGCGGCGCGATCTGGACTTTACCCGCATCCGGGCGCCTTTCGACGGCATCCTGACCGAACGCCAGATCGAGGTCGGATCCTTTGTCACCACCGGCTCGCGCATCGGTACGCTGGTGCCGGTCGCCGACATCCATGTGGGGGCGAATTTCAAGGAGACCCAGATCGCCGGCATCCGGCCCGGGGCCAGCGCGGTGATCCGCGTCGATGCCTGGCCCGATGAGGAATTGCGCGGCACCGTGGACAGCCTGACCGCCGGCACCGGGCAGGTGTTCAGCCTGCTGCCCTCGTCCAATGCCACGGGCAATTTCACCAAGGTGGTGCAGCGCGTGCCGGTGCGCATCAGCATCGACGCCGCCGATCGCGCCCGCCTGCCGCTGCGCCCGGGCATGTCGGTCGTGGTCGAGATCGACACCCGCACCGGCGAGGACCGGCCGCTGATGCCCGCTGCCGATTCCGGCGCCGCGCCCGCCGAAGTGCCCGCCGAAGTGCCCGCCGAAGTGCCCGGCGCGCAGGGTGCGGTGACCAGCGGCCTGCCGGCGGCCGGCGCCGCCGCGCGGCTGGCGCGGGGCCGGGGCTGAGCCATGGCCGCCAGCGCCACGGCGACGCCTGCGCCCGGCGGTGCCCTGGCGGGCGCCGATGACCGCCTGGACCCGCGCCGCCTGATCACCTTCCTGCTGATGGTGCTGGGCATGTTCATGGCGATCCTGGACATCCAGATCGTCTCGGCCTCGCTCTCCGAGATCCAGTCGGGGCTGGCCGCCTCGAAGGACGAGATCCCCTGGATCCAGACCTCCTATCTGATCGCCGAGGTGATCATGATCCCGCTGTCGGGCTATCTGTCGCGGATGCTGTCGACGCGCTGGCTGTTCAGTATCTCCTCGGGCGGCTTCACGCTGATGAGCGTGATGTGCGCGCTGTCGAATTCCATGCCCGAGATGATCCTGTGGCGGACGCTGCAGGGCTTTGTCGGCGGCGCGATGATTCCCACGGTCTTTGCCTGCGCCTACACGATCTTTCCGCGCTCGAAGATGCATGTCGTCTCGCCGATGATCGGGCTGGTGGCGACGATGGCGCCGACCATCGGCCCGACGCTGGGCGGCTATCTGACCGAGTATCTCAGCTGGCACTGGCTGTTTCTGGTCAATGTGATCCCCGGCATCATCGTCACCACCGCGGCGGTGACGCTGATCGATTTCGACAGGCCGGACCTGAGCCTCTTGCAGCATTTCGACTGGTGGGGGTTTCTGGGGCTGGCGCTGTTTCTGGGTTCGATGCAATTCGTGCTTGAAGAAGGTTCCGGCAAGGACTGGTTCGCCGACCATCTGATCGTGGCGATGAGCGCGGTCATGGTGCTGGGCGGGTTCCTGTTCTTCTGGCGGGCCTTTGCCGCGCATGAGCCGATCGTGCGGCTGGATGCCTTCGCCGACCGCAACTTTGCCATGGGCTCGCTGTTTTCCTTCGGGCTGGGCATCGGGCTTTACGGGCTGATCTACATCTTTCCGGTGATGCTGGCGGGGGTGCGCGACTATAATGCGCTGCAGATCGGCGAGACGATGATGGTCTCAGGGGTGGCGATGTTCCTGACCGCACCGATCGCCGGGCGGTTTTCGCGCCTCTATGATCCGCGGCTGATGATGGGGCTGGGATTCGCGCTGTTCTCGCTCTCGTGCTGGATGATGACGCGCATCACCTCGGACTGGGACTATTGGGAGATCTTCCTGCCGCAGATCCTGCGTGGCGTGTCGCTGATGTTCTGCATGGTGCCGGTGTCGAACATCGCGCTGGGGATGCTGCCGCCCGTGCAGGTCAAGAACGCCTCGGGCCTGTTCAACCTGACACGCAACCTGGGCGGCGCGGTGGGGCTTGCGGTGATCAACACCGTGCTGATCAGCCGCGAGCATTTCCACTTTGCCCGTCTTGCCGAAAGCATCACCGCCGGCAATCCCGCCGCGACGCAGACCGTCAGCACGCTGGAACACGCCTATGCCGGGCTGGGCGAGGGCGCGAGCCAGGCTGCGCTGGCGACGCTGACCGATCTGGTACGCCGGCAGGCCATGGTCATGGCGCTGGCCGACATCTTTCTGCTGCTGGCGCTGCTGTTCGCGGCGCTTGGAATGCTCTTGTTGCTGGTGGACAAGCCCAGCCCCGGTGCCGGTGGCGGCGAGGCGCATTGACACAAGGCACATTGACATGGGGCGGCAGCAAGGGCGCCGCGCGCTCCCCCCCCCCGGGGGGTCAGGAAATCAGGATCGCCCGGAAGTCGTTGACGTTGGTCAGGGTCGGGCCGGTCATCACCAGATCGTCCAGCCGCCGGAACAGGCTGTAGCTGTCATGGCCGGCCAGCATCGCCGCCGGGTCCAGCCCGGCGGCGCGGGCGCGCGCCAGCGTGTCGGGGGCGATGAGGGCGCCGGCGGCGTCCTCGGATCCGTCGATGCCGTCGGTGTCGCAGGCCAGCGCATGCACGCCCGCCAGCCCGTCCAGCGCCAGCGCCAGCGCCAGCAGGAATTCCGAGTTGCGGCCGCCGCGGCCGGGCGGGGCGGCGCCAATGGTCACCGTGGTCTCGCCCCCTGACAGCAGCACCGCCGGAGCGGGCAGCGGCAGGCCGTGCCTGGCGGCGCTGCGCGCCACGCCGGCCATGACCTGGCCGCAGGCGCTGGCCTCGCCCTCGATCGCGTCGCCCAGGATCAGCGGCGTGATGCCCAGGGCCCGCGCCGCCCCGGCCGCGGCCTGCAGCGCCATGAGCGGCGTCGCGATCAGCCGGTAATCGGCGGCAAAGGCCGGCAAGGGCTGCGGCCGGGCCAGCAGCAGGCGCCGCGCCGCCTCGGGCAGGTCGGGACCCAGCATGGCGGCGATCTCGGCCAGATCGGCCCCGGCATCGGGGTCATGCACCGTCGGCCCCGAGGCGATGGCGCGCGGATCGTCCCCCGGCACATCCGAGATGGCCAGCGTCACCAGCCGCGCCGGTTGCGCCGCCAGCGCCAGCCGCCCGCCCTTGATGCGCGACAGCCGGCGCCGCACCCGGTTCATCACCGAGATCGGCGCCCCCGAGGCCAGCAGCAGCCGGTTCACCTGCATCTTCTCGGCCAGCGTCAGGCCCTCGGCCGGCGCGGTCATCAGCGCCGAACCCCCGCCCGAGATCAGCGCCAGCACCAGATCCTCGGGGCCAAGGCCGCGGACCGCGGTCAGGATCGCCTCGGCGGCGCGGGCGCCATTGTCGTCGGGAACCGGATGCGCGGCCTCGAGCACGCGGATGCGCCGCGTGGGCAGGCTGTGGCCGTAGCGGGTGACGACCACGCCCGAAAGATCGGCCTCGGGCCAGGCAGCCTCGACCGCGCGGGCCATGGCGGCGGCGGATTTGCCGGCCCCGACCACGACCACACGGCCGCGCGGCAATTCGGGCAGGTGGCGCGCCAGGACATGCGCCGGATCGGCGCTGTCCACGGCGGCGCGGAACAGTTGCGCAAGCAGCTTCCTGGGGTCCTGGGTCATGTTCCCTTCCTGTCCCGGCGCCCGCCCGAGCGGTCCTTTCCGCGCGGCGCGGCCTGATTCCCGCGACCTTCGCACCATGCATGCGCGCCCGGGCAGGCGCGGGCAAGGGTGATTCCCGCCCCTGATCCGCGCCGCGGCGGCGATTTCCGATCGGGCGAACTACCTTGTTAGAAGAAAATTAACGAATGAAGAATACCTGAAGTGGTGCAAGCCGTCCCGTGTCAGCGACAACCCGCCACCGCTGGAACGCAACCTGGGCCGAGCTTCGCCGAAAACCAGAGCAACACCGCCCTGAGGCAATCACAGGGTTTTCATACAGGCCCGGACGGACAATGACTGCGCGGAACTCCGGCGTCAGGCCGCACCCGGGAAATCCCTCCATCAAGGACACAGCATGCCCACGAACAGCAACGACATCATCAACAGCACCGACCGCAGCGAGCAGATCCTGGGGCTGAACGGCGCGGACGAATTCCACTGGACCCCCGGTGGCCACGACACCTTCATCGGTGGCGACCTCGGCGAGGCCTATGATGTCAACATCTATCTGGACAAGACCGGTGGCGACCGCCTGTTCGTCGGCGGCAACCGCGGCGTCAAGCTGAACTTCGAGAACACCGAGGACGGGCTGGTGACCTCGGGCGAACATTCGCTGAAATTCTCGGGTATGGAGCGCATCCACCTGACCGATGGCAATGACACTGTGCGCGCCGGTGCGGCCACGTTGCGCGGCGCGCATGGCGACACGCCCGAGCACGGGCTGACCATCTATACCGGCGCCGGCAATGACGACGTGGTGGGCACGCGCTACGACGACTACATCGACGGCGGCATCGGCAATGACACCATCCGCGCCGGCTCGGGCAACGACCACATCCAGTCCAGCACCGGCAATGACCTGGTCTATGGCGGCGCCGGCATCGACAACATCCGCTGGGGTCTGGGTGATTCGACCTGGCATGATCCCGGCAATGACACCATCTATGGCGGCGGCGGCCAGGACGTGATCAACGCCTGGGGCTGGACCGGCGGCAATGGCGACGGCGCGCGCGGCGTCACCACCAATATCACCGCCGTGGGCACGGACGGCTCGTTCTCGGGGGTTTCGCGGGTCGACACCGGGGCGCGCATCGCCGAGCTGAAGTTCTTCGGCTTCGAACTGGGCTGGAACCACCTTGCCAATGACACTGTGGACGGCTCGGGCGCCCAGGTCTCGGGCAGCAATGGCATCAGCTGGAACACCCGCTGGGGCGACGACGTGCTGATCGGCACCGCCGGCAATGACACGCTGGAAGGCGGCGAGGGCAGAGACACCATCACCGGCGGCGCCGGCAACGACCTGATCTCGGCCAATGGCGACTTCTGGAACCCGAACGGCGCCCAGGCCGATGCCGAGGTCGACACCATCGTGCTGCGCGCCGGCTTTGGCCATGACACCGTGCTGGCCTTTGGCGACAACGACATCCTCGACACCGGCGGCATGCGCTATACCGCCACCGAGAATGCCCGCGGCACGCTGCTGACCTTCTCGACCGGCGATACGCTGCTGCTCAACAACGTCTTCGACTTCATGTAAGCCGGGACGGGTGGTCCGGCGCCATGCCGGGCCACCGCCCTTGCGCGGGGGCGCGATCCGGGCCATTGACGCGGTTCCGCCGGCCGGGCGGTTCGGCACGTAATGGATGGTCCCCGCATGTCTCTGACCGCCTTTGTCCTTGCGGCGCTTGCGCTGCTGCTGGCCCCGGGCCCGACGAACACGCTGATGGGCGTCGTCGGCGCGCAGCGGGGCCTTGGCCATGTGCTGCGGCTGCTGCCGGCGGAACTGGCCGGCTATCTGGGCGCGGTGCTGCCGCTGCTGTTGCTGGGCCTGCAACTGCCCGATCGCTGGCCGCTTGTCGCCGCGGCGCTGAAACTGGCGGCGGCGCTCTGGGTCATGGCACTGGCCGTCCGTCTGTGGCGGCTTGACGCCGGGCATGGGGCGACGGCGGCGATCGGGCCGCGCCGCGTCTTCGTCACCACGCTGCTCAATCCCAAGGCGCTGGTCTTCGGGCTGGTGCTGCTGCCCGCGGGCGGATCACCTGCGCTGCGCCTGATGCTGCTGTGCCTGATGATCGCGGCGGCGGCGCTGGCCTGGGGCGGCGCCGGGACCCTGGTGCGGGCCGGGTCGGGCGGCAGCCGGCGGCTGCTGTGGGTGCAGCGCATCGCCTCGGCCTGGCTGGCCTGCATCGCCCTTACGCTGCTGGCGGGCGCCATCGCCGCCTGACAGCGGGGACCGCTCTCGAAAAGCGGCCGCGATGCGCGGAATTTACTGCTTTCCGGAGGCGCAGCACAGGCTACTTATCGGGATCACGACAGGGCAGAGCGGGCGGCAGGCGCTCCGCAGCCGCCGGAATATCCCGAAGGAGGGCACCATGAACGAGATGGTCAATTTCCATTACGACAAGGTCAGGACGATCTTCGACATCCTGCATGGCAAGGCCGAGGCCGACCTGCTGCTGACGAATCTCAACATCCTCGATGTGCATGGCGAAAGTGTCTATCACGGTTCGATCCTGGTCCATGACAAGCGCATCGTGGCGCTGAACCCGGACGCCGCGGCGATCAGGGTGCGCGAGGTCTTCGACGGCCGGGGGCTTTATGCCATCCCCGGGCTGATCGACGCGCATCTGCATTTCGAATCGCAGCTCGCGCATCCGACCGCGCTGGCCGAGGCCATGGTCCCCTGCGGCACGACCACGATCTATGCCGAATGCCTGGACCTGCTCAGCGCCGCCGGCGAGGAGGGCGTAGAGGCGGCCGAAAACCTGTTTCGCGACTACGAGAAACTGCCCTACCGGCTGTTCGCTTTTGCCCCGGGGAAAAAGACCGCCGCGCGCGTGACCGAGGCGGTCCTCGACATGAAGCCGGTGATCGGCCTCGGCGAGTTCGAGCATTTCACCTACAGTTCCGGCAATGACGACGATTTCCGCAAGGCCGCCTGGGTGCGCGCCCGCGGCGGCTTCATGAACGGGCACTGGGGCGTCACGGCGCTGTCGGACATGGTGCTGAACTATCTGCCGGCCATCGGCGTGTCGAACAACCACGATGTCTGGACCGCCGACGACATCGAGAAAAGCATCCGTTACGGTTTTCCGACCCATATCAAGTTCGGCGTCGGCAGTGCCGAGGTGATCAAGGTCCTGCTGCGCGCCATCGTCGCGCGCAAATGGCCCACCGACAATTTCATGCTTTGCACCGACAATATCTCGGTCGAGCGGCTGCAGACCCAGGGCCACATGGACTGGATCATCTCGCTTTGCGCCGATATGGGCATCAGCCCGATCAAGGCGATCAAGATGGCGACGCTGAACACCGCGCGCTCCTTCCACATGGAGGACATGCTGGGCTCGCTGACGCCGGGGCGCTTCGCCGACATCGTGCTGACCGACAGCCTGTCGCGCATCAAGCCGCTTTACGTCTTCAAGGACGGGGCGCTGGTGGCCGAGGGCGGCAAGCTCTTGCAGAATGCCGAGATCGACTATTCCGCCATGTGCAAGCAGGGCGTGCCCGGGCTTGGCAATCTGGTGCCGGAACAACTGGACATCGTGCCGCTGGAGATCTCGGCCGATGGCAGAAGCGCCAGGGTGATCCTGTTCGATGTCTATGGCCGCGGTCACGCCAAGTTCCACCAGGAGGTCTGGGTACCATATCGCGACGGGCGCGTGGTGCCGGAACTGGACGGCGAGAAGCTGAGCCGCCTGTCGGTGGTGCAGCGCTATGCCTCGGGTGAACGCCATGTGGTGAACGGGCTGTTCAAGGGCGTGCATCTCGACCGCGGCGCGGTCGCCACCTACTGGCCGGCGCCCAAGCCCTATTTCGTCGTCGTCGGCCAGGACAGCGCCGAGATGTGCCATTGCCTGCGGCAGGTGGACCGCCATGCCGGCGCCTGCATCGTCACCGAGGATGGCGCGGAAAAGGCCGTGCTGCGGCTGGAGATCTATGGCGTCATGGCCAACATGACCGCGTCCGAACTGACCGCCGGCGCCAAGGCCATCGACGCCGCCCTCGAGGCCCTGGGCAACCGCAACGAGGGCGAGCCGGTGGTGAACAAGCTGCTCAGCCTGTTCATCTCGCTGCACCGCTTCCGCTTCATGGCCTGAGGCGGGATCTGCCGCCGGCCGCCATGCGCGGCCGGGGCGGGGCATTTCGTCGCAGCAAGGGTTCTTGTCAGGAAATGGCGGTGCCGCGGCGCCGCAGCGCGGGTGGCACTGCGCCCCGCCCCGTGCTAAGGTCGCGCCGTCCGGGCCGGGACAGCGCGTCCCTTGCCGCGGCCGGCGTCCCCATCCTCTCGGGGCACAGGCCGCTGCGGCCCGCAGCAGTTGCAACCCCTTGAAAGGACCCGCGTCATGAGCGATTTCATGACCATGCGCATCCATCCGGCCACCGCCCGCCCCCGTTGCGCAGGCCGGACCCGGCCCGCAGATGCCACGCCCCGCCCGCAACCCGCGGGGGTTCCGGCATGAGCGACGGACAGCTTCCCGCCCAGCAGTCCGTTCTGCGCGATCTGCCGGGCGATCTGATGATCTGGGTGCTGATCGTCAGCGAACTGGCGGTGTTCGGCGCCGGCCTGCTGGCCTTTCTCGCCGTGCGCCTGGGCGATCCGACCGGGTTTGCCGAGGCCCAGGACCAGCTGCACCGCGTCTCGGCGGCGATCAATACCGCGGTGCTGGTCACCTCGGGCTGGTTCGCCGCGCGTGCGGCGCGCGACGCACATCACGACCGGCCGGGGCCGACACGGCTGAACCTGGCGCTGGCGGGGCTGCTGGGCATCGTGTTTCTGGTGCTCAAGGGCATCGAATATGCCGATGCCGCCGCCAAGGGGCTGAGCACCGAGACCCATCCGCTGTTCACCTTCTATTGGCTGCTGACCGGCTTTCACGCCGCCCATGTCGCGGCGGGCGTGGTGATCCTTGCCCTGGTCGCCATCCGCACCCGCGCCGAGCTGGTCGAGGCGGGGGCGCAGTTCTGGCACATGGTGGATCTGGTGTGGGTGATCCTGTTCCCGATAATCTATCTGCTGCGGTGATGGACAAGATGGACATTCTGACAAGGGCATGGCTGGCGCTGATCGGGCTGAGCGCGGTCTCGACGGTGATCGCGCTGGTGTTGCCGCGACTGGACGCGAACGGGCTGAAGGCGGCCTCGGCGGTGATCCTGGTCATCGCCTGGCTGAAGGCGCGGGTCATCCTGTCGCGCTATCTGGGCCTGGCGGCGGTGCCTGCCATCGGGCGCGGTTTTGGCCTGGTGCTGGCGCTGTTCATGCTGGCCGCGATCGGGCTTTATCTGGCCGCCTGATCGCGGGCGCGCGCGGCCCGGGCCGTTCAAGCCTGTTGTGCTCGCCGCACCCTTCGGCTTATCAATCCTTTGCGGGCAGGAGGGCATCGGTTCGGCAGGGGGTGGGCACATGCGTGCTTTCGCGGGGATGACGGCTGCGGCGCCGGAGGGCGAGGGATGACGCTGGCCGCGCCCCCGGTTTTGCGCCACGGCCAGCGCGAGATGGTGACGCTGATGGCCGCGCATGTGGGCGACGCCATCCTGCGCCAGCCGCATTTCGTTACTGGCGACACCGATCTGGTGACGGTCTGCAGCCAGCTGGCCGCGCTTGGCATCACCGATGCGCTGGTGCGCGACGGCGCGGCCCTGGGGATCTTCACCACCACCAACCTGTTGCAGGCGGTGCTGCGCGGCCAGCCGCCGGCGGCGCTGCAGGTGCGCGATTTCACCACTTTCGCGCCGCGCGCCGTGGACATCGGCGACGGGCTTTATGATGCGATGATCCTGATGCTGCGCCACCGCATCCACCGCGTGCTGGTGCGCGACGGGGAAAACGTGGTCGGTATCCTCAGTCAGCTTGATCTGATGGGGTTTCTGGCCAATCACTCGCATCTGGTCTCGGCCGAAATCGCCGGGGCCGGGGATGTCGCGGCCTTGGCCCAGCCGGCCGGGCAGGTGCGCGACCTGATCCGGGCGCTGCATGGCGACGGCGTGCGCGTCGAGTTCATCGCCGAGATCGTCGGCGGTCTGAACCGGCAGATCTTCCAGCGCCTGTGGCAGATGCTGGCCCCGCAGGACTTGCGCGAGAACAGCTGCCTGATCGTCATGGGCAGCGAAGGCCGCAGCGAGCAGATCATCCGCACCGATCAGGACAATGCCCTGATCCTGCGCGACGGCTTTCGCCCCGAGGGGCTGGAGCGGATCACCCGGGCCTTTACCGAGGCGCTGATCTCGTTCGGCTATCCCCCATGCCCGGGCGGCATCATGCTGAGCCGGCCGCTCTGGTGTCAGAGCCTGACGGATTTCGGCGACAGCCTGCGCGACTGGATCCATGGCGCCGAGGCCGAGGGGCCGATGAACCTCGCGATCTTTCTGGACGCGGTCGCGGTGGCCGGGGACGGGGAACTGCTGGCCGCGCTGCAGGCGCGGCTGCGGCGCATGCTGAGCGGCAGCGACAGTTTCCATGCGCGTTTCGCCGCCGCCATCCGGCAGTTCGACAGCACCGGCGAGGGCGGCTGGTGGCGCCGCCTGCCCGGGATGCGCGGCCCCGAGGCGGCCGAGATCGACCTGAAGAAGCTGGGGATATTTCCGCTGGTGCATGGCGCGCGGGCGCTGGCGCTGGAATATGGCATCCCGGCCACCGGAACCGCAGCGCGGCTTTCCGCGCTGGCCGCGGCAGGTCGCATCAGCGAGGCGCTGGCCCGCGATCTGACCGACGCGCTGCACTGCATGATGGGGCTGAAGCTGGACGCGAACCTTGCCCAGATCGACCGGGCCGAGGAGCCGGGCAATACCATCCGGCCCGCCGAACTGGGCCGGCTGGACCGCCAGGTGCTGCGCGATTCCCTCAATATCGTGCGCGATTTCAAGGAATGGCTCACGCAGCATTATCGGCTGGGTGCGTTGTGAGGCGGCGCGACGGACCTCCGGCCCCGGTGCTGCTGGCGCTTTGCGGTCTGGGTTTCGTGCTGTTCAACTTTCCGCTGCTGCTGATCTGGGACCGCTCCGTGACGCTGTTCGGCCTGCCGTTGCTGCCTTTGGCGCTGTTCCTGATCTGGGGTGGGCTGATCCTGGTGCTGGCGCTGATCGCGCGCGCGCATCCCGCGCCGCCGCAGGACGACCCGCCCGACCTGCGCGAGGCCGGGGAATGATGTCCCCCGCGCAGGTGCTGGCGGCCTCGTTCGGCTATCTGCTGCTCTTGGTGGCGGTGGCGGCTTACGGCGACCGCCGCGCCGGGCAGGGGCGCTCGCTGATCGACAGCAGCCTGGTCTTTGCCCTGTCCTGGGGGGTCTATTGCTCGGCCTGGACCTATTTCGGCAGCGTGGGGCGCGCCGCCTCGGGCGGGGTCTGGTTCCTGCCGATCTATCTGGGGCCGATGCTGGCCATGCTGCTGGCCTGGGTCCTGCTGCGCAAGATGGTGCGCATCGCGCGCAGCTACCGCGTGACCTCGATCGCCGATTTCATCGCCAGCCGCTATGGCAAAAGCCCGCTTTTGGCGGCGCTGGTGACACTGATCACCGTCATCGGCATTCTGCCCTATATCGCGCTGCAGCTGAAGGCGGTCTCGGCCGGCTATGACGTGCTGACCGGCGCCTCGGGCCCCGAGGACGCGGCATGGTGGCAGGACGGCACGCTTTACATGGCGCTGTCGCTGGCCGGTTTCGCCGTGGTCTTTGGCACCCGCCATCTGGACCTGTCGGAACGCCACGAGGGCATGGTTGCCGCCATCGCCTTTGAATCGGCGGTCAAGCTGCTGGCCTTTCTCGCCGTCGGCATCTTCGTGACCTATGGGCTGTTCGACGGCATGGGCGACATCTGGGCGCGCGCACAGGCCCGACCCGAGATGGCGGGGCTCTTGCAGCTGGACGGCGCGGGCTTTGCAGGGTTCCAGGGCGCGCAATGGTTCGCGCTGACGCTGCTTTCGATGCTGTCGGTGCTGCTTTTGCCGCGCCAGTTCCAGATGATGGTGGTCGAATGCACGGATGAGCGCCACATCCTGCGCGCCTCGTGGATGTTTCCGGCCTATCTGCTGGCGATCAACGTCTTTGTCCTGCCCATCGCCATCGGCGGCATGCTGGTCATGGGGGACGGGGGCGCCGGCGCGGAAAGCTATGTGCTGTCGCTGCCCCTGTCGCAGGGCGCGCAGGGGCTGGCGCTTCTGGCCTATGTCGGCGGGCTCTCGGCGGCGACCGGAATGATCATCGTGGAAACCGTCGCCGTCTCGACCATGGTCTGCAACGATCTGGTGATGCCGGCACTGTTGCGCTCGGGGCGGCTGGCGGCGGGGGGCGACCTGACCCGGCTGCTGCTGAACATCCGGCGCGGCGCCATCCTGATCGTGCTGCTGCTGGGCTATCTGTATTTCCGCATCGCCGGCGAGGCTTACGCGCTGGTCTCGATCGGGTTGATCAGCTTTGCTGCGGTGGCGCAATTCGCCCCGGCGCTGCTGGGCGGCATGTACTGGCAGGGCGCCACGCATCGCGGCGCGCTCTGGGGGCTGATCGGCGGGGCGCTGGTCTGGGCCTATACGCTGATGCTGCCCTCGGTGGCGAAATCGGGCTGGATCGGGGCCGAGTTCCTGGAAGGCCCCTTTGGCCTGACGGTGCTGTCGCCGCAGGCGCTGTTCGGCCTGACCGGCTTTGACGAGCTGACGCATTCGCTGTTCTGGAGCCTTCTGGTCAATATCGGCCTGTTCACCAGCCTGTCGCTGATGAGCCGCGCCAGCGCGCGCGAGGCCAGCCAGGCGTTGCTGTTCGTCAACGTCTTCCAGCGTGGCGCGTCGGCGCCGGTGTTCTGGCGCGGGCGGGCGCGGCTCGACGACCTGCGGGCGCTGGCGGCGCGGTTCCTGGGGCCGGCGCGGGCGGCCGCGATGTTTGACGAGCACGCGCATGAGGGCGAGGGCGCGCGCGCCGATGCCCGCCTGGTCGATCGGGTCGAGCGCCAGATCGCCGGCGCCATCGGCACTGCCTCGGCCAGGGTCATGGTCGAATCCGTGGCCCAGGAAGAGCCGCTGAGCATGGGCGACGTGCTGGAGATCATCGACGAGGCCTCGCAGGTGCGCACCTATGCGCGCGAGCTTGAGGCCGCGACGGTCGAGTTGCGCGCCGCGAATGAAAAGCTGAAAAGCCTCGATTCGCTCAAGGACGATTTCATGTCCTCGGTCACGCATGAATTGCGCACACCGCTGACCTCGATCCGGGCGCTGACCGAACTGATGCTGGACACGCCCGACATCTCGGATGCCGAGCGCGAGGAGTTCCTGCAGATCATCCTGTCGGAAAGCGAAAGGTTGAGCCGGCTGGTCAATCAGGTGCTGGATCTGGCCAAGATCGAATCCGGCATGGCGGACTGGCATTACGCGCCGGTGGACCTGAAGGCGCTGGTCCAGCAGGCCACCCGCGCCACCGCCGAGCTGCTGCGCGAAAGCGGCGCCGAGCTGCGGCTGGATCTGCCGGAGCAGGTGCCGGTGATCTCGGCCGATCCCGACCGGCTGGTGCAGGTGATGGTGAACCTGCTGTCCAATGCGGCGAAATTCGTGCCGCGCGCGGGCGGCGTGATCGCGGTCACGCTGGCGCGGCAGGGTGATGATCTGGTGGTGACAGTCCAGGACAACGGACCCGGCGTGCCGCAGGCCGAGCGCGACTGGGTCTTCGAGAAGTTCCGCCAGGGTGGCGATCTGCTGACCCGGCCGGGCGGAACCGGGCTCGGGCTTCCGATCAGCCGGCAGATCGTGGTTAATCTGGGCGGGCGGATGTGGCTCGAGGACGGGCCGGGGCCGGGGGCCTGTTTCGGCTTCAGCCTGCCGGTGACGGGCAGCGAAAGGGGGGAGGGGTGATGGCAAAGGTATTGATCGCGGATGATGAGCCCAACATCGTCGTCTCGCTGTCCTTCATGCTGAAACGCGAGGGTTATGAGGTGCTGGTGGCGCCCGACGGCACCCAGGCCCTGGCGATGATCCGCAGCGAGATGCCGGCGCTGGTGCTGCTGGACGCCTCGATGCCCGGGATGACCGGGTTCGAGGTCTGCGAGGCGGTGCGCGCCGACCCTTCCATCGCCGGAACGCGGATCATGATGCTGACCGCCAAGGGCCGCGACACCGACATCGCCCGCGGCATGGGGGCGGGGGCGGATGCCTATGTGACCAAGCCCTTCTCGACCCGCGAACTGGCGCTGCGCATCCGCGAGCTGCTGGCATGAGGCCGGGCCTGCGCCAGATATTGCCGCCGCTGCTGCCGGGCCTTGCGCTGGTGCTTTGGGCGCTTGGCGGGGCGGCATTGTTTCTGGCCGCGCTGCCCGCCGATCAGCAGGCCGGGCTGCGTGCGGCGCTGGCCCCGGCGCTGGATCAAGCGGGGGCGATCCTCATCGGCTGGTGGCTTGCGGGCGCGGCGCTGGCCGGCTGGCTGGCGGCGCGGTTTCATGCGCGCCTTGTCCGGGGGCCGGCGCGGCTCGCCGATGCGGCGCGGCTCTTGGCCGACGACCCCGGCGCTCCGCGGCTGGAGACCGGGGGCGGCGGCGCGACCGCCGCACTGGCACAGGCGCTGAACGATCTGGCGGCGCAGCGCGAAAGCCTGCAGGGAGACATGGCGCGGCTGGTAGCCGAGGCGCAGGCCAAGGTGGCGCAGGAACGCGACCAGCTGGGCGCGCTGATGGCGGAACTGCAACAAAGCGTGGTGGTCTGCAACCTTGACGGGCGCATCCTGCTTTACAACGAACATGCGCGGGCGCTGTTTCACCGCGTCGCGGGCGGGGCGCAGATCGCCGGCGGCGCCGAGCTGATCGGGCTTGGCCGCTCGATCCATGCCGTGGTGGATCGCGCGCTGATCGTCCATGCGCGCGAGACGGTGGACCGCCATATCGCCCGCGCCGAGGCGGCGGTCTCGGCGCGGTTCGTGACGCGCATGGGCTCGGGCAGCCTGGTGCATGTGGTGCTGGCGCCGGTGCGGCCGCAGTCCGGGGGCGGCGCGATCAGCGGCTATGTGCTGCTGTTTGACGACATCACCCAGGATTATGCCCAGCAGTCGCGCCGCGACCGCAGGATGGCGGAGCTGACGGAATCCAGCCGCGCCTCGCTGGCCAATATGCAGGCGGCGCTGGACATGCTGGAATATCCCGATCTGGAACCGGCCGAACGCGCCGGATTCGATGCCATCGTGCGCGACGAGGTCACGGGCATGGGCCGCAAGCTGGCGGCGCTGACGGCCGACGCCTCGCAGGAAATTCTCACCCGCTGGCCCTTGCAGGAAATGCCCGGGCCGGACCTGCTGGCCGCCGCGGCCGAGCGCATCAGCGCCGAGACCGCGCAGCTGCCGGTGCTGCAGGGCGGCGAGGGCATGTGGCTGCGGGTGGACAGCTTTTCGCTGATCCAGGCGCTGGCGGCGCTGGCCGGGCGGCTGTTCGGGGCGCGCGGCGTGCCGCCGCTGATCCTGCGCCTTGGCGCCGCGCCGCGCCGGGGCTGGGCGCATCTGGATCTGGTCTGGCCGCTGGAGGACGTGCTGCCCGAGGCGGTGGCGAATGCGCCCCTGCAGAACGTGACTCTGGGCCAGGGCGGTCCCGACATCGCGGTGCGCGACATCGCCGAGCGCCATGGGGGCGAGCTGTGGCTGGAACAGGACCGCAGTCATGGCCAGTCCTTTTTCCGTTTCCTGCTGCCGACCGCCGAGGGGGGGCGCGAGACCGCCGCCCCCGGCCCGCGCCCGGAATTCTATGATTTCGACCTGTTCGCCGCCAGCCTGTCCAGCCGGGCGCTGGACGAGCAGCCGCTGGAGGGCCTGACCTATACCGTCTTCGACACCGAGACCACCGGCCTCGATCCGGCCGGCGGCGACGAGATCATCCAGATCGGCGCCGTGCGCATCCTGAACGGCAAGATCCTGCGCGGCGAAAGCTTTGACCAGCTGGTGGATCCCGGCCGGCCGATCCCCGAAGCCTCGATCCCCTATCACGGCATCCGCCCCGAGATGGTGCGCGGCCAGCCCCGCATCGGCGAGGTTCTGGCGGCCTTTCATGGCTATGCGACCGATACCGTGCTGGTCGGCCACAATGTCGCCTTCGACATGCGTTTCCTGCAGTTGAAAGAGGCCGCGACCGGGCTGCGTTTCGATCAGCCGGTGCTGGACACGCTGCTGCTGGCCAGCATCGCGCAGCCGCATGAGACCTCGCAATCGCTCGAGGCGATCGCCGGGCGGCTGGGCGTCACCATCACCAACCGCCACAATGCCGCGGGCGATGCGCTGGTCACGGCGCAGGTGCTGCTGCGCCTGCTGCCGATCCTGCGCGGGCGCGGCATCACCACGCTCGGCGAGGCGCGGGCGGCGGCGCAAAGCTCGTATTATGCGCGGTTGCGCTACTGAGCGCAGAACTCGATGCCGGCCTCGGTGACGATCGCGGCCAGGCCGATGTCATGGGGCTGGGGATAGATGGTCGGCAGCCGTGCGGCGTGCAGGCCGACGCCGATGGTCAGCGGGCTGATACGCGCCAGCGTGCGGTCGTAATAGCCGCCGCCATAACCCAGCCGATAGCCCGCGCCGTCCCAGCCCACCAGCGGCACCAGGGCGATGTCGGGGATCACGGTGGCCTCGGTGGCGGGTTCGAGGATGTTCCAGAAACCGCGCAGCATGGTGGCACCCGGTTGCCAGGGCCGGAACAGCAGGGGCTGGCCCCGCTCGGCCACCGCAGGCAGCGCCAGATGCACCCCGGCCGCGTGCATGGCGCCCAGCCAGGGCCGCAGGTCGGGCTCGGACTTGATCGGCCAATAGGCGGCCAGCGTCTTGCCGGCGGGATCGACATGCAGATGCGCCAGCACGGCGTCCAGCGCCGTGCCGATGCCCTGGGCGATGTGGTGCAGCGCCTCGACGCCCAGGCTGGCGCGGCTGGCCAGCAGATCTGCCCGCCGCGCCTTGCGCCAGCGCGCCACGTCATGCACCTGCTGCGGCTCGACCCCCAACGGGTCGAAATAGTCGGGCGCTACCTGCGCGGCCGCGCAGGCGGGCGAGCCCGCCCCGTCGCCGCCCTGCGCGGCGCCGGTCATTTCCCGGCCTTTGCCAGCACGTCGAGGCTTTTCAGCGAATGGGCATAGGCGGCGCCGGCGCGCATCTCGGCCGCGACCCAGATCGCCTCCATGATCTGCTCGGGGCTGGCGCCCTCGCGCGTGGCGCCCTTGACATGGCCCTCGATACACCAGGGGCATTGGGTGACATGCGCCACCGCCACGGCGATCAGCTGCTTGGTGCGCGCGTCCAGCGCGCCGGGGGCAAAGACCGCCTTCGAGAAGTCGCGAAAGGCGGCCTCGGCATCAGGCGCCAGCTCGCGGCGCCGCTCGACCAGTTCCGGCGTTGCCCTGGGCATCTGCATCTCGCTCATCCTTGCGACCTTTCCCGGCGCCCTGCGAAAACATGCCGCAGCCCCCGGCGGCGCGGACCGGGCGGCGCATGATCCTGATGCACCACGATGTTTTCATCCGGCGACGGCCCGACAAGGGGCGCGGCCAGGGGTGCGACGATCTGGCGCACCCGATAACGCGGCGTGCTTACATGGTTGCATCATGCTAGCATCTCGGCAATAGGCATTGGAAATACCAATTCGAGGCGTGACTCGATGCGACTGACCTCATTCACCGAATACGGCCTGCGGGCACTGATGCGGATGGCCGGCGCACCCGAACGCGGCTATTCAAGCGCGGAGCTCGCCGGGGATCTGCAGCTGTCGCGCCACCACCTGGCCAAGATCGTGCAGGCGCTGGTCAAGGGCGGCTATGTCGTTACCCGGCGCGGCGGCGGCGGCGGCGCCATGCTGGCCCGCCCGCCCGATCAGATCCGTCTGGGCGAGGTGGTGCGCCTGCTGGAACGCGACCAGGCGCTGGTGGAATGCTTTGGCCCCGACGGTGGCGACTGCACGCTGGACGGGCACTGCCTGCTGCGGCACCGGCTGCGCGCCGCCGAGGAGGCATTCCTGCACGCCCTGAACCAATCGACCCTGGCGCAGGTGGCCCTGCCTGCGCCGAACTGCAATTTCGCCTGATCAAGCCGGAGACCAAGCCATGATCCAGTCGCTGACCCTAACCGAGCGCCGGAGCGCCGCCCTCCTGGCGTTGCTCCTGGCCATCATCGGCCTTGCCATGGCCGCAGCGGCGCGACACGGGCCGATGGCGGTGCATGGCGGCATGGCGCTGGCCCTGGGCATCCTGCTGGTCGCGCTGTTTTCGGGCGGGCTGCTGCATCCCGACGCCCCCGCCGACCGGCTGGAACGCTATTACGACGAGCCGTCGAAATTCGGCATCGCCATGACCATGGTCTGGGCGGTGGTCGGCATGGTGGCCGGGGTCTGGGTGGCGGCACTGCTTTACTGGCCCGAGGCGACGCCGCTGTGGCCCGCGACCAGCTTTGGCCGGCTGCGCCCGGTGCATACCTCGGGGATCATCTTCGGCTTTGGCGGCAATGCGCTGATCGCCACCTCGTTCTTTGTCGTGCAGCGCACCTCGCGCGCGCGGCTGGCGGGCAGCCTCAGCCCCTGGGTGGTGCTGATCGGCTTCAACCTGTTCTGCGCCTGGGCGGTCAGCGGCTACATGATGGGCGCCACCCAGTCCAAGGAATATGCCGAGGCGGAATGGTATGCCGACCTGTTCCTGGTGGTGATCTGGGTCACCTATTTCCTGCTTTACCTGCGCACCATCGCGCGCCGCAAGGAACCGCATATCTATGTGGCGAACTGGTATTTCCTCGCCTTCATCCTGGTGGTGGCGATGCTGCACATCATCAACAACCTCGCGCTGCCCATCAGCCTTTCCTCGACGAAAAGCTATACCATCTGGTCGGGGGTGCAGGATGCCATGGTGCAGTGGTGGTATGGCCACAACGCCGTCGCATTCTTTCTGACCGCGGGCTTTCTGGGCATGCTCTATTATTTCCTGCCGGTGCGCGCGGGGCGGCCGATCTGGTCCTATCGCCTGTCTATCCTGTCCTTCTGGGGCATCGTGTTCTTTTACATCTGGGTGGGCTCGCACCACCTGCATTACACGGCGCTGCCGCATTGGGCACAGACGCTGGGCATGACCTTCTCGATCATGCTCTTGGTGCCCAGCTGGGCCTCGGCCGGCAATGCGATCGCGACGCTGAACGGCGCCTGGCACAAGGTGCGCGACGACGCCACGCTGCGCTTCATGTTCGTGGCGGCGGTGTTTTACGGGCTGTCGACCTTCGAGGGCTCGTTCCTGGCCATCCGGCCGGTGAACTCGCTGAGCCATTACACCGACTGGACCGTGGGCCATGTGCATTCGGGCACGCTGGGCTGGGTGGCGATGATCATCTTCGGCTCGCTTTATACCATGGTGCCGCATCTGGCCGGCCGGCGCGAGATGCGCTGGCCCAAGGCGGTCGAATGGCACTTCTGGCTCGCGGTGATGGGAACGCTGTTCTATGTCGTGGCCATGTGGAACGCCGGCATCACCCAGGGGCTGATGTGGCGCACCTATGCCGAGGACGGCTCGCTGCTTTACAGCTTTCTGCAATCGGTCGAGGCGATGGCGCCCTATTACCTGATGCGCACCATCGGCGGCGCCATGGTCCTGGCGGGGGCGCTGATCTGCTGCGTCAACACCTTTGCCACCTTCCGCCGCGCGCCCGGCACGCTGCCGGCGCATGACCGCCCCATCCTCAACGCATCCGCACAAGTGGCGGCGGAGTGAAGCCATGCCCATCCTGAAACTGCACTACAACCTTGAAAAGCTGTCGCTGGGGCTGGTGGTCGGCATCATCGTCGCCGCATCCGTCGGCGGCATCGTCGAGATCGCGCCCTTGTTCACCATCGAGAACACCGTCGATGTCCCCGAGGACATGCGCCCCTACACGCCACTCGAACTGGCCGGGCGCGAGATCTACATGCGCGAGGGCTGCTATGCCTGCCACAGCCAGATGATCCGCACCCTGACCGACGACATCGACCGCTTCGGCCCCTATTCGGTGACCGGCGAAAGCGTCTGGGATTTTCCCATGCTCTGGGGGTCCAAGCGTACAGGACCCGACATCGCGCGGCTGGGCGGCAAGTATTCCGACGCCTGGCACGTCCTGCACATGCTGAACCCGCGCGACGTGGTGCCGACCTCGATCATGCCCGCCTATCCCTGGCTCACGCGGGCGCTGGACACGGACGATCTGTCGGCGCAGCTGGCGACGCTGGCGCGACTCGGGGTGCCCTACAGCCCCGAGATGATCCGGAATGCCGGCCGTGACGCGCTGGCGCAGACCCGGCCGGACGGCGACGCGGCCTCGGATTTCGCCGAACGCTATGGCGAACGCCCGGCGGTGCGCAGTTTCGACGGCGATCCGGGGCGGCTGACGGAAATGGACGCGCTGGTGGCCTATCTGCAATCGCTGGGGCAGCTGACCGATGTCGCCCACAAGACCGCGGACGAGGAGGAGTCGTGATGGAAACGCATGAGACGCTGGTTCATCTGGCCAAGACCTTCGGCCTGCTGTGGATGATGGGGTTCTTTCTGCTGGTGGTCTGGTATGCCTTCTGGCCGGGTTTCCGCGCCCGGCATGAGCGCGCCGGGAAGTCGGTGCTGAGCGACGATCTGATGGCGGAGGACCGGGCATGAGCGAGCATCAGCAGGAAATCGATCCCGTCACCGGCTATGAGACGACCGGCCATGAATGGAACGGCATCAAGGAACTGAACACGCCCTTTCCGCGCATCGCGATCTGGGCGCTGGCGATCACGGTGGTCTATGCGGTGGTGTCCTGGGTGTTGCTGCCGACCTGGCCCATGGGCCGCGACTATACCCGCGGGCTGCTGGGCATCGACCAGAAGACCGATGCCCAGGCGGCGCATGCCCGCATGGAGGCGCTGCGCGACAGCTGGAAATCGCGCTTTGCCGAGGGCGATTTCGCGGCGCTGGCCGCCGATACGCAGCTGATGGATTTTGCCCGCCCGGCCGCGGCGCGGCTGTTTGCCGACAATTGCGCCGCCTGCCATGGCGCGCAGGGCCAGGGCAAGGACGGCGACGGCGGCACCGGCTTTCCGGCGCTGGACGACGGCGACTGGCTCTGGTCCTCGGATCCGGCCGATATTGCCGAGCTGATCCGCGTCGGCATCAACAGCAGCCATGACGAGACCAATGTCTCGCAGATGGCGGCCTTCGGCAAGGACGGGGTGCTGGAGCGCGACCAGATCGACCAGCTGGCGCAATATGTCGCGGCGCTTCACACCGGCAAGGCCGATCAGAACGGCCCGGCCGCGGCGTTGTTCGAGGAAAACTGCGCCTCCTGCCACGGCGAGAGGGGCGAGGGCGAGATGGGCGTCGGCGCGCCGCGGCTTTCGGACAACGACTGGATCTATGGCGGCAGCCTGCAGGACATCCGCACCACGCTGATGAACGGCCGCCAGGGCGTGATGCCCGCCTGGGAAGGGCGGCTGTCGCAGGCCGACCGCAACCTGCTGGCGCTTTACGTCTCCGGCCTCGCGGCGCAGAAGGAGGCGGCGAAATGACGGCGCGCAACCAGAAACGCCTGGCGATCCTGGGCGCCTGCACGGTGGCTGCCGTGTTTCTTGGGGCGAATGCGCATCTGATCGCCGTCGCCTTCAACTCGCAGCCCGATTGCGGCGCGATCTCATCCGAACGGGCTCCGGCCCGGCATTCCTGCTGAGGAGGTCACATGCTGGAACCCCTTCCGACGCTGCGCGCGCCGCAGCCGCCCGAGGACAGGCTGGCGCGCAACCTGCCGGCCAATGTCGCGCTGGACTGCCTGCGCGCCGGCTGGCGCGACCTGTGGCACAACCCGCTGTCAAGCCTGGCCTACGGCCTGCTGCTGTTCCTGATCTCGGTCGCGGTGATCTGGGCGCTTGATCATTACGGCCTGCTTTACCTGCTGCTGCCGGCCACGGCGGGCTTCATGATCGTCGGCCCCTTCCTGGCCATCGGGCTTTACCAGAAAAGCCGCGAGCTCGAGCACGGCCGCAACCCGCATCTGGCCGAGATGCGCCACAGTCACGCCGCCTCGGGCGGGCAACTGGCCTATGCCGGCCTGCTGTTGTGCCTGCTGCTGCTGTTCTGGCTCAGGGCGGCGGACCTGCTTTATGCGCTGTTTTTCGGGCTGCAGCCCTTTCCGGGCGCGGATGAGGCGATGGCCAATACCTTCACCACGCTGCGCGGCTGGATGCTCTTGATCAGCGGTGGGCTGGTGGGGGCGCTGTTTGCGGGCTTTGCCTTTGCCATCAGCGTCTTTGCCCTGCCGATGTTGGCCTCCGAGCGGCGCGACGCGCTGACCGCCTTCGGCACCAGCTTTGCCATGGTGACGCGCAACCTCGGCCCGTCGCTGGCCTGGGGCGCGATCGTCACCGGCGGCATCGTGATCAGTGCGCTGACCGGGTTGCTGGCGCTGATCGTGGTGTTTCCGGTGCTGGGTCATGGCACCTGGCATCTCTACAACCGCCTGCGCCCCGAATCCGGGGCTTGATCCGGCGGCAGCCCTGCCGTCAAGGTGGGGCTGCGCAACTGTGCCGGCTCTGGGAGGCAGACGTGCTCAAGGGAATCGACCCGCTGATCGCACCCGACCTGCTGCGGGTGCTGGCCGCCATGGGCCATGGCGACGAGATCGTGATTGCCGACGCGAATTTTCCCGCGGCCTCGGTGGCGCGGCACACGGTGACGGGGACGCCGCTGCGCATCGACTGCGACGCCATCCGTGCCCTGCGCGCGGTGCTGTCGCTCTTGCCGGTGGACACGTTCCTGCCCGATCCGGTGCTGACCATGCAGGTGGTGGACGAGCCCGATGCCGTGCCCGAGGTGGTGGCGCAATCGCTGCCGATCCTTGCGGCCGAGGGCGTCAGGCCGGCCTCGCTTGAGCGGTTCGCTTTCTACGAGCGGGCGCGGCAGGCCTTTGCGGTGCTGCATTGCGCCGAAACCCGCATCTATGCCAATTTCATCATCCGCAAGGGCGTGATCGCCGGCTGAGGCGGCGCCGTCACACCTGCGCGGCCAGCGCCTTCAGCGCCGCCAGCGCGCGGCTGCGGTCCTCTGTGCCGGCGGCGTCGGGCTGTTCGATATAGGCGCAGGTCAGCGCCGTGATCGCCTCGCCGCCGGGGCCGGGGATCGGCACGCTGAGGTCGGTGACCCCGACCAGCTGCCCCGAAGGCTCGATCCGCGCGCCCTGTTCGCGCACCGCCTGCAATTTCCCGGCGACCGCCGCCAGCCGCGATGCCGCATCGGCGACGCCCCATTGCCCCAGGGTCTCCAGCACCCGCTCGGGTTTCTGGAAGGCCAGCAGCGTCAGGCCCGAGCCGGTGGTGAACAGATCAAGAATGCCGCCCGGCCGGGCGCGGAATTCCCAATGCCCGGCCGGGCTGGCCTGCGCCACGACGATGCCATTGCCGGCCTCGGGCACGACCAGATGGCAGGACTGGCGGAACTCGCGGGCGAATTCGTCCATCAAAGGCTGCACCTGCGCCACCAGCCGGCGCAGCGGCGGGTGCCGCGTCGCCAGTTGGAACAGCTTCATGGTCAGGGCATAGCGGTCGCCGCCCTCGCCGCGTGCGCATTTCGCGGAATTGGGGCAGCGATTTCGCGTGATCGCGGGCACGCGTTTCACGCGATCGCGGGCAGCCGTT
>NZ_JBDHSP010000003.1:0-135607 GCF_039808215.1 Paracoccus sp. (in: a-proteobacteria)
GGATCTGCGCGGCGCGAGCGCAGTCATTGCGCCGAAAGCGAACCGCAAGATCAGGCGCGACCACGACCGGCATGCCTGTAAATGGCGACATCTGATCGAGAATTTCTTCGCGAAGATCAAGGAGTTCCGAGCCATCGCCACGCGCTACGAAAAGACCGCATGCAGTTACGCCGCCAACTGGCACCTCGTGGCGACCATCCTCGCCGCGAAGCGAATGTCCACGGGCCCTAGCACCGTTGCGCCGCCCCGTGCGGCATTGGCGCAAGCGGTCGCACCAGAAAAGCGCGGCACCGGGCAGGCGCGGCGTCGCGATCGCCGGCCCTGGATCAGAACTCGATCCCGGCCTGGGCCTTGATGCCGGCGCGGAACGGGTGCTTGCTGGCCGCCATCTCGGTCACCAGATCCGCCAGTTCCAGCAATTCCGGCTTGGCGTTACGGCCGGTCAGGATGACATGGGTCATCGGCGGCTTTTCCCGGCGCAGGAAATCGGCCACCTCGGCCGCGTCCAGATAGTCATAGCGCAGCGCGATGTTGATCTCGTCGAGCAGCACCATGCGGATGGCGGGATCGCGGATCAGCGACTTGGCCTTTTCCCAGCCCGCCCGTGCCGCCGCGCGGTCGCGTTCCAGGTCCTGGGTTTCCCAGGTGAACCCCTCACCCATGGTGTGGAACCGGCACAGGTCGGGGAAATGGCTGGTCAGCAGGTCGCGCTCGCCGGTGGCCATGGCGCCCTTGATGAACTGCACCACCGCGCAGGGCATGCCATGGGCCAGGGCGCGCAGAATCATCCCGAAACCCGAGGAGGACTTGCCCTTGCCCGGCCCGGTCAGCACGATGACCAGACCCTTCTCGATGGTCTTGCCGGCCATCATGCGGTCGCGGACCGCCTTGATTTTCGCCTTTTTTTCCGCATGCAGGGCGGCTTCTTCGGGGGTGGTGCCGTTCGCGGTCATCTGGCCTCGCTTGACTTGGGCGGTGGTTCGTGGCTTGGCTCGTGGCACGAGCTGGTTGCTGCCTTATGGCAGACCAAGAGGGAATGCGACAACCCCGCAAGGGGTCAAGCGCAGCCGCCCCCGCGACCGTGACCGGAGAGGTCGCCCACCGCCACTGGCCGCAACGCCGGGAAGGCAGGGCGCCCGCCAGAGGCCCGCCTCTGACATCCGCAAGCCGGGAGACCTGCCAGCCGCGGTCCGCAAGGGCCGATGGAAATGCGCGACCGGGGTGAGTCGTCGTCCACAGGTCCGCCTGGCGGACCGGGACGTGCCGCCGACCCTTCCCGCCGCCAAGCAAGCGACCTGGCCGGAGGGGCCCGTGGCCGAGACATTCGAACTGGTGGTCTGCACCACCTGCCGCCTGCCGGGAAGCGACCCGGACGCCCCCAGCGACGGGGCGCGCCTCTCGGAGGCGCTGGAGCGCCATGGGATCGCGCATCGCCGCCAGCCCTGCCTGTGCGCCTGCGACCATGGCTGCGCCGTGGTGCTGCGCGGGCGCGGGCGCTGGACCTATGTCCAGGGCGCGTTGTCGCCCATGCATGACATCCCCGACCTGATCGCCATGTATCGTGCCTATGGTGCCAGCGCCGACGGCCAGGTGCCCTGGCGCATGCGCCCCGAGGTCATCCGCAAGAACATCATCGCACGCATTCCCCCGATCGAGGTCTGACATGTCTCTGGAAAAAACCCCCGTCACCATCGTCACCGGCTTTCTGGGCGCCGGCAAGACCACGCTGATCCGGCACCTGCTGCGCCATCCCGGCGGGCGGCGGCTGGCGGTGCTGGTCAACGAATTCGGCGACATGGGCGTGGACGGCGAACTGATCCGCGCATGCGCCGATGCCGACTGCCCCGAGGCGAATATCCTTGAACTGACCAACGGCTGCATCTGCTGCACCGTCGCCGATGAGTTCATCCCCTCGATCGAGCGCCTGCTGGCGCTGCAGCCGCGCCCCGATCACATCATCATCGAGACCTCGGGCCTGGCGCTGCCCAAGCCGCTGCTGCGGGCCTTCGACTGGCCGGACCTGCGCTCGCGCATCACCATCGACGGCGTGATCGCGGTTGCCGATGCCGAGGCGGTGGCCGCCGGCCGCTTTGCGCCCGATCCGGCGCGACCCGGCAATACCGGCACCGAGGCGGGCGCCGAGCACGAGACCCCGCTTTCCGAGGTGTTCGAGGACCAGATTGCCTGCGCCGACCTGGTGCTGCTCAGCAAACCCGACCTGGCCGGCGAGGCCGGGCTAGCCGCCGCGCGCGCGCTGATCGCCGCCGAGGCGCCGCGGCCGCTGCCGATGCTGGCCCTGACCGAGGGTGTCATCGACGCGCGCGTGGTGCTGGGCCTCGGGGCGGCGGCCGAGGACAGCCTCGATGCCCGCCCCTCGCATCACGACGGCGCCGAGGATCACGACCACGACGATTTCGACAGCATCATCATCGACCTGCCCGAGCAGGACGACCCAGAGGCATTGGCGGCGCGCATCGCGGACCTCGCGGCGGCAGGCCGGATCCTGCGGGTCAAGGGCCATGTCGCGGTGGCGGGCAAGCCCATGCGGCTGCTGGTGCAGGCGGTGGGCGCGCGGGTGCGCCAGCAGTTCGACCGGCCCTGGGGGTCGCAGCCGCGCCGCAGCCGGCTGGTGGTGATCGCGGAAAAGGGCGACATCGACCGCGCCGCCGTCGAAAGGGCGCTGGCCTGACATGCATGTGCTGTTTCGCGAAAGCCACGGCCTGGACGAGGGTGCCGCACCGCGCGATCTGGGGCAGGCGCCCGCGGATCTGGTGGTGCTGTCCTTCTCGGACAGCGATCTCGGGGCTTTCGCGGCGGGCTGGCGGCGGGGCAGGGACGCGCTGCCGGGGTTGCGGCTGGCCAATCTGGCGGCGCTGACGCATCCGCTTTCGGTCGACACCTATCTGGAACGCACGCTGGCGGGTGCGCGCGGCATCCTGATCCGGCTGATCGGCGGCGCCTCGTGGTGGCCCTACGGGGTCGAGCAGGTGGCGCGGCTGGCGCGGGCGCGCGGCATGGCGCTGGCCGTGCTGCCCGGCGACGGTCGCCCGGATCCGGCGCTGGAGCGCGCCTCGACCCTGCCGACGACCTTGCTGCGCGAACTGGGCGATCTGTGCGACGGCGGCGGCGAGATCGCGGCGCAGGCGGCGCTGACGCTGCTGGCACGCGCAGCCGGTCTGCCCGCCGGTCCGGGGCCCGAAACCACGGCGCTGCCCGAATTCGGGCGCTGGCACCCCGCGCACGGCATCGGCGCCGCCTGCGCGCCAGGCACGGCGCCGCTGGTGGTGATCCCCTTCTATCGCGCCTGGCTTGCGGCGGCGGATTGCGACAGCATCGCGGCGCTGATCCGCGGCCTTGAACAGGCGGGTTGCCGGGCGCTGGGCCTGTTCCTGCCCAGCCTGCGGCATGATGCGGCGGCGCGCTGGCTGCGGCGGGAATTGCCCGCGCTGGCCCCCGCCGCGATTGTCAATGCCACGGCATTTTCCGCCGGCACCCCAGGCTCGCCGCTGGACGCGCCCGGGGTGCCGGTGTTTCAGGTCATCCACGCCACGAACGGCCGCGAGGCCTGGCTCGGCTCGGACCGCGGCCTGTCGGCCTCGGATCTGGCCATGCATGTGGCCCTGCCCGAGGTGGACGGGCGCATCGCTGCCGGGGTGGTCTCGTTCAAGCAAGCCGCCGCCGCGGATCCGGAGCTGCAATTCGCGACCGCCCGCCACCGCGCCGATCCCGAACAGCTGCGCGCCGTGGTGGCGCGGGTGCTGGGCTGGCTGCGGCTGGCGGCGCTGCCCGCGGCCGAAAGGCGCGTGGCGCTGGTGCTTTCGACCTATCCCGGCAAGGCGCATCGCATGGCCCATGCCGTCGGGCTGGATGCGCTGGCCTCGGCCGAGGCGATGCTGGCCGATCTGGCTACGGCGGGGCATGTGGTGGCGGATGGCCCGCCGCTGGCGCAGGCGCTGGCGGGTCAGCGCATCCTCTGGCCGCTGGCCGAATACCGCGCGGCGCTGGCGGGCTTGCCCGCGGCGCTGGTTGCGGCGCTGCACGCGGCGCATGGCCGCCCCGAAGATGATGCCGGCATCTCCGCCGGGGCCTTCGCCTTTGCCGCGCTGCGCCGCGGCCAGGTCCTGGTGGCGCTGCAACCCGAGCGCAGCGCGGTGCCCGACCGCGACGGGGAATATCACGACACCACGCGCCCGCCCTGCCACGCCTATGTCGCCTTCTATCTGTGGCTGCAAAGCCAGACCGATGCGCTGGTCCATGTCGGGGCGCATGGTACGCTGGAATGGCTGCCGGGCAAGGCCGCGGCGCTGTCGCCCGCCTGCTGGCCGCAGGCGCTGACGGGGGCGCTGCCGGTGATCTATCCCTTCATCGTCAACGACCCCGGCGAGGCGGCGCAGGCGCGGCGCCGGCTGGGCGCGGTGACGCTGGGCCATCTGCCGCCGCCGCTGGCGCGCGCAGCACTGCCCGCGGGCCTGCTGCAACTGGAACGGCTGCTCGATGAATATTCGCTGGCCGACGGGCTGGACCCCGCGCGCCAGCGCCGCCTGGTCGCCGCCATCCGCGATGAGGCGCAGCTTGCCGGGCTCGAGACGGATCTGGGCATCCCGGCCGGCGCCTCTGCCGCCGAGGCCGTGCCGCTGATCGACCGCTTTGTCTGCGATCTCAAGGATTCGCAATTCGGCGACGGGCTGCATGTCTGGGGCCGCGGCACGCCGCAGCAGGACGGTTTCGCGGGCGATCCGGCCTCGCTCGCGGCCGAGCGCGCGGCGCTGGTCGCGGCGCTTGCCGGGCGGCGCATCGCGGCCGGCCCCTCGGGCTCGCCCTGGCGCGGGCGCGCCGATGTGCTGCCGACCGGGCGCAATCTTTACGGCACCGATCCGCGCGCCGTGCCCTCGCGCGCGGCGCAGACGCAAGGCGTGCTGCTGGCCGAGGAGCTGCTGCGCCGGCACCTGCAGGACCACGGCGACTTTCCGCGCGGGCTGGTGGTCAATCTCTGGGGCTCGGCCTGCATGCGCACGGCGGGCGAGGAATTTGCCATGGCGCTGCATCTGGCGGGCGTGGCGCCGGAATGGGACGCGCAATCGGGGCGCGTCAGCGGTTTCCAGATCCTGCCGCTGGCGCTGCTGGACCGGCCGCGGATCGAGGTCACGCTGCGTGTCTCGGGCCTGTTTCGCGATGTCTTTCCCGATCTGCCCGGCCTGTTCGAGGCCGCGGCCGCGGCCCTTGCCGCGCGCGACGAGGCAGTGGACATGAACCCCTATGTCGCCGCCGCCCCCGGCCCGCGCGTCTTTGCGCCGCCGCCGGCGCATTACGGGCTGGGCATCGGCACGGGTGACTTTTCTGCCGGGGCGCGGCGCGCGGCGGGCGAGGCCTGGCTGGCCGCCTCGGACCATTCCGCCACAGGCCAGCCGGCGCGCGCCGCGCTCGAGACGCGGCTGCGCGGCGCCGATGCCTTTGTCCATGTCCAGGACCTGCCCGAGACCGACCTGCTGCTGGCCGAGGATTACGCCGGCCATGAGGCCGGCTTTGCTGCGGCGCTGGCGGTGATCGGCAGGCAGGCGGCGCTTTACCATCTGGATGCCTCGCGCCCCGGGGCGCCCCGCGCCCGCAGTCTGCCCGAAGAGATCGCCCGCGTGGTCCGCGCCCGTGCCGCCAATCCGGACTGGCTGGCGGCGATGATGCGCCACGGCTTTCGCGGCGCGGCCGAGATTGCGGCGACGCTGGACCACATGGCGGCCTTCGCGCATCTGGCGGACGTGGTGCCGGCGCATCTGTTCGACCTTTATCACGCCGCGACGCTGGAGGATCAGCGCATCGCCGATTTCCTGAGCCGCGAGAACCCCGGAGCGCTGGCGGCGATGCAGGAAACCTTCGCGGCCCTGGCCGAGGCCGGGCTGTGGCACAGCCGCCGCAACAGCCTGGCCGCGGGGCTGACATGAGCGGGGGGCCGGTCAAGGGCTGGTGCCCGGGCGCGCTGACACCGATGCCGGCGCAGGACGGGCTGATCCTGCGCATCCGCCCGCATGCCGCCCGGCTGGCGCCCGAACAGGGGCGGGCGCTGGCGGATCTGGCGGCGCGGTTCGCGCGCGGCCGGATCGAGCTGACCAGCCGTGCCAACCTGCAGTTGCGCGGCGTGCGCGCGGCCGATCTGGCAGCGCTGCAGGCGGGCCTGCGCGACGCCGGGCTGCTGGACCCCGATCCCGAGACCGAGCGGCGGCGCAACATCCTGTGCACGCCGCTGTGGCGGCCGGGCGACGGCACGCTGGCGCTGGCGGATGAGCTGCGGGCGCGGCTGGCGGAACTGCCCGCGCTGCCGGCGAAGTTCGGCTTTGCCATCGACACCGGCCCGGCGGCGGTGCTTGGCCGGGCCTCGGCCGATCTGCGCCTTGAGCGCGCACCCGGCGGGCTGATCCTGCGCGCCGAGGGCATGGCGGCGGGCGAGCCCGTCGCCGCGGATGCCGCCATCGATCGCCTCATCGCGCTGGCGCATTGGTTCGCGCGCCATGCCGGCAAGCGTCGCCGCATGGCGCAGCTGGTCGCGGAGGGGCTGCTGCCGCTGCGCGCCGAGGTCGCGCCGCTGACTGCGCCGGTGCCGGCGCCGGGTGCCACGCCCTTCGGGGCGCTGCGGGCGCTGCCGCTGGGCCAGATCGCCGCCGCGACGCTGCAGGCCCTTGCCGTGGCGCCGCTGCGCCTGACGCCCTGGCGCGCGCTGCTGCTGGAATCCGCCCCCGCCGCCGCGCCGGATCTGATCGCGGACCCTCTGGACCCGCGGCTGCGGCTGGCGGCCTGCATCGGCCGCGCGGGCTGCGCCGCGGCCACGGTCGAGACGCGGGCGCTGGCGCTTGGCCTGGCGCATCTGCTGCCGGCGGGGGCGCTGCTGCATGTCTCGGGCTGCGCCAAGGGCTGCGCGCATCCGGGGCCGGCGACGATCACCCTGACCGGGCGCGACGGGCGCTTTGACCTGATCCGCGGCGGCAGGGCCGGCGATGCGCCCCTCTGCCGCGACCTTCACCCCGACGACCTTTCCGCCATCTTGCGAGATCACGATGCCCCATCTTTATGAAACCGACGGCGCCGCCATCTATCGCGCCTCATTCGCCACCATCCGGGCCGAGGCCGATCTGGCGCGCTTTTCCCCCGAGGAGGAGGTCGTCGCCGTGCGCATGATCCATGCCTGCGGCATGGTGGACCTGGCGCGCGCGATCCGCTTTGCCCCCGGCTTTGCCAGCAGCGCGCGCGCGGCGCTGGAGGCGGGGGCGCCGATCCTGTGCGACGCGCGCATGGTCAGCGAGGGCGTCACCCGCGCGCGCCTTCCGGCGGCGAACCGGGTGATCTGCACCCTGGGCGAGGCCGGGGTGCCGCGCCTTGCGGCGGAACTGGGCACCACGCGCTCGGCCGCGGCGCTGGAACTGTGGCGCCCGCATCTGGCCGGCGCGGTGGTGGCGATCGGCAATGCTCCGACGGCGCTGTTCCACCTGCTGGACATGCTTGCCGATCCGGCCTGCCCGCGCCCGGCGGCGATCATCGGCTGCCCGGTCGGCTTTGTCGGCGCGGCGGAATCCAAGGCGGCGCTGGCGCAGGAAAACCCGTTGCCATGGTGCATCGTCGAGGGCCGGCTGGGCGGCTCGGCGATCACCGCGGCGGCGCTGAACGCGCTGGCCGGCAGGGCGGAATGATGGGCCGCATCGTCTGCATCGGCCTTGGCCCCGGCGATCCCGACCTGATGAGCCTGCGGGCGCATCGCCATCTGGGCGCGGCCGGGGTGGTCGCCTATTTCCGCAAGGCCGGGCGCCCTGGCCAGGCGCGGCGCATCGTCGAGGGGCTGATCCCGCCCGGGGCCGAGGAATGGGCGATGGAATATCCGGTGACCACCGAGATCGCGGTGGACGACCCGGCCTACAACAGCGCGCTGGCGGCCTTCTACGACCATTGGGCGGCGCGGCTGGCGGCGGCGGCGCAGCGGCGCGATGTCGTGGTGCTGTGCGAGGGCGACCCGTTCTTCTTCGGCTCGTTCATGCATCTGCACGCGCGCCTGCCCAGGGACCTGGTCGAGGTGGTGCCGGGCATTCCCGGCATGGCCGGTTGCTGGACCGCGACCGGCCAGCCGATCACCTGGGGCGACGACATCCTGACCGTGCTGCCCGCGACCCTGCCCGAGGCGGAACTGGCGCGGCGCATCGCCGATACCGATGCGCTGGTGGTGATGAAGATCGGCCGCAACCTGCCGCGGCTTTGCGCCGCGCTGCGGACGGCTGGGCGGTTTCAGGACGCCTGGCTGGTCGAGCACGGCACCATGCCGGCCGAGCGCGTGCGCCGCCTGGCCGAGGTCGAGGGGACGGTGCCCTATTTCTCGATCGTGCTGATCCACGGCCGGGGCCGGCGGCCATGAGCGGCTGGCTGGTCATCGCCGGGCTGGGCCCCGGCGCCGAGGCCATGCTCACCCCCGAGGTCGCCGCCGCGCTGGCCGCAGCGACGGATGTCGTCGGCTATTTTCCCTATGTCGCGCGGGTGCCGGCGTGCGCCGGGCTGGTGCGGCACGGCTCGGACAACCGGGTGGAACTGGACCGCGCGGGGCTGGCGCTGCGTCTGGCGGCCGCGGGGCGGCGGGTGGTGGTGGTATCCTCGGGCGATCCGGGGGTCTTTGCCATGGCCTCGGCCGTCTTCGAGGCGATGGAGGCCGGGCCGCAATCATGGCTGGATCTGGACCTGCGCGTGCTGCCGGGCATCACCGCCATGCTGGCGGCGGCGGCGGCGGCGGGGGCGCCGCTGGGCCATGATTTCTGCGCCATCAACCTGTCGGACAACCTGAAACCCCTGGATCTGGTGCTGCGCCGGGTGCGGCTGGCGGCCGAGGCGGATTTCGCCATGGCCTTCTACAACCCGCGCTCAAAGGCGCGGCCGCGGCAATTCGCCCTGGTACTGCAGGTGCTGCGCGAGGCCTGCGGGCCCGACCGGCTGATCACCTTCGCCCGCGCCGTCTCGACGCCGGATCAGGCACTGCTTACCGTGACCCTGGCCGAGGCCCGGCCCGAGATGGCCGACATGCGCAGCCTGGTTCTGGTCGGCTCGTCGCGCACGCGCCGGCTTGGGCGCTTTGTCTATACGCCCAGGTCGGCATGACACCAGGCCAGCACCTCATCGACGCTGGCGACGCTTGGCCGCGGGGCAGGCGCCGGCCGGGCGATCATCAGCACCGGCAGGCCCAGGACGCGGGCGGCGGCCAGCTTGGCCTCGGCCCCGGCGCCGCCGGCGTTCTTGGCCACGACCAGTTCGATGCCGTGGTGCCGCATCAGTGCCAGATCGCCCGCAGTGTCAAAGGGGCCGCGGGCGATTTCCAGCGCGCAATCGGGCAGGGGCAGCGGGCCTGCGGGCGGGTCGACCAGGCGCAGCAGGTAGCGGTGCTGCGGCTGTGCGGCGAAAGCCGCCAGATTCTGCCGCCCCAGCGCCAGGAACACCCGCCGGCGCGGCCCCGCCAGCAGGCGGGCGGCCTCGGCGATGTCGCCGGCCGCGGTCCAGCGGTCGCCGGGGCCGGGCTGCCAGGCGGGACGTTCCAGTGCCAGCAGCGGGATGCCGGTGGCGGCGCTGGCCAGGGCGGCATTGGCGCTGATGCGGGCGGCGAAGGGATGCGTGGCGTCCACCAGCCGCCGGATGCCATGCGCGCGCAGCCACGCGGCCAGCCCCTCGGCGCCGCCAAAGCCGCCGATGCGCAGCGGCACGGGCTGCGGGCGCGGCGTTTGGGTGCGTCCGGCATAGGACAGGATCGCGGCCATGCCGGCCGCGGCCATGGCCTGGGCAAGGCGGCTGGCCTCGGTGGTGCCGCCAAGGATGAGGGTGGTCATGTCTGAATGGCTCTCGATCGTCGGTATCGGCGAGGATGGTCTGGCCGGCCTGCCGAAGGCAAGCCGCAATGCGCTGACCGCGGCCGAGACGGTCTTTGGCGGGCCGCGGCATCTGGCGATGCTGGAGCACGCCGACCGGCGCCCCTGGCCGGTGCCCTTTTCGGTCGCGCCGGTGCTGGCGCTGCGCGGGCGCCGGGTGGCGGTGCTGGTCTCGGGCGATCCGTTCTGGCACGGCGCCGGCGGCGCGCTGGCCGAGGCGCTGCCGCGCGGCGAATGGCGGGCCTATCCCATGGCATCGGTGTTTTCGCTGGCCGCGGCGCGTCTGGGCTGGCGGCTTGAGGATACGCCCTGTCTTGGCCTGCATGCCGCGCCGCATCAGCGGCTGCGCCCGGAACTGGCGCCGGGCCGGCGCGTGATCGTCACCCTGCGCGACGGGCAGGCGGTGCGGGATCTTGCCCTCTGGCTGGCTGCCGAGGGTTTCGGCGACAGCCGGCTGCACATCATGGAGGCGCTGGGCGGCACGAATGAGCGTATCCGCGAGGCCCCGGCCCGCGGCCCGCTGCCTGAGGGCATCGGCGCGCTGGTCGCGGTGGCGCTGGAGCTGGCGGGCGGGGGCCGGGTCATGCCCCGCGCCTCGGGGATCGCTGACGATTTCTTTGCCCATGACGGCCAGATCAGCAAGCGGCCGCTGCGGGCGCTGGCGCTGTCGGCGCTGGCGCCGCGGCCGGGCGAGCTGCTTTGGGACATCGGCGCCGGCTCGGGGTCGATCGGCATCGAATGGCTGCTGGCGCATCCGTCCTGCCGCTGCATCGCCATCGAGCGCGACCCCGGCCGCGCCGCGCGCGCCGCCGGCAATGCCCGCCGGCTGGGTGCGGACCGGCTGGACATCCGCCAGGGCGCGGCCGCCGACCTGTTGCAGGATCTGCCCGCGCCGCAGGCGGTCTTTGTCGGCGGCGGCGCGGATGCGGGGCTGTTGGCGGCGCTCTGGGCGCGGCTGGCGCCCGGCACGCGGCTGGTCGCCCATGCCGTCACCCTTGAGACCGAGGCGCTGCTCGTGCGCTGGCATGGCGCGCATGGCGGCAGCCTGCTGCGGATCGAACTGTCCGAGGCCGCAGCCCTGGGCGGCAGGCGCGGCTGGAAGTCCGCCTATCCGGTCACGCAATGGAGCGTCGCGCGATGAGGGTTGCGGGGATCGGCTTTCGCCGCGGTGCCGGCATCGGTTCGGTTCGGGACGCGCTGGCACGGGCGGGGGCGGCAGAGTTGCGCCGGCTGGCGCTGCCGGTCTCGAAGCTGGACCAGCCGCTGGCGGGCGCGCTGCGCGCCGCGGGATTTGTGCTGCAGCCCGTTGAGGACCGGCTGTTGCCGCACCAGCCGGTGCTGAGCGACAGCGCCGCCGCGCGCCGCAGCCACGGCACCGGCAGCGTCGCCGAAGCCTGCGCGCTTGCCGCGCTGGGGCCGGGGGCGTTGCTTGCCGGGCCACGCATCATCTCGGGCGACGGAATGGCCACCGTCGCCATCGCCACGAAAGGACAAGCGACATGACCGTTCACTTCATCGGCGCCGGACCGGGCGCGCCGGACCTGCTGACCCTGCGCGGACGCGACCTGATCGCCGCCTGCCCGGTCTGCCTCTATGCCGGCTCGCTGGTGCCCGAGGCGGTGCTGGCGCATTGCCCGCCGGGGGCGCGGCTGGTGAACACCGCGCCGCTGGATCTGGATGCGATCATCGCCGAGATCGTGCTGGCGCATGAACGGGGCCAGGATGTCGCGCGGCTGCATTCGGGCGATCTGTCGGTCTGGTCGGCCATGGGCGAGCAGCTGCGCCGCCTGCGCGAACTGAAGATCCCCTATTCCATCACCCCGGGCGTGCCGTCATTCGCCGCCGCCGCGGCAGCGCTGGGCACCGAGCTGACGCTGCCCGGCGTCGCGCAAAGCGTGGTGCTGACCCGCACCTCGGGCCGGGCCTCGGCCATGCCCGAGGGCGAGAGGCTTGCCGCCTTCGCCGCCACCGGGGCGACGCTGGCCATCCATCTGTCGATCCACCGCCTGGCCGAGGTCGCGGCGGAACTGGCCGGTCATTACGGCGTGGCTTGCCCGGTCGCGGTGGTCTGGCGCGCCAGCTGGCCCGACCAGCGCATCCTGCGCGGTACGCTCGACGACATCGCCCGGCGCGTGGACGAAACCATGGAGCGCACGGCGCTGATCCTCGTCGGACCGGCGCTGGCCCAGGAGGGCTTTGCCGAAAGCCGGCTCTATGCCGCCGATTACGACCGCCGCTTTCGTGCCGGCCGCGCCGATGCGGTGCGCCGATGAGCGCGGGCCTGATCGTTTCCGCCCCCTGTTCCGGCGCGGGCAAGACCACGGTCATGCTGGGTCTGCTGCGCTGCCTGGCCGAGGACGGCATCGCGGTGCAGCCCTTCAAATGCGGTCCGGATTATATCGACCCGGCATTCCACCGCGCCGCCTGCGGCCGCGAATCCTTCAACCTCGACAGCTGGGCGATGCCGTCGGGGATGCTGGCGGCACAGCTGGCGCGCACGGGGGAATTCGCGCTGGCCGAGGGCTCGATGGGGCTGTTCGACGGCGTGGCCAGCCCGGGTGAAAGCGGCAATGGCGCCAGCGCCGACATCGCCGCGCTGACCGGCTGGCCGGTGGTGCTGGTGCTGGATGTCTCGGGGCAGGCGCAGACGGCCGCGGCCTTGGCGCTGGGCATGGCGCGCATGCGCGACGATGTGCGCCTGGCCGGGGTGATCCTGAACCGCGTCGCCTCGGCCCGGCACGAACGGCTGTGCCGCCTGGCCTTCGACGCGCTGGCGATCCCGATCTTTGGCGCCTTGCCCCGGCGCGGCGACCTGACCCTGGCCGAGCGCCATCTGGGGCTGGTGCAGGCGGTCGAGCATCCCGATCTTGAACAGGCGGTCACGCAATACGCGGCCTTCCTGCGCGCGCATCTTGACCTGGGCGCGATCAGGGCCGCGGCGCGCGGGCACCTGCCGCAGGGAGGCATGGCGCCATTGCCGCCGCCCGGCCAGCGCATCACCCTGGCGCAGGACGCGGCGTTTTCCTTTGTCTATCCGCATCTTCTGGACGGCTGGCGTGCCCGGGGCGCCGAGATCCTGCCGTTCTCGCCGCTGGCCGATCAGGGGCCGGCGGCTGATGCGGATTTCTGCTGGCTGCCGGGGGGCTATCCGGAGCTGCATGCCGGGCGCCTGGCCGGCGCCGGGGCGTTTCTGGCGGGGCTGCGCGCCTTTGCTGCCAGCCGGCCGGTGCACGGCGAATGCGGCGGCTACATGGTGCTGGGCGAGGCGCTGGTCGATGCCGCCGGCACGCGCCATGCCATGGCCGGGTTGCTGGGCCTGGTCACCAGCCATGAAAAGCGGCGGATGCATCTGGGCTATCGGCTGGCGGCGCTTGCGGCCCCGGCAGCCGGCCTGCCCGAGGGGACGCGGCTGCGCGGGCACGAGTTCCATTACTCGACCATCCTCGCCCAGCCCGATGCGCCGTTGGCCCGCGTCTGCGATGCCGATGGCGCGGCGGTGCCCGAGACCGGCTCGCGGCGCGGCCAGGTCTCGGGCACGTTCTTTCACCTGATCGCCCGCGCGACATGAGCGCGGGGGGCGATGCGGATGACGGGGCAGGGACCGTCTGCCTGTTCGTCTGCGCCGAATGCCCCGGCGGCGCGCAGAGGCTGGCGCAGGTCGGCGCGGCGCTGGCGGGCACCGGCTGCGATGTCCGCGCCTCGGCCTGCCTTTCGGGCTGCCGCAGCGGCGCTTCGGTGGCGGTGCGGGCGCCGGGGCGCATGGCCTATCTCTTTGGCCCGCTGACCGAGGCGGACCTGCCCGGGCTGCGCCGCTTCGTGGCGCTGTACCTAGCTGCGCCGCGGGGCGAGATCGCGGATGCGCGCCCGCTTGGCAGCCTGCGGCTGCGGGTGCTGGCGCGCATTCCTTGCCCTTGACCCCGGGCGGCGGCAATGCCACTCTGGACGGGCGCATGGTGCCGCAGACTGCGGCAGTTAGGGAACAGGGAGAGGCCCGCCTCAACCCGACCGCCCCCGCGACTGTGAGCAGAGAGCCGACCCGACAAGCCACTGTGGCCGCGTGCCATGGGAAGGCGGGAGAAGGCAGCGACCTGCAAGTCAGGAGACCGACCACGCGCAAGACGCAATCCGCCGTCGGGGATGACGGCAAGGAGGAAGACATGACGACGATTACCCGCGCCTCGGGCGCGGTTTCCGTGACGATTCGCGACATCATCATCGTCGCGGCCCTGGGTGCCGGGCTGGTGTTCATCGCCGGGCTGGCCCAATCCGCGACACTGCATGATGCGGCCCACGACGTGCGCCACGCCACCGGCTTTCCCTGCCACTGATGCTGTCGCGACTTCTGACCAGCGCGCTGATCGCTGGTGCTGCGGCGGGGCTGATTGCCGCCCTGCTACAGTTGGGATTCGTGCAGCCCGTGCTGCTGCATGCCGAACTTTACGAAGGGGGTGATCTGGTGCATTTCGCCGCCGCCTCGGTCGGTCACGACCATGCTGCGGCGCCTGCCGCGGCGGCGCAGGCCGCGGCGCCCCCGGTCGCCGGGTTCGATGTGCAGCGCGACGGGCTGTCGGTGCTGTTCTCGATCGTGGTCTATGCCGGCTATGCGCTGCTCATGGTCGCGGCCATCGCCCTGACCGAAAGCCGCGGCCACCGCGTCACCGCGCGCGAGGGCATGCTTTGGGGGCTGGCCGGGTTCATCGCCGTGCAGCTGGCGCCGGCCTTTGGTCTGGCGCCGGAACTGCCCGGCATGGCCGCCGCCGACATCACCCAGCGCGAGATCTGGTGGGCGGCGACGGTGCTGCTGTCGGCCGCGGCGCTGTGGCTGATCGCCTTCGGCCGCGGTTGGCGGGCCTGGGCGCCGGCCATCGCCATGGCCGCGCTGCCGCATCTGATCGGCGCGCCGCAGCCAGACGAGATGTTCGGCCCGACCCCGCCCGAACTGGCGGCGCAATTCGCCGGCCGCGCGCTGGGCGTCGGACTGGTGGCCTGGGTGGCGCTGGGGCTGTTCACCGCCACGCTCTGGTCGCGCGCGCGGCAGTGACGGCGCTGGCCCCGGTGCCTAGGCGCCGGGGCTGCGGCGCAGCAGATAGATGTCCATGATCCAGCCCAGCCGCGCCCTTGCCGCCTGCCGCGCGGCCAAGATGCGCGGCCCGGCCTCGGCCAGCGGCCCCGAGTCGATGATCTGTTCCGGCATGCCCAGGCAGGCGCCCCACCAGATCGACACGCCCTTCGGGTCCAGTGTGGTAAAGGCGCAGCCGCCGTCCAGCATCACCACCAGCGTGTCGACGCCCTGCGGCCAGCCCTGTTCGCGCAGGCATCGGCCGGTTGTGACCTGAAAGGGGGCGCCCAGTTCGTTCAGCGGGATGCGATGCGCGGCGGCCAGCACTTGCGGCGACATGATGCCCGGCACGACATGCAGCGCGACCTTGCGCCAGGGGCGCAGGCGTTCGGCGATGCGCAACGAACTGTCGTAAAGCGACGGGTCGCCCCAGACGAGGATCGCGACCCTGCGGGCGCCGGGATGCGCCTCGATCGCCGCCTTCCAGGCCTCGGCGATGGCGTCGTGCCAATCCAGAACGCCCGCCAGATAGTCGGGCGCATCGCCATCGCGCCGCGGCAGGTCGAATTCGGCGGTGACGATGCCCGGAGTGGTCAGCAGCTCGGCGCAGATCGTTCGCCGCAGATCGGCCAGCGCCGATTTTTCCGCGCCCTTGCGCGGCACAAGCACCAGATCGACGCGGTTCAGCGCCCGGACCGCCTGCAGCGTCAGGTGCTCGACATTGCCGGTGCCGATGCCGATCAGCCAGATCTCGGTTTCCAATCGCGCCTCCTGCATGGCTGGGCGCCGGGGCATGCGGCGCGGGGCGGGCTTAGCACGGCGCGACAGCGCCCGCCATGGCGCTGCGGGCGGAACCTTTTCGAAACCATTTCCTGCCAGATTGTGCTGGATGACCTGTGATTCGGAACCGGCATGGACAGCGCAGCAACGGCACAAGGGGCGACACGGAACGCAACGGGGCAGGCCGGGCAGGTGCTGCGCCGGCTGATCGCACATCGCCGGGGCGCGGACCCCGCCAATTGCCCCGCCCCGACGGGCGAGACCGATCCCGACCGCGCCGCCGGCATCGCCCTTGCGCGTGCCGCCGAACGCCAGGCACGGCTGCCGTTGCTGGTCGAACAGGTGGAGTGGTCGCAGGTCAGCCTGGCCGAACTGCCCGAGGTCCTGCCCGAGCGCGCCCTGCTTGCGGTGATCGAGGGCGCGGGCGAGGGGCTTGGGGTGGTGGCGATCTGCCCCGACCTGCTTGGCTCGCTCATCGAGATGCAGGCGATGGGGCGGATCACCTCGCGCGCCATCCCGGCCCGCCGGCCGACGCGCACCGATGCCGCCATCGCATCGGATTTCGTCGACGCGCTGTTGGCGGAACTGGCGCGCGAGCTTGCCCGCTGCGGCGCGCGCCCGGATTTCGGCAGCTATCGCTATGCCACCTATCTGGACGATCCCCGGCCGCTGGCGCTGATGCTTGAGGACGGGATGTTTGCCAGGCTCAGCCTGCGGTTTCGCATGGGCGCCGGCGGCCAGCGCGACGGGCGGTTGATGATCGCGCTGCCCGGCACGCGCCCGGCGGCCACGGCCCGGGGCACCGGGCTGGCCGGCTTGCCGCCGCCCGCGCCGGATGCCGCCACCGCCACCGCCGTCACCCTGTCGGAGGCGGTGCAGGCCGCGCCGGTCGCGCTGGTCGGCATCCTCTGCCGGCGCACCATGACCTTGCAGGCGCTGCGCCGGCTGGTGCCGGGGGCGCTGCTGGCTCTGCCGCAGGACGCGCTGGACAATGCCGTGGTCGAGACCGCACAGGGGCAGCTTCTGGCCCGCGGCCGGCTGGGCGAGGCGAACGGGCTGCACGCGATCCGCCTGCAGGGGGCCGTCTTGGGTACCGCGCCCCCCCGCCGGGACATGGCGGTTGTGCAGCCCTCGGCCCGCCCTGCGGCCGCTGCCTCGCCAGCGCTGTCCATGCCAGCCGACCTGGGCGAGCCGGACCCGTTTCGCAGCGATCCGGCGCCGGCCGACATGGCGACCCTCGGCCTTTCCGCCGGCTGAACCTGCCGCCGCACCGGCGGATTTCGGGCCTGCGCAGCGCCCCGCCCAGCCGCGAGGCCAGATTTCGCTTGAATTTCCGCCCGCCCGGACGCATGTAGCTTGCGCCCGCCAAGCTGCGGGTCACCCCTACAGGAGAAGACATGGCCAAGGAAGAAATGCTCGAATTTCCCGGCGTCGTGAAGGAACTCCTGCCGAATGCGACATTCCGGGTCGAGCTTGAAAACGGCCATGAGATCATCGCGCATATGGCAGGAAAGATGCGCAAGAACCGCATCCGCGTCCTCGCTGGCGACAAGGTTCAGGTTGAAATGAACACCTATGACCTTACCAAGGGGCGGATCAATTACCGCTTCAAGTGACCCCGCCGCGGCCGTTCCCGTGGTGACCGCCGCGCCGGCGGATGGCGCGCGCAAGACCGCTTCGGCCCCGTCGCGGCAGTTGCTGCTCGGCTCGGCCAGCCCGCGCCGGCTGGAGTTGCTGGCGCAGATCGGCATCGTGCCCGACCGCATCCTGCCCGCCGAAATCGACGAGACGCCGCGCAAGGGGGAATTGCCCCGCGATTATGCCCGCCGCATGGCGCGTGAAAAGGCGCAGGCGCTGCTGCCTCTGACCGATGGTGCCGTGCTATGCGCCGATACCGTGGTCGCGGTCGGCAGGGCCATCCTGGGCAAGCCCGCGGATGCGGCCGAGGCGGCGCGTTTCCTGACCCTGCTTTCCGGCCGGCGGCACCGGGTGATGACCGCGGTCACCCTTGGCCACGACGGCCGCCTGCGTGAGCGCCTGGTCGAGACCATCCTGCGCTTTCGCCCGCTGACGCCCGCGATGATCGCGGATTACCTCGCCTCCGGGGAATGGCAGGGCAAGGCGGGGGCCTATGCCATCCAGGGTCGGGCCGCGGCCTTTGCAGTCTGGATGCAGGGATCCTACAGCGCCGTCGTCGGGCTGCCGCTGGCCGAGACCTCGGCCATGCTTGCCGCCTTGGGAATCGAAGGGAAACGGCCATGAAGGGCAGCCAGATCGTCATCGGCCGCCTGTTCGGCCAGGCGGCGGCGGCGCTGATGCGCGACGGCCGGCTTGAGGATCTGCTGGTCGATCCGACCGGCGTCACCCAGTTTGCCCCGGGCGCCATCTGCCGTGCCCGCGTCGATCGCCTGATCAAGGGCCAGGGCGGCGTGTTCCTGCGCCTGCCGGACGGCGCGCGCGGCTATCTGCGCGACCGCAGCGGGCTGCGCGAGGGGCAGGCGCTGCTGGTCCAGGTCAGCGGCAGTGCCGAGGAGGGCAAGGCGATCCCGGTCTCGGCCCGGCTGAATTTTCGCGGCCGCCTGGTCATCGTCACCCCCGAGGCGCCGGGCGTGAACGTCTCGCGCCGCATCCGCGACGGCGAATTGCGCGCGCAGCTGACGGCCATGGGCGCCGAGGCGCTGGCCGGGCTGGCCGAGCCTCCGGGCCTTGTGTTTCGCAGCGCCGCAGAGGCCGCCCCGTCCGAGGAACTGGCCGGGGAACTGGCGCAGCTTCTGGCGCTTGCCCGCACCATCCTGGCCGAGCGCGAGGGTGCGCCCGAACTGCTGCTGGACGCGCCCGAACCGTCGGAACTGGCCTGGCTCGACTGGTCGAGCCCGCAGCCGGACGCGGTCGAGGAGGGCGAACATGCCTTTGAGGAAACCGGCGCCGCCGCCGCGGTCGCGGCACTTCTGTCCCCGCGTGTCGATCTTGGCAATGGCGCCTGGGCCGAGATCGAGGCGCTGCGCGCGCTGGTGGCGATCGATGTCAATACCGGCAGCGACCATTCGCCCGCCGCCGGGCTCAAGGCCAATATCGCGCTGGCGCGCGACCTGCCGCGGCAGTTGCGCCTGCGCGGGCTGGGCGGCCAGATCGTCGTGGATTTCGCCCCGATGCCCAAGCGTGATCGCGGCACGCTGGAGCAGGTGCTGCGCGCGGCCTTTCGCGCCGAATCGGCCGAGTCGGTGCTGATCGGCTGGACTGCCATGGGTCTTTACGAGATCAATCGCAAGCGCGACCGCGTGGCCCTGGCGCGGCTGGCCTCGCGGGCGGATGCGCGATGAAATGCCCGATCTGCGGCAAGCCCGCAGTGCAGCAATACCGCCCGTTCTGTTCGCGCCGCTGCGCCGATGTGGACCTCGCGCATTGGCTGCGCGGTGATTACCGCATCCCCGCGACCCCGGCCGAGGAACGCGGGCCGTAAGCGCCGCGCGTCCCGGCCGGCGGCGGCGGCGGCGCGCGGCCGCGAAACCGGCACATGCCCAGAAAACAGGTAGATCATGTCCTTTCCCGCCCGCCATCTTGCCAGCAAACCCGGGTCGCCATGCCGTTCCTGATCGGGCCGCTGGCCGATGCGGCGCTGCGCCTGCGCCTTGCGCCCGGCGCGACACCCGCCGCGCCCCTTTCCGGCAGGCTGCCGGTGCCGGCCAGGGCGGGGCTGGGGGTCGATGGCTGGCCGGTGCTGCTGCCGGGCGCCGATGCGCTGGAAACATGGCAGACCGACTGGACCCCGCAGCTGCGCCGCTATGCCGAGATCATGGGCCTTGCGCCTCTGCCCTGCATGGGGCGGGATCTGCTGGGCATCCTGGCGCAGCCCGGCGCAAGCGACGCGACCGGCGGGGGGCCGTGGCAGCCAGGGCTGGCGGCGGCGCTGGCCGACTGGCTGCTGGCGCTTCCCGCCGACCGTCCGGCGGCGACGATCCGTGCCCGTCTGCCGATGATCGCGACCTGGGTCGCCTCGCGCCAGCGCGCCATGGCCGAGACCCGCGTCCTGCCGCCGCTTGGCCCGCCGGGGGTGGAGCGGCTGCAGATCATCTCGCGTGACGAGCCCTATGCGCAGTTCTTTGCGCTCGAGGATCTCACCCTGCGCCAGCGCCGGCATCGCGGCGGCTGGTCGGCGCCGCTGCGCCGGGCGGTCTTCGTCTCGGGGGATGCGACGGTGGTGCTGCCCTGGGACCCGCGGCGCGACCGCGTCATGCTGATCGACCAGTTCCGCGCCGCGCCGACGGCCCGCGGCGACTGCCAGCCCTGGCTGCACGAGACCGTGGCCGGGCGCATCGACGCCGGCGAGACGCCCGAGGTCGCGGCGCTGCGCGAGGCGCGCGAGGAGACCGGGCTGCAGATCCACCGCCTGATCCCGGCGCCGCATCACTATCCCAGCCCCGGGGCGCTGGCGGAGTATCTGTATCTTTATCTTGGCATCGCCGATCTACCGGATGCCGCCGCAGGGCTGGGCGGACTTGAGACCGAGGACGAGGACATCCGCAGCCATGTCATCCCTCGCGCGGAACTGACCCGCATGGCGCTGGCGGGCGAGATCCGCAACGGTCCCCTGCTGACCCTGGCGCTGTGGCTGGAGTTGAACCACGCCCGGCTGGGCCGCGAACTTGCCGGCCCCGCGGGGTTGCCGCCATCGGCCGGCGGCGTGTAAACCATGGCGAGCACCCTCCGAAAGGCCAAGCCATGCGCATCTGCCCCGATCTTGCCTCTGCCGTCGGCAATACGCCGCTGATCCGGCTTCGCCGCGCCTCGGAACTGACCGGCTGCGAGATCCTGGGCAAGGCCGAATTCATGAACCCGGGCCAGTCGGTCAAGGATCGCGCCGCGCTTTACATCATCCGCGACGCGATCGCGCGCGGCGAACTGAAGCCCGGGGGCACGATCGTCGAGGGCACCGCCGGCAATACCGGCATCGGCCTTGCGCTGGTCGGGGCCTCGATGGGGTTCCGTTCGGTCATCGTCATCCCCGAGACCCAGAGCCAGGAGAAAAAGGACATGCTGCGCCTGGCGGGGGCCGAACTGGTCGAGGTGCCGGCGCAGCCCTATAAGAACCCGAACAACTATGTGCGCTATTCCGGCCGCCTGGCTGAGGCCCTGGCGCGGAGCGAACCCGACGGCGCCGTCTGGGCCAACCAGTTCGACAACCTCGCCAACCGCCAGGCGCATCTTGAAACCACCGGCCCCGAGATCTGGGAACAGACCGGTGGCCGCGTGCATGGATTCACCTGCGCCGTGGGGTCGGGCGGCACGCTGGCCGGCGTCGCCATGGCGCTGCAGCCCAGGGGGGTCAGGATCGGCCTGGCCGACCCCGAGGGCGCGGCGCTTTACAGCTTCTACACCGCGGGCACCTTCGACAGCCCCGGCACCTCGATCACCGAGGGCATCGGCCAGGGCCGCATTACCGCCAATCTGGAAGGCTTCACCCCCGACATGGCCTGGCGCATCCCCGATACCGAGGCGCTGCCGGTGATTTTCGATCTGCTCGAACACGAGGGGCTGTGCCTTGGCGGCTCGTCCGGGGTCAATATGGCGGCGGCGATCCGCATGGCGCGGGAAATGGGTCCGGGTCACACCATCGTGACGGTGCTGTGCGACTATGGCACGCGTTACCAGACCAAGCTTTTCAACCCCGACTTCCTGCGGGCCAAGGGTTTGCCGGTGCCCGAATGGATGGCCCGCACACCCGCCGGCCTGCCCGAGGTCTATCAGGACTGATCCACGGCATGTCCCGTCTTGTCGCGCTGCTTCTGGCGCTTGTCATTCTTGCCGCCCAGCCCCTTGCCGCGCAGGAGCAGGCGCAGGCGCCCGATTTCGCCGCCTGGACCAAGCTGGCCGAAGACACCGAGAAGACGGTCGAGATCGGCTCGGCCAATGACAAGCGCCTGCAGGAGATCCGCGCCGAGGTGGTGAAATGGCGCGAGCGCTTCAAGGGCGCCGAGGGCACCAACTCGACCCGCATTGCCACGCTGAAGGAGCAGATCTCGGCGCTGGGGCCGCTGCCGGCCGAGGGCCAGACCGAGGCCGAGGACATCGCCGCGCGGCGCAAGGAACTGAACGACGAGTTGGGACGCCTGCAGGCCCCCGGCCGGCAGGCGGTCGAGGCCTATGGCCGCGCCGACGGCATCATCGCGCAGATCGACCGCACCATTCGCGAGCGTCAGACCTCGGCGATGATCCGCCAGACCGCCTCGCCGCTCAATCCGGCGAACTGGGTGCTGACGGCGCAGGAAGTCGCCGGACTGGGCCGCAAGATCTTTGCCGAGGTCCGTGACGGCTGGGGCAGGTTCGGCAGCGGTCCCGACGGCACGCGCCAGATGGTGCTGACCGCGGCCATCCTGCTGGGGGCGCTGCTGCTGCTGTCGCGGGGTCGGCGCTGGGTCGATTCGCTGCCCTCGCGGCTGTCGGCGCGCGCCAGCGAGCGCTCGCGCGCCGCGCTGATCTTTGCCGTCTCGCTGGGCCAGATCCTGATTCCGCAGCTGGGCCTGTCGCTGGCGGTGGGGGCGCTGGTGGTGGCGGGGCTGTTCGGCGACTGGGGCATGCCGCTGCTGTTGTCGCTGCCCGCGGCGGGCCTGTCCTATTTCAGCGGCCTCTGGCTGGCGCGGCGGCTGTTTCCGGCGCCGGGAACCGCCGTGCAGACGCCCCTGCCCATGCCCGAGGAGCGCCGCGCCCAGGCCCGGCTGCGCGCCCGGCTGCTGGCGCTGTCGCTGTCGCTGCATCAGGTGTTCTCGCATGCGGTGCTGCCGCTATCGGGCTTCAACAGCCAGAACGACAGCGACGCGCTGCCGCAGCGCCTCAGCGAGGCCGCGGCCGGGGTGCTGCACCTGCTGCTGATCCTGTTCGGGGCGCTGTGCCTGTTTCGGATGTGCAGCCTGTTGCGCAGCCTGAGGCCAGCGGCGATTGCCGAAGGGTCGGAATACCGCGTGCGCGTCGCCATCTTCCTGGCGGGGGCTGGCCGGCTGGTGGCGCCGGCGGCGCCGGTGCTGGCGGCGGCAGGCTTCGTCACCGCGGCCAATGCCGTGCTCTGGTCCTCGATCCTGACGCTGGCGCTGGTCGGGCTGCTGATCATCCTGCTGGATTTCATCGCCGATTTCTACGCCATGGCCAAGGGCGGCGACCAGGCGGCGCGCGACGCGCTGATGCCGGTGCTGATGGGGTTTGCCCTGATCCTGCTGTCGCTGCCGCTGTTCGCGCTGATCTGGGGCGCGCGCGTCAGCGACCTGGCCGAGGCCTGGACGCGGGCGCAGCAGGGCTTTTCGCTGGGCGGCGTGCGGCTGTCGCCGATGGCGCTGGTCACCTCGGTCGTGGTCTTCATGCTGGGTTACTTCCTGACCAACTTCGTCAAGGGGGCCTTTCGCAACTCGATCCTGCCCAAGACCTCGCTGGACAGCGGCGGCCAGCATGCGGTGACCTCGATCGTGGGCTATGTCGGCGTGGCGCTGGCGGTGCTGATGGCGATCACCGCCGCCGGGATCAACATGTCCTCGCTGGCGGTGGTGGCCGGTGCGCTGTCGGTCGGCATCGGTTTCGGCATGCAGCAGGTGGTGTCGAACTTTGTCTCGGGCATCATCCTGCTGGTCGAGCGGCCGATCGCCGTCGGCGACTGGATCGAGGTCGGCGGCCAGCAGGGCATCGTGCGCAAGATGGCGGTGCGCGCCACGCAGATCCAGACCTTCGACCGCACCGACATCATCGTGCCGAACTCGAACCTGATCACGCAGCCGGTGACGAACTGGACGCGCGCCAACCTGCAGGGGCGCATCATCGTGCCGGTAGGCGTGGCCTTTGGCAGCGACACCCGCAAGGTCGAGCGCGTCCTGACCGAGATCGCCGAGGACCAGCCGACGGTGCTGGTCAACCCGCCGCCGGCGGTGCTGTTTCGCGGCTTTGCCGCCGACAGCCTGACCTTCGAGATCCGCGCCGTGCTGGCCGATATCAATGGCGGCAGCGCCGTGACCTCGGAGATCTATCACGAGATCGCCCGCCGCTTTGCCGAGGAGGGGATCGAGATCCCCCATACCCAGCGCGAGATCCGCCTGCGCGACGCCGAGGCGCTGACCGCCCTGGCGGGCCGGCTGCCGCAGGACGCGCCGCGCCCGGGCTGAGCCTCATTCCGGGATGCCCTCCTGCGACAGCAGGATGGCGGCCGGGCGCGCCCAGGGAAACTGCGCGCAGACGATCATCAGCGCGACCATGATGGGCACCGCCAGAAAGGCGCCGGCGATGCCCCAGACCGCGCCCCAGAAGGCCAGCGACAGCACGATCCCGAACGAGGACAGGCGCAGCGTCTGCCCCATCAGCATCGGGTCAAGGATATTGCCGATGATGAAATGCACCGCCGTGGTCACGCCGGCGATGACCAGCGTCGGGGCAAGATCGCCGGTCTGCGCCAGCGCCATGGCGACGGTGATCACCGTGGCGATGACCGAGCCCAGCACCGGGATGAAGTTCAGCACGAAGGTCAGCATCGCCAGCGCGCCGGCCAGTTCCAGCCCGGCCAGGCGGAAGGTCAGCCAGACCAGCGCTGCGGTCAGGGCGCTGATCGCGCCCTTGACCACCAGATAGCGGTTCACCCGGCGCATGATGCGATGCGCCACCGCCTGCATCTGCGCCGCGCGCTCGGCTCCGCCGGCCAGGTGCTGGATCTTGCGCGGGAACCAGAAACGCTCGCTGAACATGAAGCCGACAAAGATCAGGATCATCACCGAGCCCGAGATCAGGTTCGAGGCCTGACCCGCGGCCGTGCGCACCCAGCCGGCCACGTCGATGCTGGCCAGGATGGTGTTGATGCCGTCCTGCGCCTCGGGGCCCCAGCGCTGGCTGAGGCTGGTCAGCACCGATTGCACCCGGTCGGCATAGGCGATGGCGACGCTGACCACCTGGTTCACCTGCGCCACCAGCGCCGTGGTCACCCCCAGAAGACCGGTGGCGATGGCGATCAGCGCCAGCGTCGTCGCCAGCCAGTTCGGCACCCGCAGCCGGGCAAAGGCCGAGATCGCGTCGCTGGTCAGCGAAAAGATGATGATGGCGAAGGCCAGACAGATCAGGATGAACCTGGCCTGCACCAGCAGGATCAGGACAATGGCGAAGGCAATGATGCCAAGAAAGCCGGTCTGAAGCCTTGCGCCGGCCTGCATGTCCCGGAAGTCCATGGCTGCCCCGTCCCTTGCCGCGGCCTTGCGCTGCCCTTACTCCTCGGGCTCATCCTCGCCGTTCTCGGCGATGCGTGCAACGGAAACCACGGTCTCGCCCTCGCCGGTGTTGAAGACGCGCACGCCCCCCGCGGTGCGCGAGCGGAAGCTGATCCCCTCGACCGGCACCCGGATCGACTGGCCGGTCGAGGTGGCCAGCATGATCTGGTCGTCGCGTTCGACCGGAAAGCTGGCGACCAGCAGCCCGCCGCGCATGGCGCTGTCCATGGCCATCACGCCCTGGCCGCCGCGGCCGCGCACCGGATAGTTGTGGCTTGAGCTGATCTTGCCGGCGCCCTGGGCGGTGATGGTCAGGATCAGGTCCTCGGCCGCCGACATCTCGGCATAGCGTTCCTGGGTGATGCTTCCCTCGGCGACGCTGTCCTCATCCTCGTCGGCCTCGGCGCCGTCGTCCAGTGCGCCGGCCACGGCGCGGCGCATCTTCAGATAGGCCTCGCGCTCGGCCGGGTCCGCGTCGAAATGGCGGATCACCGACATCGACACCACGCGGTCGCCCGCCGCCAGGCGGATGCCGCGCACGCCGGTGGAATCGCGGCCCTTGAACACCCGCACATCGGTGGTCGGAAAGCGGATCGCCCGGCCCAGGGCGGTGACCAGCATCACGTCGTCATGTTCGGTCGCCATGCGCACATCGACCAATTCCACCCCCTCGGGCGGTTTCATGGCGATCTTGCCGTTGCGCATGACATTGGCAAAATCCGACAGCGCATTGCGGCGCACGTCGCCGTCCGAGGTGGCAAAGACCACCTGATAATCGTCCCAGTCCGCCTCGGGCGCATCGACCGGCATCAAGGCGGCGATGGACACGCCACTGTCGATCGGCAGGATATTGACCATGGCCTTGCCCTTGGCGGTGCGCCCGCCCAGGGGCAGGCGCCAGGTCTTGAGCCGGTAGACCATGCCATCGGTGGTGAAAAACAGCAGTTCCGTATGGGTATTGGCGACAAAGAGCGTGGTCACCACATCGTCTTCCTTGGTGGCCATGCCGGAAAGGCCCTTGCCGCCGCGGCGCTGGCTGCGGAATTCGGCCAGCGCGGTGCGCTTGATATAGCCGCCCGAGGTGATGGTCACCACCATGTCCTCGCGCTCGATCAGGTCCTCGTCCTCGAGATCGCCGGCCCAGTCGGTGATCTCGGTGCGGCGCGGCACGGCGAAAAGCGACCTCACCTCGCGCAGCTCGCCCGAGATGATCTCCATGATCCGCTCGCGCGAGGCGAGGATGGCCAGATATTCGCGGATGGCATCGGCCAGCGACTTCAGCTCGTCCGTGACCTCCTGCACGCCCAGTTGTGTCAGGCGCTGCAGGCGCAGTTCCAGGATGGCGCGGGCCTGGGTTTCGGACAGGTTGTAGGTGCCGTCCTCGTTCACCGGATGCAGCGGGTCGTCGATCAGGCGCAGGTATTCGACGATCTCGCGCGCCGGCCAGCGCCGGGTCATCAGCCGCTCGCGCGCCTCGGCGGCGTCGGCGGAACTGCGGATGGTCGCCACCACCTCGTCCACGTTGCTGACCGCCACGGCAAGGCCGCAGAGCACATGCGCGCGCTCGCGCGCCTTGCGCAGTTCAAAGGCGGTGCGCCGCGCCACGACTTCTTCGCGGAAGGTAATGAAATGCGTCAGGAAATCGCGCAGCGTCAGCTGTTCCGGCCGGCCGCCGTTCAGCGCCAGCATATTGGCGCCAAAGGTGTTCTGCATGGGGGTGAAGCGGAACAGTTGGTTCAGCACCACCTCGGGCGTGGCGTCGCGTTTCAGTTCGATGACCACGCGCACGCCGATGCGGTCGGATTCGTCCTGCACATGGGCGATGCCCTCGATGCGCTTTTCCTTGGCCAGTTCCGCGATCTTTTCGATCAGGCTGGCCTTGTTCACCTGATAGGGGATCTCGTCGAGGATGATCGCCTGCCGGCCGGTGCGCGTCTCCTCGATCCGGGTCCTGGCGCGCAGGACGATCGAGCCGCGCCCCTCGAGATAGGCCTTGCGCGCGCCCGAGCGGCCAAGGATCAGCCCGCCGGTCGGAAAGTCCGGGCCGGGGATGATCTCGAGCAGGCGTTCGGTCGGCAGGTCGGGGTCCTCGATCAGCGCCAGCGTGGCATCGACCACCTCGCCCAGATTGTGCGGCGGGATGTTGGTCGCCATGCCGACGGCGATGCCGCCCGCGCCATTGACCAGCATGTTCGGGAACCGCGCCGGCAGCACGGTGGGCTCGCGGTCCTTGCCGTCGTAATTGTCCTGGAAATCGACGGTATCCTTGTCGATGTCCATCATCAGCCAGGCCGAGGGCTTGTCCATGCGCACCTCGGTATAGCGCATGGCCGCCGGGCTGTCGCCGTCCATGGAGCCGAAGTTGCCCTGACCGTCCAGCAGTGGCAGCGACATCGAGAAATTCTGCGCCATCCTGACCAGCGCATCATAGATCGAGGCATCGCCATGCGGGTGGTATTTCCCCATGGTATCGCCCACCGGTCGTGCCGATTTGCGATAGGGCTTGTCATGGGTGTTGCCCGATTCCTGCATGGCAAACAGCACGCGGCGGTGCACCGGCTTCAGCCCGTCGCGCAGGTCGGGGATCGCCCGGCTGACGATCACCGACATGGCATAGTCCAGATAGGACGACCGCATCTCGTGCGAGATGTCGATCACCGGCCCGTCGTGATGCATCACGGCGCGTTCCGATCCGCCGTTCTCGGGGGTATCGTCGTCGTTTTCGGGGATGTCAGCCACGGGAAAACCTCAGGATTTTGTCGCAACGGGTCTAGCCCATGCCCGCCCCGGGCGCAATCTTGACCGGGGGCGCGGCCCCGGAAATCGGCGCTCAGGCGATGCCGGTGACGCGCGCGCGCCCGCGCAGCGAGGCCAGCCACAGCGCCGAGAGCATGGCCGAGCAGATGGCGTTCCAGCCGGCCATGGAGATGCCCAGAAGGCTCCAGGACACCTCGTCGCAGCGCACCACCGGGGCCTTTTCCAGCGCTGCCATCAGGTCCTGCGTCGACATCTGCGCCAGGCTGCCGACCCCGCCCGAGCAATGCTGCGGGCCCTGCCACAGCTTCAGTTCGACCCCGGCGTGATAGATGGCAAAGCCGGTGGCGCAAAGCGCCGCCAGCAGGCCAAGCGCCGCCAGCCAGCGCCGCCAGCCCAGCCACCAGACCAGCGCCGCGACGATCGCCGCCGCCAGATGCGGCCAGCGCTGCAGGATGCACAATTCGCAAGGCGCATAGCCGAAGGCCTGGAAGGTCAGCGCCGCCAGCAGCAGCGCGGCCGAGCCCGCCCCTGCCCAAAGCGCCAGTGATCTGCGGTGAAATCCGTTCATGGCATCGGGTTAGGGCGGCGCGCGCCGGCCCGCAAGTGCCAATCGCGTGAGTTCAATGCGGCTTCCAGGTTACGACGCGGTAAAGATAGACCGCGAGTACCGCGGCCACCACCAGCTTCGACAGCGGGTCGATCCAATCCGCGACCAGCGCATGGTTTTCATGCAGCAGCAGCCCGGCCAGGGTCAGCAGCCCGGTCCAGATGGCGCTGCCCAGCACCGTATAGGTCAGAAACCGCCACAGCGGCATGCGCGCCAGCCCGGCCGGGACCGAGATCAGCGTGCGGATCGCCGGGATCATGCGGCCGATGAACACTGCCATGGCGCCGTGGCGCTGGAACCAGTCATGCGCAGCATCGATGTCAGCGGGCGACAGCGTCAGCAGCCGGCCATGCCTTGCGGCAAAACGCTTCAGCCGCGCCTCGCCGAACCACATGCCAAGGTAATACCACATCAGCGTGCCCAGCACCGAGCCCAGCGTGCCGACGAGGATGGTCAGCGCCAGCGACAGCCGGCCCGAGCCGGCAAGAAAGCCCGCCAGCGGCATGATCACCTCGGATGGGATGGGCGGAAACACGTTCTCGGCCACCATCAGCAGGAAGACGCCCGGATAGCCCCAGGCCTCGATCACAGACACCACCCAGTCGAACATGCCGAATTCCCCCGCTGCAACCCCGGCTTGCTGCGGGCTGGCGGCGCGACTGTCAAGCCAGGCAGTTGCGCGCCGCCCGGCTTTGGCACAAGCTGGCGCGCAGGGCGGGTCTGTGCCCGGTTGCGGACAGGGGGCGGCGATGGAATGGCGCGGCAGACGGGGCAGCGACAATGTCGAGGACCGGCGTGGCATGCGCCGCGCGGGCGGGCTGGGCATCGTGGGCCTGCTGGTGGTGCTGGCGATGAGCTTTTTCTTCGGGGTCGATGTCTCGCCCGTGGTCGAGGCCATCGACGACGGCGGCCAGCAGCAGGCCGGCGCCCCGCGCGAGCTTTCCGCCCAGGACCAGGAACTGGGGCAGTTCGTCTCGGTCGTGCTGGCCGATACCGAGGATGTCTGGGGCCGCGTCATGCCGGCGCAGGAGGGCATCGACTATGTCGATCCGAAACTGGTGATGTTCTCGGGCATCGACAGTTCCGCCTGCGGCACGGCGCAATCGGCCATGGGGCCGTTCTATTGCCCGAACGATCGCACCGTCTATCTGGACACGGATTTCTCCGCCACCATGGCGCAGAAGATGGGCGCCGGCGGCGATTTCGCCTTTGCCTATGTCGTGGCGCATGAGGTCGGCCACCATGTCCAGAACCAGCTGGGCATCCTTGGCAAGACCATGCAGGAGCGCCAGCGCTCGGACGAGGCGCGCGCCAACCGCATCTCGGTGCTGACCGAATTGCAGGCCGACTGCCTGGCCGGCATCTGGGCGCGCCAGGCCAGCGAGCAGTTCGGCAGCATCGACGAGGGCGACATCGCCGAGGCGGTCAACGCCGCCGCGGCGGTGGGCGACGACACGCTGATGCGCAAGGCCGGGCGCGCACCGATGCCCGACGCCTTTACCCATGGCTCATCGGCCGACCGCCAGGCCTGGTTCAAGCGGGGCTTCGTCTCGGGGCAGATGCGCACCTGCGACACCTTCGGCGCGCTTGGGTTGTGACGGGCGGGGCTGTGACGCGCTGGGGGGTCAGGGGCGCTGCAGATGGATGCCGCGCGGGCGCTCGGCGGTGGCCCAGTCCGGCCAGAGGCCGAAATGCTCAAGCCCGGCCAGCGCCAGCCCCAGGGCGATGATTGCCAGAACCATGACCACCCTGCGGGCGCCCGGCGGGTGGCGTGCCCAGCGCGAGGCTCGCAGCAGCCAGATGAGGTTGTTCATTCCCGTCGTCCTTTGCTAGTGCTGCCCGAAACGGAAACCCGCCCGGAACCTGGTCTTGCCCCATCACAGCGACAGCCGCATCCTGCCCTATACCGCCGACCAGATGTATGCGCTGGTCGCCGATATCGAAAGCTATCCGCAATTTCTGCCCTGGAACACCGCCGCCCGCATCCGCGCCCGTCGCCCCGGCCCCGAGGGCAGCGAGGTGGTCGAGGCGGATCTGGTCATCAGCTTCAAGGTCTTCCGCGAGCGATTCGGCTCGCGCGTGACGCTGTGGCCGGACGATCGGCGCATCGACACCGAATATCTGGACGGCCCGTTCAAATATCTGCGCAGCGGCTGGACCTTTGCCGACCTGCCCGGCGGGCGCAGCCGGGTCGAGTTCTTTGTCGATTTCGAATTCCGCAGCGCCCTGCTGGGCAAGGTGATCGGCGTCGTCTTTGGCGAGGCGATGTCGCGCATCGTGCGCGCCTTCGAGGACCGGGGCAGGGCGCTTTACGGCGCCTGACGCGCGGCCTGCCAGATGGCGAGGTCCGGCGCCAGCGCCGCGCGCAGGCGGGCCTCGGTTTCAGGGGTCAGGTCGGTCGCGGCCTCGGGCGAGACATTGGCGCGCGGCAACTCCAGCGCCAGCTTCAGCCGCGCGGCAAGAAAACCGGTCAGCGCCGGCATCGCCTCGTAGCGAAAGATGTGGTCGACCGCGACCCGGCCCTGGCTGTCGCTGAGGAAATCCGACTGCCGGCCAAGCCGGGCATAGGCGGGCCGGTCCTCGGGGCGCAGGTAGTCGGTGACGAACTGCTCGAAGCTGATGCGGGCGGTGCTGTTGGCATGGCCGATCAGCTCATCTCTGGCGCGAAAGCGATACCAGCTGCGCAGCCAGTCAAGCGGCTCGCGGATGGCGGCGACGGTCTCGAACGCAGGCCCGCCCAACGGCGCCAGCAGCGGGCGGATGCGGTTGCGATATTGCCGCAGGTTCAGGTGCTTGATCTCGGGGCGAGCGCGAAAGGCGATCTCGGCCCTGGGCGCCAGCACCTGCTCAAGCGCGGTGGTGCCGGTCTTGGGCACCGAAAGCAGCACGATCCTTGGGGCGATGAAGATCAGCATCTTGGCGGCAAATTCATGGGCATGGCGGCCGATTACCCGGCCGCGACCCGTCTGGCAAGGCGGGCCGCGCCTGCGGCCCGCGTCCCGCTGCGGATACCCGGCTCAGATCAGGCCGAAGGCGCGCATCGGCTCGGCCACGCGGATGAAGCCGGCGATATTGGCGCCGATGACATAATCGCCGGGGGCGCCGAATTCCTCGGCGGTGGCGTAGCAGCTGTCATGGATGTCGCGCATGATGCCGGCCAGCCGGGCCTCGGTCTGCTCGAAGGTCCAGCGGTCGCGCGAGGCGTTTTGCTGCATCTCCAGCGCCGAGGTGGCGACGCCGCCGGCATTCGCCGCCTTGCCGGGGCCGAACTTGACGCCGGCCTGCTGGAAGGTGCGGATCGCCTCGGGGGTCGAGGGCATGTTGGCGCCTTCGCCCACGGCGATGACGCCGTTCTTGACCAGTTTCCTCGCGTCCTTGCCGGTCAGTTCGTTCTGGGTGGCCGAGGGCATGGCGACCTCGCAGGGCACGTCCCAGATATTGCCGTCGGCGGATTTCACGAAATAGCTGCCATTGCCCCTGAGTCGGGAATATTCGCTGATACGGCCGCGGCGCACCTCCTTGATTTCCTTGACCAGATCAAGGTCCAGCCCGTTCTCGTCCACGACATAGCCCGAACTGTCGGAACAGGCGATGACCTTGCCGCCATAGGACTGCACCTTCTCGATCGTATAGACGGCGACATTACCCGAACCCGAGACGGTCACGGTCTTGCCGTCGAAATCGGTGCCGCCGGTCTGCAGCATGGCGCGGGTGAAATAGGTGTTGCCGTAGCCTGTGGCCTCCTTGCGCGCCAGCGAGCCGCCGTAGAACAGGCCCTTGCCGGTCAGCACGCCCGCCTCGTAGCGGTTGGTCAGGCGTTTGTATTGGCCGAACATGTAGCCGATCTCGCGCGCGCCCACGCCGATGTCGCCGGCCGGCACGTCGGTATATTCGCCCAGGTGGCGATAGAGTTCGGTCATGAAGCTTTGGCAAAAGCGCATGACCTCGGCATCCGACTTGCCCTTGGGGTCAAAGTCCGAGCCGCCCTTGGCGCCGCCGATCGGCAGGCCGGTCAGCGCGTTCTTGAAGGTCTGCTCAAAGCCCAGGAACTTGATGATGCCGACATTGACCGAAGGGTGAAAGCGCAGCCCGCCCTTGTAGGGGCCCATGGCCGAATTGAACTGCACGCGAAAACCGCGGTTGATCTGCACTCGGCCCTTGTCATCGGTCCACGGCACGCGGAAGATGATCTGGCGTTCCGGCTCGCAGATGCGCTCGATCAGGGCGTCTTCCAGATAGTCCGGGCGCTTGGCCACGACGCGGCCGAGGCTTTCCAGCACTTCGCGGACGGCCTGGTGGAACTCGGGTTCGCCGGCATTGCGGCGGATCACCTCGTCATAGATGGGGGCAAGCTTGTCGTCGATCTGCGCCATGTCGCGGAATCCTCGGGTTGGTGTCGGCAGGTTCCTTAACTGAAGTTCCGGGCAGATTGAATGGGTCGCGGCCGAAAATCGGGCAGTTTGCCACGATTGCGGGCGGAAAGCGGGCGAGAATCACGGAAAATTCATGTATATCAAGGTGAAGAGTGATTTTACTCTGGCAGTTGAATCACCTGCAGGTTCTGGTGCATCTGCCCCGGATTCTCGCGCATCGGGGGATTCGCCCTCCTGGCCTGCGCGTACAAAGGTCAATGGAGGATGCAATGACCACTGCAAGCAATGAGGATGCACCGCTAGTCTGGGGCCGTCTGGACACCACCTGGACGCTGGGCCTGTTCGGCACCGCCGTCGGGGCCGGCATCCTGTTCCTGCCGATCAACGCCGGGATCGGTGGCTTCTGGCCGCTGGTGATCATCACCGCGCTGATCGGGCCGATGACCTATCTTTCGCACCTGGGTCTGGCGCGCTTCGTCTGCTCGGGCAGCCGTCCGGACGCCGACATCACCGAGGTTGTCATCGAACATTTCGGCGAGCGCGCCGGCAAGCTGATCACCGTGCTGTATTTCCTGTCGATCTATCCGATCGTGCTGATCTATGGCGTGGGCATCACCAATACCGTCGACAGTTTCCTGGTGAACCAGCTGGGCATGGCCTCGCCGCCGCGCTGGCTTTTGTCGGGCGCACTGGTCGCGGCGCTGATGGGCGTCATGATGGCCGGCGAGCATTTCATGCTGATGGTCACGCAATGGCTGGTCTATCCGCTGGTGGCGATCCTGATCTTCGTGTCGATCTATCTGATCCCGGGCTGGAACCTGTCCTCGGTGCGCGAGGTCACCCCCGTCGGCACCGCCGTCGGCACGATCTGGCTGACGCTGCCGGTGCTGGTGTTCTCGTTCAGCCATGCGGCGGCGATCTCGCAGTTTGCCGTGTCGATGCGGCGCCATTATGGCGCGAACGGCCAGGCCAAGGCCGAGATGATCCTTTACCGCACCGCGCTGCTGCTGGTCGGCTTCGTGATGTTCTTCGTGTTTTCCTGCGTGCTGGCGCTGTCGCCGGCGCAGCTGGCCGAGGCCAAGTCGCAGAACCTGCCGGTGCTGTCCTACCTGGCCAATACCTATGGCAGCAATTTCATCAGCCTGTTCGGCCCGATCGTGGCCTTCGTGGCCATCGCCTCGTCCTTCTTCGGCCATTACCTTGGCGCGGCCGAGGGCATGAAGGGCCTGCTGCGCGGCGTGGGCGTCGGTCACGGCACCCGGGGTGAGGCCAATCTGAACCGCGGCGTGGCGCTGTTCATCTTCCTGACCACCTGGGGGGCGGCGGTGCTGAACCCGTCGATCCTGGGCCTGATCGAGATGCTGGCCGGTCCGGTCATCGCCGCGATCCTGTATCTGATGCCGATGTATGCGGTCAGCAAGGTGCCGGCGCTGGCGCGCTATCGCGGGCGGCTGTCGAACATCTTCGTGACCATCGCCGGCCTCGCCTCGATGAGCGCGCTGGTTTACGGCTTCATCTAGGCGAAACCTGCCGGCCCGGACGCCCCTGGCGCCGGGCCGGCATCATGGGTCAGCGGCGTCCGGCCTCGAGCGCATCCTCGAAGGTGCGCAGTCCGGTGGTCGGGGCCTGCACCAGCACGGCCATGTTGCCGGGCTTGTGCTGGTTGCGCAGCATCTTCAGATGCGCCTGCGGGATCTCGGCCCAGGGAAAGACCTCGGACATGCAGGGGTCGATGCGGCGCTCGAGCATCAGCTTGTTGGCGGCGCTGGCCTGTTTCAGATGCGCGAAATGCGACCCTTGCAGGCGCTTTTGGTGCATCCACATGTAGCGCACGTCGAAGGTGCAGTTGAAGCCCGAGGTGCCGGCGCATATCACCACCATGCCGCCCTTCTTGCACACCAGCGTCGAGACCGGGAAGGTCGCCTCGCCGGGGTGTTCAAAGACGATGTCGACATTGTTGCCCTTGCCGGTAATGTCCCAGATCGCCTTGCCGAACTTGCGCGCCTCGGTGAACCATTCCTTGTATTCGGGGGTGTTCACGGTGGGCAGCTGCCCCCAGCACTTGAAGTCCTTGCGGTTGATCACGCCCTTGGCGCCCAGCGACAGCACGAAGTCGCGCTTGTCCTCGTCCGAGATCACGCCGATGGCATTGGCGCCGGCGGCATTGATCAGCTGGATGGCAAAGCTGCCAAGCCCGCCCGAGGCGCCCCAGACCAGCACGTTCATCCCCGGCTTCAGCTCATGCGGCTCATGGCCGAACAGCATGCGATAGGCGGTGGCGAGCGTCAGGGTGTAGCAGGCCGATTCCTCCCAGGTCAGATGGCGCGGGCGCCTCATCAGTTGCTGCGCCTGCACACGGGTGAACTGGGCAAAGCTGCCGTCCGGCGTCTCATAGCCCCAGATGCGCTGGCTGGGCGAATACATCGGGTCGCCGCCGTTGCATTCCTCGTCATTGCCGTCGTCCTGGTTGCAATGGACGACCACCTGATCGCCGACCTTCCAGTTCCTGACCTTGTCGCCGACCGCCCAGACGATGCCCGCGGCATCCGAGCCGGCGATGTGATAGGGGGCGCCGTGGGTGTCGAAAGGGCTGATCGGCACGCCAAGCCCGGCCCAGATGCCGTTGTAGTTCACGCCCGCGGCCATCACCAGCACCAGCACCTCGTTGCTGTCGATGGGCGGGGTCTCGACCACTTCGACCAGCATGGCCTTGTCCGGCTCGCCATGGCGCTCGCGCCGGATCGCCCAAGCATACATCGATTTCGGCACATAGCCGAGCGGAGGCATCTCGCCGATCTCGTAGAGGTCCTTTTCCGGCGCGTCATAGGGCGCGATCGTGGTCGGGTGGTCCAGGGCCATGTCAGTTTCCTCATCTAGCATCCCGCGTCCGGCGTCTTGCGCCGCGACGCAGAATCGGCGCCTCATGCAAGGCCGGTTGTAAGAGGGCATGCGCAACATTGCAATACGATGGCGGCGCGCTTTGTAATAATCTGTCGCAAAATACAGATGACCCTGCTGCATCGCGGCGAATTGACGGTGCAGGATTGTTACGCTATCGCTGAACCTGCCGTAATTTTGTTGCGAGGGATCACCGTGGCCGAGAAAGACAAACCCTGGCTGTTCCGCACCTATGCGGGCCACTCGACCGCCGAGAAGTCGAACGCGCTTTACCGCAGCAACCTCGCCAAGGGGCAGACCGGGCTTTCGGTGGCTTTCGATCTGCCGACGCAGACCGGATATGACAGCGACCATGTGCTGGCGCGCGGCGAGGTGGGCAAGGTCGGGGTGCCGGTCTGCCATCTGGGCGACATGCGGGCGCTGTTTCAGCAGATCCCGCTGCAGCAGATGAACACCTCGATGACCATCAATGCCACGGCGCCCTGGCTGCTGGCGCTGTATATCGCCGTGGCCGAGGAGCAGGGCGCCGACATCGCGCAGCTGCAGGGCACGGTGCAGAACGACCTGGTCAAGGAATACCTGTCGCGCGGCACCTATATCTGCCCGCCGAAACCCAGCTTGCGCATGATCACCGACGTGGCCGCCTATACCCGCGAGCATCTGCCGAAATGGAACCCGATGAACGTGTGTTCCTATCACCTGCAGGAGGCAGGCGCCACGCCCGAACAGGAACTGGCCTATGCGCTGGCCACCGGCATCGCGGTGCTCGATGACCTCAAAGGCAAGGTGCCGCCGGAAGGCTTTCCGGAAATGGTCGGGCGCATCAGCTTCTTCGTGAACGCCGGCATCCGCTTCGTCACCGAGATGTGCAAGATGCGCGCCTTCACCGAGCTTTGGGACGAGATCACGCGCGAGCGTTTCGGCATCGAGGACGAGAGGTTCCGCCGCTTTCGCTATGGCGTGCAGGTCAACAGCCTTGGCCTGACCGAGCAGCAGCCGGAAAACAACGTCTATCGCATCCTGCTTGAAATGCTGGCGGTCACGCTGTCGAAGAATGCCCGCGCCCGCGCCGTGCAGTTGCCGGCATGGAACGAGGCGCTGGGCCTGCCGCGGCCCTGGGACCAGCAATGGTCGCTGAGGATGCAGCAGATCGTCGCCTATGAAACTGACCTGCTGGAATATGGCGATCTGTTTGACGGCAACCCGGCAGTGGCGGCCAAGGTCGAAGAGCTGAAAGCCGGCGCCCGCGCCGAACTGGCGACACTCGACGAGATGGGCGGCGCCATCGCCGCCATCGACTACATGAAATCGCGGCTGGTCGAATCGAACGCGGCACGGCTGAACCGCGTCGAGGCGGGCGAGACGGTGGTCGTGGGCGTCAACCGCTGGCAGCAGGGCGAGGCTTCGCCCTTGGTCGCCGGCGACGGCGGCATCATGGTCGTCGATCCGGCGGTCGAGCAGGACCAGATCGCCCGGCTGCAGGCCTGGCGCGAGGGTCGCGACGAGACGGCCGTCGAGGCCGCCCTCGTCGCGCTGCGCGATGCCGCGCAGAAGGGGCAAAACGTGATGCCGCCCTCGATCGCCGCCGCCCGGGCCGGTGTCACCACCGGCGAATGGGCCGCGGTGATGCGCGCCGTGCATGGCGAATATCGCGGGCCGACCGGGGTTTCCGCCAGCCCCTCGAACCGCACCGAGGGGCTGGAGCCGATCCGCGAGGCCGTCGATGCCGTCAGCCGGCGCCTTGGCCGGCGGCTGAAGTTCCTGGTCGGCAAGCCGGGGCTGGACGGCCATTCCAACGGCGCCGAGCAGATCGCCTTTCGCGCCCGCGACTGCGGCATGGACATCACCTATGACGGCATCCGCCTGACGCCCGAACAGATCGTCGCCTGCGCCCGCGCCGAGGAGGCGCATGTCGTCGGCCTGTCGATCCTGTCGGGCAGCCACCTGCCGCTGATCGAGGAGACCATGGCGCGCATGCATGAGGCGGGGCTGGCCCATGTGCCGGTGCTGGTCGGCGGCATCATCCCCGACGAGGACGCGGCGCGGCTGCTGGCGATGGGGGTGGCGCGGGTCTATACACCCAAGGATTTCGAGCTGAACCGCATCATGATGGACATCGTGGCGCTGGTCGAACCCGCCGAGGCCGCGGCCTGAGCCCGGGCGCGGCGGTCAGGTGCCGCCGCGCAGCGCCGCCAGCACCGCCTGCACCTTTGGGGTGCGGTTCAGATCGACATGGCTGACCAGCCAGAGCGGCGATTCCCATTCCGGCAGCGCCATGACCTCGACCAGACCCGCGGCCTGGGCCGGAAACAGCCAGCCCAGCCCCAGCCCGGCGCGGATCGCCGCCGTCCGGGCGCTGGCGTCATTGCTTTCCATGACGATGTCTGCGCGGCTGATGCGGCCCTCGAGCCAGCGCATGTGCGGCGCCTGGCGGGCGGCGGCGGCGGGCAGGATCAGCCGGTGCCCGGCCAACTGCGCGACCGGGCCGTGGCGCTCCAGGTAGGCGGGGGCGGCATAGAGCGGCGCCAGCACGCTGGTCATGCGGCGCACCACGTAATCGGGCTCGGTCGGGCGGGTGCCGGCGCGGATCGCCACATGCGCCTCGCCCGCGTCCAGCCGGAACAGCCGCGGGTCGGTGACATAGCGCAGCCGCAGCCCGGGATGGCGGGCCAGCAGCCCCAGCAGCGGCGGCATCACCAGATCCGAGAGTTCCGGCAGCGAGGTCAGCACCAGATCGCCCTCGATGCGCTCGGCCGCACCGCTGATGCGCGCAGCCATGCGGCGGAAGCGCTCTTCGGTCTGCGTCCCCGCCTCCAGCAGCGCCCGCCCGGCCTCGGTCAGGGCATAGCCGCGCGGGTGGCGCTGGAACAGCCGCGCGCCCAGACGCGCCTCCAGCGCGTCGATGCGGCGGATGACGGTGGCATGATGCACGCCCAGCGCCTGCGCCGCACCGCTGACCGTGCCGGCGCGCGCCACGGCCAGCGCGATGCGGATGTCGTCCCAGCTGTCGGGCTCCATTGTGCGCTCCTGCACAGACATTGCGCGAATATCGCAGTTTCGCCGAGGGCCACAAGGCATTAACTCTGCCGGGAACCCATTCAAGGAGCCCGCCATGAACATCCTGCATCTCGACAGCGCCATCACCGGCGAGGCCTCGGTCTCGCGCCGGCTGACCGCCGAGATCACCGCCCGCCTGCAGGCCGCCGATCCCGCGGCCCGCGTCACCTATCGCGACCTGAACGAAGGCGTGCCTTTCATCGATACCGCCTGGTTTCACGCCGTGCGCCTCGCGCCCGAGAACCCGACCGCCGAGCAGCAGCGCCTGATCGACATTTCCGACGCCTTCGTGCGCGAGGTGCAGCAGGCCGATGTGCTGGTGATCGGCGCGCCGGTCTACAATTTCACCCTGACCGCGCAGCTCAAGAACTGGCTGGACCAGATCACCCGCGCCCGCGTCACCTTCCGCTATACAGAGACCGGCCCCGAGGGGCTGCTGAAGGGCAAGCGCGCCATCATCGCCTATGTCGCTGCCGGCACGCCCTTCGGGTCGGAACTGGATTTCGCCTCGGGCTATCTGCGCCATATCCTGGGCTTTCTTGGCATCACCGATGTCGAATTCGTCGCCGCCGACCGGCTGGCCCAGGACCGCGAGGCCGGGCTGGCGCGTGCGCAAGAGGCGATGGACCGCCTCGCCGCCTGATCCGGGGTGGAATGCGCGCGGCCTTCGTTGACTCGGGGGCTGCGCCCGGGTAAAAGGCCCCGGAATTCCCGGAAGGACCAGCCTTCCGGTCCCCGCATGCGCGGGGATCGCCCCCCGTCAGCGCGTTGCGCCCACGGGGGCCGAAACGTTTTGGATCTGGACCGCAAGGAGGCCCGCCCATGTTCGAGAATCTTTCCGACCGGCTGGGCGGCGTCTTTGACCGGCTGACCAAGCAGGGCGCGCTGAGCGAGGACGATGTCACCGCCGCGATGCGCGAGGTGCGCGTCGCGCTCTTGGAGGCGGACGTGTCGCTGCCGGTGGCGCGCAGCTTTGTGAAATCGGTGACGCACAAGGCCACCGGAAGCGCGGTGACGAAATCCATCACCCCCGGCCAGCAGGTGATCAAGATCGTCCATGACGAGTTGATCAAGACCCTGCAGGGCGAGGGCGAGCCGGACGCGCTGCGCATCGACAACCCGCCGGCGCCGATCCTGATGGTCGGCCTGCAGGGCTCGGGCAAGACCACCACCACGGCGAAACTCGCGAAGCGCCTGAAGGACCGCGAGAAGAAGCGCGTGCTGATGGCATCGCTCGACACCAACCGCCCGGCGGCGATGGAGCAGCTGGCGATCCTCGGCCAGCAGATCGGCGTCGATACCCTGCCGATCGTGCCGGGCGAGAACGCCGTGCAGATCGCGAAACGCGCCAAGCAGCAGGCGACGCTGGGCGGCTATGATGTCTACATGCTGGACACCGCCGGGCGGTTGCATATCGACCAGGTGCTGATGGACGAGGTGCAGGCGGTCCGCGACGTGGCCTCGCCGCGTGAAACCCTGCTGGTCGTCGATGGCTTGACCGGCCAGGACGCGGTGAACGTCGCCACGGAATTTGATGGCAAGGTCGGGATTTCCGGCGTGGTGCTGACGCGGATGGACGGCGACGGCCGCGGCGGCGCGGCGCTGTCGATGCGCGCCGTCACCGGCAAGCCGATCCGCTTTGTCGGCCTTGGCGAAAAGATGGACGCGATCGAGGTCTTCGACGCGCAGCGCATCGCCGGCCGCATCCTTGGCATGGGCGACATCGTTGCCCTGGTGGAAAAGGCGCAGGAAGTTCTCGAGGTCGAGCAGGCCGAGCGCATGATGAAGCGCTTTCAAAAGGGCATGTTCAACATGAACGACCTGAAGAACCAGCTTGAGCAGATGCTCAAGATGGGGGGGATGCAGTCGATCATGGGCATGATGCCGGGCATGGGCAAGATGGCCAAGCAGGCCGAGGCCGCCGGTTTTGACGACACCGCCATCCGCCGGCAGGTAGCGCTGATCAATTCGATGACGAAAAAGGAACGCGCCAATCCGGACCTTTTGCAGGCCAGCCGCAAGAAGCGCATCGCCGCCGGCGCCGGCATGGACGTGGCCGAACTGAACAAGCTTTTGAAGATGCAAAAGCAGATGGCCGACACGATGAAGAAGCTGGGCAAGATGGGCAAGGGCGGCATGCTGAAACAGGCCATGCGCGCCATGACCGGCAAGGGCGGCGGGCTGCCCGACATGGGTAATGTCGATCCCGCACAGATGGCCGAGGCGACCAGGATGCTGCAGGACCGCAAGGGCCTGGGCGGGCAGCTGGGCGGCATGGGCCTGCCCGGCGGGCTGTCGGGCCTGTTCGGAAAGAAATGATGGGGGCAGCCACCACCCTTTCTGTCGATGTCCCGCTGGTCGAAACCGACCGGCTGATCCTGCGCGCCCCGCGGCTTGAGGATCTGGAGCCGATGGTGGCCTTCTATGCCACGGAACGCTCGCGCTGGGTCGGTGGACCCTGCAACCGTTACGAAAGCTGGCTGCGGCTCAGCTCGGCGGTGGGACATTGGCTGCTGCGCGGTCATGGCATGTGGACAATCGAGGAAAAAGCCACCGGCGCCGTCGCCGGCCGGGCAGGGGTCATCCACCACGCCGACTGGCCCGAACCGGAACTGGGCTGGCATCTTTACGAGGGTTTCGAGGGGCGCGGCATCGGCCATGAGGCGGCGCTGGCCGCCCGCAATGCTGCCCGCGACATCTTTGGCCTTGGGCCGCTGGTTTCGCTGATCGTGCCCGAAAACCGCCGCTCGCGCGCCCTGGCCGAGCGTCTGGGCGCCACGGTCGAGCGCGAGGGCGCGGTGCTGGGCCATCCCTGCCTTGTCTATCGCCACCCGAGGTCCGCATGACCGACACGACCACCCGCGCCGCCGAGCTGCTGAAAGAGCATCGCGCCAGCATCGACCGGCTGGACGCGATCCTGGTCTATACGCTGGCCGAGCGGTTCAAGCACACGCAGAACGTCGGCCGCCTCAAGGCCGAACACGACCTTCCTCCGTCCGATCCCGCCCGCGAGGCGAGCCAGATCGAGCGGCTGGAACGCCTCGCGCGCGAGGCCGACCTCGACCCGGAATTCGCGCGCAAATTCCTGAATTTCGTGATCGCCGAAGTCATCCGGCATCACGAGCAATACCAGAACTGACGCGGGGTTTCCCCGTCAACCCCGCCATTTTCAAGGAGAAAACCAATGGCAATGAAAATCCGCCTGGCCCGTGGTGGCTCGAAGAAACGTCCGCACTACGCCATCGTCGCGAGTGATTCGCGCATGCCGCGCGATGGGCGCTTCCTGGAAAAGCTGGGCACCTACAACCCGCTTCTGGCCAAGGATTCGGAAGACCGCATCAAGATGGACCTCGAGCGGGTGCAATACTGGCTGTCGCAGGGCGCGCAGCCGACCGACCGCGTGGCGCGCTTTCTTGAATCCGCCGGCGTGAAGGCCAAGGCCGAGCGCCAGAACCTGAAGAAGGGCGAGCCGGGCAAGGCCGCCAAGGAACGCGCCGCCAAGCGCGCCGCCCGTGAAGCCGCACCCGCCGAGCCCGCCGCGGAATAAGCCATGACCGGGCGGGTCTGTGTCGGCGCGATTGCAGGCGCCTTTGGCGTCCGGGGCGAGGTCAGGCTGAAAAGCTTCACCTCGAACCCCGAAGATATCGCCGCCTATGGTCCGCTCTGTTCCGAGGATGGCAGCCGCGCGTTCAGCGTGCGGCTGACGCGGCCGGTGACCGGCGGGCTTGGCGCCCGGCTTTCGGGCGTCGAGACGCGCGAGGACGCCGAGGCGCTGAAGGGCGTGACGCTTTGGGTGGAACGCGCGCGGCTGCCGGCGCTGCCCGACGACGAATTCTATCACAGCGACCTGATCGGGCTGTCGGTGCATGACACCGGCGGCGCGTTGCTCGGCACCGTCCGCGCCATCTATGACCATGGCGCCGGCGACATCCTGGAAATCCAAGGCCCGGGCCGCGGCCAGACCCTGCTTTTGCCCTTTACCCGCGCCTTTGTGCCCACGGTCGATCTGGCCGCGGGGCGCATCATCGCCGACCCGCCCGAGGAAGAGCCGGAAGAATGACCGCCAAGGGCCTGAAATCGCACGGCCGATTGTCGATCCGCGCCAGCATGCAGCCGCGCGACCTGATGGCCGAGTCGCAGGTCAGGGGTGCCTGGACCGCGCAGGTCGTGACCCTTTTCCCCGAGGCTTTCCCCGGCATCCTTGGCCTGTCGCTGACCGGCAGGGCGCTGGCCGAAGGGCTGTGGAACCTGCGCTGCACCGACTTGCGCCCCTTCGGCATCGGCCGACACCGCGATGTCGACGACACGCCCGCGGGCGGCGGCGCCGGCATGGTGATCCGCGCCGATGTCATGGACGCGGCGCTGCGCGACGCCGGATCCGGCCTGCCGGTGATCTATCTCTCGCCGCGTGGGCGCCCCTTTACCCAGGCGCGCGCCCGCGAACTGGCCTCGGGCCCGGGCATGACCCTGATCTGCGGCCGTTTCGAGGGCGTGGACCAGCGCGTGCTGGACGCCCATGACATCGAGGAGATCAGCATCGGCGACTATATCCTGACCGGCGGCGAACTGGCGGCGCAGGTCTTGATCGACGCGACGGTTCGCCTTATACCGCGCGTGCTGGGGAATCAGGCGTCTCTGGCCGAGGAATCCTTTTCCCCGGACCATGGTGGCCTGCTGGAACATCCCCAGTATACGAAGCCCGCCCTTTGGGAAGGCCGCGCGATCCCGGAAGTCCTGCTCTCGGGAAATCACGCGGCCATTGCCAGTTGGCGACGCGACATGGCCGAAAGGCTGACCAAGGAACGCCGCCCCGACCTGTGGCGGGCATACGAAACCCGTATGGACCCGGCAAAGGACCGACAGCTCTCGGGCGCATCAGACCAATCGCGGAACTACCGCGAGCCAGAAGAGGAAAACCAGCGATGAACCTGATCGCCCAACTCGAAGCCGAGCAGATCGCCGCGCTCGGCAAGGAAATCCCGGATTTCAAGGCCGGCGACACCGTGCGCGTCGGCTATAAAGTCACCGAAGGCTCGCGCTCGCGCGTGCAGATGTACGAAGGCGTGGTCATCTCGCGCAAGGGCGGCGGCATCGGCGCGTCCTTTACCGTGCGCAAGATCAGCTTCGGCGAGGGCGTCGAGCGCGTCTTCCCGCTGTATTCGACCAATGTCGATTCGATCACCGTCGTGCGCCGCGGTCGCGTGCGCCGCGCCAAGCTTTACTACCTGCGCGACCGTCGCGGCAAATCGGCCCGCATCGCCGAGGTCAGCAACTACAAGCCCAAAGCCGACGCCAAGGCCTGAGGAGACGCGCCATGAAAGCAGACATCCATCCCGACTATCACCTGATCCAGGTCAAGATGACCGATGGCACCACCTATGCCGTGCGTTCGACCTGGGGCAAGGAAGGCGACACCATGTCGCTCGACATCGATCCGAACTCGCATCCGGCCTGGACCGGCGGCTCGGCCAAGCTGATGGACACCGGCGGTCGCGTGTCGAAGTTCAAGAACAAATACGCCGGCCTCGGCTTCTGAGCCGCGACAGGCACCGCGACGTTGGCGCCGCCCCCCGGGGCGGCGTCTCGCATGTCCGGCAGGCGCTTTTCATCGCCCCGCCCGCGCCCTAAGGTTGCCGCCGCATCAGCCGGCCAATCGGGAGGAGTCGTGGCGCATATCATCGTCGTCGGGAATGAAAAGGGCGGATCGGGCAAGTCCACGACCTCGATGCATGTGGCGACGGCGCTGGCGCGCATGGGCCACCGTGTCGGCGCCCTGGATCTGGACGTGCGCCAGCGCAGCTTCGGCCGCTATCTGGAAAACCGCGCCCATTTCGCCCAGCGCGAGGGGCTGGACCTGCCAGGCCCGCTGCTGGGTCATCTCGAACCCGAAAGCGACGGCATCGACCCGCTGTCGCGCGCCGTCGGCGCGCTTGAGGCGGAATGTGATTTCATCCTGCTCGACTGTCCCGGCTCGCATACCAGGCTCAGCCAGATGGCGCATACGCTGGCCGATACGCTGATCACGCCGATGAACGACAGTTTCATCGATTTCGACCTGCTGGCGCGGCTTTCGCCCGAGGGCAAGATCCTCGGCCCCTCGATCTATGCCGAGATGGTCTGGTCGGCGCGGCAACTGCGCGGCGAGGCGGGCGCGGGGCCGATCGACTGGCTGGTGCTGCGCAACCGCCTTGGCACCCAGGCGATGCACAACAAGCGCAAGGTCGGCGGCGCGCTGGACATGCTGTCGAAACGCATCGGCTTTCGCGTGGCGCCGGGATTTTCCGAACGGGTGATCTTTCGCGAACTGTTCCCGCGCGGGTTGACGCTGCTCGATCTCAAGGACATCGGCACCGAACAGCTGAGCATGTCCAACATCGCCGCGCGCCAGGAACTGCGCGAGCTGATCGGCGAGCTGAGGCTGCCGGGGGTCGGCGTGTCCTTCTAGGCCGCGGCGGCATTGTTGCCGGGGCACGCACCCATTATGTTGTGCGCGCGAAGGGCGGATGGGAAGGATCATGACGGCAGCGCGCAGCATCATCCGGGCCCTGGCGGCCGCTGTTGCGCTGTCGGGCGCGGCAGGGCCCGTCGCGGCCGAAACGGCCGGCGCCGCGGTGCAGGCCGACCTGCCGCTGGTGACGCTGGCCACGGCCGAGCACCGGCAGATCGAGGCGCGGGTGCCGGTCTCGGGCTCGCTGGTGGCGCGGCAGCTGGCCGAGGTGCATGCCAATGTCGCGGGTTTCAAGATCACCGCGATTTCGGCCGAACTGGGCGACAGCGTGAAGGCCGGGGACGAATTGCTGCGGCTGTCCGACACCGCGCTGGCCGCGCAGCTGACCCAGGCCGAGGCCGAGTGGCAGCGCGCCGAGGCCGGCGTGCATCAGGCCGAGAACCAGATCGCCAGCACCGGCGCGGCGCTGGTGCAGGCCGAGGCGGCGCTGACGCGCACCCGCAGCCTGCGCGACAGCGGCAATGCCGCCCAGGCGGTGCTGGACCAGGTGATCGCCGCCGAGGTCGCGGCGCGGGCGGCGGCCGATTCCGCCGCCGACGGGCTTGCGGTGGCGCGGGCGGCGCTGGCCGCGGCCGAGGCCGCGCGTGCCATCGCGCGGCTGAACCTGTCCTATGCGCGGGTGCTGGCGCCGGTGGATGGCGTGGTGATCGGCCGCAATGCCGTGCTGGGCGCCAATTCCACGACTGGCGGTCCGCCACTCTTCACCCTGGTCGCCGGCGGCGAGATCGAGCTGGCCGCCGAGGTGATCGAGACCGCGGTCAGCCAGATCCGGCCCGGCGACACCGCCGAACTTGAGGTCGCGGGCATCGGTCCCCTGGCGGGGCAATTGCGCCTTGCTCCGGCCGAGGTCGATCCGGCGACGCGGCTGGGGCTGGCGCGCATCGCGCTGCAGCAGGATCCGCGGCTGCGGCCGGGGCTATTTGCCAGCGGCTGGATCATCACCGACCGGCGCGAGGCGCTGACCGTGCCGGTGGCCGCGGTGCTGGCCGACGCGCAGGGCGCGCGGGTGCAGGTGGTGCGCGACGGCCGCATCGAGACGCGGCCGGTGCGCGCCGGCCTGATCTGGCGCGACCGGCGCGAGATCCTGCAGGGGCTCGAGGTGGGCGAACAGGTCGTCGCCCGCGCCGGGGCCTTTTTCCGCAGCGGCGATCTGGTGCGGGCGGCGCCATGAATTTCTCGGCCTGGTCGATCCGGCATCCGGTGCCGCCCGTCGCCCTGTTCCTGGTCTTGCTGCTGGTCGGGCTTTACAGTTTCAGCCGCCTGCCGGTCACCGCCATGCCCAATATCGATCTGCCGCTGGTCAGCATCAGCGTGGCGCAGCCCGGCGCTGCGCCCAGCGAGCTGTCGCGGCAGGTGATCCAGCCGATCGAGGATGCCGTGGCCTCGATCAGCGGCGTGCGCCACATCACCGCCACCGCCACCGACAGTTCCGCCCGCATCTATGTCGAGTTCGAGCTTGAGACCGACACCGACCGGGCGGTGAACGACGTGAAGGATGCCGTGGCCCGGGTGCGCGCCGACCTGCCCGACTCCATCGTCGAGCCGCAGATCCACCGTATCGACATCAGCGGCGGCGCGATCCTGACCTATGCGGTCAGCGACCCGCGCAAATCCATCGCCGAACTGTCCGATTTCGTCGACGACGTGCTGGCGCGCGAGCTGCTGACGGTGCCGGGCGTGGCCAGCGTCTCGCGCATCGGCGGCGCCGAGCGCCAGATCAACGTCGATCTCGACCCCGACCGGATCATGGCCTTCGGCCTGACCGTGGCCGGGATTTCCGAACAGCTGCGCGCCAAGAACATCGACATGGGCGGCGGGCGCGGCGATCTGGCCGGCAGCGAATTCAGCATCCGCGCCCTTGGCTCGGCCGAGGATGTCGCGCGGCTGGCGGCGACGCCCATCCTGATCGCGAACGGGCGCACGGTGCGGCTGGACCAGCTGGGCCGCGTCAGCGACGGCGCCGCCGAGGCGCGCAGGTTCGCGCTGCTCGACGGCCAGCCCGTGGTCGCCTTCGGGGTGTTTCGCGGCTCGGGCAAGTCCGACCTTGTGGCGGGCGACGGCAGCAAGGCGCGCGTCGCCGCCATCGCCGCGCGCCATCCCGGCACGCAGATCACCCTGATCGACGATGCGACCACCCATACCTCGGGCAGCTACCATTCCACCATGGACACGCTTTACGAGGGCGCGGCCCTGGCAGTGGTGGTGGTGTTTCTGTTCCTGCGCAACTGGCGCGCGACGCTGATCGCCGCCGTGGCGCTGCCGCTGTCGATCATCCCAACTTTCTTTGTCATGTATTGGCTGGGCTTCACGCTGAACGGCATCAGCCTGCTGGCGATCACCCTGGTCACCGGCATCCTGGTCGACGATGCCATCGTCGAGATCGAGAACATCGTGCGCCACATCAATATGGGCGTGCCCCCCTATCAGGCCAGCATGGAGGCGGCGAACGAGATCGGCCTGACCGTCATCGCCATCAGCTTTTCCATCGTGGCGGTCTTTGCCCCGGTCAGTTTCATGGGCGGCATCCCGGGGCAGTATTTCAAGCAGTTCGGCCTGACAGTGGCGGTCTCGGTGCTGTTTTCGCTGCTGGTGGCGCGGCTGATCACGCCGATGCTGGCCGCCTATTTCCTGCGCGGCGGCCACCATGGTGCGGCGCCGCGCGACGGGCCGGTGCTGGGGGCATTGATGGCGGTGCTGCGCTGGACGCTGCGCCACCGCGCCCTGACGCTGCTGCTGGGGCTGGCGGTCTTTGCCGGCTCGATCTGGTCGGCCACGCTGCTGCCGACCGAATTCGTCCCGGCGCAGGATGTCGGGCGCAGCCAGATCAGCATCGAACTGCCCCCCGGCGCCACGGTCGAGGACACCGCCGCCGCCGCGCGGCTCGTCTCGGGGCGGATCGCAGCGGTGCCCGAGGTGCGCTCGGTCTTTGTCAATGGCGGCGACAGCGACGTGACCAAGGCAAAGCTGACCGTCAACTACGGCCCCAAGGAAGAGCGCGCGCGCTCGAGCTTTGCCATCGAGGACGAGTTGGCGCGCGAGTTGACCGACATTCCCGACATGCGGCTGAACTTCCAGAACGAGGAGGGCAATGCCGACCTGTCGATCTCGGTCCTGGGCGACAGCGAGGCGGGCGCGGCTCTGGCGGCCGAGCGGCTGATGGCGGCGATGAAGCCCCTGCCGGTGCTGGAGGGTGTCACCTCCTCGGCCAGCCTGCAGCGCCCCGAGATCCAGATCCATCCGCGCCCCGGGGTGGCGGCGCAGCTTGGCGTCACCGCCTCTGCCCTGGCCACCACCCTGCGCGTGGCGACGTTGGGCGACAGCGAATCGAACCTGGCGCGCTTCAACACCGGCGACGAGCAGATCCCGATCGTCACGCGCCTCAACGAGGCCGCGCGCCGCGACCTGATGACGGTGCGCAACCTGCGCGTGCCCAGCCTTTCCGGCCAGCTGCCGCTCGAGGCGGTGGCAGAGATCTCGCTCTCGGCCGGCGCCACCGAGATCGGGCGCTATGACCGGCGCTATCGCACCACGGTCTCGGGCAATCTGGCGGGCGGGGCGCTGCTGGGGCCGGTCAGCGCCCGGGTCACCGAGCTGCAAGGGCAGGTCGAATTGCCGCCCGGAACCGAGATCCAGCCCTCGGGCGATGCCGAGATCATGGGCGAGGTGTTCCAGGCCTTCACGGTGGCGATGGTCTCGGGCGTCATGCTGACCTATGTCGTGCTGGTGCTGCTGTTTCACAGTTTCATCACCCCGATCGCCATCCTGATGTCGCTGCCGCTGGCCATCGGCGGCGCGATCCTGGCGCTGTTTTTGACCGGCAATGCCATCAGCATGGCGGTGGTCATCGGCTTTTTGATGCTGATGGGGATCGTGACCAAGAACGCCATCATGCTGGTCGAGTTCGCGGTCAGCGCCATCGACCGCGGCACGCCCCGGCGCGAGGCGATCCTCGATGCGGTGCACAAGCGCGCCCGGCCCATCGTGATGACCACCATCGCCATGACCGCGGGCATGGTGCCCTCGGCCATCGGCAGCGGCGAGGGCGCCGAGTTCAGCGCGCCCATGGCGATCGCGGTGATCGGCGGGCTGCTGCTGTCCACGCTGCTGTCGCTGCTTTTCGTGCCCTCGCTGTTTTCGGTCATCCATGGCGGGCAGCTGCGGGCCGGGGCCTGGCTGCGGCGGCGCATCGGCCTGAACCCGGCGATCGAGCCGGCGGGCGAGTGAGCACGGGCGCCGTGCGGCGGCTTCGGGATCAGCGGCCTGGCCGGGCTGCCCGCCCGGTCGCCAAGGCTGGCCCTGCGGATCGCGCCCGTGGTTTCTCTGCCCGTGGATCAGGCATCAGCGGGGTCCTGGCTGCCGCGCCGCCCCTCAGGGACGCCAGCGCAGGAAATTCGCGATGATGCGCAGGCCCAGGGCCTGGGACTTTTCCGGGTGGAACTGCGTGCCGATGATATTGTCGCGCCCGACGACCGCCGTCACTGGGCCGCCGTAATCGACCGAGGCCAGCAGATGCGCCGGATCGCGGGTGCAAAACTGCCAGCTGTGCACGAAATAGGCGTGATCGCCGCTGGCGATGCCCGCCAGCACCGGATGCGCGGCATGCAGGGTCAGATCGTTCCAGCCCATGTGCGGCACCTTCAGACCGGGGGCGCGGATCGGCGCGATCTCGCCGCCGATCCAGCCAAGGCCCGGGGTGTCGCGGTATTCATGGCCCAGATCGGCCAGCATCTGCATGCCGACGCAGATGCCCATGAAGGGCACGCCGCGCGCCAGCACCGCCTCGTGCAGGGCCTCGTGCAGGCCCGGCACCGCGTCCAGCGCCGCGCGGCAGGCCGGAAAGGCGCCGTCGCCGGGCAGCACGATGCGGTCCGCGCGCGCGACCTGTTCGGGGTCCGAGGTCACCACCACCTCGGCCCCGGCCTCGCGCCCCATCAGCGCAAAGGCCTTCGCGGCCGAATGCAGGTTGCCGCTGTCGTAATCGACCAGCGCCACCCGCATCATAGCGCCCCCTTGGTCGATGGCAGCACGCCCGCCATGCGCGCATCCGGCTCGACCGCCTCGCGCAGGGCGCGGGCCACGGCCTTGAAGGCGGCCTCGGCGATGTGATGCGAATTCAGCCCGTGCAGGCGGTCGACATGCAGCGTGATGCCGCCATGCACCGCCAGCGCCTGAAAGAATTCGCGCACCAGTTCGCAGTCGAAACTGCCGATCTTCGCGGTCGGGAAATCCACGTTCCAGACCAGATAGGGGCGCGCCGAAAGGTCAAGCGCGGCGCGGATCAGCGCATCGTCCATGGCGAGGTGAAAGCTGCCATAGCGGCGGATGCCGCGCTTGTCGCCCAGCGCGCGGCACAGCGCCTGGCCGATGGCGATGCCGCTGTCCTCGACCGTGTGGTGGTCGTCGATATGCAGGTCGCCCCTGGCGCGCACGGTCAGGTCGATCAGCGAATGCCGCGCCAGCTGGTCCAGCATATGATCGAAAAAGCCGACCCCGGTCTGGTTGTCATAGCGGCCGGTCCCGTCAAGGTTCAGCGTGACCTCGATGCGGGTCTCGGCCGTCTCGCGGATGATGGTTGCGCTGCGCATCTGGCTGTCTCTCCGTTCTGGGCCTGCCGTCTTATAGGCAGCGGTGCCGGGGCTGAAAAGCCGCTGCCGCCCATGGCGGTCGCCGCGCGCGCCGGCGTTCTTGTCATATCGGCCACAGGGTGCCACAAAGTGAAAAAACGCCAGCAGCGGGGACGAGCGAGTTGAAAGGATCCGGGCCCATGAGGAACGAGCTGAACGCCAGCGAAAAGCGGTTGACCGCGGCGCTGGAACGCATCGACCGCCACATCGAGAAAGCGGTCGCGGCCCGCGGCAAGGCGGCGGAAGGCGAAGCGGCGGGGGACGAGGCGCTGCGCCAGGAAAACCGCCGCCTGTCGCAGGAACTGGTGGCCCTGCACGAAAGCCAGGGCGCCAGCCTGGCCGCCTGCGAGGCGCGGCTGGCCGAGGCGCATCAGCGCCTGGTCACCGCCGGGCAGGAGGCGGCGGGGCTGAGCGCCGCCAATGAGGCACTGGCCGCCGCCAATCGCGCCCTGCTCGAGGCCGCGGGCGAGCCTGCCGAGCGCATCCGGGCCGCATTCGAGGCCGAGATCGAATCGCTGCGCGCGGCGCGCGCCGCCGAGGTCGGGCAACTGGGCGACATGCTGGCGACGCTGGAACGTATGGACGCCCAGGCCGAGCTTGCGCTGGACGCGGATGTGGAAAGGGGCTGAGCCATGGCGGAAGTGGATTTCTCGATCGGACACAAGGCCTATGCCCTGACCTGTCAGGAGGGCGAGGAGCGGCTCTTGAAACGCGCCGCGGCGCTCCTGGATGCCGAGGCGCAGGTGATCTTGCAGCAGGCCGGCCGCATGCCCGAGCCGCGCCTGTTGCTGCTGGCCGGGCTGATGCTGGCCGAGCGCACCCTGGGGCTTGAGGATCGCGCGGCCGCCGCCGACCGCGAGATCACCCGGCTGAAGACCAATCCGCAGCGCGTCGAGGTGCCGGTGCTGCCGCCCACGGTGGTCGAGGCCATGGCGGAACTGGCGGCGCGCGCCGAGGCGCTGGCGCAGAAGGCCGAGGAACAGCTGCCCGGCTAGGGCCGCCATCCGGGCGGCAAGGACCCCGGCGCTGTGCTGTCAGGCCAGGCGCAGCGCCATGGCGCCGGCGGCGATCAGGCAGGCGGCAGCGATGCGCGCCCGGCCGACCGTCTCGCGCAGGATCAGCCCCGAGATCGCGGCGCCGAACAGGATCGAGGTCTCGCGCAGCGCCGAGACCATGGCCACCGGCGCCAGCGTCATCGCCCAGAGCGCCAGCCCGTAGGAGGCCGAGGTGCCGATGCCTCCGACCAGGCCGGCCAGCATGTATTGGCGCATCGCGCCAAGGAAATCGTCGCGGCGCGCGACCAGCCCCCAGGCCAGGAAGGGCAACCCGGTCAGCAGGAAGATCCAGAAGGCATAGCCCGCCGGCGCCCCCGAGATGCGCACGCCGATGCCATCGACCAGCGTATAGCCGGCGATCACCACCGCATTGAGCAGCGCCAGCCCCGTGCCGCGATTGTCGCCGCGCCCGCCCGCCGCCGCCATGCTGAGCACACCCGCGCAGATCAGCCCGATGCCCAGCAGCGCGCCGGCGCCCAGGCTTTCCTTCAGCAGCACCATGCTGGCCAGCGCCACCAGCAGCGGCGCGGTGCCGCGCATCACCGGATAGGCCTGGCTCATGTCGGCGACGTGATAGATGCGCGCGACCAGCACGAAATAGCCGCTTTGCAGCAGGACCGAGGCGACGATATAGGGCCAGCTTGCCGGTGCCGGCTGGCGCAGGAAGGGCAGCACCACACCGGCGATGGCGGCGGCGGTCACCGCGATCAGCGCCGTCATCATCAGCTTGTCGCGCCCGCCCTTGACGATGGCATTCCAGCTGGCATGCAGCGCGGCGGCGAAAAGCACGGTGGCAAAGGCCGCCAGGCTCATGGCTGTCCCTCCCTCGGGTCGGCGCCGCCGGCAGCGGCGCTGCGCGCAAGGCTGCGCGCCGGGCGCGGGATTGGCAAGCCCCGGCGGTGGTGTCCAGCGCGGCGGCAGATCGCCGGGGCGGGCGGTTTTTTGACCGCGCCCGCGGTGCGGACCCTTGCGACTTTGCCCGCCTTGGCTATAACCCCGGACGATTTATCAGCCGCCAGCCCGAGGGACGATCATGCCGAAAAGAACCGATATCAAATCCATCCTGATCATCGGCGCCGGTCCCATCGTCATCGGGCAGGCCTGCGAATTCGACTATTCCGGCGCCCAGGCCTGCAAGGCGCTGCGCGAAGAGGGCTATCGGGTCATCCTGGTGAACTCGAACCCGGCGACGATCATGACCGACCCGGAAATGGCCGATGCCACCTATATCGAGCCGATCACCGTCGAGGTGGTCGAAAAGATCATCGCCCGGGAACGGCCCGACGCGCTGTTGCCCACGATGGGCGGGCAGACCGGGCTGAACACCGCCCTGGCGCTGGCCGATGCCGGCGTTCTGAACCGCTACGGAGTCGAGCTGATCGGGGCGCAGCGTGCCGCCATCGAGATGGCCGAGGACCGCAAGCTGTTTCGCGAGGCCATGGACCGCATCGGGCTGGAAAATCCGCGCGCCTCGATCGTGGCGGCGCCGAAGCTGCCCAATGGCAAATACGACATCAAGGCCGGCATCGCCCAGGCGCTGGCCGACCTCGAGGACATCGGCCTGCCGGCGATCATCCGCCCGGCCTTCACCCTGGGCGGCACCGGCGGCGGCGTCGCCTATAACCGCGACGATTACGAACGCATCGTGCGCTCGGGGCTTGAAGCCTCGCCCGTGGCGCAGGTGCTGGTCGATGAATCGCTTCTGGGCTGGAAGGAATTCGAGATGGAGGTCGTGCGCGACCGCGCCGACAATGCCATCATCGTCTGCTCGATCGAGAACGTCGATCCGATGGGCGTGCACACCGGCGACTCGATCACCGTCGCCCCGGCGCTGACCCTGACCGACCGCGAATACCAGCGCATGAGGAATGGCTCCATCGCGGTGCTGCGCGAGATCGGTGTGGAAACCGGCGGCTCGAACGTGCAATGGGCGATCAACCCGCGCGATGGCCGCATGGTGGTGATCGAGATGAACCCGCGGGTCAGCCGCTCCTCGGCGCTGGCGTCCAAGGCCACCGGCTTTCCGATCGCCAAGATCGCGGCGAAACTGGCCGTGGGCTATACGCTGGACGAGCTGGACAACGACATCACCAAGGTCACGCCCGCATCCTTCGAGCCCTCGATCGATTATGTCGTGACCAAGATCCCGCGTTTCGCCTTCGAGAAATTCCCCGGCTCGAAACCCGAGCTGACCACGGCAATGAAATCCGTGGGCGAGGTCATGGCCATCGGCCGCACCTTCCACGAGTCGCTGCAAAAGGCGCTGGCCTCGATGGAGAACGGGCTGAGCGGGCTTGATGACATCGAGATCCCCGGCGCCCCCGACAAGGCGGCGGTGATCAAGGCGATCAGCCAGCAGACCCCGGACCGGCTGCGCCTGATCGCCCAGGCCATGCGCCACGGGCTGACGGATGACGAGATCGGCCATGCCACCGCTTTCGATCCCTGGTTCCTGTCGCGCCTGCGCGAGATCGTCGATGCGGAAGGTGCGGTGCACGAAGCCGGTCTGCCCAAGGATCTGGAGGGCCTGCGCCAGCTCAAGATGATGGGCTTTACCGATGCCCGTCTGGCGAAACTTTCCGGCCAGTCCGAAACGCAGGTCCGCCACGCCCGCCGCGCCCATGACCTGCACCCGGTCTTCAAGCGCATCGACACCTGCGCCGCCGAATTCGAGGCCCAGACGCCCTACATGTATTCGACCTATGAGGCCCCGGCGATGGGCGAGGTCGAGAACGAGGCCCGCCCTTCCGACCGCAAGAAGGTGGTGATCCTTGGCGGCGGCCCGAACCGCATCGGTCAGGGCATCGAGTTCGACTATTGCTGCTGCCATGCCTGTTTCGCGCTGACCAAGGTCGGCTTTGAGACCATCATGATCAACTGCAACCCCGAGACCGTCTCGACCGATTACGACACCTCGGACCGCCTGTATTTCGAGCCGCTGACGCTGGAGCATGTGCTTGAGATTCTGCGCATCGAGCAGGAAAACGGCACGCTGCACGGGGTCATCGTGCAATTCGGCGGCCAGACGCCGCTGAAACTGGCGAACGCGCTTGAGGAGGAGGGCATCCCGATCCTCGGCACCACGCCGGACGCCATCGACCTGGCCGAGGACCGCGAGCGCTTCCAGAAGCTGCTGCACGAGCTTGAGCTGAAGCAGCCGGTGAACGGCATCGCCCATTCCGACGCCGAGGCGCTGGAGATCGCCGGGCGCATCGGATTCCCGCTGGTCATCCGCCCGTCCTATGTGCTGGGCGGTCGCGCCATGGAGATCGTGCGCGACATGGACCAGCTCCACCGCTATATCCGCGAGGCGGTGCAGGTCTCGGGCGACAGCCCGGTGCTTTTGGACAGCTACCTCTCGGGCGCGATCGAGGTCGATGTGGACGCGCTGTGCGACGGCCAGTCCGTCCATGTCGCGGGCATCATGGAGCATATCGAGGAGGCGGGTGTGCATTCGGGCGACTCGGCCTGTTCGCTGCCGCCCCATACGCTGGACGCCGCCACCATCGCCGAGCTGAAGGCCCAGACCGAGGCCATGGCGCGGGCGCTGAACGTCGTCGGGCTGATGAACGTGCAATTCGCCATCAAGGACGGGGTGATCTACGTCCTTGAGGTGAACCCGCGCGCCTCGCGCACCGTGCCCTTTGTCGCCAAGGCCACCGACAGCGCCATCGCCTCGATCGCCGCGCGGCTGATGGCGGGCGAGAAGCTGGCGAATTTCCCCGCCCGCGCCGCCTATCCGCAGGATGCCGGCCCCGAGGATTCGCTGCCCTTCGCCGATCCGCTGACGCTGGCCGATCCGCATACGCCCTGGTTCTCGGTCAAGGAGGCGGTGCTGCCCTTCGCGCGCTTTGCCGGCGTCGACACGCTGCTGGGCCCGGAAATGCGCTCGACCGGCGAGGTCATGGGCTGGGACCGCAACTTTGCCCGCGCCTTCCTGAAGGCGCAGATGGGGGCGGGCACGCATCTGCCGGAAGCGGGGCTGGTCTTCGTTTCGGTGCGCGATGCCGACAAGACCCCGGCCCTGGCCGAGGCGGCGCGCGATCTGACCGCCATGGGCTTTCGCCTGCTGGCCACCGGCGGCACCGCCAGCTTCCTGCGCGGCGCCGGCGTCGAGGCGGAACTGGTCAACAAGGTCTATGAGGGCCGGCCGAACATCGTCGACCGGATGAAGAACGGCGAGGTTGCCATGGTGCTGAACACCACCGAGGGCACCCAGGCCATCGCCGACTCGCGCGAGATCCGCACCGTGGCGCTGAACGACAAGATTCCCTATTTCACCACCGCCGCCGGCAGCATCGCCGCCGTCGCCGCGATCCGCTCGCGCGGTGAGGGTGAGGTGGGTGTGCGCAGCCTTCAGGCCTGAACGGGGACCTGCTCACCGGACCGGCGGGCCTTATCGTCTGCGCGGGTTCAGCCCGCCAGCGCCGCGCTGTCAAAGCCGCCGTTGCGCCATTGGGCAAGCGCCGCGCTCAGCGCCGGGCCGGGCTTGCCGTCGATCCCGCCCTTGTAGAGACCGGCGCGGCCCAGCCGCTGCTGCAACGCCGACAGCGTGCCGGGGTTCCAGTCGCCGCCCTTGTCGGTCAGTTCCCGCAACAGCGCGCCATCGTCCGAGGCGACGCCCAAAAGCAGCTGCACCGCCGCGGCTGCCGGGTCCTGCGCCGTGCCGCGGCCCTCGTCCAGCAGCACGGCGGCAGCGCGATAGGCGCGCGGCTCGCCCTCGCGCGCGGCACGCTCGAACAGGGCCACCGCATCCAGCGGATCGCCATATTCATGCTCTTGCGCCAGGACGCCCAGGTTGAAGGTGGCGATCGCCGCCCCGGCCTCGGATGCCTTCTGCATCAGCGCGATGCCGCGGGCGCGGTCCTGCGCGCCGGGCTTGCCGTCCAGCAGCGTCACCGCAAGGTTGATCGCCGCATCCGGGCTGCCGGCCGCGGCGGCCTTTTCGTAAAGCGCCCGCGCGCCCTCCGGGTCCCTGGGCAGGCCGTCGCCCGATTCCTTCAGCATCGCCAGGCTGACCATGGCGCGCAGGTCGCCGCGCTCTGCCGCCTGGCGATACAGTTCCAGCCCGCGCTCGCGCAGCCCGGCGGCGAAACAGGCGCGCGCCGCCAATGCCACATAGCGCGGCTGCTGCGGCTCAAGCCGCATGGCTGCGTCGCAGAGGCGGATGGCCTCGGTGGCGCTGCTGGCCAGGACCTCGAAGGGCACACCCGGGGTCGATTCGGTGCTGTCGCGGGGATGCGTGGCCATCAGCTCGCAGCGCCGGGCCGGGCCAAGCTCGGCTTCGGCGGGCAGTTCGGCGCGCAACTGCCGCGCCGCCCCGGCATAGGGGCCGTCGGGATAGGTCTGCAGATACTTGTCCACCAGCGCCGGCAGGCGGCTGCGCTGCGCCAGCTGCCAAAGCTGCGTGCCGGCGTCGCGATCCGCGCCCATGCCGCGCCGCGCCGTATCGCCGGCACCGCCGCTCAGCATGGCCAGCACCTCGGGGACATGCGCGCCGTCGGGATAGCGCTGGACGTAAAGCCGCATCAGCGCCGGATCCCCGGCCCGCACCGCAACCTGGTAGAACATCGTCTCGGGCGAGACCGTCGGCGGGCCGTCGTTGAAGTCGAACTGCCGGGTCAGGGACGAGCTTTCCCAAGGGATCTGCTGGCCGCCGGTGCGCGCCACCACATCCTTGCGCACCGCGATCATCATCTCGCTGATGTCCTGGGCAGGCGTGCGGATATGGTTCAGCAGCGCCTCGGTGAAGGTGCCGTTGCGGTCCTTGCCGTCAAAGGCAACGGCGCCGGGCTGCGTCGCGTATGAGATTAGGAAATCCGCGGCGCTGCCGACGCGCGCCAGGCCGGAACTGGCGCCGGGCAGGCGCAGCGGATTGTCCCGGCAGGCGTCCAGCAGCACGATCTTGATGCCCTTGGCCTGCGCCATGACCTCAAGGACCGCATCCAGAGGTTGGGTCTGGGCGATGGCGTGGTCGGGCAGGGTCAGGCGAAAATCCAGCGGCAGCAGATAGTTGCGGTCCGCGACCTGAAAGGCGTGCCCGGCGAAAAAGAACAGTGCCACGTCCGAATCCCGCGCCGCCTCGCCAAAGCGCGCCACCAGATCCTGCATCTGCTCGCGGTTCTGGTCGACGCCCAGCATGACCTGAAAGCCAAGGTCGGTCAGGGCGCCGGCCATGTCGCTGGCATCATGGGCGGGATTGTCCAGCACCCGGGCATGGGCATAGGCGGCATTGCCGATGATCAGCGCCACGCGGCCCGCCGCCCCAGCCGGTCCCGCTGTCAGTGCCAGCAGCGCCAGCAGGGCGGCGCAGATCAGGCTAAAGCCCGGTCGCACGCAGCAGCGTCGCATCGGCCTTGTCCACTGTCGCAAGGATCAACCCCTCTTGCCGGGCATGGCTGCGGGCCAATTCCGGGTCCTCGACGCGCAGCAGGTTGATCTGCTTGACGATCTCGGCCCGGGCGGTGCGCAGCGCGCTGCCAGCCTCGGCGAGGGCGTCGCGGCGGATCGCCCGGCGTTCGTCCTCGGTGCGGGCACCGGCCAGCCGCGCCAGCGCGCGATCGCGCGCCGCGTCGATGTCGGAACTGGCCTTGCGCAGGATCGCCGAGACGGTGCGCAGCGAGGGCGGCAGTTCCGCCGACAGCTGGTCCAGCGCGCTGGAATAGCGGTTCAGGGCCCGCGACAGGCAGGCCAGCATGTCCTCGGTCCGGCCCTCGTTCTGGCTGCAGGCGGCCAGCATCTGCGACACCTCGTCCGAGACGGCGACAAGGCGGCGTGTGGTCGGGTCGGTTTCGTCGATCACCGGGGGCAGGGTGCCGGCGCTGGGGGTGCCCGCAAGCGTGGTGCCGCCATCCGTGCCGGTGCCGGTGTCCGTGCCGGTCTGAGTGCCGGGGCCGGTGCCCCCACTGTCCGGATCGGGCAGCGGGAACAAGCTGGGCGTGTCGGCGGGCCAGTGCGGCGGCGGGGGGTTGATGGGCGAGGGCGGCGGCGGCGGATTGCCGGTCCGCGGCGGGTTGGGCCGCAGGATCTGCAACGTGCCGGGGACATAACTGACCAGATAGTTCGCCTCGGCCCCGCCGGTCATTTCGGTATCCGAGGGGGTGATGGCATAGGCTCCGGGCGGGCTGCCGGCGCGGCCGGGGCTGGAAAGGGTCACGTCGGTGATGCTGTCGCCGGTGGCCAGGCTGCCCGCGGCCAGTCGCCAGTCAAGGACCGGGGCGGTGCCAAAGCGGCTGCTGCTGTCCAGCGCCGCGATGGTGATCGGCCGAGGCGTCACGGTCAACGCGCCGGCGGCATAGGTGATGATGTAATTGCCGCCGACATCGCCGCCCAGCCCGCTGATCAGCGCCCCCGAGGGCGTGATCACATAGGGCGAGCCCGCCACCGGCGCGCGCGGGTCGGCGCCGGCGCTGCCCAGGGTGATGGCCTCCAGCCTGTCGGCATGGCGCAGTCCGCTGGTCGTCACGCTGCCAAGGCCAAGGCCGCGTGCATCGCCGTAGCGCCGGGTCAGGTCCAGCGCGGTGATGGTCAGCGGCGCGCGGTCGATGGTCAGCGCGGCCGGCGAGGCCACGATGTCATAGTCGATCCCGCCCGCCGAGCTGGCGCTGCCCGCCGTGGCGATGGCATAGCTGCCGGCATTGCGCGCGCCGGGCGGCAGGCTGAAGATGCCGGTGACCGCCGGCAGGTCGCCCGGCAAGGCAAAGACATAGCGCCCCAGCCCATAAACCGTGCCCGTGGGGGTGGGCAGCGCGTCGCCATAGGTGATGCGCAGCGCGTCCGGCACCGCCCAGAGCACCGGGTCGACGCTGTAAAGCCGCGGATAGGCGCCGGCGTCTCCGGGCGCCCAGACGGTCGAAAAGCTCCAGCCGGTGGCGCGGGCGCGAAAGCCCGCGGTGTCGCGCAGCTGCGCCGTGGTCAGGCCGATGCCGCCATCCGATTCTGCCTGTCCGGTGCTCAGACGGTCCCAAAACGAGGCGATGACGCTGCCTTCGCCCTCGCCCATGTCGCTGTCGCCGACCAGGCCGCCGGTGGTCAGCCCGCCGGTGGCGCCGCCGGTGGTGATGGCGCCGGCGGCGAATGTCCGGGCGACGCCGCCGCCGTTGCCACCCACCAGCCCGCCGATGACGGCGTCATGGTCGCCGCCATAGCTGACCGGGCTCAGGGCATAGGCGTCGGCGATGTCGCCGTAGTTCAGCCCCACAAGCCCGCCGATCCATGACTGGTATTCCTCGACACCTGCGCCCGACAGTGAGATGGCCAGCGGCCCCGAGGCCCGCGCCCGCGCGATGGTGCCGGAATTGTAGCCGGTCAGCCCGCCGGCATTGACCACCGCATTGCCGCTGGTGCTGACGGCGGTGGTGGCAAAGGCGTCGCTCAGGCTGCCCCAGTTTTCGCCCATGAGGCCGCCGATGCTTGCGAAGGTGCTGAAATCGGTCGAGCCGTTCAGCGTGGCGTCAAGGCTGCCGCTGGCAAAGGATGCGGTCACGGTGCCGTCATTGGCGCCGATCAGCCCGCCGGCCGAGATGCTGCCGTCACCCTCGATGTCGATGGCCGAGATGGCCGAACTGCGGGTGATCGTGCCCGCGTTCTGGCCGACCAGCCCGCCGACATACAACTCGTCCTCCGAGCCGATGTTCAGGTCGGAATAGTCCAGCGCCACGCGCGACACCGCGCTGGCGATGCGCCCGGCGCCAAAATATCCGGCCAGACCGCCATAGCTGCCGCCGCCGTCGCCGCCTAGGCTGTCCGAGCCGATGGCGATGTTGCCGGTCAGCTGCACGTTCTCGATCAGGTTCGCGGCCTCGCCCACCGTGGTTCCGACCAGGCCGCCGATGCTGGCGCCGGGGATCATCGGCGCGCTGATGTCCAGATCCAGCAGGCGCAGGTTGCGGATACTGGCGCCCGCGATGGCGCCGAACATGCCGCCCAGCCCGCCCGGCTGGAACTCGCTTGGGAAATTCACGGTCTGGGTCAGGCCGGTGACGGCGTGCCCCGCGCCCTCGAGGCTGCCGGTGAACGGCGTCTCCTCGTTTCCGATCGGACGAAAACCGGCGCCGAGGCGCCAGTCGGCGCCGAGGCGCCAGTCGGCGGTCCCCGCGGCGTCGATGTCGCTGCCCAGCAGGTAATGCGCACCCCCATGGCCGGCCGATCCGATGCCCTGCAGCCCATAGACATCGCCGATGACATAGCGGCTGGCGGTGGTGCCGGCGCCGCCGCTGGCGCGTAGAAAACCCGCGCCGGGGAGAAGGCTGAAATCGCGGGCATAGAACGCCGGCAGCACCGCCGCCACCTGCCGCCAGCCCGAGCCATCGCCCAGCTGGAAGCGATCCACGGCGACCGCACCCGTCGCGGTGATCAGCGGTGCCTGCAGGGTCAGGACCCCGGCCATGCCGCTGATCGGTGCGTTCAGCGCCATGCTGCGGCCCGCCGTCAGTTCCAGCGCAAGCGTGCCGGTCCAGGTCACTGGCGCGCCCAGGACGATGTCGGCACGGGCAGCAAGGGACATGCGTCCCGGCCCGGTCCAGCGCAGCGGATCGTTGATCAGGATGTCGTTCTCGGCCCGGAAATCCAGCCAGGTCGTGGCGCCGCTGACAAAGGCCAGGTCCAGTGCCGTGTCGAAGGTGATGTTGCCGGCGTCATCCGCGTCGGCATTGACGGTCGAGAAGATGAAATTCCCCGGATCAAGGATCATGTCCTGGATGGTGGTGACCAGCAGATGCGTCGGGTCGTCGGGGTCATAGGTCGCGGCATCGACGATACGGATGTCGCGCGGGTCGAACAGCACCGTGCCCGGCCGGCCATGCGGCGCCGCCAGCCGCACATCGGGGCTGCGGATTGCCAGATCGCCCTTGCTGGAGATCTCGGCAAAGCCGCCATTGCCGCCCTGACCGCCGCCCTGCACCGAGACCGTGCCGGCGAAATGCGTCAGCCGGTCCGACCAGACGATGATGCGCCCGCCGTCGCCGCGGCCGATGCCGTCGGCCAGCAGCCGCGTGCCGGCATCGAGCCGCGTTTCCAGGGCGCGGGGCAGGGCGCCGCCGCCCTGATAGGCGCCGCCGACGCGGATACGGCCGCCGCCGCCCGCGCCGCTGGCGTCCAGCGTGGCGCCGGCCAGTTCGATCCGCGCGCCGGTCACGGTGATGTCACCGCCGCGCGCGGGCCGCGGCGCCGGGCGCGTCGGATCGGCCAGCGCCACGCGGCGCTGTGCGCTGCGCGTGTCGATACGGCCGCTGATGCGCACCCGCCCGCCCTCACCCCCGCCCAGCACCACCCGGCCCGAGCGCCCCGAGACGCTGCGCGCCTCGGTCACCCCCGACAGGTTGATGGCGTGGCGCGCGGCATTGCGCGCGGTGGCGGCGCGCATCTCGATGCTGCCGCCCTCGGCCGAGACATGGCCCTGCTGTTCGATCAGCGCCAGGACCTCGTCGCTTTGCCCGGGGGGCAGGGCCACCGACAGGAAGTCGTCGCCCGACAGGTTCAGTGTCACCCGCTGTCCGGCGCCAAGCCCGACGCGGCCCAGCGGCACACGGATCGTGCCGCTGTTCGTGACCTGCCCGCCCACGAGCGCCGCATAGCCGCCGGGGATGATGTCGATGGTCCCCTGATTGACCACCCGGCCGGGCCGGTCGCCGGAAAAGCGCAGCCGGCCCTGCATGAAATCGCCGTTGTCGATGTCCAGCGTCGAGCCGACGAAGCCGCCGGTGGCGATGCGCCCGCCGCGCCCGACCACGATGCCGTTGCGGTTGACCACAAAGACCTGGCCATTGGCGCCCAGATAGCCGTCGATGCGCGACGGCGCCGCCCCGGTCACCCGGTTGAGCAGCGCCGAGCCGCGCCCCGGCTGGTTGACCTGCACCGAATTGCCCGCGCCGATGCTGAAGCCCTTCCAGTCGATGATGGCGCGGCTTGTGCCCTGATCGACGCGCATGGCGCCCGGGCGGGGCGTGCTGACGCTGGCCGAACCCGCGACGACATTCGCGCCATGCGGCAGGGTCTGCGCCGCCAGCCCGCCGGGCACCAGCGCGCTGCAGGCCAGCAGCGCGGCCCACAGGCGCCGGCGGCGCCTAGAAACGATAGGAACTGACGATCGTGAAGCGTTCGGGGTCCCTTTGGTCATCGTCCCTGTTCCCTTTTCCGTATTCGAACCTGACGACTGCGGAGGAGAAATTCGGATCGCGGATCAGCCGCAGGTCCAGGCCGATGCCAAAGGCGCTGGCATCGACGCGGGCGGATTCGTCCGCCGAGGGGCGCTCCAGTGACACCGAGCCCACGGCCGCGAAGACATAGGGGCTGACCACCAGCGGATGGCCAAAGCCCTGGGTGGCAAAGTTGCGCGCAACCTCGCCGCGCAGGAACCAGCCGGAATCGCCGGTCAGCTCGCCCAGGTCAAAGGCCGAAAGCCCCTCGGAGGAGGCGATGCCGAACTGTTCGCTGTTCAGCAGCGGATCGCCGAACGAGCTTTGCGCCTGGCCCGAGAGCGCAAGGCTCCAGTCCTGCCGGAACGGGCGGTCATAGCGGAAGGACAGCTCGAGCTTGCGGAAATCCGCATCGGCGCCGTCGCGCGACAAGGGCGAGGTGGCGGTGGCGTCATCGGCGCTGCGCGCCCCCAGCCCGTCCAGCCCCAGGGACAGCACCGCGCCCAGGCGCAGGCTGGCCTGATCGGCCAACTGCCAGTCGGCATCGGCGGACAGCCGCAGCACCCGCGTGCGGTCGTGCCACAGCGGGAAATCCCCGGCGATGGTGTCCAGTTCCTGGCGGTCGTCCTGAAAGTCCAGCGCCCCGGTCAGCGAGATGTTGCGCTTGACCGAACGCAGCAGCGGATAGAACAGCCGCAGCGACACGCGGTCGAAATCCGAATTCGAGGCGACGGCGCCGCTATCCGGCCCGGTTCGGGAATTCGCCGCCTCGATGCCGAAGGTCAGCCCGTCCTGGCCCAGCGGCACGACCGCGCCCCCCGCCAGCGTGCGCAGCCTTGGCCGGCTGCTGAAATAGCTGTCGTCGCCCAGCTGCGGATTGCCCGAGGCGCGCAGATAGAACACCTCGCCCAGGTTCAGATGGTTGTTCAGCTCGACCCCGGCGGAGAAGTTCCATTCGCCCAGATCGTCCGAAAAGGTGTTGTCCAGACCGACAAAGCCGGTGACCGAGCGGAATTGCGGGTTCAGGATGATCACCGTGCCGCCCGGGCGCGCGCCGGTCTGCAGCGCCGAGCCGAGCGACATGCCGAACATGTCTCCCGCCAGCAGCAGCCGCCGTTCCAGTTCCGGCAGTTTCAGCGCCGGACGGTCGACCAGCGGCTGGGTCATCGCATCCAGCCGCGGCCGCAGGCTGGCCGGGGCGGTGCTGGTGTCGACCTTCTCGACGAAACCGTTCACCACCGTCAGCCGCAGCGCGCCGCCGTCATTCAGCGTCTGCGCCGGGATCACCACCCGCGCCAGCACATAGCCGCGCCGGGCGATGGCGGCCTCAAGATCAGAGGCGGCGGCAAAGATTTCCGACACGGCGATGCGCTTGCCGGTCAGGCGCTGCTCCAGCGCCGCGACATCGGCCTCGGTGCCGGGCAGGCTGTCGCTTACGCTGACGCCTGAAAGCTGTACCGAAAGCCGCTCGGCGCCCGCAGGCGCGGCAAGGCCCGGGCGGCCGCTGAACACCAGCGATCCGGTCATGCGCTGCGCCGGCGGCTGGTAGCTGCTTTGCGTGACCTGCGCCGCGGTCTGCGGCATCGCGGCCCCGGCGAAAAGTGCCAGCCCGCCCAGGGCCAGCACGGAAATGGAACCGATCAAGCGCGTGCTGCGTCGTGGTAGAGCCACCTTCCCCTCCCGGTCGCTGCCGATGCGTCAGGCTAGCACGGATTTCGTAAGTCCAGACAATATTTCCTTCCTTGCCAGCGCATGCCGCCCGGCCGCGACGAGGCGGCTCAGCCCAGCGCCTGGAACTCGACGCGGCGATTCTCGCCGCCGTCGGGGTCGGCGGGATTGGCGAGGAAACGCTTGCCCATGCCCAGCGCCTCAAGGCGCGCGGCGCTTAATCCGCAGTCGTCGATCAGCCAGCGGCGCACCTCGTCGGCGCGCAATTGCGACAGGTTCTCGTTGTAGCTGTCGCTGCCCTTGGCATCGGTATGGCCGACGATGCGGAACAGGTCGATGTCGGATTTCTGCATCACCCCGCACATTTTTTCCAGCACCGGCCGCTGGTCGGGCGCGATCGAGGCGGAATCGAAGCCGAAATGGATGGCGACGTTCACCTGCAACTCGGGCGCGAGCTTGCCGAAATTCACGCTGTCGGCGCCGGCCGCCGCGCCGGGGGCGGATTCGCTGCTGACGCTCACCATGTCAAGGCCGCGCGTCTTCTGCCCGGCGGCATTGGCGCGGAACATCTCGCGCTGGGCGTTGAAGCGCTGCAAGATCTCGTCGGCGCTGAGATCCTGCGCCTGCAGGGGCGGCGCCATAAGGCCAAGGCCAAGCAAAGATGCGCAAATCAGCCGCAACATGGCAATCACCACGAAAAACTGCATCCCTATCGGCTCAATCTACGCTAGAATGGCCGCAAATTCAATTCTTGCGCGGTATTCGGGATCACGTTGCCTTGTCTGCACAGGATCAAGCGGGAAGCGGCCCGGTCACCCAGCGCGGCCTGGTGGCGCGCGGCGCCGGCCTGACGCATCGCGGGGCCGTGCGTGCCTGCAACGAGGACGCGATCCTGGTCGATCCCTCGGGGCGGGTCTGGGCGGTGGCCGACGGCATGGGCGGGCATCTGCTGGGCGGTTTTGCCGCCGAGCGGGTGATCGACGCGCTGGACCACATTGGCGATGGCGACGCGCCGGCGCCCGCGCTGGTCGCGCGCCTTGCCCTGGCCGAGGCGACGATCGCCGACCGCGCCCGGCAGGCGGATGCGGTGATCGGCGCCACGGTCGTTGCCGCCGTCATCCGCCGCGGCGAGGCGGTGCTGGCCTGGGCCGGGGATGCGCGCGCCTATCTCTTGCGCGCAGGCGCGCTGGCGCAGCTGACCCGCGACCATTCGCTGGTGCAGGAGATGATCGACGCCGGCCGCCTGACCCCCGAGGCGGCGCGTTCCCATCCGCAGGCCAATGTCGTGACCCGCGCCATCGGCGCCGGGGGGGTGCCGGAACTGCTGGATCTGGCGCTGGCGGCGGGGGACCGGCTGCTGCTGTGTTCGGACGGGCTGACGCATGTGCTGCGCGACGCCGACCTGGCCGAACTGCTTGGCGCCAGCCTGCCGGGCGCGGCCCTGGCCGCCGGCACGCCCGCCGATGCCGCCTGCGCGCTGCTGCTGCGCCGCGTGCTGGCGGCGGGGGCGCCGGACAATGTCTCGGTCATCGTCATCGACATCGAGGCCGCCTGAGATGGCCCGACACCCGCCGTCGCCGCCGCGCCCCTTGCATGCGCCGCGTGCTGCGGGCGCCCTGGCGGCGCCGATCATCGTCGCCATCGGCGTGGTGCTGGGCGCCATCGCATTTGCCGTCGCCACCTGGCTGCTGGACAGCGCCGATCAGGGCACCGAACTGCGGCTGTCGCGGCTGGAAGGCGAGATGGCGGGGCTGCGCGCGGATCTGGACGCGGCGCGGGGCGAGCGCCAGGGGCTGCGCGCCGATCTTGCGCAGCTGCGCGACGAGCTCAGCCTGCTGGCCAATCGCGCACCGGTGGCGCCGGTCATCGCCACCCCACCCCCCGGCACCGATGCCGAGGATTTCGAGACCCCGCCCGCCACCGAGGCGCTGACCGAGCAGATGAAGCTGGCCAAGACCCGCTTCAACAAGGGCATCACCCAGCCGCGCAACGCCACCATGCTGGCGCTGCTGGGCCCGCCTCGCGACAGCTATGGCACCGACTGCCAGCCGGTGACCAATGCGCATCTGAAATCGCTGCTGCAGACCCGCCAGGTCGGGCCGATCACCGTCACCATGATCCGCCCGGCGCTGGACAGCCTCGCGCGCGTTCTGGACCGGCTCAAGGCCTCGGACCCCGACATCCATGCCAAGCTCGGCACTGCCGGGGCGCTGTGTGCGCGGCTGATCCGCGGCTCGGCCACGGCGATCTCGAACCATTCCTGGGGCACGGCAATCGACCTGACGCTGGAGGGCCAGCTTGACCCCTTTGCTGATGGCGGCACGCAGTTCGGGCTGCTGATCCTGGCCGAGTATTTCAACGACGAGGGCTGGTTCTGGGGCGCGGCCTATAACAGCCGCGAGGATTCCATGCATTTCGAGGTGGGCGAGGAAACCCTGAAGAAATGGCAGGCCGAGGGGAAGCTCTAGAAGACGCGCTTGCACGGTTGGCGGCGCCGGTGCTGGCTTACGGCGCGCGCCTGCCTGCGGTGGCCGAGGCGGTGGCGCCACTTGCCCGCCACGCCGGCGTGCTGCTCGATCGCTTTGAGGGCGACGCGCTGCGCGCCGGCCTTGCGCCGGATGCGGTGGCGCTGGCGCGCGGCGCGCTGGCGCTTGTGCTGACCGATGCCGGCGCTGCCAATCCGGCGCTGCCCGGCTGGCAGGCGGCGGTGCGCGGCCTGGGTGCCAGGGATGACGCGGCGCTGGCCGAGGCGTTGCGCCGCGGCGGGCCGGACCTGAACCCGGTGCGCGGGCTGGTCGGCGACTGCCTTGCCCGCGCCGAGGCGCTGCGGCTGGCGCTGGACCGCTCGCGCCCGCCGGGCTGGGGCGGGATGATGGCGGTGCTGGCCGCGGCCTGGCTGGCTGCGGTCATCGGCTGGGCGGTCTGGGTCGAACAGACGCAGGATCGCGCATTGTGGCGGATCTTTTCCGCCGAGGCGGTTGCCGCCGGGCTGGACCGCGATGCCGAGTTTTCCGACCTTGGCGTGCGGCTGGACCGGTTGGCGCGGGCTTCGGAGCAGGTGGCGGCGGGCATGGCGCGGGTCAGGGTGCGGCCCCTGGCCTGGCTGACCGGCCAAGACGCCGCCAGCCGCGCCGCCGCCGTGCTGGCCGAGGCGCGTGCGCGCCAGTTGCCGCCGGCGATCATGCGCGCGCTGGACCGGGCGCTGGCCGGCGAGGGCGAGCCCGCCGCCGCCTATGACACGCTGCGCGCCTGGTCGGTGCTGTCTGGCAATCTGGACTGGCAGCCGGAATGGCTGGCGGGCTGGGCCGAGGCGCGGGCCGGCCAGGACGCGGCGCTGGCCGGGCTTGCCCCGCATCTGCTGGCGCTGGCCGAGCGCCCGCAGGCCCCGCTGCCGCCCGCGGATGCGGAACTGCTGGCGCAGGCCCGCGCCCTGGCCGCCGAGGCCGGCGAAGCCGATCGCGCCTTCCTGGAGCTGCGCCGCCTGCCCGAGGTCGCCCGCCTGCCGCCCTGGCGCCCGGACCAGGCGCTGCCGGCCCTGGCCGAGGTCGCCGAGCGCCGCTCGGGCCGGGCGATCGCTACGCCGATTGCGGGGCTGTTCACCGCCCGCGGCTGGGACCTTGCCGCCGATCGCGGCGCCGGGCTGGCGGTGCAGGCGGCGCGCGACATGGCGGGCCGGCTGTTCGTTCCCGCGCCGCAGCCGCAGATCGACACCCCCGACCAGGTGATGGCGCTGCTGCAATCCGCGACGCTGGACCGCTGGCAGGGCTGGCTGTCCGACCTGCGGCTGCGTTCCTTCGACGACCGGCGGCGGGCGGTGCTGATCACCGGCGCGCTCTCGGGGCAGGATTCGCCTCTGGCGGCGCTGATCACCGAGGTCTGGGCACAGGTCGGCGGCAATGACCGCCTGCGCCCGCATCCGCTGCAACTGGCCATCGCCGTGCGCTTCGGCCCCGAGATCCAATATGTCGAGACCGGCCGGATCGCCCGCATCTCGGGGCTGTTTGCAGAGTTGAACGTGGCGCTGGCGGCGATCGACAGCGACGCGGCGGATGCGCAGCGCCGGCTCTTGTCGGTGCAGGGGCGGGCGCGCTCGATCCGGGCCCTGCGCGACGCGCCGCCGCTGATCGGCCGGCTGGTCGAGGACACGCTGGCCGAAAGCGGCGAGGCAGGCGCCGAGGGGCTGACCAATCCGCTGACCCGTGCCTGGCAGACCGAGGTGCTGCCGCTGTGCGCGCCCGCGCTGGCCGGGCGCTTTCCCTTTGGTCCCGGGCCGGATGCGGATCCGGCGGCGGTGGCGGCGCTGATCGGGCCGCAGGGCATGATCGCACGCTTTCTGGCGGCGCGCGCCGGCGATCTTCTGGACCGCGAGGCCGAGCCCTGGCGCTGGAAGCCCGAGGCGCGCTTTGCCGGCATCGACCCGGCCAGCGCCGCCTTTTTCCAGCGTGCGCTGGCGGTGGGGGCGGGGCTGGCGCCGGGGGCGGGGATCAGCGCCGCGGCCCTGGCCGAGCGCGGGCAGGCGACGCTGATGCTGGGGGGGCAGGGCGGGGTGCTGGGCGCCTCGGGGGCGGCGCTGGCGCTGGGCTGGCCGGGCACGCAGCCCGCCGCCGGGGTCGAGGTCAGCTTTGCCACGCCTGCGGGCAGCGCGCGCCTGTCGCAACCCGGGCCATGGGGGCTTTTGCGCCTGCTGGCGCCCTTGCGGCTGCGCGAACGCGACGGCGGCCAGCGTTTCCTGATCGACCTGCGCACCGGGGGTGCGCGGTTATTCCTGGAACTGGGCTTTGACCGCGCCGCCAATCCGCTGGCGGTGCGGCGGCTGGCGGACGGCCTGACCTGCCCGCAGGTGCTGTAAACATTCGCCAATCCGCGCCTTTTGCGGCATAATCGCGCGGGCACACAGGCAGGAGCCAGCCATGGCACTCCAACGCGAGATCACCGTCGACATTCCCGCCATGGGCGAGAATATCACCTTCGAAAGCATGGAGGGCGAGGAGGCGGTTTCCACCCCCTTTGCCTTTGAACTGCGTGTTTCGACCTGGCTGCTTGACATCAGGGCGACCTCGGTTCTGGGCCGGCGCGCCAATATCGCCGTGGCGCAGGGCGTCGCCACCCCCCGGCATTTCGACGGGGTGATCACCGAATTCGGCCTGGCCGAGATCCGCGAGGGTTTCGCCTTCTACCGGCTGCTGATGCGCCCGGCCCTGTGGTTCGCGAGCCTCGCCACCGACAACCGCATCTTTCAGCAGATGTCGGTGCCCGACATCATCTCCGAGGTGCTGAGCGCCTATCCCGATGTCGGGTTCATCAAGCGGCTGACGGCCACCTATGCCCCCCGCGACTATTGCGTGCAGTTCGAGGAAAGCGATCTCGACTTCATCCAGCGCCTGATGGAGGAGGAGGGGATCTTCTATTTCTTCGAACATTCGCAGGACGGCCATCTGCTGGTGCTGGGCGACGGCAATGCGGCGATGAAACCTTGCGGGGCCTTCGACAGGCTGCCCTATGAACCGGATCCGATGCAGATCTCGCAGGGGCAGGATTACATCTCGGACTGGCGGCCCTGCGCGGCGGTGCGCATCGGAGCTTTCGCGCAGACGGATTACGATTTCACCAAACCCTCCTCGGACCTGATGGCGGCAAGGCGCAACCCGGAGGGCCATCCGGGCGACCATCGGGCCGCCTATCTGTATCCGGGGCGCCATCTTGAACTGGCGCGCGGCGACCGGCTGGCGGCGCTGCGGCTGGAGGAGGCGCAGGCGGGGTTCGAACGCGTCGCCGCCGAGGGCACGGCGCGGCAACTGTTCCCCGGCTGCCGCTTCACGTTGGCGGGCTTTCCGCGCGAGGCCGAGAACGCGGCGCATCTGGTGCTGGCCGCGCGCTATCGCATGTGGGACGAACAGCTGCGCTCGGGCCAGCGCGACCGCCATCCCGATGAGAATCAGGTGGGCTATCGGGTCAGCCTGACCTGCGCCCCGGCGCACATCCCCTTCCGCCCCGAGCGGCGCCATGCCCGCCACCGGATGCGCGGCCCGCAGGTGGCGGTCGTGGTCGGGCCCGCGGGCAGCGAGATCTATACCGACGAATATGCGCGGGTGAAGGTGAAGTTCTTCTGGGACCGGCAGGGCGGGCGCGATCAGCATTCCAGCTGCTTTGTCCGCGTCAGCCAGACCTGGGGCGGCGCCGGCTGGGGTTTCATCCAGATCCCGCGCATCGGCCAGGAGGTGATCGTCGATTTCCTCGACGGCGATCCGGACCGGCCGATCATCACCGGCCGGGTCTATAACGCGCAGCAGATGCCGCCCTACGGCCTGCCCGACAATGCCACGCAATCGGGGTGGAAATCCAGCAGTTCGCCCGGCGGCGGCGGCTGGAACGAGCTGCGCTTCGAGGACAAGGCCGGCGCCGAGGAGGTGTATTTCCAGGCGCAAAAGGACCATAACGAGCTGATCAAGAACGACGAGACCCGCAAGATCGGCCGCGACTGGACTGAAAACGTCATCCGCGACGCCAAGCAGGATGTGGGCCATGACCGGCATGAAAGTGTCGGCAACGACAAGACGACCAAGGTCGGCAAAAGCCGCACGGTCAACATCGGCACCACCGATACCGAAACCGTGGGCAGCCACCGCAGCCTTGATGTCGGCGCGACCGAAACGATCCATGTCGCCGCCAGTTCGACGGAATCCATCGACGGTGCCCATAGCCAGACCGTCGGCGGCACCCAGACCGTAACTGTCAAGTCCGCCCGGATGGACAGCGTCGCCGCCACCGAAACCCGCATTGTCGGCGGCATGCAGGCCAACACCATCGTCGGCCAGCGCAGCGTCACCGTCCAGGCCGGGCAGGACCATGCCATTTCGGCCGACGACGCCTGGACGGTCGGCGGCAACCGCAAGGCCAGCATCACCGGCAACGAGACGGTGACTGTCACCGGCAATCACAGCGAGGCGGTCTCGGGCGACGGCTCGCTGAGCATCAAGGGCAAGCGCGGCATCAAGGTCGATGGCGACGAAGGCCACAAGGTCGGCGGCAAGATGGCGCTGGACGTGGGCGCGGCGCTGGCCATCGTCGCGGCCGATTCCATCGCCATCACCTGCGGCTCATCGGCCATCGTGATGAAAAGCGACGGCACCATCACCATCGAGGGCAAGAACCTGACGCTCAAGGGCTCGGGCACCATCGACGTGATCGCCAAGGGCGAGACGACGATCAAGGGCTCGAAGGTGAACATCAACTGAAGATCTGCGCCAGCGCCGGGCCGGGATCGTCGGGATCGGCGCGCAGGGCCGCACCGCCCCGGCGCCACAGCAGCAGCGGCAGGTCCTGCCCTGCGTCCCCGGCGGGCGCGGGCAGATCGGCCAGCGCCTGCCACAGCGCCTCGGGGGTGCCGGCGGCGGCAAGCGGCAGCGCCGCATCGCACCACGGCTCAAGCCCGGGGGGGTCAGGCAGCGCCTCGGCCAGGAGGAACAGCGCCAGCGGAAAGCGCCGGCCGCTGCGGTCGCATGAGGGCAGGACCAGTCCTGCCGCGACCCGGCCGGGGCCGGCGATGCGCAGCCGCAGCCCGCCTTCGGGCCAGGGCGCGCACCCGGCCAGATGCCGGCTGGCCCAGGCGTCCCAGCGCGCGCGGAAGGTCTCGGGCAGGCCGCGGGTGACGAAATCGCCGCAGCCCGGCAGCTTGCCCCAGAATCCGGCCTCTGCCATCAGAACCCGTCCGGACAGCGAAAGGCGCCGAACATCGTAAGGTCGAAGGGGTTTTCCACCGAGGCGGCGCGCAGCTCGAAACTGGCGGCATAGGGGCCGATCCCCAGGCGCAGGCCAAAGACTTCGGGCAGTGGCGTGGGCGTCAGACCGGAACGGCGCACCAGGCGCAGCCAGGCCCAGGCCCCGGTCTCGGTGCTGACCGCATCGCCCGAGCCGTCGGTGGGGGTAAAGCTCAGGGTGATCAGGTTGGTGCCGTTCTTGCCGGGCCAGGTCATCGGCACCGGCTGCGTGGCGGCGTTGAAATAGACCAGGCTCTGGCCGTCCACGTCCAGCGTCACCCGCGCCGCATTGGGGGACAGATCCTTCGGCGCCAGGGTAAAGGCCATGACCGGGCCGGCGCCGCCGGGAAACAGCGCGTCGCGCAGGGTGCGCGCCTGCTGGAACGGCGCCAGCCGCGTCGCGTCCAGCCCCAGATCGGCGCGCCAGCGCCAGGGCCGCACAGAAAGATCGACATAGGGCGCCAGCGTGTCATTGGTGAACTTGTCAAACAGCCCGCCCGGCCCGAACAGCTGCTGGAAATCGCTGACCGTCACATCGATGGCCGATCCGGTCTCGAACGGATAGCGCCCGGCAGTGGCGCGCCGGCAAAAGGGCAGCACATCCGCCCGCCAGCGCGCGTTCAGCTGTGCCAGGATCGCCTCGCGCGTGACGCTGATCGTATCGCCGGCGATGGCGGCAAGCCAGGCGTTCACCGGATCGGGCAGGGTGGCAGCGACATTCTTCAGATCGCCCGTCAGTTGCGGCAAGCCCCCGCGCGCCAGCAGCGCAGCCTGCGGATCGGGGCTGGCCTGCACGGTCAGCAATTCCTTCGACAGCGCCGCCAGCGCCGTCTCGGCATCGGTGATCAGCGGCGGCTTGCCGTCCACCTCGGCGATGATCGACTTAAGCGGCGCGAAATGGCGGGCGATGTCGCTGCCGGGCGGGGCGGTCTCGGCTTTGCGGGGGGTGACGGCGCCGGCGACCGTGCTGCCGGCCTTGACCGCCTTGCCAAGGCCCAGCTTGCCGGCCAGCTTTTTCAGCACCCCGGGGTTGACCTCGGGGGCGGCGCCGCCCTCGGGCGGGCGCGTCAGGTCGGTTTCGGCCACCACCGCGCCCAAGAGCCGGCGCAGGGTGCTGTCGGGGCTGGCCAGATCCTTGAGGTTGGCGGTGGCGGTGGCCAGGTCCGGGATCGGCGCCAGGCGCACATCACGCAGGAAACCCTCCCACTGGTTGATGAAGTCGTCCTGGTACAGCTTCAGCATGTCGGCCTGCAGCGAGGCCGAGGAGGCGTCAGAGCTTTCCGCGCAGCCGCCGGCAAAGACCTTGCGATCGTTCAGTGCCGTATCCGCGACGCCGGGGATCAGCGGCAGCACCGTGCCGTGGAAACCCGCCCAGGTGAACGCGCCGGGAATGCCCTGGCGCAGTGTCTGGCCGGAAAGCCGGGTCAGCACCTGCGTGGCCAGCGGCCCGGCCTTTTCCGCGGGAATCCAGGGCGGCAGGGCGGTGATCTCGGGCTCGGACATCAGGTTGCGATAGGCGCGCACCGACAGCGGCACGGTGCAGACCGCCTGCAGCGCCGCCGCGACCAGTTCGGGGTCGGGCTTGATGCGGGTTTCGTCCGCGCCCAGCCGGTCCAGCGCCGCCAGCTGCAGCGCCAGCGCGGCTTCGGTGGGAAAGGGCGGGTCGGCGGCGAAACCGGGCAGCACGTTCTGCCACCAGTCCTTGAGCCAGTCGCGGTCATAGGGTCCCAGCCCGGTCAGCATCTGATAGGCCTTCAGCGCGCCCAGCAGGAAATCCGGGTCGCGGATCTGCCGCCACATGGTCGATTCGAGCAGCGCCACCATGCGCGGCTCCAGCAGGTTGCGCAGCCCGCGCTCATGGGCCAGCCGGTTCGCGCCGGCGATCTCGGCCGCGGCCGAGGGACCGGCCAGCGCCAGCGCCCCGCCGGGCAGCGGCGTGCGCGCGGCCTCGATGCGGGTCATGGCGTCCAGCGCCACCGGCAGGTCCAGCGGCTCGGTCGGGGCCTGCCGCGAGGCGGCATTGGCCAGTTGCCCGGAAAGATCGGCCAGCAGCCGGCTTTGATCCGCCACCGCCCCCGACTGCCGGGTGAAATTGAACAGGAACACCAGCCCCGAGACCAGCACCAGCATCGCCGCCGCCGCCAGCGTGCCGCGCCAGATCCAGATGCGGCGTTCCTCGGCGCGGGGGTCGAACAGGCCCAGCCCCGCCTCGCCGAAGATCACCTGCGCGAACAGGTCGTGCAGAAAGAACGAGCGCCGCTCGGCCATCGGCCGATGCGCCAGCGGCGCCGGCGCCAGGCCGAATCCCGCCGCCATCCCCGCCAGCATGCGGTCAAGCGGCGAGCCCTCCTGCGTGGCCGAACTCAGGTAGAAGCCGCGCAGCCAGGGCGCCTGCTCATAGCGGCTTTCGCCAAAGGTCCAGTCGATCAGCCGCCGCAGCGGCGGCTCGATGCGGGCGAATTCCGCCGGAAAGCGGAAGATTGCGGCGCGTTCGGGCAGGTCGGCGTCCGCGGCCAGCCGCGCGTCCATCCGCCCCTCGAGCACGGTGGCCAGGGCGCGCAATTCGCGAGTGATCGCCTCGGGTTCGGGCTGGGCATCGACGGGCAGGGTGGCGCCCCAGACCTGGGCGCGCTCGGCCGCGGTCAGCGCGCCGAAGAAGGGCTCAAAGCCGGGCAGGCGGTCGGCCTTGGTCAGCATCAGATAGACCGGAAGCTGCATCCCCAGCCGCTCGCCCAATTCGGTCAGGCGCTTGCGGATGCGCTGCGCATGCGCGCGCAGTTCGTCCTCGGGTCCCAGCAATTCGTCCAGAGACAGCGCCACGATGACGCCGTTCAGCGCCCGCCGGCCGCGGTGCTTCTTCAGCAGGTCAAGAAACCCCGCCCATTCCGCGGCATCGCGTTCGGGGTCGCTGGCCTGTTCGGTATAGCGCCCGGCGGTATCGACCAGCACCGCGGTCTCGGTAAAGAACCAGTCGCAGTTGCGCGTGCCGCCGACGCCCTTCAGATCGTCGGTCAGCGCGATGGGAAAGCTCAGCCCGGACTGGCGCAGCGCCGTGGTCTTGCCGGTGCCGGGCGGGCCGATGATCACATACCAGGGCATCTCGCGCAGAAACCGCCGCTTGCCCAGGCGCGAGCGCGCCAGCGTCGCCAGGATGTCGTGGAACTTGCTGCCGATCTCGGCCGCGGCGTCGGGGGCCGCGGGCTCGGCTGCGGGTGCGGCCAGTTCGGTCACGAACATGCGATTGCGGCGCGCCGCCCGCATCTGGCCCAGCAGCAGGATCAGCAGCCACAAGACCAGGATGGCGCCCAGGCACAGCGCGCGCACCGCCTCGCTTTCAAGGGGCGCCGCCTGGCCTATCGAGATCAGCGGCCCATAGAACCAGATCGCCGCCGCCAGCAGCGCCAGGCCCACGAAGGTCCAGAACCCGCGCGAGATGAGGAAACGGAACAGGGAACGGATCGCGCGTATCATTGCCTCTTCTCGATGCGGATCTCGATGCGGCGGTTCTTTGCCCGCCCCTCGCGGGTGGCGTTGTCGGCGACGGGTTCGCTGTCGGCGCGGCCCTCGGCCACGATCGCCTCGGCCGGGATGCCGGCGGCCACCAGCGCCTGGGCGACGGTCTGGGCGCGGGCCTCGGACAGGCCCTGGTTCGAGGCGAAGGGATTGCTTTTCTGCACCGGCACATTGTCGGTATGGCCGGTGACGGTGATGGCGCCGATGCGCGCGGCGTTTTCGCTGATGGTGCGCGCGATGCCCGTCAGCAGCGGCTGATAGGCGGGGTTCAGGCTGGCCTTGGCCGAGCGGAACACCTCGGGGTTGCTGGCCTGCACCACCAGCACCACCAGCGCCGGCGTCTCGCGCCCCTGCAGCGCCGGGCGCAGGGCCTCGGGCACCGCGGCCTTGAAGGCGGGCAGCAGCGGATCGACCAGATCGGCGGTCAGTTCCGGCACCGGCGCCTCGCTCTGGCGCAGTGGGCGAAAGATCGGCGCGCGGTCGGGCGGCGGCAGGCTGGCGGCCTGGGCGAACAGCCCCTCGGCCCGGCCGGAAAGCTGCATCGACAGCCCGGTGTGGATGGCCAGCGTCAAGGCCAGCGCCCCCAGCCACAGCGTCCACAGCGGCACGGCAAAACGCCGGGGCACATCCGGCGCCGCGACACCGGCGCCATGCGGGGCCAGGGCTGCTGCCTCGCGTTCCGGGTCGCGCAATAGCCGGGCGATCTGCGCGCGCAGCGCCAGCAGCGCGCCGGTTCCTGCGCCGCCCTGGACGCGATACTTGCCGCGAAAGCCCAGGCACAGGCACAGCCAGGCCAGTTCCAGCAGGTCGCGTTCGGCCACCGGATTGCGCATCAGCCCGTCCAGCCGGTCAAAAAATCGCGTGCCGGCATCGACCTCTCCGGACAGTTGTGTGACCAGCGGCTGGCGCGGCCAGTCGCTTTGCCCGCCCCAGGGCGTGTTAAGCGCCAGATCGTCCAGCAGCGCGGCCACGAACCACGTCCCCTGATCGGCGCGCGTCAGCGCCACCCCCAGGGCCACGGCGCCGTCGCGCCCCTCGATCAGCACCGAATGCAGGCGCGCGCGCAGCGCCTCGGGCCGGTCCGGCGGCGTGGCGCGTTCCAGTTCCGGCGCCAGTTCCAGCAGCGTCGCATGGGCCGAGACCAGCGGATTGGCATGGGCGCGCCCGCGCCTGGCATGCGGGATCTCGCCCGCGGCGGGGGGCGGCGGCTGCCAGCCGGGCGGTTGCGGCGGCGGGGCAGGCCGGCCCGCGCCCGAGGGCCGGATGCGGGTGCGTCCGGGGTCTCCAAGGCCGAAGGGATCGTTCTGCTCGGCCATCACCCGCCCCTATCTGCTGATCGCGTAGCAGTCGATCTCGGGTTCGCGATCCAGCGTGCCCGAGACGCCCAGCACGAAGCCCGGCGCCGATTGCAGCCGCGCCCAGTGTTCGGACTTGCGGTCCAGTTCCAGGCACAGCCTTTCGCCGTCATAGGGGATCTCGCGCGGCTGCGAATGCAGCGGCTTCAGCGCGATCCCCGGCAGGCGCGAGGTCCAGAGCGTCTCGAATTCCTCGGCGGCGCCCACGGTGACCTGGCGGGTGAAAAGCTGCATCAGCCGTTCGTCCGACATCTCGGATCCGATGCGCAGCACGATGCGGCTGGAGCGCAGGATGTCGGGATTGTCGATGCGCACCTTCCAGACATTGGGCGCATGGCGCGCCACCGGCAGGGCGCGGGATTTCGGCTCGACATGGCGCAAGGACAGGATCAGCGAGCGCAGGGTGTCAGCCAGTGCCGCGAAGGCCGGCTGCGGCTCGGCATGGTCGTAATCGGGCAGGGGCGACAGCTTGCGCGTCGATGAGCCATAGGTCGCCATCCGCCCCGCCAGTTCCGCCAGATCGGCAAACAGCGCCGAAGGATGCGCCATGCCCTGCGCCAGCAGATGTTGCAGGCGCGGGCGCGCGGCATTGGCCAGTTCCAGGATCAGCAGGTTTTCGACCGAACGGCCCGCGCCGCCCAGCACCATGCCGCCCTGGGCCTCGATGATGCGGTCAAGCCCGGTGACCAGTTCCTTCAGCAGCCCGCCATACCAGGGCACGGCGCCCAGGTTCAGCGCCGGCGGCAGCCAGCCCTCGGTCAGCACCACGCGGCCATCGGCGGCGAGGCCGTCGATGCCGGCCAGGGGCAGGGTGACGGCGCCGTTGTCGGGCTCTGCGGGCAGGATCAGGCGGGTCTGCAGCCGCGCCACCTCGATCTCGACCGGGTCGGTGCCGCCGCGGATCTCGTCGGTCAGCGTCAGCCATTCGCCGCGCCAGCGCGCCCCGGCGCCGTCCAGATGCGCGGGATCGAGCGCCGGCGCCCCGGCCTGCACCGGGGCCACGCCCAGCCGCACCGCGCCCGCGGGCGTGGCGCGGCTGACCGTCACCGGGGCCGGCGGCGGGGCATCGGCGGGGATCGCAAAGCCGGTGCCGTCGGGCAGGATGCCCTCGGCCTCGGCCAGGGCCACCTGCCCGGCCTCCAGCGCCGCAAGGTCCAGCCGCAGCGCCGCAAAGCCCCAGGCCTGATGCGGGGCGGCGCGCAGCACGCCGCGCAGCCCGGCATCGACATGACGATCCTGCTGCTGGAAATGCTGCGGCCGAAGGAACAGGCCTTCGGACCAGACTGTGCGGCTGCCCTGACCCATCGCGGCGCCCTCAGGCCGGGGCCATGGTCACGCCACCGGGGCCGACGGTGACGGTGAAGGCGGCCTTGCCGGTCGGGTCGACAGCGGATTTCGCCCGCACCGCCTTGCCCGAGGGGGCACGAAAGCCCGCGACCACGGCGACGGCGGCGGTCGTGGGGTCCAGCACCAGCGTCTTGTCGGCCTTGCCGCCCGGCGCCAGCGTCACCGCCTCGGCCTTGACCAGATCGGCGCCCAGCGCTGCCGCCGGGTCCTGCAGCGCCAGCGGGTTCGCGGCGTCGAAGGCCGCCGTGCTGCGCAGCTGCAGGATCTGCAGCGTCACCGGCCGGTCGGCCCCGTCCGGGCCGGGATTGGCCCCCGCTTGGCCCGAGATCGCCAGCGTGACCGTTCCCGGCCCCTTGGGGCCGCAGGCCGCCAGCAGGCTGATGGCGCCGAGGCCGGCCAGCGTGGCGCGGCGCGTAAGGATGCAGGATGTGCTTGTCATGTCTCCCTCCGGTCAGAAGTTTCGTAAGCCTCGCGGAAATCGGCGCCGATCTCGCCCAGAAAGCGGTCCTCGGCGGCGCGGGCGATCTCGCTCCAGCGCCGCTCATAGGCTTGCCACAGCAGGGCCGAGCGCCCGCCAGCCGCCAGCGCCCGCAGCGTGCCGGTCGGGGCCAGTTCGGCGGCGATGGCCTCGGGGGCAAAATGGTCGATCATCCGGCGCAGCGCCGCCTGCAGCCCCTGCCAGCTGCGCATCTGGTGGTCGGCCAGATCGCGCAGCGCCTCAAGGATGGCGGCGTCGGGATCCAGATATCCCGGACCCCGCGCGGCGACCAGCGCCGCCAGGCGTTCCTCGGGCATGGCAAGGAATTTCAGCGGGTTCACCGCCGCGGCGCCCAGAGTCGTCTGCGCCAGCCGCAGCGCGCCCTTTTCCTCGGCCCGGCTTTGCAGGAGCGCGGCCAGCCCCTCGGCCAGCAGGCGATAGCGCCGGCCCAGCGCCTCGAGGTCCGGCGCCGCCAGGGTCGCGGGATCAAGCCCGGCGCCGCGCAGGAATGCCGCCGCATCTCCGCCAGGCAAGGCGGGCGGGGCGGGTTCGGACGACGCCGCAAAGGTGGTCGGGCGCGGCGGCAGCGGTGGCTCGGGCGGGGGCGCGGCGGCCGGGCCCCAGTTCCAGTCGTCAGCCTGCGGCAGCGGCTTCCGGGCGGCGGGCACGGCCGGCGCCGGGTCCAGCGTGAAGGGATCGTCAAAGCCCGGCGGTGGCGCGACCGGCACGGGCGCGGCCATGCGGCCGCTGCTGCGCTCGAAGGGTTCGGGCAGATCGGCCGGGCGCGGGGCCGGGGGCGGGGCCGGGTCCTGTGGGGCAAAGAACGGATCGATCCCCAGCCCGGCGTCCGCCGGACCGGGAGGCGGCGGCGGCGCGGCGTCGACCAGTTCGACCCCCAGCACCACATCGCCCAGCCGCAAGCGCATGCCGTGGCGCAGCGCCGCGCTGGCGCCCGGGCCCAGCGGCTGCGCCGCCATGTCGAGATAGAGCCCGCCCGAACTGGTGTCGGTGACCTGCCAGCCCAGCGCGCCCGCCTCGATGCGGCAATGATGGCGCGAGATGAACATCTCGGGGTCCTCGAGGCGCCAGTCGCAATCGGACTCGCGCCCGAGCACCGCCGCGCCGTCCTCGAGGCGCAGCTCGCGGCACGGCTGCGGCACCGGGCTGGACAGCAGGGTCAGGCGCAAACCGGTCATGCCGCCTGCCTTTCGTCAATGGGCTGGCACAGGTCGCTGCGTTCGCGCGCAGCGCCGCCCAGCCAGCCGCAGCGGCCAAGCTCCATGCCCGCGCCAAGGATCGGCGGCGGCACCTCGGACGCGGCCAGCACCAGCCGCAGATCAAAGCCGATCTCCTCGCCCATGACCAGCCGCAGCAGCCGCCGCAGGGCATCGCGCGCCGGCCCCGGCACCATTAGCGCCCGGTAACGCGGCAGATCCAGCGGGCCGACGACCAGTTCCGCCCGCGCCTGCGGCTGATAGACCCTGGGCCCCAGCATGGCGCCCCGCCCCAGGCCGGCATGGGCGCGGCCCAGCCGGCTGGCCAGATGCACCGGCATCGCCTGCCAGTAGGGGGCGAATTCGCGCAGCCTGACCGGTGCCCCCAGCAGGTCCGAGACCAGTGCCGCGATCCGCTCGGGGTTGCGGATCTGGCTGGCCAGGTCGGTGGCGTGGCGCAGAAGCAGATCCTCGACCGGCACCCCCGGCAGGCCGCATTCCGCCAGCGCCGCCAGCATGGCGGCAAGCCGGCCGCGTCCGCCATGGTCCGCGGCGATGGCCGGCTGCGCCTCGGCATGGGCGCGATAGAACAGCGCCATCATCCGGTGCTGCAGCAGATTGGCGAATTCGAGAAAGGCGCGGTCGGCGCCCGGCTCGGACAGCGGATCGCCCGCGAACCAGCGTTCGGACAGCCGGTCGTGGATGCGGCGGCTGATGTGCAGGGGCATCGGGCCTTCGGGGCCGAAAAGCCCGATGGTTTCCAGCGCGATGCGGGCGGGCCGGCCGTCGCTGGCCGGGCGCCAGAGCGCGACCTCGCAGGCGGCGGGGCCGAGGCGGAGCTCCTGTCCCAGCCGCGCCGGCTCCTGCGCCGGGCTGCCGGCATGGCCGAACCGGCGCTCGCGGGTCTCATGCCGGCGCATCAGCTCGAAAGCCTCGATGCCCGCGGGCAGACCGGTCAGATCCGGGGGCGAAGTCCGGGGCGCATCGGCCATGACATCTCCTCCTGTGACGGGACAAGGCGGGTGCGGGTCTGCACGAAGGCGTTGACCGAGACATGGCGCTGGAACAGCCGGTCCAGCAGCGCCGCCAGCAAAAGGCGGCTGGCGCCGGCCAGTGGCGCCTCGTCGATCTCGAGGGTGATCTCGGTGCCGCGGGCCAGCGCCAGCGGTCCGGGCAGGTCGAGCCGCGCCACCAGCGGCCGGCTGCGCACCGCGGCCACGGCGCGGGCGTGGCGCGCCAGCGCCGGATCGCCGCGGTCGGCGTAAAGCGCCAGCAGTGCCGCAAGCGGCGCGCCCTCCTGCCCGGGCTCGGCCAGCGACAGATGCCCCGAGGCCAGCTGCGCCACCAGCCGCCAGGTCAGGTCGTCGCCGGCGCCGGCGCGCGCCTGCGGCGGCGGTCCGGCCAGCGCCGGTCGCGGCCGGCGCATCGGGCCCAGCAGATCGACGCGCAGTACCGGCTCGCCGCCCTCGGGGGACAACTGCGGCGTGTCGTCAAGCAGCGGCAGGTCGCGATTGGTGCACAGCGCCCGGATGTCGAGCCGCCGCACCCCCTCGGCCTGGCGCGAGACCGAGATCCAGACATCGTCGCCGGCATATGAGCTGCGCATCTCGCCGCGGCGGATCTCGTCGCTGGCGGGGCGGCGCGGGCGGCGCTCGCTCCACCACAGCGGTGTGGCGCGCAGGTGCGCCTGCGGCGCATGGGCGGGGGCAAGCCGCGCCGCATCGCCCTCGCGTTCGGCGTCCAGAACGCTGAGCAGGCGGTAGATTTCAAAGTCGCGGGTGCGGGTGCGGTCGACATGCACGGGATGGGCGCTGGCGCGCGCCTCAAGCTCGACGAAATTGCATTCCTTCTCGAACAGGTTGACGAGGGGGGTCGCAAACAGCCGCAGGTCGGCCAGCGCCAGCCCTGCCAGCTGCGGTTCGGGACGCGCCAGCGGCAGACCGATCTCGAGCGCGCAGCCCTCGGGGCATTGGCGCAGCCCCGGCGCAAGCCCGTCGAGGCGCAGGAAATGGAAACGCTCGGGCATGAGGAAATAGTCGCGCAGCAGGCGAAAGCCCTCAAAGCCCGGGTGCAGGCGCGGGGTCAGCCCCTCACCATCGCCCAGACCGACCAGGGCGGGGGCGGCGATGGCCGCGGCGCGCGCGTCGCTGCGCTGCGGCCGCGCCAGCGCCGGCAGGCCGCGGCCGAAGACGGTGTCGAACAGCAGCGCCGCGCGCGGGCTGCCGGCAAAGCACAGGTCCAGCCGGTCGAGCGCCAGCGCGGCCAGCGGCGCCGGCCCAGAGGCCGCCAGCACCACGCGGATGCCGGCCTCGGCGCCGGGCGCGCCAAGCCCCGCCGCCGCCAGCGCGCCGCGGTCGGCCAGATAGTCCACCGCCGCCAGCCGCACCGGCCACAACGTCACGTCCTGGGCGGTGGAATAGGTGGCGCGCGTCGCCAGCCCCTCGCGGATGGCGGCGGTAAAGCGGCTGGCGCGCGGCACCAGATGGCCCTGGACCATGGCCTGCACCTGCGGCCCCGGTTCCAGCACCCCCATGCCCATGGCAGGCCCGGGCGCCGCCAGATCGGGCCAGAGCGCCTCGAGCACGCCCGCGGCAAGGCGCTGGCCCTCGGCCTCGACCTTCAGCCGGGTGCGGGCGGCAAGGAAGGCCACGCCTTCCAGCAGCCGCTCGACATAGGGATCGGGGCAGGGCACGGCGTCCAGCGACAGGTTGCGCGCCACATTCGGATGCAGCGCGGCGAATTCCCCGGCCAGCACCCGGACATGTTCCAGTTCCGCCTCATAGGTGGCAAGGAAGGCGCGGTCCATCAGCCCTCCTCCAGCACGGTGGCGGCGATGCCGGTGTCAAGGTCGATGGTGGTCAGCAGCCGCAGCCGCTCGGGCGCGGGCGCCATCAGCAGCAGCCCCTCGATGCGCACGGTCAACCCGACGCGGGTGCCCGGCTCGACCGTGACGCGGATGGTGTCGCGGCGCAGGCGCGGCTCGAACACCGCCAGCACCTCGCGCAGCTCCTGCCCCAGGGCCTCGTGGTCGAAATCGCCGGCGCGCCGTCCGGCAAAGGCCGGCACGCCGTAGTTCAGCACCGAGGCGCGCACCTGCGGGAAATCGGCCAGCATCTCGGCCGGGTCCTCGGCGCCGCCCAGAATGCCGCGCGGCGCCGCGCGGCGCTCAAAGTCCGACAGCAGATAGCGCACCTCGAGGCGCTCGATGCCGAACAGGTCCTCGATGTCGCGGCGCACCGCCTCGCGCAGGACATCGGGGGTGACCAGGATGCCGCTGTCCTGCAGATGCGCGCGCCGGGTGCGCAGCTGCGCCAGCGCCGCCAGGTCGCGGGCCTGGTCGGTGGGCAGGGTGTCGCGCCCGCTGCCGGCCAGAAGCGGTTCAAGCGCGGCGCCGTGCTGTCCGGCCAGGGCCGTTTCAAGCCGGGCGATCTCGGCCGACAGGCCCGGCAGGTCGTCGACCAGCCGGTCCCAGAGGCTGGGCTGCACGGCCTCGCGCCGCGCGGTGACCGTGACCGGATCCTGGGCCAAGCCTGCCTCCTGTCAGCGCTATTTGGCGGCCATCAGATCGTATTCGACCTCATGCTCGGCGCCGGCCGAATGGTCGTCGGCCTGCACGACATATTTGAAGGTCACATGCTCGTAGGAGATCGAGACCTCCTCGGCCACCATGTCGAGCGAGCCGCCCTCGCTGGTGCTGGTCGCCATCTTGTAGCCCGAGACGATGCATTTCTTCAGCGTGATGATCAGGTAATCCAGATAGGCGTCGCCGGAATCCTTGCGGGCGGTAAAGACGATCTCGGGGAAGGACGTGCCCTTGGCGCAGGCCAGCATCAGATGGGGCGAGGCCGCGTCCAGCCATTTGTTGAAGGTGAAATCCGAGAGCGTCGCCCGGCCGCGGGTGCGCCCCGATCCGATCGCGGCCGAGGACATCTGCTGCGCCTGGAAGCGGACGCCGAAACAGTCGATCTCGCCCTCGTGGTCGGCGCGCTGGGATTCGCCATCGACCCCCTCGACCTTCAGATAGCCGGTAAATGTGAAGGACAGTGGTTCAAGAGGTGATACGGGCATTTTCCTTGTCCTTTCAAATGATTGTTTGCCTTAGGACCCTTGCGCCCTGCGCGGGCAGGTCCCGGATGCCTTGCCCGCGGCCCGGGGGCCGCAGGCCATGGGCGCGCGTCAGACGCCCTTCACCGAGGGCAATTCGGACACCAGCCGCAGGCTCGCGTTGATCCCCTCCAGCTGGTAATGCGGCCGCAGATAGAAGCGCGCGGCGTAATAGCCGGGCCGGCCCTCGACGCTGTCCACCCTGACCTCGGCCATGGCCAGCGGCCGCTTGGCCTTGGCCCGGTCATCGGCCATGGCGGTATTGGCCAGCACATAGCGGTTGATCCATTCCGACAGCCATTTCTCCATGTCGGCGCGTTCCTTGAACGTGCCGATCTTGTCGCGCGCGATCGCCTTGAGGTAATGCGCGAAACGGCAGACCGGCAGCAGATAGGGCAGGTTCGCCGACAGCCGTTCATTGGCCTGCGCGTCGGGATCGACCAGCCGCCCGGCGCGGGTCTCGCAGTCCTGCAGCGTCTGCGCGCCGAGGAATGCGGCGATGTCGGTGTTCTTGCGGTGCAGGATCGGCATCAGGCCAAGCTTGGCCAGCTCGTGTTCGCGCCGGTCGTCGATGGCGATCTCGGTCGGGCATTTCATCACCACCGAACCGTCGTCGCTGGGGAAGGTATGCACCGGCAGGTTGGTGACCGCCCCGCCCGATTCCACGCCGCGGATCTGGCTGCCCCAGCCGTAAAGCTTGTGGCTGCGGTTGATGTTCACGCCCATCGGGAATGCGGCGTTCATCCAGACATAGCGATCGTGCTTGCCGTCGATCTCTTCGCGGAAGTCGAAACCCTTCACCGGGATGGTGTCGGGGCCGTAGGGCAGCCGCGCCAGCACGCGTGGCAGCGTCAGGCCGATATAGCGCGCATCCTCGCTTTCGCGCAGGCTCTGCCACGAGGCATAGTCCGGCGAGGAGGTGACCATCTTCAGGTCCTGTGGGTTGGGCAGTTCCTGCCAGCTGTCCATGCGAAACAGCCTGGGCGAGGCAGCGGCGATGAAGGGCGCATGCGCCGAGGCGCAGATCCCCGAGATATTGCGCAAGAGCCCCACGTCGCGCGGATGGTGGCTGAATTCATAGGCGCCGATCACCGAGCCGAAGGGCGCGCCGCCGAAGCTGGAATATTCCTCGGTGTAAAGCTTGCGGAAAATCGGCGACTGGTCCCACATCTGGCCCTCGAAATCCTCGAGCTGGTCGGCCAGTTCGTCCTTGGTGATGTTCAGCACCCGGATCTTCAGCATGGTGTCGGTTTCGGTGTTGTTCACCAGATAGTGCAACCCCCGCCAGGTGCCCTCCATCTGGCGCACCTCGGGGGCGTGCAGCACCTCGTTCATCTGCTGGGTCAACAGCTGGTCGATGCCGGCGATCAGCGACTTGATCGAGCGCACGGCATTGCCCGAGATCGTGGCGCTGCCGGCGCGTTCGCGCGCGGCCAGGGCGAGGTTCGCCACCAGTTCGCGCAGCCGGGCGCTGTCGTCCTCCTTGACGCGGAAATCCTTGTCCAGCAGCGCGCCGAATTCGTCGAGGTCGATGGCCTCGGCCTGGGCCTCGGCCTGGGCGGCCTTCTGTTCCTGTTCGGCCATGGCTCAGCCCTCCGCCTTGTCGCCGTCGGGCGCGCCCGCGCCCTCGGTCACCGCCTGTTCGGCCACCCGCGCCAGCAGCGGCTCGTCGTTCAGAAGCTGGGCGATGCGCTTTTCGGCGCTGGCCTTGCCGTCCATGTAGCTGAGCAGCTCCTCAAGCTTGCGGCGCATCTTCAGCAGTTCCGCCAGTTCCGGGATCTGCGTGGCGATGCGGTCGGGGGCGAAATCGCCCATGTTGTGAAAGCTCAGGTCGACGAACATTTCCTCGTCGGCCGGTTCGCCGCCCTCCTTGCCGGGCAGGCGGTTGGGCACGCGGGCGGTGACGCGCGGCGACAGCGCCTCCATGAAGGCGGGAAAACGGCCGGCGTCCACCTCGACGAAGGCGCGTTCGGCCGGGGTCTTGGTGGCCTCGCGCGAGGCGGACTTGCCGGCCAGATCCGCCATCACCCCCATGACGAAGGGCAGCTCGATCGTGGTCGGGCTGCCGTAATGTTCGACATCATAGGCAATCTGCACCCTTGGGGCGCGGTTTCTTTCGATGACCTTGGCCTTGCTCTCGCTCATGTCGGGCCTCTCCCTGATCGCGGTGCCTCTGTCGGGCCGTCAGCGTGGCTTCTCCTCGGCCACGCCGGCGACATTGCGGAATTCCTTCATGCCCCCGGGTGCGATCTCTTCCATCAGTTGCAGGAAGTTCATCGGCACCATCTTCTTCATCCGCCGCGCCAGATGCGGCAGCGGCGAGGCGGGTTCGTTCCTTTCGTAGAATTCGATGACCAGATCGAGGCAAGCCTCGACCTCGTGGCGCGAGGCCAGCCGCGCCGGCAGGCCCGAGGCCCCGGTCGCGACCGGCGTTGCGCTGTCGCCGGCCACGGCGGCGGCAGCCGCGGCCAGTTGCGCGCCGGTGCTGGCCAGGGTCGCTGCCATGCGTTCCAGCATGCGGCGCAGATCGGCAAAGCGCACCGGGGTTTCGCCGCCAAGCTGCGCGACCAGTGCCGCCTCCAGCCGCTCAAGCGCCGCAAGGGCGGCGGCAAGACCCTGCGCCAGTGCCGCGACCCTGTCCGCCTCCAGATCGCGGCTGGCGCGGCAGGCGGTCAGCACCCGCGCCACCCGCGTCTCGTGCCGGGCCATGCGCGCCGCCTGCTCGGCGGCGGACAGCCCGGCCGAGACCTCGGCCGCCAGCATCCCCGGCGTCACCGAGCCCGCCGCCAGATCCCCGCCCGAGACCGCGGGCAGGCCGCGCGGCGTCAGCACGGTGTTGAATTCCAGGTCGCCCAGGATGCCGGCATCGGCATTCTCGATCTGATAAAGCGCGTTGATGCGGCGCAACGCGCGATCGCGCGGGGTGGCGCCGTCGCGCAGTTCCGGGTGCAGGCGTTCCCAATGCGTCTCGATCGCCTCGGCCAGCAGCGCCAGCCCCTCGGCCAGCCCTTCGGGGCCGCGCTGGTTGGCCATGATGCGCGTGGCGCAGACCAAGAGCCGCAGGTCGCGGCCGGTCTGGGCCAGGGCGTCGGCCTCATCCAGAAGCCGGGCCCAGTCCAGGGCCACGTCGCCGGTATTGCCCTTCTCGACCTGCTCGGCGCGCAGGCTGCGGGATGCCCCCTCGAGCGCCCTTTCGAGCGCGAGGAATCTCATGTCGTTGCGAAGATCCAGCCCGGCGGAATCCGGCACGGACATGGGCGCGAGAAACATGGCGGGAACCTCGTGAAAGGCAGCAATATGCACGTCTCGAAACGTGGAAATTGTCGCACGACACCGCTTTTCTTGCAATGAATTCCTGCATTCAGGGCCGCAGGTCCATGATGCGCCAGCCGTTCGCAAGGACCAGGCCGGGATCGGCGGCCAGCCGCGCGGCCAACGCCTCGGCGAAGGAGGTCGGGGACTCGTCGCCCGGCCGGCGGTCGGGAAACAGCGGCCCGCGGCTGACCAGGGCAAATATCCCCGCCTTGCCGAAATCGCGGTCGTTCACCCGGAAGGCGATGCGGCCCTGGCCGACGCCGGGCGCGTCCGAGGGCCACAAAAGCCGCACCATGCGCAGCGCGCCATCGTCGCGGCCGATGCCCGAAAGCAGGGTCTCGGGATCGTCCTTGTTGGGGCGCAGCGCATAGACCCGGCCATCGGCCTGCACCGCGACCCAAAGCTCGGCCCCGGGCGCGTCGGCCAGTGGCAGCGGGATCAGCGCATCGGCCACCGGGTTGTCGCCGGGGCGATAGATGCCGGTCAGGCTGGGTTCGGGGCGGCTGGCCTCGGACAGGCGGATGCTGAGCCCACCGGCGGGCAGATCGGCCAGCACCGCGATGATCCGGCACAGGTCCGGAGTCAGCACCTCGGTTGCAAGGCGCAGCTCGTGCCCGTCCAGCAGCGGGCGCAGCGCCTCGGTCAACGCGGCGCCGGCGGCGGCGTCGGGCAGGGCGCCGCTGACCGCCACGCCGGCGCCGGGGGCAAGCCCGGCCGCAGGAATGTCGCTGGTCAGCGGCCCGCAGCTGGCGTGGCTGGCCAGCACCGGCGCAATGCGGTCGGGGGTCAGTGATGGTGGCGCGGTCAGGCGCAGATCGGGCACCAGCCCCGCCGGTTGCGCCCAGTCGCGCAGCCGGGCGGAGATGGCGTCGCGTTCGGCCGCCGAGGCGGCGGCGCCCGTGATCGTCACCGCCAGCCCCGAGACATCGACCTGCCAGCCCGTCAGCCCATCCAGCAGCGGAAACAGCCGCGCCATGGCCTCGGCCCAGCCGGGGCCGGGCATGCCGCGGGCCGGCACCAGCGCGCCCGGTGGCGCGGGGCTGCCGCTGGCGGCGGCAAAGGCCGCGGCGATGGCGGCGGCACTGGCCGGGTCCGGCGCCTGTCCGGAGAGCTGCGCATCCGGCCCGGATTGCGCCTGCAATCGCCAGGGCTCGACCAGCGGCAGCGGCGGCTGGGCCAGCCATTGCCACAGCAGGAACCCGCTGGCGGCCAGCGCCAGCAGCAGCGCCAGGCCGGCCAGCCACAGCCGGCCGGTCGCGGCCGGCTTGCCGGGCGGGACCTGGCGGCGCGCGGCTGCGGGGGACGGCCCTTTCAGCAGCGCGTCGAGCCGCGCCAGCAGCGCCGTGGCCGAGGGCGCGCGCTGCGCCAGCGCCGGCGCGCAAAGCCAGGCGATCAGCCCGGCCAGGGGCTCGGGCAGGCCGGTCAGGTCCAGCGGCTCGGTCTTGCGGCGCATCATCTCGGCGGGGGTGGCGCCGGCATAGGGCACGGCACCGCGCGCCGCCGCCGCCAGAGTCGCCCCCAGCGCATAAAGGTCGCTCGCCGGCAGGGCGCGGCCCTCGAACTGCTCGGGGGCGGCATATTCGTATTTGCCGGCGAACTGGTTGCCGACCACGGTATGGGCGCCGGGCGCCGTGTCCTTGGCGATGCCGAAATCGATCAGCACCGCGCCCTCGACCGCGCCGCCGCGCAGGATCACGTTGTCGGGAGAGATGTCGCGATGCACCACGCCGCGGGCGTGCGCCGCGGCCAGCCCCCCGGCCAGGCGATGCGCCAGCACCATGAGTTCGCGCGGCGCCAGCCGGCGCGCCGCCATCACCTCGGACAGCGCCGGGCCGTCGATATAGTCCATGACCAGAAAGACATGCCCCTCGGCCGAGCGCGAGCATTCGCTGTAGCGCACCACCGCCTCATGCAGGATGTCGCGCATCGCCTCCTCGCGGCGCATCAGTTCCAGATAGCCCGCATCGCCGGAAAACTGCGCCGCCAGCGCCTTGATCGCCACCACGCGGCCGGTGATCTGGCTTTTCGCGCAATAGACCTCGCCGGTGCCGCCGCGGCCCAGCACGCCCTCGATGGTCCAGGTGTTGTTCAGCACCTGGCCCGTGCGAAAGATGTCGCCGGGCAGACCGGCGATCACCCCGCCACCCCAAGTCGTGTTGCGCCCATTGCCCGGCCCCTGCGAAATGGGTTCCGAAAACCGCGGTTTTGCAATACACTTTCCGCGGGCCAGTTTTCCCCCGGAGCCTGCCTGACGCAAGCCTGTTTCAACGCGCCGATTCTTTTGCCCCCTTTCAAGGATGGCCAGGATGACGACCGTGACGCCCCGCCCAAGCCCTCGCGGATCCAGGGAGACCGTCAAGCGCAAGGAACTGGTGGCGCGGCTGGACCCCGCCTGCCTGCGCGCATTTTCCGAAGCCGCGCAGAATGCCAAGACCCGCGGCAATCCCTATGTGGAACTGGTGCATTTCATCGCGGCGCTGGCCGCGACGCCGGGGCTGGATTTCGACCTGATCGCGCAATCGGCGGGGGTGGACGGGGCGCGGCTTGAGGGGGATCTGGCGCGGGCGCTGGACGCCTTGCCGCGCGGCGCCGGTTCGGTCGAGGAGTTTTCCGACCACATCTTTCACGCCATCCAGGAGGGCTGGGCCCTGGCCTCGCTGGAACGCCGGGGCGAGCAGGTGCGCTCGGGCGACATCCTGATCGCCTGTCTCAAGACGCCGGTTCTGGAGGGGCTCTTGCTGCGCATCAGCCCCGAATTCGACCGCATCCGGCCCGAAAGCATGGCCCCCGACCTGCCCGCGATCCTGGCCGGATCGCTTGAGAACGAGGCCGCGCCCGCCGCCGCGCCCGCGGGTCCGGGTCGCCCGCCCGAGGGCGCGCTGGCGAAATACGCCAGCAACCTGACCGAGCGCGCCCGTGCCGGCAAGCTGGATCCGGTGGTCGGGCGCGACGCCGAGATCCGCCAGATCATCGACATCCTGATGCGCCGGCGCCAGAACAATCCGATCCTGACCGGCGAGGCCGGGGTCGGCAAGACCGCGGTGGTCGAGGGTTTCGCCCAGCGGCTGGCCCGCGGCGACGTGCCGCCGCAACTGGCTGCGGTCGAGCTGTGGCTTTTGGACATCGGCGCCATGCAGGCCGGCGCCAGCGTCAAGGGCGAATTCGAGAAGCGCCTGAAGGCGGTCATCGACGAGGTGCAATCCGCGCCGCGCCCGGTGATCCTGTTCATCGACGAGGCCCATACCCTGATCGGCGCCGGCGGCACGGCCGGCACGGGCGACGCCGCCAACCTGCTGAAACCGGCGCTGGCGCGCGGGGAATTGCGCACCATCGCCGCCACCACCTGGGGCGAATACAAGCAGCATATCGAAAAGGACGCGGCGCTGACCCGGCGCTTTCAGGTGGTCAAGGTCGAGGAGCCGGCCGAGGCGGTGGCGGTGCAGATGCTGCGCGGCATCGCGGGCGTGCTGGAGCGCCACCACCGCGTCGAGATCCTCGACGAGGCGATCGGCGCCGCGGTGGCGCTGTCGCACCGCTATATCCCCACGCGGCAGCTGCCCGACAAGGCGATCAGCCTGCTCGACACCGCCTGCGCCCGCGTCGCGGTCAGCCAGCACGCCACCCCGGCCGAGCTTGAGGACCTGGAACGCCGCCTGCAGGCGCTGGAGATCGAGGCCGGCATCATCGCCCGCGAGAGCGCCATCGGCATCGACACCGCCGAGCGTCAGGCCCTGAACGACGCCGCCCGCACCGCCACCGAGACCGAACGCGGCGACGCGCTGGCGCGCTGGGAGGCGGAAAAGGCGCTGGTCGGCGACATCCTGGCGTTGCGGGCAGAGTTGCGCGGCGAGGTGCGCCCGCCCGCAGAGGCCGAGGCGGAACCCGGCGCCGAGGCGACCCCCGCCAGCGATACGCCCGATCCTGATACGCCCGTGACCGCCGCGGCTGCGGCCGATGCGGCGGCTGCCGGTGATGCTGCGCCCGCCGACACCTTGCCCGCCGATCCCGCGCAGCGCCTTGCGGAGCTGCGCGACAAGATGGCGGAACTGGCGCAAAGGCAGGGCGAGCGGCCCTTGATCCTGCCCTCGGTCGAGCGGCTGGCGGTGGGCGCGGTGGTGCAGGACTGGACCGGCATACCCCTGGGGCGGATGCTGGCCAGCCAGACCGAGCGCGCGCTGGGCCTCGCCGCCACCCTGGCCGAGCGCGTCGTGGGCCAGGACCATGCCATGCAGGCCATCGCCGCCCGCATCCAGACCGGCATGGCCGGGCTGGGCGCGCCGGAAAAGCCGGTGGGGGTGTTCATGCTCTGCGGCCCCTCGGGCGTGGGCAAGACCGAAACCGCGCTGGCCCTGGCCGATGCGCTTTACGGCGGCGAGCAGAACCTGATCTCGATCAACATGAGCGAGTTTCAGGAGGCGCATACCGTCTCGACGCTCAAAGGCGCGCCGCCGGGCTATGTGGGTTACGGCAAGGGGGGCGTCCTGACCGAGGCGGTGCGCCGCCGCCCCTATTCCATCGTGCTTCTGGACGAGGTGGAAAAGGCCCATCCCGACGTGCACGAGATCTTTTTTCAGGTCTTTGACAAGGGGATGATGGACGACAGCGAGGGCCGGCGCATCGACTTTCGCAACACGCTGATCCTGCTCACCTCGAATGTCGGCACCGACGAGATCATGGCCCTGACCGACGAGGGGCGCGGCCACGCGGAGCTTGAGGATCTGACCGCGGCCCTGCGCGCGCCGCTGCTGCGGGTGTTTCCGCCGGCGCTGCTGGGGCGGCTGGTCGCCATCCCCTATCTGCCGCTGTCGGATGCGATGATCGAGGCCATCGCCGGGCTGAAATTGCGCAGCATCACCCGCCGCATGCGCGCGGCGCAGGGGGCGGAACTGGTGATCGGTGAGGGCGTCATGGAGCAGATCCGCGCCCGCTGCATCGAAGTCGAATCCGGCGGGCGCATGATCGACGCCATCCTGACCGGCTCGCTGCTGCCCGAACTCAGCCGCCGGGTGCTGGACGCCCGGCTTGAGGGGCGCAGCTTCAGCCGCGTCACCGTGACCGGCGGCGCGGACGGCTTTGCCTATCGCATCGAATGAGGCCGGGCGATGGAGGTGCTGAACCAGACCGGCTTTCCGCACCAGATGGGCAGCGGCATGGACGTGGCCGGGCGCGTGTTCATGACCCTGACGGTGAAGGCGAGCTTTTCCTTTCCCGAGCGCGAGACCGACCCGCCCCGGCCCCTGGCCGAACAGCGTCCGCTGGTCATGGCCGATGAATACACCGGTGCGCCGGGGTTTTCCGCGCCGCTGTGGGAAAGCGATTTCGCCTTTCGCAAGCCCTTCTGCGACGTGGTGCTGAACGGCGCCGCCCACGCCCCCGGCGCCCGCCCGGTCGAGCGGCTGCGCGTGGGTCTCGCGCTTGGCCGCTGGTCCAAGCAGTTCGACGTGGTGGGCCAGCGCGAATGGCGCACACTGGGCCCCAGGGTGACGGCGACCCGGCCCTATCCCTTTACGCGCATGCCGTTTTCCTATGACACTGCCTTTGGTGGCCCGGACCGCAGCCGCCCGCCCGGCCCCGAGGTGCCGGTCTATGCGGAAAACCCCGTGGGGCTGGGCTTTGCCACGGCCACCGGCGGCACTCCGGCTGGCCTTGCGCTCCCGAATACCGAGGCCGTGGGCGAGGAGGTGACCTCGCCCTATGGCCATTATCGCCCGATGGCGCTGGGCCCCTACGGGCGCGGCTGGCCGCAGCGCCTGCCTAACGGCGGCACCTATGACCAGCACTGGCTGGACAATGTCGCCCCCTTTCTGCCCGCCGATTTCGACGAGCGCTATTTCCAGATGGCGCCGCCCGACCAGCAGATCGCCAGCCTGCCGCCCTTTTCGCCGCTGGTGCTGGTCAACCTGACCCCGCGCGGGCGCGAGGCGTTCCGCCTGCCCGACACGCGCCTGCCCATCCGCATCTGGCGCGGCGCGGAGCCTTGCGTCGAGGGTCAGCCCACGCCCGACACGCTCTTGATCGACGCCGAGGCGCGGGTGCTGATGCTGGTCTGGCGCGTTTCGGTCCCCGTGCGCCGCACCTTGGCCGAATTTTCCCGCGCCTGGGTCGGGCCGCCGACCGCCGCCATGCTGCGCGCCGAGGCCGAGGGCCGCGGCTATCTGCGCCTGCCCGCCGTGGTGGACGAGGGGGAGGGGCCATGATTGGGGTTCTGGCCGCGGGCATGGTGACGGCGGTGGGGCTGGACTGGGCATCCTCTGCCGCCGCCATGCGCGCGCGGCTGGACGGCTTTGCCGAAACGCGCTTTGTCGCCTCGGGCGGCTGGCGCATCGGCGCGGCGGTGCCCTTGCCGCGAAACTGGATCGGCCAACGCCGCATGGCGCATCTGGCCGCCGGCGCCCTGGCCGACATCCTGCGCCAGCACCCCGGGGCCCGCGATGCCGCCCTGATCCTGTGCCTGGCCGAAGAGACGCGCCCCGGCCGCCCGGTCACAGACCCGCCGGCGCTGCTGCGCATGCTGGCCGCCATCCTTGGCCTGCCGGAACGGCGCGCGCATGTGGTGGCGCATGGCCGGCCCTCGGGCTTCGTGGCGCTGGAGCGGGCGCGGCGCATGATCGCCTCGGGCGAGGCCGGGCAGGTGATCGTCCTGGGCCTCGACAGCTATCTGACCGGGCCGGCGCTTGCGCATTACGCCGGCCTCGCGCGGCTGCTGGAGCCCGGCAATCCCGACGGCTTCATCCCCGGCGAGGCGGCGGCGGCGGTGCTGCTGGGGCAGGGCGGCGGCTTGCGCCTGACCGGGCTGGGCCTGGCGCGAGAGGCGGCGTATCTGGGCAATGGCAAGGCCGAGGATGGCAGCGATCTGCCCTTGCGCGGCGACGGCATGGTCGCCGCCTATCGCGCGGCGCTGGCGCAGGCGGAATGCGATCTGGCGCATGTGGAATACCGCATCTCGGACCTGCCCGGAGAGCAGCATTTCTTCCGTCAGGCGGCGCTGACCACGCTGCGGCTGGAACGCGGGCGCAAGGAATTCCAGGACCTGCAAAGCCCGGCCGAGAGCCTGGGCAATATCGGCGCGGCCGTGGTGCCGGTGATGCTGGGCATGGCGCTGGCCGCGGCGCAAAAGGGCTATGCGCCGGGCTCGCCGGTGCTGGTAGAGGCCTCGGGCGACGACGGTGCCTGTGGCGCGGCGGTGCTGCACGAGGCGCGCGGGCCGGCGCGCCGCCTTTCGGTCGAGGATCGCTTCGCGGCGGGGGCGCGCTGATGGGCGGAGTTTTCGCCAACGGGCTGGAGATCAGCGGCAAGGCGGTGGACGCGAAAACCATCGCGGCCTTCCCCGACACCTGTTTCACGCCCCCCGAAAACCCCGCGACGCCGCCCGGCGTGCCAGTGCCCTATCCGAGCTTCGGCATGGCGTCCGACACGGAAAACGGCACCGGCACCGTGTTCATCGGCGGCAAGACCGTGAACATCAAGAACAAGTCCGATGTGTCCAAGACCTCGGGCACCGAGGCGGGCTGCGCGGCGAAAAAGGGCCTCATCACTTCGAAGAACACCGGGAAGAAATATTTCAACTCCTGGTCCGGCGACGTGAAATTCGACGGCGAGCCGGTGATCCGGTTTTCCGATCTGGCGACGCATAACCACGCCTCGCCGGGGGGGAACGATCCGCCTTGGGTAGAGATTGCAAAATTGAATACGGCAGGTGGTGATTGCAAGGCAATCTATATCGAACTGCAGGGTCACCCGCATAACAAAAGTCCCTGTGACTATACGAAAACCGGCAAGGAATCAGAACATACCGCGCAAGCAGCCGGCTTTATGGCGGATCGTTCAGGAGGGGTTGCGTGCAAGAAAAAATGGCCGAACTACGATGAAGATGCCGCGCCGTGCATTTGTATGGAGGCCAAGCGGGTAAAAAAGAAAAAGGGCGAACGATCAAAGAAAGATATGCCGCACGACAAAAAGACGAAGAAGGTCGAGGACTTGCTCAACAAGGGCCGTGCCGGATGCAAGTCAAAAAAAACCGGCTCGATTTCATGTCAGAAAGCCTGCGTACCGCCGACGGTAGGGGCATTCACCGATGTAGGTGCAGACGCGACTGTAGAGTTTCATCCCAAGACTGACAGTTCGAAGAAAACCCAGAAAGAGCGCGAGCAGATCAGTGAATGCCTCAAGCTAATCAATTTGGCCTATCTTGCAGGAGTCAAAGAGGGCGACACAAAGGAGGAAGCGCAGAAGAAGGTGGATGATGCGCGCGCCAAGCCAATTTGCATGAAAGGCATCTGCAAGGCCAAGAAATCCCAGAAATGTCATGGCTGTTAGATCAGACGGAGAATGCCCGTGGAATATCTTCCTGAAGTTCTTGCGACCGAAGACGGTGAATGCGATATCACCAATGCCTTCTGTTTTTCGAAGGACGCAGTTTTCCTGCTTGTCAATGCGCGCAGCGACGACGAAGCTATCGAAGCTTCGGTTCTGTTGCGCGTCGATCTTTCGACCGATCCGATCAGCTACGCGATCTTGCACGAATTTGACAGCGGGTCACTTGCCTATCATGCCGAAACACCTGACTTGCACTTCATCCTGGCTAGTGGTGGATATATCCATCAAATCCGCAATGGGGAGATGACTTTTCACATGTTCGTATCCGATGCCTATCTGCCCAATATGGCAAGATATGATCGTGAATCTGTTGTCGTGTTCGGTGAAAATGGTGAAGCTTATCATTTTCAGAATGGAATCTATCGTCGGATTCTAACGCGCACTGACCGGATGTTGAACGCGATGGTGTTTCCACAATCCGGGATTGGCTTTGCCGCAGGAGAGTTGGGCACGTTCCTCGCGGGCAATGGTGAAAGCTTCTCGCGTGTGGATCTTGGTGGCGATGAAGCTATTCGGGCGCTTACCATCAAGGCGAACAGCGAGGTTCTGTTAGCTTGCACTGCGGGCGTGGGTCTGATCGTCAGCGGCGATGAGTTGCGGCGCGCTCAAGGGGCGCAATCTGATTTTTACTCTGTCGTGGAGTTCGGAGGTGTAGAGTATTGGGGAGATGATGAGTTTGGAATGTATACAAGGGATGGAGGCGAGTTTCATCCAAAATTTGAAACCGGATACGCATTCAATATGAATGTTTCCAATGGCCTCCTGACGGTCAACGCTGGATATTCCGTTTATATTTACGATGGTGCGGATTGGATCAATTTACAACTGAATAATAACATTGAAAAGCTTGTCGAACGTGTGCCGCTTGATTTCGAGCCGCTATGATTTTTGGTTAGTATCTGGCGGCAAGCTTGCCGCCAGATACCCCCTGACGCGGGCCAGATCCAGCCCCGCCACCCGCAGCCCCTCGGTGCCCGGCTGTAACATGCGGATCACGAACAATTCCCCGGCCTCGGGGTATTCGGCAAAGCGCGCCTCGGCCACGGCCAGCCCGTCGGGGCCGGCGATGCGCAGCCCGTCCAGATGCGCCTCGAGCCGTTCCAGCAGCCGGGCAAGGCGCAGCGCGTCGAGTTCCGGGTTTTCATCCGGGAACAGCAGCGCGCGGTCATAGATCGTCCACAGAAACGCCGCCTGTTCGGCGTGCTGGCGCAGGATCTCGGGCAGGGCGGGGGCGGGGGGATACATCAGTTCAGGTTGATCGAGCCGCCGCGGATGCGGTTCGCGGCCGAGGCGTGGCTGACCAGATAGCTGCCGCGGATGGTGATGTGGCCGTCGGCCTCCATCACGATCGAGGCCTTGCCGCAGCGCAGCTCCAGCCGCTGTGCGGCGCTGATGCGCAGCGGCTCTCCGTCGGCGACCGCCACCGGGGCGGCGGGGATCGCGCCGATGATGCGGCCGATGACCAGAGGCCGGGCGGGGTCGCCGTCCTCAAAGAGGATCGCCAGTTCCGCGCCGATGTCGGCGGGGGTGAAACGCACCAGCGCGCGCGCCGGCAGTGCCTGGGCCGAGGGGTTGCCGGGAAACACCACCAGAGGCCGGCCGTCCTCAAGCCCCATCAGCATGCCGATGACCACGCCGCTCTGAAGATCCGTGCCGATCATGCCCGCGCCTTTCGCTGCCCGGCGATGATAGCACGCGCGCCGGGGGTTTTCACCGGGATTCCCGCGCGCTGTTCCCTGCGGTCGCGGGATAGATCACCTTGCCTGCCGCAGCCATGCGGGCGCCCGGCGTGGGCTGCGCCGGCTCGCTGTGGCCGGGCGCCAGCAGATGCGTGACCGCATGGCCCGAAAGCAGCAGGTGGTCGGCGATGATGCGGCGATGGCAGCGCCACCAGACGGCCTCGGCGCACATCAGCGCCACGCGCTGCTCGTAGCCAAGCGCCAGCAGTTCCGCAAAGCCGGCGGCGAAATCGGGACCCAGCGCGTAATCGGCGTAATTGTGAAACGCCTGCACGTGCCAATAGGCGTTCAGCCCCGGATCCATGTCGGCCTGCTGGCCGCGCCGCCCGCCCAGGGCAGGCAGGTGGCGATAGCCGATGCCGGCGCGGGCCAGTTCGTCACGCAGGCGCGCGCCGTCGAAGACCGGATGGCTGCGCGAATGCGGAAAGCGGCGCACGTCGGCGACCAATCCGACGCCCGCTGCGCCGAGCATGGCGAGGAATTCCCCGATGTCGCGGCTGGAATGGCCGATGGTGACGAATTCGCCCACGCCTAGCCGATGCGGGTCAGCGCGCTGCCCTTGTGGGCGGCGATATGGTCGCTCCGGTCGCTGCGGATCTCATATTGCGGGGCGTCGGGGCTGGCGTGGTGGCGGTGGCCTTTCCAGTCGAAATCCGCGCGATGGATGTGGATGACGTGGCCGCTGACCCGGCCGGCCTCGGAATTCCAGCTGACGTGATCGCCCAGGGAAAATTCGCTCATCATGCCCCTCCTGTCAGGGGAAACGCCCGGGACGCCGCGCCGTTCCCGTCACCAGGACAGGTAAAACATCGCCTTGGCCAGAAAGACGATCAGCAGAACATGGCAAAAGACGCTGATGTGGATGCGCCTGACATGGCGCGCGCGCAACCTGCCGCGCGCCCCCAGCGTCACCGCGCTGACGAAATGCGCCAGCACGCTGAGCGCGAGCAGGATCTTGAGCGAAAGCAGCGTGGCAAAACTGCTGTCGAAAGGATGGCGCAGCAGGTCGCGATAGCCCCAGGCCATGGCAATGCCTGCGCCGTAAAGCGCTGCGATGACGAAGGGCATGATGCGGCGCGCGCGCCGGCCGATGGCCGATTCGACGGCGCGCATGGCCTCATGCGACACGTCGCGGCGGACGCCTTCGAGGATCAGCACCTCGAAGAACACCGTGCCCACGAACATGATGGCGGCGAACAGATGCAGGACAAGCAGCAGGAACTGGCCCATGGCGGCATTCCTTTCCGGTCAGGTATAGTAATCCAGCACGCGGCGCAGCTCGGCGGCATGGAACTCGCGCGCCGCCGGCGTGTCGGGCTCACCCGCAAAAAGTCCCAGCGCCTGCGCGGTCAGGAAAAAGCCGCGGCCGGGCAGGTCGGTGGGAAGGCGGCTGACGCAAAGCGCGGCCAAGAGCGGCCGGCCGGCGGCGGCATCCTCGGCCATCAGCGCCTCGAGCGCCGCGGTCAGGCGCTGGATGGTCTGCGGCGGCGCCAGCCGCAACTGCGCGGCCAGCGCCCGATAGCTGACCGGCGCGCCGGTCCGGGCCTGGGCAAGCAGTGCCTGACGCAGATCGTCGATGGGCATCGCCACCTCGCTTGGCTCGGGGCCGCGGCCCCGCTGTCGCGCGGGCGGCGGCCGCCCGCGCCCGTGATCAGGGCCTCAGGCCGGGCGGGCCATGGCGGCGCCGGGCTTTCCGGCCACGAAACCGTCGCAGAAGCTGGCGCCCGGCATCAGCCGCGCCAGTTCCGCCAGCAGCCCGCCGGTGGGGGCGGCGCGTTCAAGTTCCGCCGCCCAGGCGCGGGCCACGCCGGTGAAATCGCCGACATGCGGCGACAGGCGCAGCGCGTCGACGCCGGCGGCGCGCAGATCGGCCACCTGACCCGCGGCGGTGGTGACGGCGCGGCCCAGCGTCTGCACGCCGTTCACCGTCAGGAAGGGCTGGCCGTCCAGCGTGTCCACGTCGCGCCCGTCCGGGTCCTCGCCGCAGACGAACTGGCAGCTGTCCTTGGCGCGGTCGTGCAGCCGCGCGTGATAGCAGCGCCCCGAGATCGCCAGCGGCGCGCGGCCATGGCCCCAGACCTCGACCGCGACGCCGGCGGCGCGGCCGGCGGCGGCCAGGGTGGCGATGGATTCCAGCGGCAGTTCCGGCGGCAGGCAGACGCGGGTGGCACCGCGGCCCGCCAGCCATTCGAGCGTGCCTTCGTTGTAGACGTTCACCATCGGCCCGACCCAGAAGGGCGTGTCCGCAGGCACCAGGTTCAGGGCGGAAAGGTCGTTCACCTCGACCGGCAGGCCCATGTCCAGCAGTTCTGCGGTCTGGCGGCGCTCGCGTTTCAAGGTGATCAGCGCCAGCGTGGTGATCGCGACATCCTTGCCGGCGGCGGTCAGCGCCTCGACGGCGGCGGGGATCTCGTGCTGCCAGAAGGGCAGGCGTTTGGAACAAACCCATTCCCCGATCACCACCCGCGCCACCGGCGCCTGCGCCAGCCCCGCGTAAAAGCCGCGCACGGCCTCGGCGGACCAGAAAAAGGCGTTGGGGCCGATTGTCAGATCCATGCTCATCTCCAGGTCTTGGCATAGGCGCCGGTGGTGGCAGCCTGGCCCTCGGTCAGTTTCGCCAGCAGGTTCGCGGGCATCGGCGCGCCCCTGTCGGCGGCCTCTACCGCGGCGCGAAAGGCGCGCACCACCTGCGCGACATAGGCGCGCGAGCGCTGGCGCCCCTCGATCTTCAGCGCGGTGACGCCGGCCTTGTGCAAGGCCGGGATCAGTTCGGTGGCGTCAAGGCTGACCGGGTCCTCAAAGATATGCCCGGTCTGGCTGTCGCCCTTGCCATCCGGAGAGGTGAAGCAGCCTTTGCAGAGCGTCGGGTATGGCACCGGCGCGCCCTTGGGCGTGCGGTGGATCAGGAAGCCGCCAAGCCGTGCCTCTTGCGCCGCGCCGGTGTCGGCGTAATCGACATGGCTGGCCGGAGAGCAGACGCCGTTCATGTTGGGTGAAAGCCCGGTCGCATATGAGGACAGCGAGCAGCGCCCCTCGGCCATGACGCACAGCCCGCCAAAGACGAAGACCTCGGTCTCCACGTCGATCTCGCGGTTGATGGCGGCGATTTCCTGCACCGTCAGCACGCGCGGCAGCACCACGCGGCGCACGCCAAAGGCCGTGGCATAGAAGTTGATCGCGTCAGGATTGGCCGCCGCTGCCTGCACCGACAGATGCCGGCGCAGTTCCGGGTGATATTCGGCGGCGTGCGCCAGCAGGCCGATGTCGGCCAAAATCACCGCATGGGCGCCGCAGCGCGCGGCGTCGGCGATGGCGCGGTGCCAGATCACTTGGTCGCCGGCGCGCGGAAAGGTGTTGATCGCCACCAGCACCTTTGACCCGCGGGCCCTGGCGAAACCGATCGCCTCGGCCATTTCCTCGCGGCTGAAGTTCAGGCCAGGAAAGTTGCGGGCGTTGGTTTCATCGGCAAAGCCGCAATAGACGGTATGCGCGCCCGCCTCGACCGCGGCGCGCAGGGCGGCGGGGGTGCCCGCCGGGCAGACCAGTTCCATCATGCCAGATCCTCATGTCCCGGAAATGCCTTGCGCGACAGCGACAGCCCGGTCTGGCGCTCGGCCAGGGCGGCCAGCCGGCGCACCATCGGCGCGGCGCGCGCCGACAGGCTGGCCAGTTCCTCGGTCAGGTCCAGTTCCGCGTCATCGAGCGCATTGCGCAGCGCCAGCACCGCGCCGGTGTCGCCGTCGATGGTCAGCTCGCCCGAGAAAAACAGCGCGTCCCCGTCCACCTCGCCATGCAGCATGGCCAGAAAGGCGGACAGGCGGCCGTGGATCGTCGCGTCATGCGCGGGCGGGCGGTCGCGGAAATGCGCGCGGACCCGGCCCTCGGCCGGCTCCAGCAGCAAAACCATGGGTGCGTCGGTCACGTCGATCAAGAAGCGGGCCGAGGCCGCCGGCCCCATGCGCTGCAACACCGAAGGATGCCGGTCGATGCTGGATCGCATCAGCCGGGCCAGTATGGCCGAGATCGGCGCCAGCAGCATGTCCCGCCCCGGCAGCGGGGGCGGAACGGGCAGCCGAAGCCGCGGAAGGGGAAAGGGAACATGCGTCATGGTCCGGTGTTAGACCAAAGAAGCCGGGCGCTGTTTGACATCCGTCAATCAACGGCACTGATACCGCTGATACGAGGCGGGAAAACCTGACCGGAAAACCCATGCGCCAGCTTCCCGCCTTTCCCGACCTGCGAGCCTTCCTGGACTGGTGCGCGGCGCGTGGCGATCTGGCGCGCGTCGCCGCACCGGTGGCCCTGGCGCAGGAAATGACCGCGGTGCAACTGGCTGCACTGCGTGCCGGCGGCCCGGCGCTGCGTTTTGACCATGCGACCGGCGCCACGGGTGCCCGCGCCGGCATGCCGGTGGTCGCCAACCTGTTCGGCACGCCCGGCCGCGTCGCGGCGGGCCTGGGCCTCTTGCCAGAGGGGGTGGCGGATTTCGGCGAGTTCCTCGCCGGTCTGCGCGCCCCCGCCCCGGTCGAGGGCATGCGCGACGCGCTGTCGCGCTGGCCGATGCTGCGCGCCGCGCTGGCCACCCGCCCGAAGGTGCTGCGCCGCGGCCCGGTGCAAGAGGAACAGCTGCCCAGCCTCGAATCGCTGCCGGTGCAGACACCCTGGCCGGGCGATGCCGGGCCGCTGATCACCTGGCCCCTGGTGCTGACGCGCCCGCATGGCACCGCAGCCGAGGACGTGACGCGCTATAACCTTGGTGTCTATCGCGCGCAGGTGATCGGGCCGGACCGGCTGATCCTGCGCTGGCTGGCGCATCGCGGCGGCGCGGCCCACGCCCGGACATGGGCGCGCGTCGGTGAGCCGATGCCGGTCGCCATCGCGCTGGGCTGCGATCCGGCGATGCTGCTGTCGGCGGCGCTGCCCTTGCCGGAGACCGTGTCCGAACTGACCTTTTCCGGCGTGCCGCGCGGCGCGCGCACCGAGATCGTGCCGGCGATGACCGTGCCGCTGATGGTGCCCGCCCGCGCCGAGATCGTGATCGAGGGCTGGGTGCATCCGGGCGAGACCGCGCTGGAAGGGCCCTTCGGCGACCATACGGGTTACTACAACTCGGCCGAGCCTTTCCCGGTCATGCGCGTTTCCCGCATCACCTGCCGCCGCGACCCGCTGTATCTGTCCACGATCACCGGCCGCCCGCCGGATGAGCCCTCGGTCATCGGCGAGGTGTTCAACGATCTGGCCCTGCCGGTGATCCGTGCCCAGATCCCCGAGGTGATCGACCTGCACCTGCCGCCGGCGGCCTGCTCATACCGCGTGGCGGTGGTCCGCATCGCCAAGCGTTATCCGGGGCAGGCGCGGCGCGTGATGATGGCGCTGTGGGGGATGCTGCCGCAGTTCAGCTATACCAAGCTGATCGTGGTCGTGGATGATGACATCGACGCGCGCAACTGGGACGACGTTCTGTGGGCGATCTCGACTCGCATGGACCCGTCGCGCGACCTGATGCAGGTGGCCTCGACGCCGATGGACTATCTGGATTTCGCCAGCCCGCTCGAGGGGCTGGCCGGCAAGCTGGGCATCGACGCCACCACCAAGATCGGCGCCGAGACCGGGCGCGAATGGGGCAAGCTGATGGCGCTGGACCCCGCGCATGAGGCGCGCGCCGCCGAGATCCTGCAAGGCGTGCTGAAATGAGCGCGCGCGTGATCCTGGGCGTATCCGGCGCCTCGGGGGCGGCGCTGGCGCTGGATTGCGCGCGCGCCTTGCGCGCGGCAGGGGCCGAACTGGACCTGGTGCTGTCGCCCATGGCCGAGCGCACGCTGGAACTGGAGATCGGCCCCGGCGCGCATGCCGAGATCTGCGCCCTGGCGACGCGGTTGCATGCGATCGGCGATCTGGGCGCGGCCATCGCCTCGGGGTCCTGTCCTGTCGCGGGCATGATCGTCGCGCCCTGTTCCATGCGCAGCCTTGCCGCCATCGCGCAGGGGCTGGACGACAACCTGCTGATCCGCGTCGCCGGCGTTCAGTTGAAAGAGCGCCGGCCGCTGGTGCTGCTGGCGCGTGAGGCGCCGATGACGCTGGCGCATCTGCGCAATATGACCGCGGCCACGGAAATGGGCGCCATCCTGCTGCCGCCGGTGCCGGCCTTCTATCTGCGGCCCGAAACGACCGCCGAGATCACCGCCCAGATCGCCGCCCGCGCCGTCGATCTGCTGCGCTTTGCCCCGCCTTTGGCGCGGGCCTGGAATCCCGAAGCACAAGGAAACGCCTGATGACCACCCTTGAAATCACTCTTGAAACCCCGGTCGGCGCCGTCACCGACATTCTGCCCGGCTCGACCGAGGTGTTCCGCCGCGCCGGCATCGGCTTTTGCTGCGGCGGCAATGAAAGCATCGCCACCGCCGCGGCGCATAACGGCGTTGATCCCGCGCCGCTGATGGCCGAACTGCAGGCGCTGGTCGCACGCAGCACCAATATCCCGCCCTCCGGAACCGAGGCGCTGATCGACCACATCCTTGCGCGTTTTCACGAGGTGCACCGCGAGGAGCTGGAATGGCTGATCCCGCTGTCCCAGAAGGTCGAGACCGTGCACGGCGACCATGAGGAGGCCCCCGAGGGCCTGACCGCGGCGCTGGTGGCGCTGGCCAACGAGCTGGACAGCCACATGAGCAAGGAAGAACAGGTGCTGTTTCCGATGATGCGCGCCGGCGGCAACCCGATGATCGTGCACCCGATCGCCGCCATGCGCGGCGAGCATGAGGAAACCGACGCGCTGATGACGCAGGTCATGGCAGTCACGCGCAACCTGGAACTGCCAGTCGGCGCCTGCCGCAGCTGGACCGCGCTTTACACCGGTCTGCGCAAGTTCGCCGACGACCTGACCGCGCATATCGCGCTGGAAAACGACGTGCTGTTCCCGCGCTTCGAGGCCGCCTGAGGCCGTCCGGGTCCCCGCGAAACGACCCCGCGCCACGACCCCGCGTCACTTGGCGCGGGGTCATCTTGTTGCCGGGGTCAGTCCTTTTCGCCCACGGCCTTCCACAGCAATCCACCGAGCGCGCCACCCAGCAGCGGCGCCAGCCAGAACAGCCAGAGCTGGCCCATGGCCCAGCCGCCGACGAACAGCGCCTGGCTGGTCGAGCGCGCCGGGTTGACCGAGGTGTTGGTCACCGGGATCGTCACCAGATGGATCAGCGTCAGCGCCAGGCCGATGGCGATCGGGGCAAATCCCACCGGCGCGCGGCCATGCGTCGTGCCCAGGATGATGAAGATGAACGCCCCGGTCATCACCGTCTCGATGATCAGCGCCGAGCGCATGGAATAGCCGCCGGGGGAATGCTCGCCAAAGCCGTTGGCGGCAAAGCCGCCCATCTCCCAGCCGGCCTTGCCCGAGGCGATGGCGTAAAGCACCGCCGCGCCAAGAATAGCGCCGATCACCTGCACGATGACATAGGGGATCACATTGGCGACCGGAAAGCGTCCTGCCGCGGCCATGCCCAGGGTGACCGCCGGGTTGAAATGTCCGCCCGAGATGCCGCCGACCGCATAGGCCATGGTCAGCACGGTCAGGCCGAAGGCCAGCGCCACACCCAAGAAGCCGATGCCCAGATCAGGAAAGCCGGCCGCAAGCACCGCGCTGCCGCAACCGCCGAAGACCAGCCAGAAGGTTCCGATGGTCTCGGCCAAGAGTTTCTTTTGCATTGAGTAAGCCTTTCAAACCCGCATACAGCCCGCGCAATGCCTGTCGGCGCGGGCCGGGCCCAGCTATCCTGGGCGCTGCCGCGCGGACAAGCCGTATGTTGCGGCGATCCGGGGGCCTGGCCGCCTGCGTTGCCGGCCGGCCACGGAGTTGCCTCAGAACGGCGTCGTGGTGGAGGCGGGTGGCGGCGCCGCCGGGGTCTGTCCCAGTTGCGTCTGGGTATTGTAGCCCTGTTCGGTCAGGATCTGGCCGGCCGACTGCATGTCGCGCCCTGCACCCTGGATCGTCTCACAGGCAGAGATGGCCAGGACGGCCAGCAGGGGGGTCAAGGAGATGAGGCGACGCATTTTATTTCCTTCTGTCACTGTCCACTGGGGCATTTTATCTTGCTCGGCCGCGCTGCACCCGTCACGGAATCGCGATTTCGATGCCGGCCGGACCGCATCGGCGGCAAACCACCTAAGGCGAGTGACGCCTGCGCCGTCAAGCCCTTGTGCCAGCCCGGGGCGGGGGCGCGTCAACACTTGCTTAACGGTCTTGTGCCAGTTCTGGGGCCATGCGTGTGATTCTGCTTCTGACCTTGATTCTGGCCGGCTGCGCCTCGCCCGCGCCGGAATTCTTCGGCGCGCAGCGCCATGACATCGAACTGGACGGCATCCGCTTTGCCGTCTTCCGGGACGGCACGGATGCCGAGGTGATCCGGCTTGGCTATCTGTCGCGGCGGGCGCGCGCCCCGGTGCCGGAACTGATGGTGCGGGCGGCGGAACAGACCACCGGCTGCGCCGTCATTCCCGGCAGCCTGCGCAGCAAGATCCCCGGCGACACCGGCGAGGCGCGGCTGAGCCTGCATTGCCCGCCCTGAGCCGCGCCTTCAGCCGAGGAAATCCGCCACCATCTGCGCCACCTCGGCCGGACGGTCGGCATGCAGCCAATGGCCGGCACCCGGCACGGTGCGGATCTCGGCCTGCGGGAAATGTGCCCGCAACGCCGCGACCTGCGCCGGGCCGCAATAATCCGACGCCTCGCCCGCCAGCGCCAGCACCGGCCCGGAAAAACTGCCCTGCGGCGCCTCGGACCAGCCCACCACCTGCGGCATCTGCGCCCGCAGCGCCGCCAGGTTGAACTTCCATTGCGCCGGATCGGATTTCAGGTCGAGCGACTGCAGCAGGAAGGCGCGCACGCCCGGCTCGGGGATCTGTTCGGCAAGCTGGCGGTCCGCCGCCGAGCGCAGGCGCAGCCCGGCCAGGTCCAGAGATTCCATGGCGTCGATCAGCGCGGTCTGGTTGTGGCCATAGGCGAAGGGGGCGATGTCCATGACCACCAGCCGCCGCACCATCGCCGGCCGGGCCAGGGCCAGCATCATCGCCGCCTTGCCGCCCATGGAATGGCCCAGCACATCCGCCTGCCCGCCATGGGCGGCGATCACCTCGGCCAGATCGTCCGCCAGGGCCGGATAGCCGTGCTCGGGGCTGTGCGGGCTGTCGCCATGGTTGCGCATGTCCACCGAGATCACGCGCCGCGTCTCGGCCAGCCGCCGTGCAAGGCCGCCAAGGTTCTTGCCCGATCCGAACAGCCCATGCGCCAGAAGCACCGGGGGCAGGTCCGAATCCACTCCGCTTTGGGTCAGGTTCAGCATCATGGCGGCAGGCTAACCTTACTGGCGCGGCGGCGCCAGAGGCATTAGCCTGCGGCAGAAAGGGGACGCGGGAATGGCGATCGAGGACATCCGGCCGATGGCCGAGGAAGTGGCCAGCCTGATGGCCGCGCGTTTCGGCCGGCTGCGTCGCGGCCATCGCGCCGAACTTGAGGGCATGCTGCGCCGGCGTGGCGCGGCGCTGCCGCGGCGGTTGCGGCGCGAGGCGCGGTTCATGTTGCAGGCCGAACGCATGGCGGGACAGCCGAAGCTGGCGCGACAGGTGGATTTCATCCGGTTTGACCATGCCCACAAGGCGCTGACCGCCTATCTGCGGCCGCTGGGACAAGGCGCGCGGCTGCGCGGCTGCGCGCTGGGGGTGCTGTCGAGTGTGGTGCTGGGGCTTTTGGTGCTGGGCGCGGCCGCGGTCTGGATCATGCTGCGGCGCGGGCTGATCTGAACCCGCGCCGCCGCGCGACTAGAGGTCCTTGTAGAGCGGGAAGCGGGCGCAGAGCGCCGCGACCTCGGCCTTGACGCGGGATTCGACCTCGGCATTGCCATCCTCGCCATGGGCGGCAAGCCCGTCCACGACCTGCACGATCCAGCGGGCGATCTGGCGGAATTCCTCCTCGCCAAAGCCGCGGGTGGTGCCGGCCGGGCTGCCCAGACGGATGCCCGAGGTGACGAAGGGTTTTTCCGGGTCGAAGGGCACGCCGTTCTTGTTGCAGGTGATATGGGCGCGGCCCAGCGCGGCCTCGGTCGCCTTGCCGGTCACGCCCTTGGGGCGCAGGTCCGCGAGGCACAGGTGGTTGTCGGTGCCGCCCGAGACCACGTCGATGCCGCCCTTCATCAGCTCGTCCGCCATGGCGCGGGCATTGCGGACCACCTGCGCGGCATATTCGGCGAAGTCGGGGCGCAGCGCCTCGCCGAAGGCCACGGCCTTGGCGGCGATGACATGCATCAGGGGCCCGCCCTGCAAGCCGGGGAAGACGGCCGAATTGATCTTTTTCGCGATCTCGGCGTCATTGGTCAGCACCATGCCGCCGCGCGGGCCGCGCAGCGACTTGTGCGTGGTGGTGGTGACGACATGGGCATGCGGCAGGGGCGAGGGATGCTGGCCGCCCGCCACGAGGCCGGCGATATGGGCCATGTCCACCATCAGCCAGGCGCCGATCTCGTCGGCGATCTTGCGGAACTCGGCCCAGTCCCAGATGCGGCTGTAGGCGGTGCCGCCGGCGACGATCAGCTTCGGGCGATGCTCATGCGCCAGCTTGCGGACCTCTTCCATGTCCAGCAGCTGGTCCTGCTGGCGCACGCCGTAGCTGACGACGTTGAACCACTTGCCCGACATGTTCACCGGCGAGCCATGCGTCAGGTGCCCGCCCGAATTCAGGTCAAGCCCCATGAAGGTGTCGCCCGGGCGCAGCAGCGCCAGAAACACCGCCTGGTTCATCTGGCTGCCGGAGTTCGGCTGCACGTTGGCGAACTGGCAGTCGAACAGCTTTTTCGCCCGTTCGATCGCCAGTTCCTCGACGATATCGACATACTGGCAGCCGCCGTAATAGCGCTTGCCCGGATAACCTTCGGCATATTTGTTGGTCAGCACCGAACCCTGGGCCTCAAGCACGGCACGCGAGACGATGTTTTCCGAGGCGATCAGCTCGATCTCGTCGCGCTGGCGGCCCAGTTCCTTGCGGATGGCGCCGAAAATGGCCGGGTCACGGCTGTCCAGCGTCTCGGTGAAGAATCCTGTGTCGGTCATCTGATCCTCATGTGAAGCGGCTTGGCCGTGTTCTAGCCGCTTTCCCGGGGCGGGGCTAGGACGGATGCGCGACGCCGGCGTGCGACGCTTGCGTGTGGGGTTTGCTTTCGAGGGCTTGCGCCCGGGCGGCGCCGCGCCATGATGGCGCCATGAAGCTGCATTTCATCGCATCCTCCACCGAGACCGCCCTGACCGCCGCCGCCGCGCTGAGCGAGCGCTATGGCCAGGTCCCGATCCGCGAGGCCGAGGTCATCGTGGCGCTTGGCGGCGACGGGCTGATGCTGTCGGTGATGCATCAGAATCGCGGCCTGCCGGTCTATGGCATGAACCGCGGCACCATCGGCTTCCTGATGAACGCCTATGACGAGGAGGACCTGCCCGGCCGCATCGCCGCCGCCGAGGAAACGGTGACCAACCCGCTGGCGATGACCGCCGCCACCGCCGACGGGCACGAGCATTGCGCGCTGGCGATCAACGAGGTCAGCATGCTGCGCGCCGGGCCGCAGGCGGCGCGGCTGCAGATCAGCGTGAACGGGCAGTTGCGCATGGCCGAACTGGTCTGCGACGGCGCGATGCTGTGCACGCCGGCCGGATCGACTGCCTACAACTATTCCGCCAATGGCCCGATCCTGCCCCTGGGCGCCGATGTGCTGGCGCTGACCGCCATCGCGGCCTTTCGCCCGCGGCGCTGGCGCGGGGCGATCCTGCCCAAGGATGTGACGCTGCGTTTCGACGTGCTGGAACCCGAAAAACGCCCGGTGATGGCCAATGCCGATTCGCACGCCGTCGATTCGGTCCTGTGGGTCGAAGTGCGGCCGGAAAGCACCATCCGCCACCGGCTGTTGTTCGACCCCGGCCACGGGCTGGAAGAGCGGCTGATGCGCGAACAATTCGTTTGAGCAAAGTGGCGCAGAAGGGTAAAGCGCCGGGCATGAGCAACCGTCCCGACCTTCCGCCCGAAATCGCCCGCCGCCGCACCTTCGCCATCATCGCGCATCCGGATGCCGGCAAGACCACGCTGACCGAGAAATTCCTGCTCTTCGGCGGCGCCATCCAGATGGCCGGGCAGGTGCGCGCCAAGGGCGAGGCGCGGCGCACGCGCTCGGATTTCATGAAGATGGAGCAGGACCGCGGCATCTCGGTCTCGGCCTCAGCGATGTCCTTCGAGTTCGACGAATACCGCTTCAACCTGGTCGACACCCCCGGCCACAGCGATTTTTCCGAGGACACCTACCGCACGCTGACCGCGGTGGATGCGGCGATCATGGTCATCGACGGCGCCAAGGGCGTTGAAAGCCAGACCCGCAAGCTGTTCGAGGTCTGCCGGCTGCGCGATCTGCCGATCCTGACCTTCTGCAACAAGATGGACCGCGAATCGCGCGATCCGTTCGAGATCATCGACGAGATCCAGGAAAACCTTGCCATCGACGTGGTGCCGGCCAGCTGGCCGATCGGCTCGGGGCGCGATTTCCTGGGCGCCTATGACCTGCTCAACGACCGGCTTGAGCTGATGGACCGCGCCGACCGCAACCGCGTGGCGGAATCGGTCAAGATCAGCGGGCTGGACGATCCGAAACTGGCCGAGCATCTGCCCGCGGCGCAGCTGGCGCAGCTGCGCGAGGAGCTTGAGATGGCGCGCGAACTGCTGCCCGCCTTCGACCGCAAGTCCTTCCTGGAAGGGCACATGACGCCGATCTGGTTCGGCTCGGCGATCAACAGCTTTGGCGTGCGTGAACTGATGGACGGCATCGGTGCCTTTGGCCCCGCGCCGCAGCCGCAGAAATCGGCCGAACGCCCGGTCGGCCCGAGCGAGACGCCGGTCACCGGCTTTGTCTTCAAGGTGCAGGCGAACATGGACCCCAGGCACCGCGACCGCGTGGCCTTCGTGCGCCTTGCCTCGGGGCATTTCGAACGTGGGATGAAGCTCTTGCATGTGCGCAGCAAGAAGCCGATGGCGGTGTCGAACCCGGTACTGTTCCTGGCCGCCGACCGGGAACTGGCCGACGAGGCCTGGGCCGGCGACATCATCGGCATCCCGAACCACGGGCAGCTGCGCATCGGCGACGCGCTGACAGAAGGCGAGGCGCTGCGTTTCACCGGCATCCCCAGCTTTGCCCCGGAACTGCTGCAAAACATCCGCGCCGGCGATCCGATGAAGGCCAAGCATCTGGAGAAGGCGCTGATGCAATTCGCCGAAGAGGGCGCGGCCAAGGTGTTCAAGCCGATGATCGGCGCGGGCTTCATCGTCGGCGTGGTAGGGGCGCTGCAATTCGACGTTCTCGCCAGCCGCATCGAGATCGAATACGGCCTGCCGGTGCGCTTCGAGCCCTCGCAATTCACCTCGGCGCGCTGGCTGTCGGGACCGCGCGACAAGGTCGAGGGCTTTGCCCAGGTGAACAAGGGCCATATGGCGCAGGACCATGACGGCGATCTGGTCTATCTGACGCGTCTGCAATGGGACATCGACCGCGTGACCCGCGACCATCCCGAACTGCATCTGACCGCCACCAAGGAAATGATGGCCTGAGGGCCCGTCCCCCGCAGCGGACGGCTTGCCCTGGTCCCGACCGGGGCCTATGGCCTTGAGGAAACGAGGGGGAGGGGTTCATGCCGGTGCATGAACTGGCGGCGCTGGGTGCGGCCGCCTGCTGGGCGGTGACGGGGCTCTTGTCGCAGACGCCGGCGCAGGCGCTGGGGCCATTCGGCTTCAACCGGCTGCGGCAGGCGATGGTGGCCGTCATGCTGGCCGCGATCATCACGCTGAGCGCGCGCTGGCATGCCATCGCCGCCGAGGACCTGTGGCGGCTGTCGCTTTCGGGCGTCGTCGGCATCTTTCTGGGCGACACGCTGCTTTACATGGCGTTGATCCGGCTGGGGCCGCGCCGGGCCGGAGCGCTGTTTGCCATGAACGCGCCGATGGCGGCGCTGATGGGCTGGTATGCCCTGGGCGAGGATCTGAGCGCGGCGGCGGTTCTTGGGGTGGTGCTGTCATCATTGGGCGTGGCGCTGGCGGTACTGGGCAGTCCCGGCCGCTCGGGGACGCATCGCTTCGAGGCGGTGCGCGGCCCGGTCTGGGTCGCGGCCGGCTTTGGCCTGCTGGCGGCGGCGGGGCAGGCGCTGGGATCGCTGATCGCGCGGCCGGTGATGGCGGAGGGCTTTGACCCCTATGTGGCCTCGCTGATCCGGGTCGGCGTGGCGGTGGTCTGCCTGGCGGCGCTGATGGCGCTGCCGATCCGTGCCGTGCAGCCGCTGGCGCGCCCGACGCCGCGGGTGCTGTTTCTCAGCGCCATGTCGGGGCTGGTCGCCATGGTCACCGGCATGACGCTGCTGATGTTTGCGCTGCAGGGTGGCAAGGTCGGCATCGTCTCGACGCTGTCGGCGCTGTCGCCGGTGCTGATCCTGCCGGTGCTGTGGGTGATGACCGGGGCGCGGCCCTCGGCCACCTCATGGGCGGGGGCGGCGATCGCGGTCGCCGGCATGGCGCTGATCTTTCTGCGCTGACGGCTTTGTAATTTGCCCCTGCCGGCCCCGGGTGCTTGGCTGGCGCCACGCAACAATCAGGAGAATACCCATGCGCCTTGCCCCCCTAGCCCTTGCCGCGCTGATCGCGGCACCGGCGCTTGCGCAGGACAAAGCCGCGATGGACCATGGCGCGATGGGCCATGGCGCCGCCGATCCCACGACCCTGGCCTATCAGCAGGCGATGGAGAAGATGCACCAGGACATGATGATCGACTATTCCGGCGATGCCGATGTCGATTTCATGCGCGGCATGATCCCGCATCACCAGGGCGCCATCGACATGGCGCGGATCGCGCTGGAGCATGGCAAGGACCCCGAGGTGCGCAAGATGGCCGAAGAGGTCATCCGCGCGCAGGAGGCCGAGATCGCCGCCATGCAGGCCTGGCTGGACCTGCACGACAAGCTGCAATAGGCGCCTCAGCCCAGAAGGCGCTCGGCCTCCTGGATGGCAAAGCGGTCGGTCATGCCGGCGACGTAATCCAGCACCACACGGGCGCGGCCGGTATCGCTGTTGGCCGCTTCGGCCGCCAGCCGCCAGTGTTCGGGCATCTTCGACGGATCGGCCAGAAACAGCGGGAACAGCCCGTTCAGCACCCCGGTCACGCGCTGGCGCTCGGCGACGACGCTGGGGGCGCGATACATGCGCTGGAACAGGAACAGCTTGATCGCCTTGAGATTCTGGTAAAGCGGCTTGGAAAAGCGGATGATCGGGCCCTCCATGGCGCGGATCTCGTCCGCGCCCTGCGGCTGCAGGCTGCTCAGCCGGTTCTGGGCCACGGCGATCACATCCTCGACCATGATGCCAAAGACGCGGCGCAGCGCCTCGTGGCGGCGCCGCATCGGTTCCAGCCCGGGGTGCAGGCGGTCCACCTGGGCAAATGCCTCGCCCACCACCGGAAGCTCGGCCAGGTCCGTCTCGAAAAACAGGCCGGCCCGAAGCCCGTCATGCAGATCGTGGTGGTTATAGGCCACGTCATCGGCGACGGCGGCGACCTGGGCCTCGGCGCTGGCGTTGCTGTGCAGTTCCAGATCCCATTCCTCGTTCACCTCGGCCAGCGCATAGGGCAGGGCGCCGGTAATCGGGCCATTGTGCTTGGCGATGCCCTCGAGGCTTTCCCAGGTCAGGTTCAGCCCGTCGAAGTCGGCGTAATGGCGCTCAAGCCGGGTGACGATGCGCAGCGCCTGGGCGTTGTGGTCAAAGCCGCCAAAGGGTGCCATCAGCGCCGCCAGCGCGTCCTCGCCGGTATGGCCGAAGGGCGGATGACCAAGGTCATGGGCCAGGGCCACGGTCTCGGCCAGGTCGGTATTCAACCCCAGCGTGCCGGCGATGGTGCGCGCGACCTGCGCCACCTCGATCGTATGGGTCAGGCGGGTGCGGTAATAATCGCCCTCATGTTCGACGAACACTTGCGTCTTGTGCTTGAGCCGGCGAAAGGCCGAGGAGTGGATGATCCGGTCTCGGTCCCGCTGCCAGGGGCTGCGGAAGGTGGACATGCGTTCGGGCCAGCGGCGGCCGCGGCTTTGCGGGGGCTGGCAGGCATAGGGTGCCGTCATCGGGCTTGCGTTCCTTGCGGGGCATTCGGCGGCAGCCTATATTCCGGTTCTGACGACGGAAACGGGAACGCCGCATGAACATGGAACTGAACCTGCCGCCCCGGGTGACGGATCGCGCCTTTGCCCGCCTGGCCGAGATCAACGGCGACGGGCCGGCGCGTCCCCTGCGCGTCGCGGTCTCGGGGGGCGGCTGCTCGGGCTTTCAATACGACATCCGCCTGGACGAGCCGGCCGAGGACGACCTGATCCTTGAGGGCGGCGGCCAGAGCGTGGTGGTCGATCCGGTGTCGCTGCCCTATCTGGCCGGCGCGGTGATCGACTTTGCCGACGAACTGATCGGCGCGCGCTTTACCATCGAGAATCCGAATGCCGCGGCGTCTTGCGGCTGCGGCACCTCCTTTTCGATCTGATCTGGCCTTGCCAGGCACGGGCCGCTAGTGTCGCGCCATGAAGATCGCGACATTCAACATCAATGGCGTGCGCGCCCGGATCGAGACCCTGACCGGCTGGCTGGCCGCGGCGCGGCCCGATGTCGTGGTGCTGCAGGAAATCAAGACCCAGGACGAGGCATTCCCGCGCGAGGCGATCGAGGATCTCGGCTATGCCGTCGAGACCCACGGGCAGAAAGGCTTCAACGGCGTGGCGATCCTGTCGCTGCTGCCGCTCGAGGATGTCAGCCGCGGCCTGGCCGGGGACGATGACGACGAGCAGGCGCGCTATATCGAGGCCAGCGTGATCGGGCGGACCGCGGTGCGCATCGCCGGGCTTTACCTGCCGAACGGCAATCCGCAGCCGGGGCCGAAATTCGACTACAAGCTGGCCTGGATGGAGCGGCTGCACACCCGCGCCCGCGAGCTGCTTGCGGCCGAGCTTCCCACGGTGATGCTGGGCGATTACAATGTCATCCCCGAGCCGCGCGACGCCGCGCATCCCGAGAAATGGCACGATGACGCGCTGTTCCAGCCGGAAAGCCGGGCGGCGTTGCGGCGCATCCTGTTCGACGGCTGGACCGATGCGGTCAGGCTGCACGACCCGGACGCCACACGCGGCCCCTTTACCTTCTGGGATTACCAGGGCGGCGCCTGGCAGCGCGACAACGGTATCCGCATCGATCATGTGCTGCTGTCGCCCCAGGCCGCCGATCTGTTGACCGGGCTTGGCATCGACCGCGACGAGCGGGCCAGGGACAAGCCCAGCGATCACGTGCCGGTCTGGGTGGAATTGGACGCCTGAGGCGGCGGACGGCCGTTCCCGCCACATTCCTGCCTGACACGAGCCCTGCGGCGAAGGCCGGCACGGGGAACGGAACCTGCCGGCGGCATCGCCGGCGCGGGCTCAGCCTTCCTCGTCCTCGTCATCGCCGAAACGGGCGTCGTCGGCATATTCGTCCTCGCCCTCGCCGACGTATTTCGCCGACAGCGCGATGGAATGGCCGTCATGGGTCGGGTCCATGACCACGTCCGAGGGGATCTCGCCCGCCAGCCATTCGCGGATCTCGTCCCGGGTTTCGGCCAGATCCTGGCCGGTGACCTCGGAGATATACTGGATGAAGGCGCGCTGGTCGCCGTCGATTCCGTCCAGTTCGTCCTCTTCGGCCTCGGGCCATTTCTCGGCGATCGCCTCGTAGAAGGCGGACCAGTTGGCCTGAACATTGCTCCATCTCATCAGTATCCGCCTCCTCCGCCCATTTCGCCCTGAACCATGCGCGAGGCGCCGGTGATGTCCTCGCCCACGCCGGCGACGGTGTTGCATCCTGCCAACGCCAGCATGGCGACAAGGGTTGCGATCCGAACCAATTTCACTTCCTTTCCTCATGCCACCAGGTTTCCGGCATGAATCCCGGCCAGTCACCGTAAAGCGGCGTCTTTTCAGGATAATGCAGGTCCGACTTGTGGGCCAAGCGCGAAATCCGCGAATAGCTGACCGGAATGACATAGCGTCCGGCGGTTAAGATCCGGTCAAGCGCCTGCACCGCGGCAAGGTAATCCTCGCGTGTGCGGGCGCGGCCCATCTCGGCAATCATCGCCTCGGCGGCGGGCGAATCCATGCCCATCCAGTTTTTCGACCCGGGTTTCGCAACCCCTTCATGGCCCCAATACAGCATCTGTTCGTTGCCAGGCGCCAGCGACAGGCCGCGTTCATACCAGGTCATGTCGAACTGGTAATTGTTCGTGCGCTGGACGTATTGCGCGGCGTCCAGCAGCGTCACCTGCGCATGGATGCCAAGATTTCGCAGCGATTCCACGAAGATGTCGACGATCTGCCGGGTCTCGGCGCTGCTGCGCATGGCGCTGCCGGACTGGTTGAGCAGGATCTCGAAGGCAAAGGGCCGGCCCCGGGCGTCGCGCAGCTCGCCCTCCTGCACGTGCCAGCCGGCCTCGGAGAGCAGCTGCAGCGCCGCGCGGATGCCCTTGCGGTCGATGGCGCGGTCGCCGCCCTCGGGCAGGGCATAGCCCTGGATCGCGCCGGGCGGCAGCGTCGCGGCAAAGGGCGCCAGCAGCTCGGCCACCCGGCCGCTGGCGGGCGCTTGCGTCATCGCCAGGTCCGAGTTCGAGAAATAGCTCGCGATGCGCGGATCCTTGCCGCCCGACAGCGTCATGTTGATGAACTGGAAGTTGAAGGCCTCGATCATCGCCTGCCGCACCCGCCAGTCGGCGAACAGCGGGTTGCGGCTGTTCATCACCAGCCCCATGATCCCCGATGGGCGCTGATGCGCGATCTCGGATTTCACCACCCTTCCGTCCCGCACGGCGGGAAAGTCGAAATTGCTGTCCCAGCGCGCCGCGACCAGTTCGCGCCAGACATCGATCTCTCCGGCCTTGAAGGCCTCGAACATGGCATTGGCATCGCCGAAATAGTCGTAGCGGATCTCGTCGAAATTGTGCAGGCCGCGGCTGACCGCCAGATCGCGGCCCCAGTAATCGGGGTTGCGGCGAAAGCTGATCGCGCGGCCGGGATCGACCTTGCCCACGACATAGGGCCCCGATCCGATCGGCGCCATTAGCCCGGACTGGCTGAAATCGCGGCCCTGCCATTGCGCCTTTTTCAGGATCGGGCGCATGCCCATCAGCAGCGCCAGTTCGCGGTCGGCGGTGTTGAAGCTGAAGCGCACCCGGCGCGGGCCCGTCTGTTCCAGCTTCGCGACCTTGGACCAGACGGCGGTATAGCGCGGGTGCCCCACGGTCCCCAGGGTCTCATAGGACCAGATCACGTCCTCGACGGTGACCGGTGTGCCGTCGGAAAACCGCGCCTCGGGGCGCAGGGTGAATTCGACCCAGGTGCGGTCGGGGTCGGTCTCGACGCTTTCGGCCAGCAGCCCATAAAGCGTGAAGGGCTCGTCGATCGAGCGCATCATCAGGCTTTCCGTCACCAGCCCCGGCTGGGTGAAGATCGGCCAGACCGGATTGCCCATCAGGATCCAGGGATTGAGCGAATCGAAAGTGCCGCTTTCCGCCAGGCGAATCGTGCCGCCCTGCGGTGCGTCCGGATTGGCGTAAGGCAGGTGCGAAAACCCCGGCGCCAGCGCAGGTTCTCCATACATTGCAATGGCATGCATGGGCTCGGCGGGGCTTGCCAGCGGCATGGATGCAACACACACGCATAAGGCGATCCGGCGCCAGATCGCGGATTCGTCAGCAAATTTGAAGATTCGCATGCTCGATGGCCCTGTTTTCCGGGTCGCTGGTCTTGTTGGTGGCCAGTTTAACCGCGGCTTCATCGCGAGGCAAACTTACGCCTTGGACTCTGGGGGCGAAAAGCGTATAGATAAGGCACTGCTCGATAGGTTTCTTGCCTGTATGAAACCTGCCTCATGACTTGCGCCCGCCTTGTGCGGGCGCTTTTTTCATCCCCGCACCGCGGCGGCGCACACGCAAACGTGAGCGAACCGTGATCCGGTGCCCGCCGTTCCCCCCGTGCAGACCGGCACCGCCCGCCCTTGTGCGAGCCGGGGATTTTTCCCATGCTGCGCCTGCGACAGCGTGCGGGAGGCAGCTATGTTCCAGAAATTCCTTGGTGGCAAGACGGCGGTTGTGACGGGCTCGAACTCGGGCATCGGGCTTGGGATCGCGCATGAGCTGGCGCGGGCCGGCGCCGACATCGTGCTGAACAGCTTTACCGACAGCGCCGAGGATCACGCCCTGGCCCAGAGCATGGCCAGCGAACACGGGGTGACTGTGCGCTATATCCAGGCCGACATGTCCAAGGGTGAACAGTGCCGCGCCCTGATCGCGCAGGCCGGGCGCTGCGACATCCTGGTGAACAATGCCGGCATCCAGCATGTGGCGCCGATCGACCAGTTCCCGGTCGAGAAATGGGACGCGATCATCGCCATCAACCTCAGCTCGGCCTTTCACACCACGGCGGTGGCGCTGCCGATGATGCGCAAGGCGGGCTGGGGGCGGATCGTCAACATCGCCTCGGCGCACGGGCTGCGCGCCAGCGAGTTCAAGTCGGCCTATGTCGCGGCCAAGCACGGCATCGTCGGCCTCAGCAAGGTCACCGCGCTTGAGACCGCGCGCGAATCGATCACCTGCAACGCCATCTGCCCCGGCTATGTGCTGACCCCGATCGTGGAAAAGCAGATCCCCGACCAGATGAAGACCCATAACATGAGCCGCGAGGAGGTGATCGCCAAGGTCATGCTGCAGCGCCAGCCCTCGGGACAGTTCGCCACGGTCGCGGAAATCGGCGGCACTGCGGCCTTCCTGTGCTCGCCGGCGGCGGATCAGATCACCGGTACGACGATTTCCGTGGACGGCGGCTGGACGGCGATGTAGCCGCCGCCCGCAGTCGGAAAGGGCGTCTAGTCGGAAAAGGCGTCGATCAGGTTCAGCACCGCAAGGATGCGGCGCGTGTCGCGATCGACGCGATAGACGCGGTCCCCGTCGCGGTAATAGCGCCAGTCGGGCCGCGTCGCGAGGTCGTGGCGCCAGGGATCGCGCAGGATCACATAATCGCCGAGGCGCAGGATCTCGCCCACATGACGGCCGTGGCGGGCTTCGGCCTTGCGGGCCTGGCCCGGCGGCACGCAGGGCGGGCTCTTCTTCGCCAGACCGGTCGGGCAGTCGGCGCGGTAGCCGCTGCCCTGCCCGCGTTCGCCCTGGTGGCGGGCCTGCGCGCCATTGCCCTTGCCGTGACCCTTTCCATGACCCCTGCCGGGGTCGGCACCGGCGGCAGTGCCGCCAGCAGGGCCATGGCCAGCGCGGCCGACATTCTTGCGAAACTGAGCTTCATCGCGACATTCCTTCCTGAGGCGCCCGGACCGCCCCATCTAGCAGGGGTGGGGCTAAGGACGCCAGCCGGGTTCAGCCGGGCCGTGCGCCCTTGCCCGGCTGCGGCGGGTTGCGAAGTGGCGGCAAGGCCGGCAGCGAGATACGAAAGCATGCGCCGCCCTGGCCCGGCAGATAGGTGATGGCGCCGCCGAGGAAATCCATGATCTCGCGGCAGATCGCCAGGCCCAGGCCGGCGCCGCCGGCGCGCGCGGGATCGTTCAGCCGGGCGAACTTCTCAAAGATCAGCGCATGGCCCTCGGGGCCGATGCCGGCGCCATTGTCGGCGATGTCGATCTCGACCCCGCCCAGGTTGCTGCGCCGCGTCTCGATGCGGATCAGTGGCGCCGCGGCGTCGCAATATTTGCGGGCATTGGCGATGACATTGATCAGCACCTGCAGCAGCCGGTCCGGGTCGGTGATCACCGGCATGTGTTCGGCCGCGGGGTTGCGGCGGATTGCGATCTCGCGCGCCGGGCTGGCCGCGCCCGAGGCCAGCAGCGCACGTTCGATCAGATCGTGCAGGTTCACCACCGCGGGGTTCAGCCGCGCCTGTCCCGCCTCGAGCACCGACAGGTCCAGCAGGTTGTCCAGCAGCCGCGTCAGCCGCCCGGCCTCGTCATGGATGATGGCGGCAAAGCGCGCCCGGTCGCGTTCGGGCAGGTCCGGCTCCATCATGATCTCGGAAAAGGCGCGGATCGAAGTCATGGGCGTGCGCAGCTCATGGCTGATCTGGCCCAGAAAGGCATCCTTCTGCGACGAGAGCCGGGTCAGCTTGTCGTTCGATTCGCGCAGCATGGCGGTCGAACGTTCCAACTCGGCCGAGGCGGATTCGAGGCGGCGGTTGTCCTCGCGCGCGCGGCTGGCCTCGCCCGCGACCTCCATCAGATGCGCCACGGTCAGATCGCCCTGGCCGGCGACGCGGGCGACCAGCGCCGCCGCGGTCGCCGCCCCCACGGTGCCGGCCAGCAGCCGCTCGAAATCCGCCAGAAAGCGCGGCGTGGGGTCGGGCAGGTAGCCGCTTTTCCCCTGGGCGTCGGCGGCGCTGCGAAATACCTCAAGCGCGTGTTCGCTGCCCCAGATGCGCCCGGCCAGCGTCAGCAGCGCCTCTGACCGGATCGCCGGCCGCGCCTCGGTGCCGGCGGCATCCGGGGCGATGGCATGCACGAAGGACAGCGACTGCAGCCTTTCGGTCGGATCGGGAAAATCCGCCAGCGAGATCAGGGTCAGCAAGAGCGTGTTCACCCCCAGGGCCAGCAGCACGGCGCCGGCGAAAGGGTCGATGTCCTCGGCCAGCACTGGCCTGCCGATCAGCCCAAGCGAGGGCAGGAACACCAGCACCGCCCAGATCAGCGCCCCCGAACTGATCCCGGCCAGGGCGCCGCGCCGCGTGGCCCCGCGCCACAGCAGACCCGCGATCATCGCCGGTACCACCTGCGCCATGCCTGAAAACGCCACCGTGCCCATGGCCGCCAGCGCCGAGGTGCCGCCCGACATGCGGTGGTAAAGCCAGCCCGCGCCGATCACCGCGACGATGGCCAGGCGGCGCGCGTTCAGCATCAATGCGCCCAGGTCCTCGCGCGGCTCGGACAGCGCCGCCTGCTGCAACCACAGCCACAAGGGCACCAGCCAGTGATTGGCCATCATCGTCGACAACGCGATGGCGCTGACCACGACCATGGACATGGCCGAGGAAAAGCCGCCGATGAACACCAGCGCTGCCAAGAGGTCATGGCCCTGCGACAGCGGCAGTTCCAGCACGTAAAGATCCGGGTTGGCACCCGCGGGCAGGACGTCGGCGCCGACCACGGCGATGGGCAGCACCAGAAACGACATCGCCGCCAGATAGGCGGGAAAGGCCCAGCCGGCCTGGCGCAACCGGTCGTCGTCGCTGGCCTCGACCACCAGCACATGGAACATGCGCGGCAGCACCATGACCGCGGCGCCCGACAGCGCGATCAGCGCGAACCAGCGCTCGGGGTCGATGATCCAGCCCTGACCCTCGGCCGAGACCGCCATGCGGTCGATGCGCGCCAGCACATCCGCCGGCCCGTCGGCAAGGCCCCACAGCACATAGCTGCCCACCGCCAGAAAGGCCGCGAGCTTGACCACCGCCTCGGCGGCGATGGCCATGACCACGCCGTGATGGCGCTCGTCCGCGGCCAGGTTGCGGGTGCCGAACAGGATGGTGAAGGCGGCAAGGCCCAGCGCCACCCACAGCGCCACGTCATGGGGCAGCGGGTGGTCGCTGCCCGAAAACGCGCCAAGCGCCATCGACACCGACTGCAGCTGCAGCGCGACATAGGGCGTCGCCGCGGTCACGCCGATCAGCGTCACCAGCATGGCCAGCCCCGCCGACTTGCCGTAGCGGCTGGAGATCAGGTCGGCGATCGAGGTCACGCGATGCAGCCGCGCCACCCGCACCAGGCGCCTGAGCCCCCACCAGGCCCCGGCAAAGACGATGCCGGGACCCAGATAGATGGTCAGGAATTCCAGCCCCGAGCGGCTGGCATAGCCGACCGCGCCGTAAAACGTCCAGGCCGAGCAATAGACCGACAGCGACAGCGTATAGACCAGCGGCCGGTCCATCCAGCGCCAGGCGCCGCGGGCGGCGGCGCGGTCGGCCAGATGCGCCAGCAGGAACATCAGCGCCACATAGGCCAGCGAGGCCGCGCCCAGGGTCTCAGGCGTCATCCTCGTCCTCCGCGGCCGGGCTGCGGCCCAGGGCCCGGTGCAGGGCGGCGGTGGCGGCGATGGTCGCGGCCCAGCCCACCGCCAGCCAGATCGCGCCGCGGGCAAAGCTGAAATGCTGCGGCAGCCAGATCGGCGGCACCAGCACCAGCAGCGCGAACAGGAAGGGCAGCACGCGCGTCGCATCCGCCAGCCGGCGCCGGCGATAGGCATCGCGGCCCAGAAACAGGCGGCGCGACTGCAGCCTCATCCCGCGGCCAGGATCTCGCGCACCATGGCGCGCAGATCGGCATTGGCAAAGGGCTTGGCCAGCACGCGGTCGGCGCTGCCCGGCAGGTTCGCCGTGCCGCTGGCGCTGAGCAGCAGCACCGGCAGGCCGCGCAGCGCCGCGTCGGCGCGTAGCTCGGCCAGGATCTCGCCGCCGCTGCGCCCCGGCAGCATCACGTCAAGGATCAGCAGCCGCGGCGCCAGCGCCCGGATGCGTTCCAGCGCGCCGCTGCCCTCGTGCCATTGCTCGCAGCTCCAGCCGTCGCGGGACAGGATGAAGCGGACCGCCTCGGCGATGCTCGGCTCGTCCTCGATCAGCAGCACGTCGACGGCCTGGGTCACGGGCAGGCTCCTCTGATTCCGGGGGCGATCATGGGGGCGCGCGGCGGCTTTGTCAAAACTCAACCCGGCCCCAGGATCGAGGGTTCGTGCCGGGCCGGGCAGTCCTTGCGCGGGCAGATGCGGCAGGCGGGACCGACCGGCAGCGGCGGGCGAAGGTCCGCGGCCAGCGCCGGGCGGAACAGCATCTGCGCGCGTGCGAGCGGCGGGCCGTCAAACCCCATGGGCAGCAGCCGCTCGCTGACCGCCCAGGCGGCAAAGCGGTTCCCGGCAGGGGTCTCGATCAGCCGCGCCACCGGCAGCTGCGGCTGGGCCAGGGCCTCGAACAGCGGCCACAGCGCGCAGCCGGCGCCGGGGCGCGGCAGCTCGAACCCCGGGGCGGTGCGGCGATAAAGCGCCGCGCCCGAGCCGTCGCAGATGATCAGCCCGGCATGGGCCCAGGGCCCGGGGCGCAGCATGCCCAGCCGGCGCAGCACCAGATCCAGCGGCCGGCCCAGATGCAGCGCCAGTCGTGCCGGGTCGGCGCCACCCTCGTCCAGCGCGTCGATCGCGCCAGCCAGCGCCGCGTCGGGCAGGGCGGCGCGGTCGCGGGCCACGGCGGCCACCAGCCCGCCCGCCATGCTTCTCGCCGCGTCCGAGGCCAGTTCGGGTGCCTCGGCCGGGTCGGGCTGGCCGGCGGCGATCCACAATTCGACCTCTTCCTGCGGCGACATCGGCACCGCGTCATCCTCGAAACTGTCCAGATAGGCGACCAGCGATTGCGCGGTGCGCGACAGGCGCTGGCTGTCGCTGTCGAGATTGGCGTGGAAACGGTCGCGCCACTCGGGCTCGATTTCCGGGGTCTCGGCCAGGATCGAGGCGGTCGAGCGCAGCGCCGTGACCGCGGATTGCACCTCGTGCAGGGTGGTCAGCAGATAGGGGTCGCGGCGCATGCGGTCCGACAGCGCCACCAGCCGTCGTTCCAGCGCGTCGGTGCGGCGCAGGGCGCCGGCCAGCACCGAGGCCCAGCCGGGAAAGCGCGCGGTGAATTCGGCGATGCGCTCGGTCTCGGCCGCGATGCCCGCCGCCGCGCCCAGGCGGGCGGCGGCCTCGTGCAGAAGGCCCAGCAGCGCCTCCTCGCGGTCCGAGGCCAGTTCCGCCGCGTCGATCTGCAGCGCCCGCGCCAGCCGCGCCAGCAGCGCCTCGCCCACCGGGCGGCGGTTGTGCTCGATCAGGTTCAGATAGGCGGCCGAGATCGCGGCGCGCTGCGCGATGTCGGTCTGGCGCAGCCCCAGCGACAGCCGCCTTTCACGGATGCGCGTGCCGATCAGCGGCCGCGCCGGCTGCGACCGCACCGGGGGCGGGCGCTGCATCGTCATGTTTCCGCGCCAGGCGGAAAGGGGGGTGTGGCGTCCATGCTGTCCTGCGCCGCGCGGCCTGTGCCGAGCGAAAGCTTAGGGCGGCGCGACCGGCGGGACAAGCGCCCCGCGGCCTAGGCGTCGGTCTTGTCCGGGCGGTTCAGCACCCGGCGCACCAGCACGAAGAACAGCGGCACGAACAGTACACCCAGCACCGTGGCCGAGACCGTGCCGCCCAGCACCGTGGCGCCGATGGTATTGCGGCCATTGGCGCCGGCCCCGGTCGACAGCACCAAGGGCAGCACCCCCAGCGAGAAGGCGACCGAGGTCATGATGATCGGGCGGAAACGCTGGCGCGCCGCCTCGACCACCGCGGCAAACAGCGGCTTGCCGGCATCGGCCTGTTCGCGGGCGAATTCGACGATCAGGATGGCGTTCTTGCCGGTGAGCCCGATCACCGTCAGCAGCCCGACCTGAAAGAACACACCATTGTCGAAACCGCCCAGCCAGGCACCGACCAGCGCGCCCAGTACCCCGATCGGCATGGCCAGCATGACCGCGAAGGGGATCGACCAGCTTTCGTAAAGCGCGGCAAGGCACAGGAACACCACCGCCAGCGACAGGCCGTAAAGCAGCATGGTCTGGTTGCCGGCCTGCTGTTCCTCAAGCGAAAGCCCGGTCCAGGCCACGTCGAAACCGGTGGGCAGCTGCGCGGCGACCTCCTCGATCGCGGCCATGGCCTGGCCGCTGGACACGCCCGGCGCCGGGCTGCCCTGGATCTGCATCGCGGGCACGCCGTTGTAGCGGTTCAGCCCCTGCGGACCATAGCTCCAGCGGCCCTCGGCAAAGTTCGAGAAGGGCACCAGCCCGCCGGAATCGTTGCGGATGCGCCATCTGTCGATGTCGGTGGGCACGGCGCGCGAATCCGGCTCGCCCTGAACATAGACGCGCTTGATGCGGCCGCGGTCGATGAAATCGTTCACATAGCGCCCCGCCCAGGCCACCGACAGCAGCCCGCCCACATCCGTGGCCGAGACCCCCATGGCGCCGGCCTTGCGCCAGTCGATGTCGAGATTGTATTGCGCCGCATCCTCCAGCCCGTTCGGCCGCGCCGAGGCGATGCGCCCGTCCTGGCCGACGCTGCCCAGCAACTGGTTGCGCGCCTCGAGCAGTTGCTCATGCGTCTGCCCGGCGCGGGCCTGCAGATAGAAGTCGAAGCCCGAGACGTTGCCCAGTTCGATCACCGAGGGCGGCACGATCGGGAACACCATGGCGTCACGGATCTGCATCAGTGCCGGGAAGGCACGCCCGGCGATTGCTTGCACCGATTGCGCCGGGCCGGGCCGTTCCTTCCAGTCCTTGAGGCGCAGGAAGGCGATGCCCATGTTCTGCCCCGAACCGGCAAAGCTGAAGCCCGAGACCCCGAAGAAGGATTCGACATTCTCGGATTCGTTTTCGGTGAAATAGGTGCGGATCTGGTCGATCACCGCATCCGTGCGCTCGACCGTGGCGCCGGTCGGACCCTGCACCAGCACGAACATGATGCCCTGGTCCTCGTCGGGCAGGAATCCCGTGGGCGTGCGCAGGAACAGGGTGACCATGGCGGCGCCGATGCACAGATAGATCACCATCATGCGCAGCGGCCTGCGGATCAGCCAGTTCACCGATGAGCCGTAGCCGTGCATGATGCGGTCGAAGACACGGTTGAACAGGCCGAAGATGCCGCGCGTCTTGTGCCCGTGCTCGTTTCGCAGCAAGGTGGCGCACAGCGCCGGCGTCAGCGTCAGCGCCACCAGCACCGACAGGCCCATGGCCGAGGCGATGGTGATGGCGAACTGCTTGTAGATCACCCCCGTCGAGCCGCCGAAGAAGGCCATGGGCACGAAGACCGCCGACAGCACCAGGGCGATGCCGATCAGCGCGCCGGTGATCTGGTCCATGGACTTGCGCGTGGCCTCGTGGGGCTCGAGCCCCTCCTCCTCCATGATGCGCTCGACGTTCTCGACCACCACGATGGCGTCATCGACCAGCAGGCCGATGGCCAGCACCATGGCGAGCATGGTCAGCGTGTTGATGGTGAACCCCAGCGCGGCAAGGATGCCGAAAGTGCCCAAGAGCACCACCGGCACCGCCAGCGTTGGGATCAGCGTCGCGCGCCAGTTCTGCAGGAACAGCAGCATGACGAAGAACACCAGCACGATGGCCTCGACGAGGGTCTTGACCACCTCCTCGATCGAGATCAGCACGAAGGGCGTGGTGTCGAAGGGGATGACATATTCCATGCCCTCGGGGAAGAAGCGGGCGAATTCCTCCATCCGCGCCTTGACCCGGTCGGCGGTGTCCAGCGCGTTCGCCCCCGAGGCGAGGCTGATCGCCAGGCCCGAGGCCGGCTTGCCGTTATAGCGCGCGTCGGTCATGTAGCCTTCGGCGCCGATCTCGACGCGCGCCACGTCGCGCAGCAGGATCAGCCCGCCGTCGGGTTCGGCGCGCAGCACGATCTGCTCGAAATCCGCCGGCGTGGACAGCAGCGACTGCGCGGTGATGGTGGCGTTCAGCATCTGGCCTTCCGGCGCCGGCTGGCTGCCGAAGGACCCGGCCGAGATCTGCGCGTTTTCCGAGGCGACCGCCGCCACCACGTCCGAGGGCGTCAGCTCATAGGCGGCCAGTTTCGAGGGGTCGAGCCAGATGCGCATGGCGTATTGCGCGCCGAACACCTGCACCGAGCCCACGCCCTCGATGCGGCTGAGGTCGTTGACCACGTTCGAGATCAGATAATCCGAAAGGTCCACCGCCTCGTAGCGGTCATCGCTTGAGGTAAGGCCCACCACCATGAGAAAGCCCGAGGCGGATTTCTCGACGGTGATGCCCTGGCGCTGCACCGGCTCGGGCAAGAGCGAGGTCGCCTGCGCCAGCTTGTTTTGCACCTGCACCTGGGCGATGTCGGCATCGGTGCCGGTCTCGAAGGTCAGGTCGATGGTGGCGCTGCCGGCCGAGGTCGAGGAAGAGTTGAAATAGCGCAGCCCGTCCAGCCCGGTCATCTGCTGCTCGATCACCTGGGTCACGGTATTGGCCACCGTATCGGCCGAGGCGCCGGGATAGGTGGCGCGGATCGACACCGTGGGCGGTGCGATCTGGGGATATTGCGCCACGGGAAGCGTCAGGATCGACAGGATCCCAAGCCCCATGATCAGGATCGAGATCACCCAGGCAAAGACCGGACGGTCGATGAAAAAGCGGGCCATGTGCGGTTCTTCCTGTGCAGTTCGCGGGCTGGGGCCGGATCAGCTGGCCAGATTACTTGGCCGGCTGCGCGGTCCCGGTCTGGGCCGCGGCCGGGGCGGCGGCCTTGCGTTCCTCGGGGGCGACGGTGGCGCCGGCGCCGGTCTTCTGCAGCCCCTCGACGATGATGCGGTCGCCGTCCTGCAGCCCCTCGTCGACGATCCACAGGTTGCCGCTGTCTTGCAGGATGTGCAGCTGGCGCTGCTCGACGACGTTTTGCGCATTGACCACCAGGGCGATGGGCTGGCCGCGGCGGTCGCGGGTCACGCCCTCTTGCGGGGCCAGGATGACGCCCTTGGCGATGGCCTGCTGCACCACCGCCTGCACATACATGCCGGGCAGCAGGATGCCCTCGGGATTGGCGAAGGACAGGCGCAGCGTCACCACGCCGGTGGTCTCGTTCACATAGGGCTCGGCGGCGGTCAGCGTGCCGGTCTGGTCGTATTCCGTGCCGTCGGCCAGGCGCAGGGTCACCTTCTGGTCGGGGCGCGGCTGGTTGTCCTGGGCCGCCATCTCGCGGCGAAAGCGGATGATTTCGGCCGCGGATTGCGTCACGTCGACATGCACCGGGTCCAGCTGGCGGATCACCGCCATGGGCTGCGCCTGGCTGGCGGTGACCAGCGCCCCCTGGCTGGCCTGCGCCAGGCCGATCGAGCCGTCCAGCTCGGCCCGGATCGTGGTGCGGTCCAGTTCGATGCGCGCGGTCTGCAGCTGCGCCTCGGCGACCTTCAGCGCCGCCTCGGCGGCGTCGCGGGCGGCGATGGCGTTGTCGGTGGTGCTTTCGCTGGCCACGTTGCGCTCGCGCAGGGCGCCGACGCGCTCGGCCTCGCGGCGGGTGTTGTCGGCCTGGGCGCGGGCCTGGGCCACGGCGGCCTCGGCCTGGGCGACCTGGGCTTCATAGGTGGTCGGGTCGATGCGGAACAGCGGATCGCCGCTGCGCACATGGCTGCCCTCGTCGAACAGGCGTTCGGTGACGATGCCGTTCACCTGCGGCCGCACCTCGGCCTGGGCCGAGGCGGTGACGCGGCCGGGCAGGGTGGTGGTCAGGGGCACGTCCTGGGCATGCAGCGTCACGACGGTCACCGGCTGCGGCGGCATCTGGCCGGCCTCCTGCGCGCCGGCCGCTGCGCAAGAAAGCCCCGCCGCCAGCGGCAGGGCCAGGAAAACCGCCATGCGGCGCGAAAGCGCTGACATCGTGTTGCTCCGGGCAAATAGGTGACGCCGCACTTCCACCAGTTCGGGCCGCAAGTTTCAATCCCCAATCGTCCCCGGCGCCGCAGGTTCCGTCCCGTCATCCCCCCGGGTTCAGTGGTGCGATGCCTCATGGATTCGCTGCATGGTCAGCACCGCAAGGCCCGAGCAGACCAGCGTCGCCAGGATCAGCGGACCTGCGGTGCCGTCGAACATCAGCCCGATCGGCGCCGCGATCAGCACCGCGCCAAAGGTCGAGACCGCCCCCACCACCGAGGCCGCCATCCCCGCGACATGGCCCATGCGCTGCAGCGCCATGGCATTCAGGTTGCCGAAGGTCACCCCGGCCATGAAGAACACGCTGACCGCCCAGGCAAAGAACAGCGGAAAGCGCAGCGCCTCGGACAGCAGGTCGCCCAGCACCAGCACCGACATCACCCCCGAGACCATGACCTGCATCCAATAGGCCATGACCACGATACGGCGCATGCCGATGCGCACGACATAACGCGCGTTCAGCACCGTCCCCGATCCCGAAAGCAGCGCCATGCCGGCAAACCACAGCGGAAAATTCGCCCCGGTGTCATAGGTGTCCACGAACAGCTGCTGGGCCGAGCTGAGCAGCGCGAACATCTGTCCGAAGCCCAGCGTGATCACCAGCGTCACCAGCTGCACCTGGCGGTCGCCCATCACCTCGCGCGCGGCAGCCAGCAGGCTGGGCAGGCTCAGCGGCCGGCGGGCGGCGGGCGGCAGGGTCTCGGGGCGGCGCAGGTTCAGCCACAGGCTGTTGACCAGCGCCAGCAGCACGAAGGCGGCGAACACGCCGCGCCAGCCGGTGAAATGGATGATCACCGCCCCCAGCGAGGGCGCGATGGCCGGCACCAGGATGAAGATCATCATCACCAGGCTGGTGATCCGCGCCATCTCTCGGCCCTGGTAAAGATCGCGCACCAGGGCCAGCGCCACGATGCGCGGCGCCGCCGCCCCCAGCCCCTGGACAAAGCGCGACACCAGCAGCGTCTCGAGGGAATCGGCAAAGACCGCGGCGATGGCCGCCAGCGCATAGATGACGAATCCGGCGGTGATCACCGGCTTGCGGCCCAGCGAATCCGAGATCGGCCCCGCCACCAGCAGCCCCAGCCCCATGCCGCCGACGAATGAGGTCAGCACCAGCTGCGCCCGGTTCACGTTCTCGGGCGTCAGCTCGGCGGCGATCTCGGGCAGGGCGGGCAGCATGGAATCGATGGAAAAGGCGATGACCGCATAGATCAGCGCCAGCATGGCGATGAATTCCGGCAAGGTCTGCCGGCCGCTGTGGCTGGCGCTCGGATCGGTCATGGCGTGATTTCCCCTGTGATCGCCCGGGGGTAACGCCCCCGCGCGCCCGCTTCAAGGCCGCGCGGTTGCGGCCGGCGCATGGCGGACTATATTCCCGCGCATGAGCGGATCCCTGAACCTGATGAAACTTTGCGTCGGCTGCGACGACCCGGCCGAACTGGCCGCCTGGCAGCAGCAGCGCTTTCGCGACGAGCCGGTGCGCCACGTCACCCGCATGTGGCCGCGGCGCGAGGCGGAACTGCTGGACGGCGGCTCGATCTACTGGGTGTTCAAGGGGGTGATGCAGGCCCGCCAGCGCATCCTCGACCTGCAGGAGGTCACCGGCGAGGACGGCATCCGGCGCTGCGCGCTGATTCTCGCGCCGGAACTGCTGCGGGTCTCGCCGGTGCAGCGCCGGCCTTTCCAGGGCTGGCGCTATCTGCCGGGCAGCGAGGCGCCGCCCGACCTGGCCTCGGGCCGCGCGGGCGAACCCGACCTGCCCGCCGACATCGCCCATGCTCTGGCCGAGATGGGCCTGCGCTGATCGCGCGCCGGTTCCGAAGCCGGTTCAGGACAGGCGCAGCGCCTCGCGCAGCCGGCGCTCAAAGGCGGGGGCCAGACGCGGCATGGGCAGGTCGCCCTTGCTCATCTCCATGGCGCGCCAGAGATTGGCGAGCATCGGCCAGCAGGGTCCCGGCGCGCCGGTCTCAAGCAGTTGCGGCCGGCCCGAAAGCTGGGCAAAGGCCGCGCCGCTGACCAGGACATTGGCCCGGGCCATGGCCTCGGCCGCCATCTCGGGGTCGGGCTGGGCCTCGATCATCGCCAGCAGACCCTCGGCATTGCCGTCCAGATGCAGGGCCTGCAGTTCCAGCAGATAGCCTTCGCAGATCGAAAATCCCTGCTCGCACCAGGCCTGGACCGTGCCCGGGAATTCCTGCCGCGCCACCGCCAGCGGCGCCGGACCGCGGGGCATGCGGCCCGGAACGGCATGATCGCCACGCGAGAACCGTGCAGCCGCTGCGGGGTGGGCATTATCCGAAACCAACATCACTCACCAACCATGAATAGAGAACACCGAATGCAATACACTTAGAACGCTGCCAATGCCGCGGGCTAGCTGGCCTTTGGGACAGGTCGAAAATGCATAATGATAATAATGTAACGCATTGAGTTTACGTAGTTATAGTTGCTTAGCGCTGAGGGCGCCCCGGTTACCTGCGGTTGCAGGGCGATGATTCTGGCTTGCCCGCGCCGCGCTCAGCGCGTGGTTTCCGACCCGGGCGCGGGTTCAAGATGGGTGACGCCGGCGGCGGCGGCGCGGGCCAGCGCCGGGTCCAGCGACATGCCGACATATTCGCCGCGCCGCCACAATTCGGCCATGTCGTCGTAATGGCGCGATAGCGGATGCCCGGATTGCCCGGTCGAGACGACGAACACCGAACTGTCGGGATCGGCCAGGTCATAGACGCCGCGATAGGTGGCGCCGGTTACCTGCTGCCAAGGGTTGCGGCCCTGGCCGAGGGTGCCGGCGCGCGCGATGCTGTCCTCGCCCCCCGAGGTGGGCTGCAGCAGGTTCACCACATAGGACAGGCCGCGCATGTCGCCCAGCGCCGGATGCACATGGCGGGCGCGGTGCAGGTCGCCCCAGCGCCAGCTGGCCAGATCCGGCCCAAAGCGCGCGGCAAGCTCCAGCAGCGCCGCATCCAGCGCCTGCCGCGCGATCAGGGTGCAGGGTTCGACCGGTGCGGACTGGCGGATGTCGCACCAGACCGCGGCGCCGTCGGTATTGCGAAACACCCGCTCGATGAATTCGGGGTAAAGCTCGGTCAGCGTGTCGGCGAGCGGGCCGATCTCGTCGCGCAGCAGCCGGTCCTGCAGCGCCCGCATCCAGGCGGCGTGGATCAGCGGCTCGGGCAGGTGCTCGCTCATGGCGCCGTCCCAGTTGGCCAGCAGTTCCAGCGCGTCCTGGCGCAGGCGCTCGGGGGTGCCGGGGGCGGCCGGCTCGCCGGTGAACCACAGATCGGCACCGACCAGCGGCAGCAGGCTGCGCGCCACCGGGCTGACGATGTCGTTCTGCGCGGCGATGAAACTGTCGCGGCTGTGCACCTCGCGCGAGTCGATCAGATGGCGCAGGCGCTGCAGGCGCGGGCCGCCCTCCCAGTCAAAGCCAAGGCCCGCCGGTCTGGCCGGCGCCGCACCCGTGGCCATGACCACGCCATCCGCGGGCGACATGTCGGACAGCCCCGGGTCGGCGGGGGCCTGGCCCTGCCAATGGTTGCGGGCCAGCCAGCCGGGGGCAGGCATGCGCCCGGCGGTCTGGTGGTTCGCCGCACGCTGCGGCACGGCGCCGGCCAGCACCTGTCCGACCCCCTGCGCATCCGCCAGCGTGACGCTCAGCGCCGGGGCCACCAGCGCGCGCAGAGCCGCGGCGGCCGCGGGCCGGTCCTGCGCCCGCATCAGCCCGAGCAGCGCGCTCATCGAACTGTCCTCGCCCCGGCCGCCGGTCCAGGCCAGCGCCGCGACATGGCCCGCGGGCAGCACCGAGCCGATGTCCAGGTACAGGCCCGGGATGATCGGCCCGTTCACGCTTTCGCGCAGGGTGATGGTCTGCGGCGCGGCGTCGCGGATGCGCAGGGTCTCGCGGCGGGTGGCGAATTCGGTCCAGCCGCGCAGGTCGCGATAGCGGTTGGCGTCGCCCGGTTGCACCTCTTCGATCAGCAGGTCCTGATCGTCGATCTGCGCCGGGGTCACGCCCCAGGCAAGCGCCGGGTTGCGCCCGGACAGCACTGCCGGAATGCCGGGAATCGTGCCGCCGATGACCCCGCCCGATTCCAGCTCGATCCGGGCCAGATACCACAGGCCCGGCGCGGTCAGCGCGAATTGCGGATCATTGGCCAGCAGCGCGCCGCCCGCGGTGGTGCGCTTGCCGGCGGCGGCCCAGCCATTGGCCGAGGCACCGGCGGCGGGAGAGAGAAAGCCCGCCAGCGCGGCCGTCCAGTCGCGCGGCGGCGTCGCGCGTTCCGCGGCGGCGATCGGCGCGCCGGCAAACAGCGCCGCATATTCTGGCTGGGGAGGCTCGGCGCGCATGGCGACCAGGTCCTGCCCGCGTTCGGGCGCGGCCAGCGACAGGCGGGCGCGCAGCACCTCGCGCCGCATCTGCACCGTCGAGGATGCCGCCAGCAGCTTGAGGATCGCCAGCGAATCCGCCGGCTCCCAATAGGCGATCTCGTCGGGAAACAGAAAGAACTCGGGCGCGCCGCGACCCCTGGCCCCCAGGTTGACCTGCCGGATCCAGGCATTCACCCCCCGGGCATAGGCCTGCAGCGCGGCCAGGGTCGCCGGATCCTGCGCCGCGACCGAGGCACGCGCATTGCGATACAGTCCCAGCCGCCGCGTCAGGTCGTCGGCGGCGACCGCGCCCATGCCATAGATCTCGGCCAGGCGGCCCTGGGCGGCGCGACGCAGCACCACCATCTGGAACAGCCGGTCCTGGGCATGGGCGAGGCCAAGCGCAAAGAACGCGTCCTCGTCGTTGTCGGCAAAGACATGCGGCACCCCCTCGGTGGTGCGCACGATCTCGACCGGGGCCGAGATGCCCTCGACCTGGAAGCTGCCGTCGTAATCCGGCAGCGAACGGATGGCAAAATACCACGACAATGCCACCAGCGCCACGCCCAGCAGGATCAGCCCAACCGTCAGCCGCACCAGCCAGCGGAAAATTGTCACCATGGCGGCCTGCGGTCCCGGGATTGGGGCACAGAGGTTGACCCCCGCGCCCGGTGGTGGAAATCATGCGGGGCTGCATAGGCCAGGGCGCGGGCCGGATCAACGCGCCTTTCACAGGCATGAGGAGAAAGTGATGGCGCGCGTTGCATTTCTGGGGCTTGGGGTGATGGGCTTTCCGATGGCCGGGCATCTGGCTGCGGCCGGCCATGAGGTCACGGTCTGGAACCGCACTGCCGCCCGGGCCGAGGCCTGGGCTGCGCGCCACAAGGGCCGGGTCGCCGCCAGCGCGCGCGCCGCGGCGGCGGAGGCCGAATTCGTGATGACCTGCGTCGGCAATGACGACGACCTGCGCCAGGTCTGCCTGGGCGGAGACGGCGCCTTCGCCGGCATGACCAGGGGCGCGCTGCTGGTCGACCATACCACGGTCTCGGCGCTGGTCACGCGCGAATTGGCCGCCAGCGCGCAGGCCGCCGGGCTGGGTTTCGTCGACGCGCCCATCTCGGGCGGGCAGGCGGGGGCCGAGAACGGCCAGCTCTCGGTGATGTGCGGTGGCGAGGAGGCGGACTATGCCCGCGCCGAGCCGGTGATCGCCGCCTATGCCCGGATCTGCCGGCGGCTGGGTCCCGCGGGCGCCGGGCAGCTGACCAAGATGTGCAACCAGATCGCCATCGCGGGCCTGGTGCAGGGCCTGGCAGAATCGCTGCATTTCGCCGAGAAGGCCGGGCTCTCGATCGCGCAGGTGGTCGAGGTGATCAGCCAGGGCGCCGCCGGCAGCTGGCAGATGCAGAACCGCCACCAGACCATGGCCGAAGACCGCTTCGATTTCGGCTTTGCCGTGGACTGGATGCGCAAGGACCTGGGCATCTGCCTTGCCGCCGGCAATGAGAACGGCGCCTCGCTGCCGGTGACGGCGCTGGTCGACCAGTTCTACAAGGAGGTGCAGGCCATGGGCGGCGGGCGCTGGGACACCTCGGCGCTGATCGCAAGGCTGCGGCGCTGAGCGCTTGCCAAGACGGCGGCCGCCGCGCTATCAGCCGCGCGGGGGCGGTTAGCTCAGCTGGTAGAGCGTCTCGTTTACACCGAGAATGCCGGGGGTTCGAGTCCCTCACCGCCCACCAGATTTTTCAAGGGCGCCGTTGCAGCGCTGCGTTGGCAGGCCGGAAACGGGAAGCCGCGATCGCAGCGGGTCATTTTTCATCACCGACCCTGTCCCAACAGCAGCCGGTGTGGCCATGCGACGGGAATGGACGAAGGCGCGGGCCAGATTCCCGCGTCTGCGTCGTTGCCATGCCAAGTGCGAAACCGATGCGGCTTTTTTACCTCGGCAAGCTCCAAAAGGAAGACAAGGCAAAGCTCCGGAGCCGGTGCAATTGTCGGGCACCGAACAATCCTTGCTTTAGTTGGGTCACGTCCGTCAAGGTGGTGTAAATTCCTGGATGCCTGTGATGGACACAGTGATCGACCTGCTCAAGGCAACCCGGCAGAACGGCAGCGAATGGGTGTTCCCGGCCAATTCGGCCACCGGCTACATCACGGACCCGCAGGGCACCTTTGCCGAGGTGGAGGGCGAGCGAGAGCGGGTGTTTCTGCCGCACGATGGACGGCGGCACTTCATGCAGGCGTCGGCTGAGGCGTTCTTGCCTGACTATGTTGCTCACTTCCTGCGCGGCGACAAAAAGGCTGGGGCGGGCAACGACATGCTGATGAAATACCTGAAACGGATGGGCAACCGCCGCGCCGTCGAGGACATTGAGAAGGTCTATTTCGACCGGATCAAGGTAGTACCTGCTTTGAAGCTTGAACCTGAAAGTTGAGTGCACTACGTTCTAGGTGTGCTAACGCAACGTCGTGAGACCGTCGCGCCCATAGTGGGGGCACCAGCATATCTCGGGCAGCGCCGCGCTGGAAGCGGACCCGAGTGAGGACCCGCACCAGCGAATATCAACGGAGGGTTTCCGACTGTCAGATTGGACAGACAAGGAACCGTTGATATGTCCACGCCCGAACTGCGCGCCCTTGAAGGGCGCATTGAAGAGCTGGAAGCCCGGCTCAAATTCCCCCGCATGATGAACCCGCGCGAGCTTTGCGACTTCCTCGGCATTTCCGAGGCGCTACTTTACGAGTGGAAACGGGCGTTGTTGTAGAAGTCGGAACCGGGCCGCAGTTCCCCCTTTCCCCGGTGATGTCAGCCCACGCGCTGGA
>NZ_JBDHSP010000004.1:0-126513 GCF_039808215.1 Paracoccus sp. (in: a-proteobacteria)
GGCGGGGGCCGCGGCGGCAGGCGCGGGCGGGGCGGCCAGCGGGGCGGGCGCGGACGGGGCGGGCGCCGCGGCCTCGGCTGCCGGCAGGGCATCGGTCTCGCCCTCCGGCGTCGCCGGCACGAGAAAGGCCCAGATCAGCACCAGCCCGATCAAGAGCAACCCGAGCAGGGTAACCAGAGCCGGCGGGCCGCGCCTTCGCGCCGGCGCCATGGCGACCTTGGCGGTGCCGTGCAGGGCGCGGGCGCGCGGGCTCAGCACATGCGGCGCAGCGGTCTCGGCCGACGGGTGGCGGATGACGCTGTCAGGATCGGCGCCAGCACCGGCATCGGCATCGGCATCGGCATCGGGCCCCGGCGCGGCGGGTTCAGCGGCAGCGGGTGCCGCATCGGCAGCGGCTGGCTCGGCAGCCTCGCCGGGGACATCCGTCGCCGCCTGCCCGGCCGGGCCAGGCTGGTCGGGCGCATCGGCGGGCAGGTCATCCTCGGCCTCGGCCTCAGGGGGCGCGGGGGCGGATTCGGGCGCCCTGCTGTCCGCCGCCAGGTCGAGATCGACCCCCTGCGACCCGCTGTCCTCCCCGGCGGGTTCGTCACTGGCCTGCGGCGCTGCATCTGCCAGCGGCGCTGCATCTGCCAGCGGCGCGGCAACGGCCTGCGGCGCGGCAACGGCCTGCGGCGCCGGCCGGTCCGCGTCAAGGTGGAATTCCGGCTCGCCGCCACCATAGGCGCCGCTCTTCGGCATGGCGCGATAGCCCTGGCCCAGAAAGCCGAACTGCGCCGCAAAGTCATGCGCCTCGCGCAGCGTCTTGCGGGCCACGGCGGCGACGCGCACATCCGCGCCCTCGCCCTCCCAGTCGAAGGCCAGGTCCTCGATCGCATAGGGGGTGAGCCCGTCCAGCGCCCGCCCGACCGCCTGGCTGCGGTCGCCGCCGGGGGCCAGGTTCAGGGTGGTGTAAAGGATCTGGTCGTCGGGAATGATCAGGATCACCGGCAGTTCGACCTCGGCGCCCGCGCCCGTTGCCAGGCCGCGCAGCCGGTTGAAATCAGCCTGGAACGTGTCGGAATCGAACTCGACCGAGCCAAGGTGGCGCCAGGCCGGCAGCGCCGCGCCGCGGCCCTGCGCGCCGGCCCGGTCACGGCGCTGCAGATGCACGGCGTCCTCGCTGAAGGAGAGGGCGTATTCGGTAGCGGAATCAAGCGTCATCAGAGGCTTTGCCTTGCGGTTCCGGGCGCCGGGGCGCGTGTTCGATCAGGATGTTACCGGACTAGCCCAGAACGTGTTCGGTGAAAAGCCGAACACCTTATTGTGAGGCATCCGAATCGCGATTTCCGGCGTTTCACCGGCTCACCAGGCAACCCGGGGCCGGCACACCGCCCGCGCCCCGCTGAGGAGAAAGACCACATGCCCCGATTTCGGCCCCTTCTGACCGCCGCGACGCTGCTTGCCCTGACCACGGCCCCGCTGCTGGCCCAGGCCCAGCCCGCCAAGCCGCAGCATCAGGACATGGGGCATCAGATGATGAAACAGCGCGCCCCCTCGGCCCGGCTCAGCGTCACCGGCCAGGGCCATGCCACCGCCCAGCCCGACATGGCGATGATCACCCTGGGCGTCAGCACCCAGGCCGCCACCGCCGCCGAGGCGATGGAGGCGAACGCCAGCCAGCAGGGTGCGGTCATCGGCACGCTCAAGGCCCAGGGCATCGAGGCGCGCGACATCCAGACCTCCGGGCTGAACCTGGCGCCGCAGATGGATTTCTCGGTCCAGGGTCAGCCGCCGAAGCTGACCGGCTATGTGGCGCAAAACAGCGTCACGGTGCGGGTGCGCGACCTTGCGGGACTGGGCGCGGTGCTGGACAAGCTGGTGGCCTCTGGTGCCAACCAGATCAGCGGCATCTCGTTCCTGCGCGAGGACATGACCGCGGCCGGGGACGCCGCGCGCAGCGCCGCCGTCGCCGACGCGCGCCACCGCGCCGAGATCATGGCCGAGGCCGCCGGCATGAAGCTGGGCCGGCTGGTCGCGCTCTCGGACAGCCGCATGATCGAGGGGCCGCGCCCGATGATGGCCATGGCCGCCGAGGCACGCAGCGCCGGCACGCCGATCGAGGCCGGGGAGCTGGAGATCAGCGCCAATGTCACCGCGGTCTTTGCCATGCGCCCGGCCGGCGAGCCCGAGGCCGGACAGGATCCCGAGCCCGAGGCCGAGGCCGGCGAGGCCCCGGCGAACTGATCGGGCCAACCGAGCCAGACCTGCGGCGCGGCGGTCATGCCGCCGCGCCAGCCTTCCTCAGGCCGAGGCCGCGGCCAGCGCCTGGTCCAGATCCGCGATGATGTCGCGGGCGTCCTCGACGCCGATCGACAGGCGCACCACGTCCGGGCCGGCGCCGGCGGCGACCTTCTGCGCCTCGCTCAGCTGGCTGTGCGTGGTCGAGGCGGCATGGATGACCAGCGAACGCGCGTCGCCCAGGTTCGCGACATGGCTGAACAGCTTGAGGCTGTCGACCAGCTTCACCGCCGCCTCGTAGCCGCCCTTGACCGAGAAGGTGAACAGCGCCCCCGCGCCTTTGGGACAGACCCGGCGCGCCGTGGCGTTCCAGGGCGACGAGGCCAGCCCGGCATAGGTGACCGAGGTCACGCGCGGGTCGTTTTCCAGCCATTCCGCGACCTTCTGCGCATTCTCGACATGGCGCTGCATGCGCAGGCCCAGGGTCTCGATACCCATCAGCGTGTAATGCGCCGCCTGCGGGTTCATGGTCATGCCCAGGTCGCGCAACCCGATGGCGATGCCGTGGAAGGTATAGGCCAGCGCGCCGAAGGTCTCGTGGAACTTCAGCCCGTGATAGGCCGGCTCGGGCTGCGAGAGGCTGGGGAACCTGTCCGAGGCCGACCAGTCGAAACGCCCGGAATCGATGATGGCGCCGCCGGTCACCGTGCCGTTGCCGGTCATGTATTTCGTCAGGCTGTGCACGACGATGGTGGCGCCCAGGTCGATCGGCCGGCACAGCCAGGGCGTGGCCAGCGTATTGTCCACGATCAAGGGCAGCCCCGCCGCATCCGCGACCCCGGCCACGGCGGCGATGTCGGTGACATAGCCGCCCGGATTGCTGATCGATTCGCAGAAGATCGCCCGCGTGTCGCCGTCGATCGCCGCGCGCAGCGCCGTCAGATCGTCGAAATCGACGAATTTGCACGACCAGCCAAAACGCCGGATGGTCTGGCTGAACTGGGTGATGGTGCCGCCGTAAAGCCGGGTCGAGGCAATGATGTTGCGCCCCGGTCCCATCAGCGGGAACAGCGCCATGATCTGCGCCGCATGACCCGAGGAACAGCAGACCGCCCCCGCCCCGCCCTCGAGCGCGGCGACGCGCGCCTGCAGCGCCGCCACGGTCGGGTTGGTCAGGCGCGAATAGATGTAGCCGACCTCCTGCAGGCCGAACAGCCGCGCGGCGTGGCCGGCGTCCTGAAACACATAGGCGGTGGTCTGATAGATCGGAACCTGCCTGGCCCCGGTCGCGGGATCGGGCGCCGCGCCGGCATGGATGGCGGCGGTATCGAAACCCCATTCTTCGGACATGTGATCGTCTCCCTTGCTTCGCGCCGAAGACTGGCGCATGGGCGCGGGGATTGCCACCGCAATCGCGGCCGGTGCGACAGATTTCCCGCGCCGCAAGGCCGCTGCGGGTCAGGGGCGGGTGCCGCCCGGCTCGGCGGCCAGCGCCTTGTCCAGTTCCGGCAGGAAGCGGTTCTGGAAATCCTCGCGCACTAGGGGCCCGGCGTGGCGATAGAGGATGCGGCCCTCGCCGTCGATGATGAAGGTCTCGGGCGGCGCAGTCACCCCCCAGTCGATCGCCACCCGTCCGCGCGGATCGGTGGCCAGGGCGTGATAGGGATCGCCCCCCTCGCCCAGAAAGCCCTGGGCGGCGCGCTCGGGGTCCTTCAGATCGACGCCATAGACCGGCAGCCGGGCTGAAAGCTCCATCAGCGTCGGATGCTCGGCGCGGCAGGGCGGGCACCAGCTGGCCCAGAAGTTCACCAGCTTGACCCCCGGCTGGCGCAGCATGGCATCGGTCAGCTGCAGCTTGCCCGGCAGAGTGCTGTCGCCGACCGGCGGCGCCTCGCGCCCGACGAAGGCCGAAGGCAGCTCATCGGGGTTGCCGCGCATCAGCGCCCAGCCCGCGATGCCGGCAAAGCCGGCAAAGACCAGCACCGGCAGCACCATCATCGGCGAAATCCTAGCCACGGCGTTCCTGCTCCTCAAGCTGGCGGCGGGCGCGGGCGTTGGCCAGCACCGACTGCAGGATGATCCCGGCCAGCAGCACAAGGCTGACGCCATAGGCGGTGGCGACGGTGGTGGCGTATTTGCCCAGTTCGATCATGCGCGGTTCTCTCGTGCCAGCAGCGCGGCCAGGCGGCGGCGGCGGATCTCGGTGCGGGTGCGGATCAGCAAAAGCGCCAGGAACAGCAGGAAAAACCCCGCCATGGTCAGGTAAAGCGGATAGCGATAGACTGCCGACATGCGCTCGCCCGGGGCCAGGGACAGCGAGGCGCCCTGGTGCAACCCCTGGTTCCAGAAATTCACCGCATAGCGCGACAGGACCGCAAAGACCGAGCCGACAAGGCACAGAACGCCGGTCAGGTCGGCGGCGCTGTCGGGATTTTCCACCGCCTCCCAAAGCGCCATGTAGCCGAGGTAGAACAGGAACAGGATCAGGAACGAGGTCAGCCGCGGGTCCCATTCCCACCAGGTCCCCCACATCGGCTGGCCCCAGATCGCGCCGGTGATCAGCGCGATCAGCGTCATCACCGCGCCCACCGGCGCCGCGGCCTTGGCGGCCAGCGCGCTGACATGGTGGCGCCGGATCAGCCAGATCAGCGAGGTGACCAGCATCATCATCCAGATGTTGATCGCCATCAGCGCGGCCGGCACATGCAGGAACATGATCTTGACCGTCGCGCCCTGCTTGTAGTCCTCGGGCGTAAGGAACCCCCAGACCAGCCCGGCGACGGTGCAGACCGCCGCGCCCGCGACCGCCCATGGCAGGATCGCGCCCGAGGTGCGCATGAACTTGACGGGGTTTGCATATTCCCAGATCGACATGCGTGTTCCCTAAACCCTGCTCAGCCGCCGCTCAAGTGCGCAAAGGTCGCATTCACCGCAGATTGACCCTGAGCGCCGCCGAGGCGGCAAAGGGCATCAGCGCCAGCACCGCAAGCGAGATCGCGGCCAGAAACACCAAGGGCGTCACCGGGTCCGCCCCCGCGGCGCCGCGCCGCACCGCCTCGGCGCCAAAGATCAGCGTCGGCACGTAAAGCGGCAACACCAGCAGCGACAGCAGCAGGCCGCCGCGGCGCAGCCCGACCGTCACCGCTGCGCCGAAGGCCCCCAGCATCGACAGCGCCGGCGTGCCCAGCGCCAGCGAGGCGACCAGCCAGGGATAGGCCGGCCCCGGCAGATGCAGCAAAAGCCCCAGCACCGGGGCAAAGACCACCAGCGGCAGGCCGGTCGTCAGCCAATGCGCCAGTGCCTTCACCGCCACCGCGCCCTCCAGCGGCAGCGGCGCGGTGGCCAGCAGATCAAGGCTGCCGTCCTCGTGATCGAGGGCGAAGATGCGGTCCAGCGACAAGAGACAGGCCAGAAGCGCCCCGACCCACAGGATGCCCGGCGCGATGCGGGCCAGCGTGCCGCCCTCGGGGCCGACGCCAAAGGGGACCAGCGTGCAGACGATCAGGAAGAACACCAGCGCCAGGCCAAAGCCGCCGCCGGCGCGGGTGGCCAGGCGCAGGTCGCGAGCCAGCAGCGCCTTCATGCGAAAGCCTCGTTGAAGCCGGCGGGGCGGGCGTCGCGGCGTTCGGGCCCGGCGCGGAACGGCGTCAGGTCCAGCACCGCCGCCTCGGGCAGGCCAAGGTCGATATGGCTGGCGATCAGCGCCGCGCCCCCCCGCCCCAGATGGTCGCGCAACACCCCGGCGAACAGCGCCACCGAGGCCGTGTCCAGCGACACGGTGGGCTCGTCCAGCAGCCAGACCGGCCGGCCGGTGACCAGAAGCCGCGCCAGACCCAGCCGGCGCTTTTGTCCCGCCGACAGCGCATGCGCCGGGCGCCGCGCCAGATCGCGCAGGTTCAGCCGCTCCAGCGCCGCATCGATGTCGCGCCCGCCAAAGACCTCGGCCCAGAAGCGCAGGTTCTCGCTCACGGAGAGCGCCGATTTCAGTCCGTCGGCATGGGCGGCATAGGCCAGGCTGTCGGGCGCGGCCTCGACGCGACCCGCGACCGGCGGCTGCAGGCCCGCCAGCGTGCGCAAGAGCGTGGTCTTGCCGATGCCGTTCGGCCCGCGCAGCACCAGCGCCTGCCCGGCTGCCAGCGCAAAGCCGACACCTTCCAGCGCCCGCAGCCCGCCGCGCGCCACCGCAAGGTCATGCGCGGCCAGCAGGCTCATATCGGCAAGAGCGCGCAGGCGACGCGCCGCCCCTCGGACAGGGTGACGTTGTAGCTGCGCGCCGCCGAAGGCGTGGCCATCGGTTCAGGCATGATGCCCGCCGCCTCGAGCGCCGCGACCAGTTCGCGCGGCGGCAGCGCCACATCGGCGCCCATGCCCAGGAACAGCACATCGACCGATCCGGCCAGCGCCAGCAGCGCCGGCGCGTCGCCAAGCCCGGCCCAGTCGCGCGCCCCGCCGGCCGCGACGATCACCGCGCCGCGATGCACCCGGCCCGCGACGCGGAAGAAGCCGGGGCCGTAGCCGTCCACCGGCACGCCGCCCGCAAAGTCGCTGGGCACCAGGCTGACCATCAGGGCGCGTCCCGGAAGGCGGCGGGGATGTCGTCCATCGGGCCCTTCTCCGCGGGATCTGGCTTGGACCAGTCGCGCTTGACCCCCAGCCACAGCACGATGTTCTTCGCGACATAGATGGTGGAGTAGCAGCCGACGAACACGCCCCAGAGCATGGCAAAGACAAAGCCGCGGATCACGTCGCCGCCAAAGACCATCATCGCGCCCAGCGCCAGCGCCGTGGTCACCGCGGTCATGATGGTGCGCGACAGTGTCTCGTTGCAGGTCAGGTTCATCACGTCGAACAGCGGCATGGTCTTGAACTTGACCAGATTCTCGCGCAGCCGGTCGAACACCACCACGGTGTCGTTCACCGAATAGCCGAGCGTGGTCAAGAGCGCCGCGATGGTGGTCAGGTCGAACTTCAGCTGGAACAGCGAGAATATCCCCACCGTCAGCAGCACGTCATGGATGATCGAGATCACCGCCCCCAGCGCGAACTGCCATTCGAAGCGCAGCCAGATGTAGAACATGATGCCCAGCGTCGCGGCACCCACGGCGTAGAACGCCGTCCAGATCAGCTCTCCCGAGACCTTGGGGCCGACCGATTCGACGGCGGCGAAGCGCACCTGCGGATCGACGGCCTGCAGCGCTGCCTCGACCTCGTTCAGCTGCTCGGGCGTCACCGATCCGGTCTCGTCGGTGGTGCCGATGCGGATCATCGCCACATGCTTCGTCTCGCCAAAGCTGGGGTCGAAGACCTCGGTGATCGACACGTCGCCCAGATCCAGCGCATCCAGTGCCTGGCGATAGTCGCCGACCTCGAAGGCAGTCGGGCTTTCGGTGCGGATGGTGGTGCCGCCCTTGAAATCGATGCCGAAGTTCAGCCCCATGGTCAGGATGACCACCACCGACAGCACCATGGCCAGCGCCGAGACGCCGAAGGTCAGCCATTGCCAGCGGAAGAAGTTGAAATGCGTCTCGTCAGGGACGAGTTTCAGACGGAATGCCATTGCTCTGCTCCCTTACAGAATCAGCTCTTTGGGCTTGCGCCATTCCAGCCAGAACACGATCATCAGCCGCGTCAGGTAGATCGCGGTAAAGACCGAGGTGACCAGGCCGATGGTCAGCGTCACGGCAAAGCCCTTGACCGGGCCGGAACCCAGAAAGAACATCACCATTGCCGCGATGAAGCTGGTCACGTTGGCGTCGATGATCGCCGACATCGCCTCGTTGAAGCCGTCGTCGATGGCCTTGACCACGCGCTTGCCGCGGCGCAGTTCCTCGCGGATGCGTTCATAGATGATCACGTTGGCATCCACGGCCGTGCCCACGGTCAGCACGATGCCGGCGATGCCGGGCAGCGTCAGCGTGGCGCCGATCATCGACATCACCGACAGGATCAGGATGACGTTGATCGTCACCGCGATCGAGGCAAAGACCCCGAACAGCCCGTAGCTGGCGACCATATAGGCCACCACCGCCCCGGTGGCGATGATCGACGACAGCCGCCCGGCGTCGATGGAATCCTGGCCCAGTTCCGGGCCGATGGTGCGTTCCTCGAGGAAGGTCATCTCGGCGGGCAGCGCGCCGGCGCGCAAGAGCACCGCCAGCCGCGTCGAGGCCTCGACATCCATCGAGCCCGAGATCTGCCCCGAGCCGGTGGTGATCGCCTGCCGGATCACCGGCGCCGAGATCACCTGGTTGTCCAGCACGATGGCAAAGGGCTGGCCGATATTGGCCGAGGTATAGGCGCCAAAGCGCTTGGCCCCCGAGGGTCCAAAGCGGAAGTCCACCGCCGGCTGGCCGTTCTGGTCGAAACTGGGCCGCGCGTCGGTCAGGTCCTCGCCGGTGACCACCGGGCTTTCCTCGAGCAGGTAGAACACCCCCGGCTCGTCCATCGAGGGCAGCAGCACATTGCCCGGACCGGGCCGGGCATTGGCGTCCGTGGTGCGGCCGACGACCGGGTTGAAGGTCAGCTTGGCGGTGGTGCCGATCAGCTGCTTCAGCTCCTCGGCCGAGCCGATGCCGGGCACCTGGATCAGGATGCGGTCCTTGCCCTGGCGCATGATCGTGGGTTCGCGCGTGCCGACCTCGTCGATGCGGCGGCGGATGATCTCCAGCGACTGCTGCACGGTGCGCTCGTCGGTGGCGGCCTTTTCGGCATCCGACAGCTGCACGGTCAGGCGGTTGCCGGCGCCGGTGGCAACCTGGTCGCTTTGCCCCGCGCCGGTCAGCGAGGTGACGGGCGTGGCCAGGCCGCGGGCGATCTGCACCGCGCGCGCGATCTGGTCGGCATTGGCGATCTCGACCGCCAGCTGGCCCTCGGGCGCCTGCACGCGGCGCACGGCGCCGATCACGTCGCGCTGCGCCACCAGCGCGTCGCGCAACTCGGGCCAGAGCGCGTCCATGCGCGCCTTGTAGACCTCCTGGACATGCACCTCGCCCAGGAGATGGGCACCGCCGCGCAGATCGAGGCCGAGGTTCACCAGCCCCGAGGGCAGCCATGCCGGCCAGCCCGCGCGCGCGGCAAGATCCTCGGGCGTCTCGACGCCGCTGCGTTCGATATTGGTAACGGCGTCATTGTGCTGCTCGACCTTGCCATAGAACAGGTTGGGCATGGCATAGAGCAGGCCCAGGGCGACCACGCCCAGGATCAGCAGCCGTTTCCAGAAGGGAATGTCCAGCATGGCGGCGGCGGCCTTCAGCTGTTGGCGGCGATGGGCGCGGTGCGGTTCACCAGCCCGGTGACCGAGGAGCGCACGACGCGCACCCTGACGCCCGAGGCGACCTCGACCTCGAGCTCGGCGTCGCGCACGGCCGAGATCTTGCCGATCAGGCCGCCCTGGGTGACGACCTCATCGCCCTTCTTCAGCGCCTCGACCATGGCGCGGTGTTCGCGCACGCGCTTTTGCTGCGGGCGGATCATCAGGAAATACATGATCACGAAGATCAGGATCAGCGGCACGAAGGACATCAGGCTGCTGGCGCCCGCGGGTGCGGCGGCCTGGGCATGGGCGGGGGTCACGAACATGGATGGATCCCTTGGTCAAGCGTTCCGGGAGGTCCCCCGGCGGAATTGGCGCGCACCCTATCCGCGGGGCGGGGCGATGGCAAGAAAGCCCGCACCTGTCGCAGGCGTGGACATGCGCGCCCGGCTGTGGCAGGTCGGGCCGGACCCCTTGCGAAAAAGACGGCGACATGGAACAGGACAGGGCAGGCGCGCATCCGGCGCTGGCATATGAGGCAGGCGACCGCACCGGCATCTGCCGCCTGCTGGCGATCATGGCGGCGCTGCGCGACCCCAAAACCGGCTGCCCCTGGGACATCGAGCAGGATTTCGCCTCGATCGCCCCCTATACCATCGAGGAGGCGCATGAGGTCGCCGATGCCATCGCCCGCGAGGCCTGGCACGAGCTGCCGGGCGAGTTGGGCGATCTGCTGTTGCAGGTGATCTTTCACGCGCAGATGGCCGACGAGGCCGGCATGTTCGACTTTGCCGAGGTGGTGACGGCGATCTCGGACAAGATGATCGACCGCCATCCGCATATCTTCGCCGGCGAATCCCGCGACAAGACCGCCCAGCAGCAGATCCGCGACTGGGAGGCGATCAAGGCGCGCGAACGCGCCGCCAAGGCGGAAAAGGGCGTGCTGGACGGGGTGGCGCTGGGCCTGCCGGCGCTGACGCGCGCGGTCAAGCTGCAAAACCGCGCCGCCCGCGTCGGCTTTGACTGGCCCGGCCCGGCCGAGGTGCTGGACAAGATCCAGGAGGAAAGTCGCGAACTGGTCGAGGCGCGCGACAGCGCCGATCACGCGCATTTGACCGAGGAATTCGGCGATCTGATGTTCGTCATGGCCAATCTGGCCCGGCATCTGTCGATCGACCCGGAGGAGGCGCTGCGCGCCGCCAATGCGAAGTTCACCCACCGCTTCCGCGCCATCGAATCCGCGCTGGCCGCCCGGGGCCGGCGCCCCGAGGACAGCGATCTGGCGGAAATGGACGCGCTCTGGAATGCGGCCAAGGCGGCCGAGCGCGGCTGAGTGCTCAGGCCGCGGCCATGACCTCGGCCAAGGCCGTGTCATAGACCGCCAGCGCCTCGGCGCTGTCGCGGGCCCGCGCCGCGCCCTCGGACAGCTGCCGCCGCCAGCCGCGCGCCCCGGGACGGCCGTGAAACAGCCCCAGCATGTGGCGTGTGACCTGATGCAGCCGCCCGCCCGCCGCCAGATGCGCGGCGATGGTGTCGCGCATCGCCTGCGCCACGTCGCCGGGATGGGCAAAGGGCGGGACATTGCCCCACAGCAGGTCCGCCTGCCCCAGGATGTCCCAGGGCTGGTGATAGGCGGCGCGCCCGACCATCACCCCGTCCATGACCCGCAGATGCCCGGCCACCGCCGCCGCATCGGCGATGCCGCCGTTGATCGACAGGTGCAGATCGGGAAATTCCGCCTTCATCGCATGCACCAGCGGATAGTCCAGCGGCGGGATCTCGCGGTTCTCGCGCGGCGACAGGCCCTTGAGCCAGGCCTTGCGGGCGTGAATGGCGATGCGCCGCACGCCCGCGTCGCGCATCCGCGCCAGAAAGGCCGGCAGCACCTGTTCGGGGATCTGGTCGTCGACGCCGATGCGGCATTTCACCGTGACCTCGACCGGGCTCGCCGCAATCATCGCCGCGACGCAATCCGCGACCAGTTCCGGCCGCGTCATCAGCACGGCGCCGAAACAGCCCGACTGCACGCGGTCGCTGGGGCAGCCGACGTTCAGGTTGATCTCGGCATGGCCCCAGCCGGCGCCGATGCGCGTGGCCTCGGCCAACTCTGCCGGGTCCGAGCCGCCCAGTTGCAGCGCCAGCGGCTGCTCGCCCGCGTCGTGGTCCAGAAGCCGCGCCCGGTCGCCATGCACCAGCGCGGCCGAGGTGACCATCTCGGTGTAAAGCAGGGCGCGGCGCGACATCAGCCGGTGAAAGCGCCGGCAGTTGCTGTCGGTCCAGTCCATCATCGGTGCCACCGAAAGGCGCGCGGCCGTGGTCACGGCGCTGGCTGCCGGCCCTTGCATCCGCCTATCCCCATCATCCTGCTTGCGCGGCCCATGCCAAAGGGGCGCTGCATCGCTGCATCGCCCCGGCGCTTGCGGCTGATCCCGCAGACTGGCCCCTGCCCCGCGCCGCTGGCACGGGCATCAGGTGCGGCCGCAAGATCCTTACTTGATCTTGCCTTCCTTGTATTCGACATGCTTGCGCGCGACCGGGTCGTATTTGTTGACCGTCATCTTTTCGGTCATGGTGCGGGCGTTCTTCTTGGTGACGTAGAAATGCCCGGTCCCGGCGCTCGAGTTCAGACGGATCTTGATCGTCGTCGGCTTCGCCATGTGCTTCGCTCCTGCTGCGGGGCAAGACGCGTCCAGCGAACCCCGTGAAATCTCTTGAAGCCCGCCTTTTAGTCACCGGGCGGGCAGAGTCAACCGGGAATCGGGCGGATGGCGGCGCGGGCAGGCCGGTTTGCGCGGATGGCCTGTAAGCCGGATTCTGTTCCGGGGTTGCCCCCTTCGATGACCATTCCTCTGGCCCCGCCATTGCTGACGGGATCTGGCTGCCAACCCGGACCTGCTGGGGCGAAGGCGGCCCTGTCTTGCGACGCGCGGTCCCTATTCGGCATTGCTCCCGGTGGGGCTTGCCGTGCCGGTCCTGTTGCCAGGCCCGCGGTGGGCTCTTACCCCACCGTTTCACCCTTGCCCATGCATGCATGGGCGGTCTCTTCTCTGTGGCGCTTTCCCTGGGGTTGCCCCCGCCGGGCGTTACCCGGCACCGTGCCTTCATGGAGTCCGGACTTTCCTCGACGCAAGGCGCCGCGGTCATCCGGCCATCCGCGCAACCCGGCAGATAAGCCGCTGCGCGCCACGGGTCAAGCCGGGGCGTCGGCGCAGATCCAGACCCGCGCCGCCTCGAGCGCGTCATTGGGAAAAATCGCCACCTCGCTGGGCATCAAGGGCGCAAAGACCTTCATCGCGCCGGTGATCCAGGCGATGTCGCTGACCACCGCCACGCGCTCGAAGCTGCGCCAGTAGGTCAGGCCCAGCCGGGCGTCGTCCCAGATGGCGCCGGCGCTGTAGCGTTCGAAATCCGGGCCAAGCTGCATCAGCAGCCGCAGCTTGCCGTGGCGCGCGGCGCGGTCGCGCACCAGCGGAATCAGCCGCTCCTCATAGTCGCGCGAGGTCACCTCGCCCACGGCGCGGATGGCGATGACATTGTCGGGAAAATCCTCGAGCAGCAGATAGCCCTCGGGCTCGCGCGTGGCGGCGCCGGCCCAGAGCAGCGCCTTGTCGCGCTCGGAGGTGTCGAAATGGCGCACCCGCGCCTGCACGAACAGATCCGCCAGGCCGGGCATGAAGGACAGGCCCATGCGGTCGGTGACCACCGCGACGCGCGGCAGCACCGCGGCATGGCGGCGCAGCATCTCGAAATGCGCCTGCAGCGCCGCGAACCCGTCCCATTGCGGCACGCCCTTGAGAAACACCACCAGCCCCGGCATGTGCCCCTCGGCCGCGGCATAATCGTCGATGGCCGTGCCCAGCGCCCTGAAATCGGCGGCGGGCAGGCTGCCTTCGGGTCGCGCGATGATGACATTGCGCGTCTTGTCGATCTCGATCCCCAGCATTGCGGCAACTCCCTTGTTGCGGGCGCGGCCTGCGCACCCGGTCAGAACGGCACGTCGTCCAGGCTGTTTCCTTGGGTCGCGGGCTGGACATAACCCGCCTTGACGGTCTTGAAGCCGGTGGCGAATTCCACGGTCAGCGTGTCCTCGGCCAGGCCCATGACGGTGCCGGGGCCGAATTTCTGATGCATGACCCGGTCGCCGACGGCAAAGCTGGCGGCGGGGACGGCGTCGATGACGATGGGCCGGCGCGTCGCCCCCTGCCCGCGCGCCGCGGCGCGTTCCTGCATCCGTTTCCACCCCGGCGAGTTGTAGACATCGGCCTTCGCCGCGCGGTCATGCATGGAGGATGGCGCAAAGGGCTGCGCCGCCGCGCCATAGCCGCCGCCGTAAAGCCCCGGCGGGGTCAGAACCTCGACATGCTCTTCGGGCAGTTCGTCGATGAAGCGCGAGGGCAGGCTGGACTGCCATTGCCCATACATGCGCCGGTTGCCGGCAAAGCTGATCGTGACCAGTTCCTCGCCACGGGTGATGCCGACATAGGCCAGCCGCCGCTCCTCCTCGAGGCCCTTGGCGCCACTCTCGTCCATGCTGCGCTGGCTGGGAAACAGCCCGTCCTCCCAGCCCGGAAGAAAGACGATCGGATACTCCAGCCCCTTGGCGCCATGCAGCGTCATGATGCTGACCTGATCGCTCTGCTCGGCCGAATCGCGGTCCATGACCAGCGCCACATGTTCAAGGAAGCCCTGCAGATTGTCGAATTCCTCCAGCGCCTTGACCAGTTCCTTGAGGTTGTCCAGACGCCCCGGCGCGTCGGGCGCCTTGTCGTTTTGCCACATCGCCGTGTAGCCGGAATCGTCCAGAATCCGCTCGGCCAGTTCGACATGGTTCACATTCGGGTCGATGGCGTCGGCGTGCCAGCGGGCCATGCTTTCGCTGAACTGGCGCAGCGCCGCGCCGCCCTTGCCGCCCGGCACGCCATTGGCCACGCAGGCCGCAGCCCCCGCCAGCAGCGGCACGCCCTGCGCGCGCGCCTCGGCCTGGATGGTCTGCAGGGCCTTGTCGCCGAGGCCGCGCTTGGGGGTGTTCACGATGCGCTCGAAGGCCAGATCGTCCGAGGGGCTGACCGCCAGGCGGAAATAGGCCATGGCGTCGCGGATCTCCTGCCGCTCATAAAAGCGCGGACCGCCGATCACCCGGTAAGGCAGGCCGATGGTCATGAAACGGTCCTCGAAGGCCCGCATCTGATGGCTGGCGCGCACGAGGATGGCGATGTCGTTGAGGTTCTTGCGGCCGATGCCGCGGCGGTGGCCGCCCTGGAAGGCCTCGATCTCTTCGCCGATCCAGCGCGCCTCGGCCTCGCTGTCCCAATGCCCGATCAGGCGCACGCGCTCGCCGCCCTCGGCCTCGGTCCACAAGGTCTTGCCCAGCCGCCCCTTGTTCGACGCGATCAGCCCCGAGGCCGCGGCCAGGATATGCGCGGTCGAGCGGTAGTTCTGTTCCAGCCGGATCACCTTCGCGCCGGGAAAGTCGGTCTCGAAGCGCAGGATATTGCCGACCTCGGCACCGCGCCAGCCATAGATCGACTGGTCGTCATCGCCGACGCAGCAGATGTTCCTGTGCGCCTTGGCGAGCAGCCGCAGCCACATGTATTGCGCGGTATTGGTGTCCTGATATTCGTCCACAAGGATATAGCGGAAACGCCCCTGCCAATCGGCCAGCACATCGGGATGGGCCTGAAAGATGGTCACGCAATGCATGAGAAGATCGCCGAAATCGACGGCGTTCAGTTCCAGCAGCCGGCGCTGATAGGCCGCGTAAAGCCGGCCGCCCCAGCCGTCGAAGCTCCGCCCCTCGCCCTTGGGCAGGGCGGCGGGCGTGAGGCAGCGGTTCTTCCAGCCGTCGATCAGCCCGGCCAGCTGCCGCGCCGGCCAGCGCTTCTCGTCCAGATTCTCGGCCGAGATCAGCTGTTTCAGCAGCCGGATCTGGTCGTCGCTGTCCAGAATGGTGAAGCCGGGCCTCAGATGCAGGCTGGCGTCGCCCACCAGTTCGGCGTGACGGCGCAGGATCTTGACGCTGATCGCGTGAAAGGTGCCCAGCCAGGGCATGCCCTCGACCGTCTCGCCCAGCAGCCGGGCGATGCGATCCTTCATCTCGCGCGCCGCCTTGTTGGTGAAAGTCACCGCGAGGATCTGCCCCGGCCGCGCATGGCCCAGCGTCAGCAGATGCGCGATGCGGGTGGTCAGCGCCCGTGTCTTGCCGGTTCCGGCGCCGGCAAGCAGCAGCACCGGCCCGTCCAGCACCTCGACCGCCTCGCGCTGCGCCGGGTTCAGCCCCTCCAGATAGGGCGAGGGTCGCAGCCCCATGGCGCGCCGGGACAGCGGGGTTTTGCCGGCCAGCGGCGCGGCGGCGGCGGCCTCGAAGGCATCGGAATCGTCGAATTCGCTCATCGCCGCAGGATAGCCCCGGTTGGCGCGCGGGAAAAGCCCGCGTTCACCCCTTGTTCACGTCAGGCCCGCAGACCGGCAAAGATCGAGGGATCAAGGCTGGTCTGGGCGAAGATCTCACCCTGCGTCAGCATACTGACCGCATCGTGGGAATGCAGCGATTCCTGATGGCTGGCGATGACGCGGAAATCGCCGACGCGCGGCTCGGCAAGCAGTTCGGCGGCGAAGGCGCGCACCGCATCCTCGACAAAGATCGGATTGGCGGCGTTCAGTTCCGCGAAAGCCTGCTCGTCCTCGCGCTTGACCATGACCTGGGTTTCCGTGGGCACGGCGCGGCGGCAAAGCGCCACCATATCCTCGAACCACAGGGTCTCGCCCTGCATCACCACCGAGATGCGGGCGATGGAACGCTGCGAATGCGGCGTCGCCAGCTGCCCGCGCATCTGGCGGGCATGTTCCGACAGTTCCAGCGAACAGGGGCAGGTCGAGGAATAGACATAATCGACATGCATGATGCGCAGCCGCTGGCCGGCGCGTTCCACCAGTTCCAGCGCGATGTCGTAATATTGCCAGCCCGCAAGGCCCGAGCGCAGCGAGTCCACCCGCAGCGGATAGGACAGCCGCATCTGGATGCGGGCGTCGAAACTGTCGAGGTCGGATTTGTAATCCTCCAGCGCCGCCGCCAGCACATCCATGGAAAAGCGCTTTTCCGCATGGACATAGAAGCTGCGCATGATCCGGCTCATGTTGATGCCCTTGCGGTCGGCCTCAAGGCTGACGGTGCCGGTGACGCTGGTTTCCAGCGTGATCTCGCCGCCCGCGCGGGTCTGGTAGCGGATCGGCAGGCGAAAGTTCGAGATGCCGACATGCTGGATCGGCGCGCGCGCGCCCACGATCAGGCTGGCCGGGCCGTTCTGCAGGTCGGGCAGGCCGGCGCGGTAATCGGCATCGGCGCGGAAATCCGCCGGATATTCGCGTTTCAGCGCCGGATAGGCGCGTTCGGTCTGGACGGGGCGGGCCTCGGTCATCTGCGACCTCCGTGACTGCACGGCATCCAAGATGGGAAGCCGGGGCGGGAAACGAAAGGGGGCACCCGAAAGCCCTTCGGGTGCCGCTGGCTCAGGCCAGGGCCTGGCGGAAATCCGCGATCAGGTCGTCGGCATGTTCCAGCCCGACCGACAGGCGCAGCAGGCCCGGGGTGATGCCGAGACCGGCACGCGCCGCCTCGTCCAGGCGCTGGTGCGTGGTGGTCGCGGGATGGGTGACGATGGATTTCGCATCGCCGAGGTTGTTCGAGATCTGGAACACCCGCAGCCGGTTCATCACCCGGAACGCCGCCTGCTTGCTGCCGCAATCGGCCGCGATCATCGTGCCGCCCGAGCCCATCTGCCGCATTGCCAGATCGTGCTGGGGATGGACGGCAAGGCCCGGATGAATCACCCGCGCCACGCCCGGCGCCTGCGCCAGCGCCTGCGCCAGGCGCAGCGCGCTGTCGGCCTGGGCGCGCACGCGCAGCTCCATCGTGGCCAGGCCGTTCAGCATCAGCCACGAATTGAAGGGGCTGATCGCGCCGCCGGTATGCTTGACATAGGGCTCGGCCAGGCCGCGCACGAAGTCGCGGCTGCCGCAGATCACCCCGCCGAGGCAGCGCCCCGAGCCGTCGATATGCTTGGTCGCGGAATAGACCACGACATCTGCGCCCTGTTCGACCGCGCGGGAAAATACCGGCGTGGCAAAGACATTGTCCACCACCACCCGCGCACCCACCGCATGCGCCAGCGCCGAGACGCCTTCGATGTCCACGATCTCGAGCGTCGGGTTCGAGACCGATTCAAAGAACACCGCGCTGGTGTCGGGGCGGATGGCGGCGCGCCACTGGTCCAGGTCGGTGCCATCGACATAGCTGACCTCGACGCCGAATCGCGCCAGCAGGTCCAGAACGTAAAGGCAGGAGCCGAACAGCGCCCGCGACGAGATGATGTGATCGCCGGGCTTGGCAAAGCACATCAGCGCGCCGCTGACCGCCGCCATGCCGCTGGCGGTGGCGAAGGCGTCCTCGGTTCCTTCCAGGTCGGCGATGCGGTCCTCGAACATGCGCGAGGTCGGGTTGCCGTAGCGGGCATAGATGAATTCGTCCGGGCCGCTCTTGATGAAGCGGGCCTCGGCCTGCTCGGCGCTGTCATAGACAAAGCCCTGCGTCATGAACAGCGCCTCGGCCATCTCGCCATACTGGCTGCGGCGGATGCCGTGGTGGATGGCACGGGTGCGCGGGTGCAGGGACTTGTCGGACATGGCGGGCTCCTCTGGCGTCTTGGGCCGGGTTACGCCCGCATGCGGCGCGGCGCAAGGGCGGCGGGGCTCATTCGCCCTCGCGCGGGCGGGCGTGGCGCTCGAAGAGCCGCGCGTTCAGGACAAAGAATGCGACCATGATCGCTGGCAGGCCGAAGGTCTTGAAATTCACCCAGGCGGTGTCGGACATGGCGCGCCAGACCGCCTCGTTGGCGATGGCAAGGCCCAGAAACAGCAGCGCCATGCGCCGGGTCAGGATGCGCCAGCCGGCATCGTCCATCGGCAGGGCCTCGGACATGACCAGCTGCAGCCAGTTGCGGCGCAGCGCCATGCTGAGCGCCAGCAGCCCGGCAAAGATCAGGTAGATGATCGTCGGCTTCATCTTGAAGAAGCGCGGGTCGTTCAGCCAGACCGAGAGCCCGCCGAACACCACCACCAGCACCAGCGTGGCGATCTGCATCGGCGCCAGCCGCCCGGTCAGCCGCCACAGCGCCAGCGTCGCCACGACCAGCACCGGAATGAAGACCAGCGTGGCGACGATGAAGCCGGAATATTCGGTGCCGGCGATGGCCAGCGTCTTGTCGCGCAGCCGCATGAACACGGCAAAGAACAGGATCAGCGGTCCGAATTCCAGCCCGGCCTTCAGCCAGCCATTGATCTTGCGCGGTTGGGACATGCGGGCCTCCGGGGCGGCAGGGGATCGGGCCGCGCGCTTGGCCGGCCGGCGGCCTTGTCGCGCAACCTGCCGGCACAGGCAAGCGCGGCGCGATCAAAGCCGCGTGCGCAGGACCTCAGTCCAGACGGATCGCGGCCAGGATCGGGCCCGAGGCGCGGCGGTCGCGCGCGCCCAGCTCTTGCGCGATGATGGCGTGGCGGGTGTCGGCGGGAAAGGCGTCGCCCGCCCCGACCCCGGGTGAGACGGTCATGCGCAGGGGCGCGCGCCCGTCCCATTCCGCGATGCGCTCGGCGGCCAGCACGACATTGCGATACTCCAGCGTCAGGCCGCGGTTCTCGCCGGCAAGGATCTCGCTGCGCCGGCTGGGGGCATAGCGCACGAGGATGATCGCCACCCGGTTGGCGATCTCCGCCTGCGGCGTCAGTTCGATGCGATAGCCGCGGTCCTGCGGGCTGGAACTGACCGTGACCCGCGGAGGCTGCGCCATATGCGCCTGCAGCAGCGTCATCAGCTCGGCCGGGCGCAGGCCGATCAGCGTGTCGGTGCCGCCGACGACCATCTGCGGCGTATAGATGGCGCGCTCGCCCCAGGCATGGGTATAGGCCTGCTGGCGGCGGGTGAACTGCGGCCGCGCGAACGGATCGGCCCAGCCGAGGTAATCCCAGTAATCGACGTGCCAGGACAGCGCCAGCACGTCATCGCGCGTGGCGAGGTCGGCCAGCATCTCGTCGGCGGGCGGGCATGAGGAACAGCCCTGCGAGGTGAAGAGCTCGACCACCACCGGCGGATGGTCGATGGGGCCCAGCATGCGCTGGCGCGGCTGCGCCTCGGCGAAGGTGGCGACCGGGGCCGCGGCCTGGCTTTCGTCGGGCAGGTGCGGCATCTGCGCCGCCGGCAGGCCCGGCGCGCCCTCGGGGGCCTCGATCAGGCCGATCACCCCGTCATCGGCCGCGGCAGCCGGGGGCGGCAGCACCGCACCGGCCACCGCGCCGGCATCGGCGGGCGCGGTAGGCGCCGGCAGGTCCTGGGCCACCGCCCCCGCCGCCAGGGACAGCCAGAGCGCAAGCGCCAGCCCAAGCGCCGATGCGCCGGGGCCAATGCTGCCGAAATGCCGTGCTGCCGCCATGTTCCGCCCGTCCCGGGTGTTGTGTCGCGCCCCAGCTAACGTCCGAACTGCTGCCGCCACAAATCAAGGCTTTGTTAGCGCGCCGTGGCCCCGGTGCAGGCGTGACGCGGAATCCACGGCTTGCATTGGCGCGAAAAAAACGGCATACCATTGCATACAAATCCTGCCGCGCCCCTTGATCCGTCGCCGGAAAAGGGGCAAATGGCAGGCAGATCGCCAATCAGCCACCTTGTTCAAGGATAGGGAGCCCAGCATGCCCATTGAGACAGGAATTGATACCGCCAGGACGCGCCGCCAGCTGAAGGTCGGCGGGCAGGACTATGCCTATTACTCGATCCAGGCCGCGACCGATGCCGGGCTTGGCGATTTCTCGAAACTGCCGGCGGCGCTGAAGGTGGTGCTGGAAAACCTGCTGCGCTTTGAGGATGGCGGCCGCACGGTCAGTGTGGACGACATCAAGGCCTTTGCCGAATGGGCGCAGAAGGGCGGCCAGAACCCGCGCGAGATCGCCTATCGCCCGGCGCGCGTGTTGATGCAGGACTTTACCGGCGTGCCCGCGGTGGTGGACCTTGCCGCGATGCGCGACGGCATCAAGGCGCTGGGCGGCGACGCGCAGAAGATCAACCCGCTGAACCCGGTCGATCTGGTCATCGACCATTCGGTGATGATCGACGAATTCGGCACGCCCCGCGCCTTCGAGCGCAACGTCGAGCTGGAATACGAGCGCAACATGGAGCGCTATACCTTCCTGAAATGGGGGCAGAAGGCGTTCAACAACTTCCGCGTCGTGCCGCCCGGCACCGGCATCTGCCACCAGGTGAACCTGGAATACCTGGCCCAGACCGTCTGGACCGACACCGACCAGAAGGGCGAGACCGTCGCCTATCCCGACACGCTGGTGGGCACCGACAGCCACACCACCATGGTCAACGGCCTTGCAGTGCTGGGCTGGGGCGTGGGTGGTATCGAGGCCGAGGCCGCGATGCTGGGTCAGCCGGTGTCGATGCTGATCCCCGAGGTCGTCGGCTTCAAGATCACCGGCGCGCTGAAGGAAGGCGTCACCGCCACCGACCTGGTGCTGAAGGTCGTGGCCATGCTGCGCAAACACGGCGTGGTGGGCAAGTTCGTCGAATTCTACGGCGAGGGCCTTGACCACATGCCGCTGGCCGACCGCGCCACCATCGCCAACATGGCCCCCGAATACGGCGCCACCTGCGGCTTCTTCCCGGTCGATGACGAGACCATGCGCTACCTGCGCCAGACCGGCCGCGACGAGGCGCGCCTGGCGCTGGTCGAGGCCTATGCCAAGGAAAACGGCTTCTGGCGCAGCAAGGATTACGCGCCGGTCTATTCCTCGACCCTGGAACTGGACCAGGGCGACGTGGTGCCGGCGATCTCGGGGCCGAAACGGCCGCAGGACCATGTGCCGCTGACTGATTCGGCCCATGCCTTCCACGAATATGTCTGCACCACCCGCAACCTGCCCAAGCCCGAGCGCAAGCACACCGACAGCTGGAACGGCGAAGGCGGCGCCCCGGCGCCCGACCACCTGCCCGGCCATCGCGGCGGCTACAAGTCCGGCAAGGTCGAGGGCCAGCACTACCACCTGCATGACGGCTCGGTGGTGATCGCGGCGATCACCTCCTGCACCAATACCTCGAACCCCTATGTGCTGATCGCCGCGGGCCTGGTGGCGCGCAAGGCGCGCGCGCTTGGCCTGACCCGCAAGCCCTGGGTCAAGACTTCGCTCGCCCCCGGCTCGCAGGTGGTCGAGGAATATCTGAAGGCCGCCGGGCTGCAGGACGATCTGGACGCGCTGGGCTTCAACCTCGTGGGCTTTGGCTGCACCACCTGCATCGGCAACTCGGGGCCGCTGGCACCCGAGATCTCGAAGACGATCAACGACAGCGACCTGATCGCGGTCTCGGTCCTTTCGGGCAACCGCAACTTCGAGGGCCGCATTTCGCCCGATTGCCGCGCCAACTATCTGGCCTCGCCGCCGCTGGTCGTGGCCTATGCCATCGCCGGCGACATGAACTTCAACCTGACCCGCGACCCGATCGGCGCCGACCCGCAGGGCAAGCCGGTCTATCTGAAAGACATCTGGCCGACCTCGAAAGAGGTTTCCGATCTGGTCGAAAGCGTGGTCACGCGCAAGATGTTCCAGGAAAAATACGCCGACGTGTTCAAGGGCGACGCGCGCTGGCAGGCGGTCGAGATCACCGACAGCGAGACCTATGACTGGCCGGCCAGCTCGACCTATATCCAGAACCCGCCCTATTTCCAGGGCATGGGCAAGGAAAAGGGTGCGATCCACAATATCCACGGCGCGCGCGTGCTGGCGCTCTTGGGCGACATGATCACCACCGACCACATCTCGCCGGCCGGTTCTTTCAAGCCGACGACGCCCGCGGGCAAATACCTGACCGATCGTCAGGTCGCGCCCAAGGACTTCAACAGCTACGGTTCGCGCCGCGGCAACCATGAAGTGATGATGCGCGGCACCTTCGCCAATATCCGCATCAAGAACGAGATGCTGGAGGGCGTCGAGGGCGGCTATACCAAGGGTCCGGACGGGGCGCAGACCTCGATCTATGACGCGGCCATGGCCTACAAGGAGGCGGGCATCCCGCTGATCGTGGTGGGCGGCATCGAATACGGTGCCGGCTCCTCGCGCGACTGGGCGGCCAAGGGCACCAACTTGCTGGGTGTCAAGGCGGTCATCGCCGAGTCGTTCGAGCGCATCCACCGCTCGAACCTGGTCGGCATGGGCGTCATCCCGTTTGAGTTCACCGGCGGCGACAACCGCAAGACGCTGGCGCTGAAGGGCGACGAGGTGATCTCGATCGACGGGCTCGAAGGCGAGTTCAAGCCGCTTTCGCTGGTGCCGGCAACCATCCGCTATGCCGACGGCAGCGAGAGGGTGGTCCAGCTCAAGGCCCGCGTCGATACCGAGGTCGAGATCGAATATCTGGAAAATGGCGGCGTGCTGCATTACGTGCTGCGCAACCTGGCCAAGGCCTGATCAAGGCCCGATCCGGATGCAGGCAAAGGCCGTCCCTCCGGGGGCGGCCTTTCCGCTTGCTGCAGCGCTGCATGAGTATTTGGGGAACGAAGAAGCCCGCGGCGGCTATTCCTCGGCGCAATACCACATGGTGCCGCCCGCCGCCGCTGTCCCGATCAGCAGCGAGCCCACCGCCACCGGGGAGGCCGCAAGCCCGACCGCGGCCGCACCCGCCGCCTCCATCGTGCCCACCATCTGCCCCGAGGTTGCCGCAAGGATCGCCGCCCCCGGCTGCTGCGTCACCGCATCGAACCCGGCCACTGCCAGTTGATTGGCGTTGTGCAGCGTCGCGGTGCGGGCGGCGTTCACCCTTTCACAAAAGGTCTTGCGGCAGACAGCATTGCCTCTGCGCGGCCCGACCTGCGCACCGACATAGGTGTCGCTTGCCTTGTCCCACAAGAGGCAATAGCTGCCGTCGTCCGCCATGTCGTTGCGCCGCAGGATCTCGCGCAGGGTGACATAACCCGGGCAGGTGATCCGCCCCCAACCCGAGAGATTGCGCTCGAGCCTGCCGACATTTGCGCGAAACTCCGCGTCGCGGACATAGTTGATCTCGGTCCGCTCGCCGGCGATCGAGCTTTCGCAGGTCCAGAGCCGCTCGTCACCGAATGGCTCCTGCGCGCCCGCGGCCCAAGCGGAGGCCAGCCCGATGACGAAAGCCACAATCAGCGCGCGCATTCCGCTCTCCCTGTCACCATTGCCAGCCTGTTGTCGAGGATCGCCCGGCCTCATGCAAGACGGAGCCGGCGGGCTGAAGGGATCGTGAACGCGGCGCCCCGGGTTTTCTCCGTTCCTCAAATACTCTGCCGGGCGCAACGCGGCGCAGGGCTAGCCGGGCTTGCGAAAGAATTCGATGAAGATGCGGCCCGGCTCGACGAAGGCGACGTGATGCGGCGTGTCCTCCTCGATGACGATGCGCTCGCCGGCGGCGGCGGTGACCTCGCCCTGGCGTGGCGGCTCGAGTTCATAATGCAGCCGCCCCTCGAGCACATGGATCAGCGCCCAGGTGCCGGGCTTGACGCGATGTGCGGACTGCAGCTTGGCCGGCAGGTTCTCGTCGGTGAAATCGGGCGAACGGGCGTAGGACACCAGCCCCTCGGGCAGCGTGGCGGGAATCTGTGACATCGGCTCCTCCTGTGGCTCCTCCTGTCGGACGGTGCTGGACCGCCCCCAGCCTAGCCGCCGGCGGGGACGCAAGGCAAGGCCCGCCCCCGGCAACGAAAAAGGGCCGCCCCAGGGGGCGGCCCGCATGCCTGCCGATCCGCAGGGATCAGTTCTTGGCGTAATATTCGACGACCAGGTTCGGTTCCATCTGCACGGCATAGGGCACGTCGCCCAGCGCCGGGGTGCGCACGAAACTCGCGGTCATCTTGTGGTGGTCCACTTCCAGATAGTCCGGCACGTCACGCTCGGTCAGGGCGACGGCCTCGAGCACGATGGCCAGCTGGCGCGAACGCTCGCGGATGGCGATCACGTCGCCTTCCTTGACGCGATAGGAAGCGATGTTCACCCGCTTGCCGTTCACTTCCACATGGCCGTGGTTCACGAACTGGCGGGCGGCAAAGATGGTCGGAACGAATTTGGCGCGATAGACCACCGCATCGAGACGGCGCTCGAGCAGGCCGATCAGGTTCTCGCCGGTGTCGCCCTTGACGCGCTCGGCCTCGCCATAGATGCGGCGGAACTGCTTTTCGGTCAGATCGCCGTAATAGCCCTTGAGCTTTTGCTTGGCGCGCAGCTGCGTGCCGAAGTCCGACAGCTTCTGCTTGCGGCGCTGGCCGTGCTGGCCGGGGCCGTATTCACGCTTGTTCACCGGGGACTTGGCGCGGCCCCAGATGTTTTCGCCCATGCGGCGGTCGATCTTGTACTTGGCAGCGGTGCGTTTGGTCATCGCTGATCTCCTTCTTTGTGTTATGTTCTTCGAAGGGCGTTGTCCTTTGGCCGAGGCCCGACAGGATTCCCCTTGCGGGGTCCACCAACACCAATGAAGCGGCGCTTATAGCCGCCATCCGCGCCGAGTCAAGCACCCCTTGAGCCATGCGCGGCAACTGCTTATGTCCACGGCAGCGAACAGGAAGGGCCCGCGCAATGTTTTCGACCCCCGGCAAGTCCCCCGTGACCATCACCGCGGCCGCCGAACGGCAGATCGCACGGCTGATGGTGCAGAAATCCGTGGCCGGCCTCAGGATCGGCCTGAAGAAGGGCGGCTGCGCCGGCATGGAATACAGCATGGAACTGGCCGACACCGCCGCCCCCGGCGACGAGGTGGTGGAGCAGGGCGAGGCGCGGGTGCTGATCGCCCCCACGGCGCAGATGTTCCTGTTCGGCACCGTCATCGATTTCGAGGCGGGTATGCTGGAATCCAGCTTCCGCTTTCGCAATCCCAATGTCACCGACAGCTGCGGCTGCGGGGAATCGGTCAGCTTCTCGCTGCTGGAAGGTTCGCGCGCCGATCGCTAGCGCCGCCGTTAGCGCCGACATCCCGGCCACGGCTTGATTGCCGCGCGCCGCCGGCCTAAGCCGCTTGCAGGACCGAATGAGGGAGATGGCTGATGGCCCCGCGCAAACTTGCCGCCGGCAACTGGAAGATGAACGGAACCCTGGCCGCGCTTGCGCAGATCGAACTGCTGCTGGCCGAACAGCCCACGCCGGCCTGCGACGTGCTGATCTGCCCGCCGGCGACGCTGATCCACGCCATGGCGGCCCGCACCCAGGACCGCATCGCCATCGGCGGCCAGGACTGCCATGCGCAGGCCGCGGGCGCCCATACCGGCGATATCGCGGCGGCGCAGCTGCGCGACGCCGGCGCCAGCCATGTGATCCTTGGCCATTCCGAACGCCGCAGCGACCACGGCGAGACCGATGCCCAGGTCGCCGCGAAAGCCCGGGCCGCGCATGAGGCCGGCCTTGTCGCGGTGATCTGCCTGGGCGAGACCGAGGCCCAGCGCGACAGTGGCCAGACGCTTGCGGTGATCGCGGCGCAGCTGGCGGGATCGCTGCCCGAGGGCGCCAGTGCCGCAAACACCGTCATCGCCTATGAACCTGTCTGGGCCATCGGCACCGGCCGCACGCCGACGAACGACCAGATCGCCGAGGTGCATGCGCTGCTGCGCGAACGCCTGAGCGCCCGGCTGGCCGATGGTGCGGATGTGGCGCTGCTTTACGGCGGCTCGGTCAAGCCCGGCAACGCGGCCGAGATCTTTGCCACCCCGCATGTGAACGGCGCGCTGGTCGGCGGCGCCAGCCTGAAGGCCGCGGATTTCGCCCCGATCATCGCCGCGCTTTCCGCGGCGTGATCGCCGCAAACGGAATGCCGTTCTGCCACAAGCCTCCGGGTTGGAACGGCATTGCCGAATTGGCATGGCCCGGCCCCTTGCCAAGCCCGCCCCCGCAGGCATAGGTCAGCCCTGACTTTCGGGACGGGAAGATGGCAGAGCCGGCAATCTCATTTCAGGGCACGACGCGGCGCTATCCGCAAAAGGGTGGTGCCGGCGATGTCGTGGCGCTGCACGACATCTGGCTGGACGTGCCGCAGGGCGCGATCACCGGCATCATCGGCCGTTCGGGCGCTGGCAAATCCACGCTTCTGCGCATGGTGAACGGGCTTGAACGCCCCTCCTCGGGCAAGGTGATGGTGAACGGGCGCGACGTGGGCGCGGCCTCGGACGGGCAATTGCGCGCCATCCGGCGCGAGGTCGGGATGATCTTCCAGCATTTCAACCTGCTTTCCTCGCGCACGGTGGCGGAAAACATTGCCCTGCCGCTGGAGATCGCCGGCGAGCCGCGCCGCCTCATCACCCCCCGCGTCGCGGAGCTGATCGCGCGCGTGGGCCTTGGCGCCCAGGCCGGGCGCTATCCGGCGGAACTGTCGGGCGGGCAGAAACAGCGCGTCGGCATCGCCCGCGCCCTGGCCACCGGGCCGCGGGTGCTGCTCTCGGACGAGGCCACATCGGCGCTTGATCCCGACACCACGCGCCAGGTGCTGGACCTTTTGCAGGATATCAACCGCGACCTCGGCCTGACCATCCTCTTGATCACCCATGAAATGGCGGTGGTGCGCGACATCTGCAGCCATGTCGCGGTGATCGAGGCCGGCCGCATCGTCGAGGCGGGCGAGACCTATCAGGTCTTCTCGCGCCCCGGCCATGCCACCACGCGATCCTTCCTGCAAGGCGTGACCAGCGTCGCCATCCCGCGTTTCGTCGCCGGCATGCTGCGCGAGGCGCCCGAGGGCAAGGATGCCGAGGCAGTGATCCAGATCACCTTCACCGGCCAGCACGCCACCGATCCGATGCTGGCGCGGCTGACCGCGGAGCGCGGCGTCAGCATCAATATCCTGGCCGGCGCCATCGAGGAGATCGGCACCCAGCCCTTCGGCAGCCTGATCGTCGGCCTGCCGGCGCCGCGGCTGGCGGAATCGCGGCAATTCCTGGAAGAACACGGGCTGATGATCGAGGTGCTTGGCTATGTCGGCTAACCTGGTGGCGATCCTCTGGGGCTCGACGCTGCAGACGCTTTACATGGTGGCGATGTCGGCGCTGCTGGGCACGCTGATCGGGGCGCCGCTGGGCATCTTTCTTGCCACCTCGCGCCGGGGGGAACTGCTCTCGGCGCCGGTGCTGAACGCCGTGCTGGGGCTGGTGGTGAACGCGGCGCGCTCGACGCCGTTCATTATCCTGGTGGTGGCGATCATCCCCTTCACGCGACTGATCGCGGGCACCTCGATCGGCACCACGGCGGCGATCGTGCCGCTGACCATCGCCAGCGCCCCCTTCATCGCCCGGCTGATCGAGACCGCGATCCGCGACGTGGACGCGGGCCTGATCGAGGCTGCCCGCGCCATGGGCGCCACGCCTGGCCAGATACTGCGCAAGGTGCTGGTCCCCGAGGCCATGCCCGGCATCGTCCTGGGCCTGACGCTGGCCGTGGTCAGCCTGATCGGCTATTCCGCCATGGTCGGCGCGGTCGGCGGCGGGGGCCTGGGCGATCTGGGAATCCGCTACGGCTATCAGCGCTTCATGCCGGGGGTGATGCTGGCGGTGGTGGTCATCCTCATCGTCATGGTGCAGCTGGTCCAAAGCTGCGGCGAATGGATCGCGGCCCGTTTCGACAAGCGCGCGCCCCGCAACCGGGGCCGGTAACCACGAAAGGAACCCTCATGCGCAAATTCCGCATTGCCGCCCTGACCTCGGCCCTCGTGCTGCTGGCCGGCATGGCCGCGGCCGAGAACATCAAGGTCGGCGTCAGCGTCGGCGAACATGCCGAGATCATGGAGCAGGTCGCCAAGGTCGCCGAAGCCAGGGGGCTGAACATCGAGATCCTCGAATTCACCGATTATGTCGTGCCGAACCAGGCGCTGAACGACGGCGACCTGCAGGCGAACAGCTTTCAGCACCAGCCCTATCTGGACAACCAGATCAAGGACCGCGGCTTTGACCTGGTGGCGATCGGCAAGACCATCACCACGCCCATGGGCATCTATTCCGAAAGGCTGAAATCGCTGGACGAGCTGGCTGACGGCGCCAAGGTGGCGCTGCCCAACGACCCGACGAACGGCGGCCGGGCGCTGCTGCTGTTGCAAGACAAGGGCGTGATCGGACTGGCCGATGGCGTGGGGCTGACGCCGACGCCCTTGGACGTGACCAAGAACCCCAAGGGCCTGCAGTTCCTGGAACTGGACGCGGCGCAGCTGCCGCGCGCCCTGGCCGATGCCGATGTGGCAATCATCAACACCAATTACGCGCTGGAAGCCGGGCTGAACCCGGAAAAGGACGCCATTGCCATCGAGGCCGCCGAAAGCCCCTATGCCAATATCATCGTGGTGCGCAGCGCCGACAAGGACGCGCCCTGGGCCAAGGCGCTGGTCGAGGCCTATCACTCGCCCGAGGTGAAGAAATACATCCAGGACAAATACACCGGCGCGGTGATCCCGGCCTGGTGATCCTGTGACTTGCGGACCCTGAAACAGAACGCCCCGCAGCTTCGCGGGGCGTTTTCCCTTCCCGGGATCAGCGCCCTTCACCGGTCATGCGAACAGGCGAAAGGCGCCCTTGCGCGATCGGATCGCAGGCAGGCAGACCCGCTATTCGACCACCTCGAGGCGGTTGACATCGATGTAGCGGCCCCTGATCCCGCGCTCGACCTCGCCATGCAGGCGGACGTTGGTCTCGGGGCCCACGGTCTTGCCGCGGAAGGCGATGCGATCGATTTCGGCGGTTATCGTGCCGGTGTGATCCTTGAAGGTGTAATATTCCTCGCGCTGATGGCCGATGATGTTCCCGGTCAAGATGACCCGGGTATCCGGGCGCGCCTCTGCTGCCTCGGCAACCGTGGTTGCTTTCGTCTTGCTGGGGCCGACGAACTGGGCCAGCGCCGGCGTGCCGGCCAGGGCCGCCGCGACCGAGAAGGCAATCGCAAGCTTCTTCATTAACTACTCCCTCATTGATGATGCGCCGCCACGATCGAGCCGCGTCTGCACAGGCTGCGGGCAGGATGCGCCCTTTTCAAGCTGCCGATTGCCGCAGCTTGCACATGGGCCGCCATGCTGGCGTGGCGGACACATTTGGCGTCGCCCGGGACGCGCGTTTCCCGGCCGGCGGATCTTGCCGCGGGCCGGGAGCTGTCCGGAGCATTTCAGCCACCGGCCGGGTCCGAGGCCGCAAGCACCGCCCCCGGATTCATGATGCCCAGCGGGTCCAGCGCCGTCTTGAGCGCGCGCATCGCCGCCAGCCGGGCCGGATCGCCCCAGCGCTGCAGATCCGCGACCTTCAGCCGGCCGATGCCATGTTCGGCCGAGAACGAGCCGCCGCGCGCCACCACCATCTCATGGATCAGATGCGACAGCGCCTTGCGGCGGTCGTCGTAATCGCCGCGGCGGTGGCCCGGCGGCGGGAACAGGTTGTAATGCAGATTGCCATCGCCCAGATGGCCAAAGCAGTTGATGCGCAGCCCCTCGCCCGCCAGCGCCGCCCCCATGTCGCGGACGAAACCCGCGATCTCGGACAGCGGCAGGCTGATGTCATGGCTGGCGACGGCGCCGATGCGGCGGTTGGCCTCGGGGATGCTTTCGCGCAGATGCCAGAATCCCCCGGCCTGCTGGCCCGATTGCGCGATCACCGCGTCGCCGACCAGGCCGCGCGCCATGGCCTCGGCCAGCAGACCCTCCAGCGCCGCCTCGGGCGCCAGCCCCTCGGGCAGGCCGACCTCGATCAGCACCGACCAGGGCGCGCCCGGCAGCGGCTGGCGCAGCTCGGGCAGCACCTCGGACAGAAAGGCCAGTCCCTGGCCGGCGATCAGCTCAAAGGCGGTGACGCAGCCCGCCATGCGCGATTCTGCCAGCGCCAGCAGGGTCAGCGCCGCGCCGGGGTCGGTGACCGCGACCATGGCCGTGCCGATGCCCGCCGGCGGCAGCGCCAGTTTCAGGCTGGCGGCGGTGATGATGCCCAGGCTGCCCTCGGCGCCGATCATCAGATCGCGCAGGTCATAGCCGGTATTGTCCTTGCGCAGCCGCTTGAGGTCATGGACCACCGAGCCATCGGGCAGCACCGCCTCGATGCCCAGACACAGGGCGCGCGCCGTACCGTGGCGCAGCGCCGAGACGCCGCCGGCATTGGTGGCCAGGCAGCCGCCGATCATCGCCGTGCCCTGGCTGGCCAGCGACAGGGGAAACAGCCGCCCCGCCGCCGCCGCCGCCTCGCGCAAGCCCAGCAGCGTCATGCCGGCCTCGGCCACCGCGACATTCTCCTCGGGCCAGAGCCCGCGCAGGCCGTGCATGCGCTCCAGCGACAGGATCAGCGGCGCCGGGCCCTCGGGCATGACCTGGCCGCCGACCAGCCCGGTGCCGCCGCCGCGCGGCACGATGCCGACGCGCGCCGCGGCGCAGGCGCGCACCACCGCCGCGACCTCGGCCGTGTCCCTTGGCGCCGCCACCAGCCCGGCCCGGCCCTGCCAGCGGCCGCGCGGCTCCTCAAGATAGGCGGGGGCGAGCGGGCGCAGCACGCCTGCGGGCAGGGTCTCGGCCAGACGGGCATCGGCGGGGTTCAGCATCAGCCCGCCCCGGTCTTGCCGCGCCGGTCGTGGCGCAGGTTGGCGTAAAGCACATGGTTGCGCCAGCGGCCAGCGATCTGCAGATAGCTTTGCGCCACGCCCTCGTATTTGAAGCCCGACTGTTCCAGCACCCCGCGCGAAGGCGTGTTCTCGGGCAGGCAGGCGGCCTCGATGCGGCTGAGGTCCATCTCGGCGAAGGCGTGGCGGACCAGCACCGCCAGCGCCTCGCGCATGTAGCCCTGGCGGGCAAAGCGCCGGCCGATCCAGTAGCCGATGGTGCAGGATTGCGCCGGGCCGCGGCGGATGTTGTCCAGCGTCACCGCCCCCAGAAGACTGCCGTCGCGGCGGATCAGGAACAGGGGCAGCGCCGTGCCGTTGCGGCTGGCGCGCTGCGCCCAGTAGACGCGGTTGGTAAAGCTGCGCCGGGCCAGATGGTCGGCAGCCCAGACCGGCTCCCACGGGGACAGGAAGTCGCGGCTGTCCACCCGCAGTTCCGTCCAGGCGGTGAAATCCGCATGCACGGGCAAGCGCAGCACCATCCGCTCGGTCTCAAGGCGCAGCGGACGGTGGCGGGCAAAGAGCATCAGGCGGCCAGCCTCTCCAGCAGGGCCTCGCGCGTGGGGGCGGCCTCGACTGGGCCGTAAAGCGCCAGGGCCGGGCGCGCCGAGGCCAGCAGCCGCTGGGCATGGGCGCGGATCTCGGCCAGGCTGACCGCGTCGATGCGTTCGGCCACCTCGGTCGGGTCGGGCACCCTGCCCCAGATCGCCAGCGAGCGCGCCATGCGTTCAGCCTGCCCGGTCGGACTTTCCAGCCCCATCAGCAGCCCGGCCTTCAGCTGCGCGCGGGCACGGGCCACCTCGGCCTCGGTCATGTCCTCGGCCGAGCGCTTCATCTCGTCGATGGTGACATTGGCCAGATCGGCGATCTGCTCGCCCGAAGTGCCGGCATAGATCGTCACCATGCCGGTGTCGTCATGAAATCCCGATTGCGCGAAGATGGAATAGCACAGGCCCCGCTCTTCGCGCAGCTTCTGAAACAGCCGCGAGGACATGCCGCCCCCAAGCGCCGAGGTCCAGATCTGCGCCGCGTAGAAATCCGGTGCCTGATAGCCCGGCCCCTCGAAGGCCAGGGCGAAATGCGCCTGTTCCAGGTCCTTGACGCGCCGCGCCTCGGCGCCCTGCCAGCAGGCGGGCTCGCGCGCGGTCAGGGCGCGGGCCGGCAGCTGGCCAAAGATCGCCTCGACCTGGCGCAGGATGCGGTCATGATCCACGGCGCCGGCGGCGGCGACGATCATGCGCTCGGGGCCGTAATGTTCGGCGATGAAGCCGGTGAGGTCGGCGCGGGTGAAATGGCTGATGCGCTCGGCCGGGCCGAGGATGGTGCGGCCCATGGGCTGGTCGGGATAGGCGGCCTCCTGCAGCCAGTCGAAGATCACGTCGTCGGGCGTGTCCAGCGACTGGCCGATCTCTTGCAGGATGACGCCGCGCTCGACCTCGATCTCGCGCTGGTCGAACACCGGGTTCAGCACGATGTCGGAAATCACCTCCAGCGCCAGCGCCACGTCGCCCGCCAGCACCCGCACATAATAGCTGGTCACATCGCGCGAGGTATAGGCGTTGATATAGCCGCCGACATTCTCGATCTGCTCGACGATCTGCAGCGCGCTGCGGCTGGCGGTGCCCTTGAAGGCCATGTGTTCAAGGAAATGCGCGATGCCGTTCTGCTCGGCGCGTTCGTCGCGGCAGCCGGCATTGACCCAGACGCCGACGGCGGCGGAATGCAGCCCGGCCATGTCGCGGGTGACGACGCGCAACCCGTTCGGCAGCGTGCTGATACGGGTCTCGCTCATGCGCGCCTCCGGTCATGGATCAGCGCCTTGATCGCCGCCGGGTCATTGGCGACATGGGTCAGGCGCTCGGGGCGGGTGAAAAGTTCGGCCATATGCGCCGGCAAGGCCGGGCGCAGGCCGATGGCCGCCTCGACCGCATCGGGGAACTTGGCGGGATGCGCGGTCGAGAGCGTGATCATCGGCACGCCGGGGCGCAGGTTCTCGCGCGCGAGTTTCACGGCGACGGCGGTATGCGGGCAGATCACCTCGCCGGTCTCGCGGTGGATGGTGGCGATGGTCTCGCCGGTCTCGGCCTCGGAGACGCGGCCGGACTTGTAGGTGGCCATCAGCCCGTGCAGCACGCCGGCGCGGATCGAGAAGCCGCCCTCTGACCGCAGCTCCTCCATCAGCCGCGAGACCTCGGCGCCGTCGCGGCCGCAGGCGAGCCACAGCGCGCGCTCGAAGTTCGAGCTGACCTGGATGTCCATGGACGGGCTGATCGAGGGCCGCACCGTGCCGACCCGGTATTCGCCCTCGCTCAGCGCCCGGTGCAGGATGTCGTTCTGGTTCGTCGCCACCCAGAGCTTGCCGATCTGCAGCCCCATGCTGCGCGCGATGGCACCGGCAAGGACATCGCCGAAATTGCCGGTGGGCACGGTGAAATCCACCGGCCGCAGCGGCGCCCCCAGGCTGGCGGCGGCGGTGAAGTAATAGACGATCTGCGCCAGCACCCGCGCCCAGTTGATCGAATTGACCCCGGCAAGGCCCACGCCGTCGCGAAACTCATGGTCGTTGAACAGGTCCTTGAGCCGCGCCTGGCAGTCGTCGAACGTGCCCTCGACCGCCAGCGCATGCACGTTCGCGTCCGCGGGCGTGGTCATCTGCCGACGCTGCACCTCGCTGACGCGCCCGTGCGGATACATGATGAACACATCGACATTGGGCAAACCGCGAAAGGCCTCGATCGCCGCCGAGCCGGTATCGCCCGAGGTGGCGCCGAGGATCGTCACCCGCTGCCCCGAACGCGCCAGCGCCAGCTGGAACAGCTGGCCGATCAGCTGCATGGCGAAATCCTTGAAGGCCAGGGTGGGGCCGTGAAACAGTTCCAGCAGGTGATGGCCCGGCGCCAGCTGCACCAGCGGCGCGCGCGCGACATGGTCGAATCCGGCATAGGCGCGGGCAATCGCGGCGGACAGTTCGGCATCCGTCAGGCAATCGCCGACAAAGGGGCGGATGACGCGCTGCGCCACCTGTTCATAGGGCAGACCGTCCAGCCGGGCGATTTCCGCGATCGAGAACATCGGCAGCGCCTCGGGCAGGTAAAGTCCGCCGTCGCGCGCCAGCCCGGTCAGCATCGCCTGTTCGAAGTCGAGGACCGGAGCCTGCCCCCGCGTGGAAACGTAACGCATCGTATACCCCTAGAATTGCCGCTGTCTGATACGCCAGATCAGCGCCACTGTCATCCCTGCCCAGGCGGCGGCGATCAGGAACCATTGCACGGCATAGCTGAGGTGGTTGTTGGGGATGCCCAGCGCCGAGACCGGCAGCGGCTGCACCCCCTGCGCGTCGCCGCGCAACTCGGCGGCGACGACCAGCACCGGCTCGGTGCCAAGCTGCTTGGCCATCGCCGGCACGTCGCGGGCGAACCAGATGTTCGCCTCCAGATTCGGCGCCGGCGTGGCGCTGCCGCGCTCGTCGGGCCAGTGCAGGTTTCCCGCGACCTGCAGATCGACCGGCGGGCGCGGGTCGCGCTTGTGGTCCTGATCGACAAAGCCGCGGTCCAGCAGGATCCGCCGGCCGTCCTCGGTCACGAAGCCCGAGATCACCTGATAGCCGCCGCCCGATTCGCGCGTGCCCGAGAGCACGTCGATCTCGTCGCCGGTGGTGCGGCCGGCGACCAGCACCGGCATGAATTTCATCCCCGGATCGACCTGCGCCGGCAGCGGTTGCGGCACCCCCTCGATGCGGCGCTGGATCTCGGCGATCTGCGCCTGTTTCCAGTCCAGTCGCCGCAGCTGCCACATGCCCAGCGAGACCAGGATGGCGCAGCCGACCACGCCCAGGATCAGCGGGAACAGATATCGGCGCATGCGGTCTCCGACGGAAATGGCGCGGATGTTCTGCCGCCCGCGCCCTCGTCAGGCGGTGCGGGTCAGCGTCCCCAGATATAGATCACCACGAACAGGAACAGCCAGACCACATCGACGAAATGCCAGTACCAGGCCGCGGCCTCGAAGCCGACATGCTGCTCCTGCGTCATCTGGCCCTTCATCATGCGCACCAGGCAGACGAACAGGAACACCGTGCCGATGATGACATGGAAGCCGTGAAAGCCGGTGGCCATGAAGAATGTGCCGGCATAGACCGTATCGGCAAGGCCGAAGGCGGCGTGGCTGTATTCGAAGGCCTGCAGCGCGGTGAATGCGAGGCCAAGGATCACCGCCACGGCCAGGCCGCGGATCGTGGTCTTGCGGTCGCCGTCATGGACGAAGGCATGGTGCGCCCAGGTCACCGCGACACCGGACAAGAGCAGGATCAGCGTGTTGATCAGCGGCAAGTGCCAGGGGTCGAAGGTCACGATGCCCTCGGGCGGCCAGACGCCGTCCTTGATCGGGCTCTCGGGCCCCATTGGATAAAGCGCGTTCTTGATGAAGGCCCAGAACCAGGCGACGAAGAACATCACCTCGGACATGATGAACAGGATGAAGCCGTATTGCAGGCTGATGCGCACCACGGGCGTATGCTCGCCGGCGTCGCCCTCATGCACGACATCGGACCACCAGCCGAACATGACGTAAAGCACGCCGGCAAAGCCGATCAGGAACAGCCAGGGCGCGCCGGTCTTCATCCACAGCACGCCGCCGGTCAGCATGACGAAGGCCGCGATGGCACCGAGGAACGGCCAGATCGACGGAGGCAGGATCTGATAGTCGTGGTTCTTTGCTTGGGCCATGGCTGCGTATCCGGCTGTTGCTGGTTCTTGTCGGTCAGTTTACGGGCGGCGCCGCCTGCAGGTCCAGCGCCGCCTGTCGGGGCGCCGGCGCATCGGTCCGGTGGAAGGTATAGGACAGGGTGATGTCGCGGATGCGGCCGGCATCGCGGTCCTTGACCAGGGCGGCATCGACAAAGAAGGTCACCGGCATCTCGACGCGCTCGCCGGGTTGCAGGGTCTGCTCGGTAAAGCAGAAACATTCGATCTTGTTGAAGAAATACCCGGCGGCATCGGGGGCGACATTATAGCTGGCGGCGCCGGTGATCGGCTGGTCGCTGTTGTTGACCGCCTCGTAGAAGGCGATGGCATTCTCGCCGATGCGCAGGTTCATCTCGCGCTGCAGTGGGCGAAAGCTCCAGTCGAGGTTCGGATCGACGTTGGAATCGAAGCGCACGCGCACCATCTCGTCGAGGACGACATCCGAGGGCGCCTCGGCGACATTGGGGGTGCCGGCAAAGCCGGTGACGCGGCAGAACCAGGAATAGAACGGCACCGCCGCCCAGGCGGCCGCACCCATGAACAGCACCACGCCCAGCAGCATGGCGACGATGCGCCGGTTCGCGCCGCTCATCGGCTGACCTCCGCGGCGGGCGTGCCGGGCGCGGCAAGCGGCGCCGTTTCGGCGGGCGGGTTCGGGTCGGGCGGCAGCACCGAGGCGCGCGGGCGATGATCATAGCCCTGCATCATGTCGCCGCGGGTGATCTTGACCACCGAAAGCCCGAAGATCAGCGCGACAAAGCCCAGAAGCACCAGCAAAAGCCCGATGTTGCGGCTGCGCCGGCGGCGGTGCAATTCATGTTCGACCCGCGGCAGCATCACCATCCCCCGACCCCGTGCTGCACCAAGAGCGCCAGGAAATGCAGGAACAGATAGAGCAGCGACAGCCGGAAATAGCGCTTCTCGACCAGATAGCCGTCGGCCTGCGCCGCCGCCTCGTCGCGCATCATGACGCGCCAGCCACCCAGGATGAACAGCAGGTTCAGCACCAGCGCGACCGCCAGATAGACGGGCCCGCCGACCGAAGTCAGGCCAAGCCCCAGCGCGAAGGGCGCCAGCACCAGCGCATAGGCGAAGATGTGGCGCCGCGCCACCTTGCGGCCATGCGTGACCGTCAGCATCGGCACGCCGGCGCGGGAATAGTCGTCCTTCATGAACAGCGCCAGCGCCCAGAAATGCGGCGGCGTCCAGAAGAAGATCAGCGCGAACATCAAGAGCGATTCGATGCCGATGCCGCCGGTGGCGCAGGCCCAGCCGATCATCGGCGGAAAGGCCCCGGCAGCGCCGCCGATGACGATGTTCTGCGGCGTCGAGCGTTTCAGCCAGATCGTATAGACCACGGCATAGAAGAAGATGGTGAAGGCCAGGAATCCCGCCGCGAACCAGTTCGCCGCCAGCCCCAGCATCATCACTGACAGGCCCGACAGCGCCAGGCCCAGGGCAAGCGCCTCGTCGGGGGCGACGCGGCCCGAGGGGATCGGGCGCGCGCGCGTGCGCTTCATCACCGCGTCGATGTCGGCGTCATACCACATGTTGAGCGCGCCCGAGGCGCCGCCACCCAGCGCGATGAACAGCACCGCACAGAAAGCAACAAAAGGGTTGACCGGCTCGGGCGCGATCCACAGCCCGACGAAGGCGGTGAACACCACCAGCGACATGACGCGCGGCTTCAGCAGCGCGACGTAATCGCGGAATTCCGCCTCGGCCGCGCCCTCATATGCGTTGATGTCCGCCACGGCCGGCCCTTACCTGGCCTGCGCCAGCCGCACCGGCTGCGCCGGCAGCAGGCCCGAGGCGTCGGCCGAGAACTGTTCCTTGGCGCCGGCAAGCCAGGCGTCGTATTTCTCCTGGCTGACGGCCTTGACCACGATCGGCATATAGGCGTGGTTGATGCCGCACAGTTCCGAGCACTGGCCGAAATAGACCCCCTCCTGATCGACCGAGAACCAGAGCTGCGCGATGCGCCCGGGCACCGCGTCCTGTTTGACGGCAAAGGCCGGCACGGTCCAGGCGTGGATCACGTCGGTGGCGGTGACCTGCACCAGCACCTTCTTGCCCACCGGCACCACCACCGGATTGTCGGCGGCCAGCAGGTATTCGCTTTCCTCGTAGCCGGCGTCGGCCAGGTCGGCCTTGTCCAGCAGCAGCGCGTCAAAGGCGATGCCGTCGTCGGGATATTCATAGGACCAGTACCACTGGTGGCCAATGGCCTTGATCACCAGGTCGGGGTCGTTGGGCATCTCCTGGCTGCGGAACAGGATCGGCAGCGAGAAGGCGCCGATCGCCACCAGGATCAGCACCGGCACCAGCGTCCAGGTCACCTCGAGCGGGGTGTTGTGGGTAAAGCGCGCCGGCACCGGATTGCTGCGGCTGTTGAAGCGGATAATGCAGTAAAGCATCAGCAGGCAGACCAGCGCCGTCACCGCGGTGATGATGACCAGCACGAAATAGTCCAGCCATTGCTGGTCATGCGCCAGCGGGCTCGAGGCCGGCTGAAAACCCATGGCGCCGTTCACCGGCTTGCCGATCACCGGCAGGTCGCGCAGCATGTCCTGCGCCAGCGCCGGCGCGGCCAGGATCGCCGCCAGTCCAAGGCCCGTTACCGCCACGCCCCCGCGGCGCTTCGTCGCATTTGCCATCTTGCCATCCCGTTGCATACACTGCTGTCGGCGGACCCCTGTCCTGCGGCCTGCCCGACCCTGTTTCCCAACCAGAACCATATCTTGTCCCGACGGGCAAGCCATTGCTATCGACTTCCGGGCAAAAACCCCCTAGGCGAAGGCTGCAGCCAAGGACGGTTCCATGACAGACGCCTTCTCTCCGTTTCAGACCCTGCTGGACCGCGACCGCGCGCTGGCCATCCTGCGCGAGGCGCTGGCGGGGGCCGAGGATGGCGAGCTGTTTTTGGAACGCGCGCGCGCCGAGGCGCTGGTTCTGGACGACGGCCGGCTGCGTACCGCCAGCTATGACGCCGAGCAGGGATTCGGCCTGCGCGCCGTGCAGGGCGAGGTCACCGGCTATGCCCATTCGACCGAGATCACCGAGGCGGCGCTGAAGGATGCCGCCCGCACCGTGCGTCTGGCGGTCGGCGCCGGCGGCGCCAGGCTGGCCTTGCCCCCCTCGGGGCCGACGCCGCCGCTTTACGCCGCCATCGACCCGGCCGCCGGCGTCAGCTTTGCCGCGCGCGTGGCGCTTTTGCGCGAGATCGACGATTTCGCCCGCGGGCTGGATCCACGGGTGGTGCAGGTCTCGGCCAGCATCACCACCTCGGTGCAGGAGGTGGCGATCCTGCGCCCGGAGGGCGGGCTCGCCTGCGACACCCGGCCGATGGCGCGGCTGAACGTGGCGGTGATCGTCGAATCGAACAGCCGGCGCGAATCGGGCAATGCCGGCGGCGGCGGACGCGTGGCGCTGGACGGGATCGTGGCGCCCGGCCACTGGCAGGCGCTAGTGCACGAGGCGCTGCGCATCGCCCTGGTCAACCTGCGCTCGGTTCCCGCACCCGCGGGGGTGATGGACGTGGTGCTGGGCCCCGGCTGGCCCGGCATCCTGCTGCACGAGGCGGTGGGCCACGGGCTGGAGGGCGATTTCAACCGCAAGGGCCATTCGGCCTTTGCCGGGCTTCTGGGCCGGCGCGTCGCCGCCCCCGGCGTCACGGTGATCGACGACGGCACCATCCCGGATCGGCGCGGCTCGATCAGCGTCGATGACGAAGGCACGCCGCCCGGCCGCAACGTGCTGATCGAGGACGGCATCCTGACCGGCTATATGCAGGACCGCCAGAACGCCCGACTGATGGGCGTTCAGGCGACCGGCAACGGCCGGCGGCAAAGCTATGCCCATGCGCCCATGCCGCGGATGACCAATACCTTCATGCTGGCCGGTCCCGACGATCCCGAGGCGATTCTGGCCGGGCTCGAGGACGGGATCCATGCCGTGGGCTTTGGCGGCGGCCAGGTGGACATCACCAATGGCAAGTTCGTGTTTTCCTGCACCGAGGCCTATCGGGTCAGGAACGGCCGGGTGGGCGATCCGATCCGCGGCGCGACGCTGATCGGCGACGGCGCCACCGCGCTGCAGCAGATCCGCGCCATCGGCAACGACCTGGCGCTGGACCCGGGGGTCGGCAATTGCGGCAAGCAGGGGCAGTGGGTGCCGGTGGGCGTGGGCCTGCCGACGCTGCGCATCGGCGGGCTGACCATCGGCGGCTCGGCCGCCTGATCCCTGTGCATCTGGGGCTGGTCGCGGCCGGTCCTGTCCGGCTAACCCATTCTTAACCATTGCCGTGCCATGACTGTCCCTGCGGATGAGGCAAAGGCAGGGACATGACGGCAGGACCGCGCTCTTTCGACCCCCACCACACCCCCCACCGTCCGAAGGGGGACGGGCTGGCCGCCCTGCGCCTCATCCGCTCGCGCCGCGTGGGTCCGGCGACATTCCACCGGCTGATCGCCGAACACGGCAGCGCCGGGGCGGCGCTGGCCGCCCTGCCCGGCATCGCCCGCGCCGCCGGGATCGAGGATTACGCCCCCTGCCCGCTGTCCCGGGCCGAGGCGGAACTGGCCGCCGGCCAGCGCGCCGGCGCCCGGCTGCTGCTGTGGGACGATCCCGACTATCCGGCGCGGCTGCGCGACATCCCCGAGGCACCGGCGCTGCTGTGGCTGCGCGGCGACATGGCGGCGCTGCAGGCGCTGCCGGTCGCGGTCATCGGCGCGCGCAACGCCTCGTCGCTGGGGCTGCGCATGGCGCGTGGCATGGCGGCGGGGCTCACGCAGGCCGGCGCGGTGGTGATCGCGGGGCTCGCGCGCGGCATCGACACCGTAGCGCATGAGGCGGCCCTGCCGGGTGGCACCATCGCCGTCCTCGCCGGCGGCATCGACATGATCTATCCCGCCGAGAATGCCGGCCTCGCCGAGGCGATCTGCGAGCAGGGCCTGCTGGTCTCGGAACAGCCGCCGGGGACCGAGGCCGTGGCCCGGCATTTCCCGGCCCGCAACCGCATCGTCTCGGGCCTGTCGCAGGGCGTGGTGGTGGTCGAGGCGGCGCATCGTTCGGGCAGCCTGATCACTGCGCGCTGCGCGCTGGACCAGGGACGCGAGGTGATGGCGGTGCCCGGCCACCCGATGGATGCCCGCGCCGCCGGCTGCAATGCGCTGATCCGCGACGGCGCGCTGCTGGTCAGGAACTCTGCCGATGTACTGGCGCAGCTTCAGCCCGATGCCACCGACCGTATCGCGACCACCCGGGCGCCACGGCCTGCGCCCGCGCCGCCGCCACCGGCGATGACGCGCCGGCTTGCCGATCTTGCGCAGGACGGGCGACGCGCGCTGGCCGCGGTCATTTCGACACCCGTGGCCCCGGGCGGGCCGGCGAACCTCGAGGGGCGGATCCTCGCCCGGCTCAACCCCGCCCCGACCGAGGAGAACATGCTGATCCGCGATCTGGGCGTGCCCGCCGCGACCCTGGCCCCGGCCATCCTGGCACTGGAACTGGCGGGGCGCATCCAGCGCGTCGCCGGCGGCCGGCTGGCGCTGGCGGGCGGCTGAGCGCCCGCGCCATGGCATTGCATCCGCCGCCGCAGGGGCGGCGGGCCGGATCAGCCCAGCAAGTCCTGATAACCGCGCCGGGCCGCCAGATACAGCTCGAACGGAAAGCGGATCGGCACCCCTTCAAGCGCGGCAGCGAGCATTTCCAGATGCGCGTCGAAACCGGCGCAGGCCTTGGCGATGTCCTCGCCCGCGGGCAGGCGCAGGGTCAGCACCAATTCGGTGCCGCCCTCGACGGGCGCCAGCGCCCAGTGCAGCGGCCGCTCGGGCTGCTCGCCGCTGCTCCAGGAATAGGCCAGCAGGCGCGGCGCCTCGATCTCTAGCACCGTGCTGTCGATCACCACGCCGCTGTCGCCGAAATCGACATGCACGCGGCCGCCCTGGCGCGGCTCGATCGTGCCGGGGGCCAGCCATTGGCCGATGCCCTGTTCCTCGGTCAGCAGGCGCCAGACCGTTTCCGGCGGATGCGGCAGGCGGCGTTCCAGCCTGCCCTCAAACCCGTCATCCAGGCGCCGGATCCGGCCCAGCGAAAGGGTGTCTTCAGTCATCTGTCTGCTCCTGAACAGCCGTCAGCACCGTTATTCGCCCGCCCGCCGCGAAGGTAAAGGGCCCTGCGGCAAAATGCCCGGCGCTAGACGGCCGGCGCCGCCGGGCTGCCGCGCACCTGCCAGGCCAGCAGCACCAGCGCCCCGCCCTCGGCGATCAGGCCAAGGCCCAGCGCCCCGCCGATCAGCCACAACCCGGATGCGGGCAGTGCCACCCAGAGCAGGATCGCCAGAACGATCTCGAACACGCCGCCGCCCAGCACCCAGGTCCAGCGCTCAAGCGGGCGCACCGACAGCGCAAAGACCACGCGCGAGATGCCCTGCACCATCAGCAGCACCACAAGCAGCATCGAGATCGTCAGCAGATTGTCCGCCGGGCTGCCAAGGAACAGCACGCCCACCACCACGAACAGCACCGCCGACACGATATGCAGCGGAAACGCCTGGGATGAGCGCGAGCCGATCAGGCTGGCCCCCTGCAGGGCGCCGACAAAGATCAGCAGCCAGCCCAGAAAGCCGTTTGCCGCGGTGGAATAGATCAGCGGAAAGATCACCGCGATGATCCCGGTCAGCGCAATCAGCCCGCCCTGCGCCATGTACCATAGCGAGTAGCGCTGGAACTGCAGTTGCACGGCATCCCGAAGGATCTGCGAGGCGGCGGTGATTGAATATGACATGCTACGATCCGGCTATGGTTGACGATGAGGCTGCTTGCCCTGCCCGGGCGCAGATTAGCGCAAGCCGGATGCCTGTCGCAAGGCCGCCCTGCCCCGGGCGCGCTCAGGGTTCGGGGGCGTAGCCGGCCGGCCAGAGCCTTGCGAAGGCCATGACCGCCAGTGCCGCCAGCAACCCCAGGATGGCAAAGGTCTGCGCCATGCCCAGGGTTGCGCCCAGCCAGCCCGCCAGCGGATAGGCCAGCAGCAATAGCCCGTTCGCCAGCGACATCTGCGCGGCGATCAGCATCTGCAGATCGGCCGGCCGCGCCAGCCGCCGGATCAGATAGGTCGCCGGCGTCAGCGCGATCGCCCCGCTGAACCCCAGCCCCAGCCACAGCGTCAGCAGTGCCGGCAGCCAGGTCTGCAGCGTCCCGGCCAGCAGGCAGCCGAACAGCACGACCCCGCCCGCAAGCATGATCGAGCGGTCGTCCACGCGCGCATGCAGCAGCGGCAGGATGGCCGCGCCCAGGACCGCGCCGAGGCCGAAGATGCCGAAGGCCAGCGCCACCGCGTCGCGATCCAGGTCGAACTTGCCCTGCACCAGCACCACGGTATTGACCATGACCATGGCCGAGGCCAGCGCCACCGCGACATCCATCGCCACCAGCGCGCGAAAGGCCGGAACCGACAGGAACAGCCGTGGCCCGCGCCGCAGCCGGTCATAAAGCCCGATGCCGACCGAACGGGCATTCGCCGCCGCCGGCAGCCGCGCCGCCCCGACCAGCAGCGCCGAGCCGAGAAAGGCCAGCGCCGTGACGATGATCGCCGCCCGCGGCGAGAGCAGCAGCAGCAGCGCCGCCGCCACCATCGGGCTGAGCGGTCCCTCGAGTTCGCTGGCAATGCGCGAGCGCGCCAGCGAGCGGGTGTAATCCTCTTCGCTGCCCAGCAGATAGGGCACCGCCGCCATATAGGTCAGCGAGAAGGTGGCCGAGGCCGCGGTAAAGGCAAAGACCAGGGCATAAAGCTGCCAGACCTCGGTGACGAAGGCCAGAAGCCCCAGCGATACCGCCCGGATCAGGTCCAGCGTGATCATCGCCGCCTTGCGCGGCAGGCGGTGCAGCAGCGCCGTCAGCAGCGGCGCCACCAGCACATAGCCCGCCATCTTCAGCGACAGCGCCGTGCCGATGACCGCGCCCGAATCCTCGCCGGCCAGGTCGAAGGCCACCAGCGCCAGCGCCACCGTGGCGACGCCGGTCGCCAGCAGCGCCGCGACATAGCCGGCGAACAGCCGGTAATAGCTGCGCTTGTCGCTGACGCCGGACCAGGCGATACCCGGTCCCGCATCCGCCTCATAGCCGGCCTCGGCGGCGACGACTCTGCGGCTACGCATCGCGGGCAGCGTCGCGGTGCAGCATGGTATAGAGCGTCGGCAGGAACACCAGCGTCAGCAGCGTCGCCACCAGCAGCCCGCCCATGATCGCAAAGGCCATCGGCCCCCAGAACAGGGTCGGCGCGATCGGCATCAGCCCCAGCACCGTCGAGAGCGCCGTCAGCAGCAGCGGCCGGAAGCGGCCGGTCGCCGCCGTGACCACCGCATCCTGCACCGAAAGCCCGGCCGCGCGCTCATCCCCGATCTGGGTGATCAGGATCACCGCGTTCTTGGCGATCATGCCGATCAGCGCCAGGATGCCCAGGATCGCCACGAAGCCCAGCGGCCGGTCGAACAGCAGCAGCGCCGCCACCACACCGATCAGCCCCAGCGGCAAGAGCGCCAGCACCATACCGGTGTCGCGGAAATCCTTCAGCTGCACCATCAGCAGCGTGATCATCAGAAAGATCATCACCGGGATCACCGCAAAGACCGAAGCCTGGCTTTCGGCGCTGGTCTCGACCGTGCCGCCGACCTGCACCTCATAGCCCGGCGCCAGCCCGGCGTCGAAGGCGGCGATGTCGTCCTTCAGCGCCGCCACGATCGCCTCGGGGGTGGCGCCGGGAGCGGCGTCGGCCAGCACCGTCAGCGTCGGCAGGCGGTCGCGGCGCCACAGGAAGGGCTGCTCCTGATCGTAGGAGATGGTCGCGAACTGCCCCAGCGCCACCGTCCTGCCGCCCGGCACCGGCACCTGCAGAGTCGAGAGCCCGTCCAGCGTCACCTGCTGGCTTTCGTCGGCGCGCGCCATGATCGGGATCAGGTAGATGTCGTCGCGCAGCTGCGACACGGTGGTGCCCGAGACTGCCGTGTTCAGGATCGAGGCCAGCTGCGCGCTGGTCAGGCCCAGGCGGCGGGCGCGGTCCTGATCGACCTCGATGCGCAGCTGGCGGGCGGGCTCGATCCAGTCGAAATGCACGTGGCGCGCGTCGGGGTTGGCGGCGATGATCCCGGCCAGATCCAGCGCCCGGGCGCGCAGCACCTCGAGATCGGGACCGACCAGCCGGTATTGCACCGGCCAGCCGATCGGCGGCCCCAGCTCCAGCGGGCTGACCCGGCTGACCGCCTCGGGGAATGCGGTGGCCAGCCAGTCCTCAAGCTGGATTTCAAGCCGGTCGCGCGCCGCATTGTCCCGGGCCATGATCACGATCTGCGAATGGTGGTCGGCCGGCGGCTGGATCGCCAGCGGCAGATAGAACCGGATGACGTTGCGCCCGACATAAGAGGTGTAGAACTGCGCCTCGCCGCTGGCCTCGATCCGTTCCTCGATGCGCCGGATCGCGTCCTCGCTGGCAAAGATCGAGGTCGAGCTGGGCAGCTGGAAATCGACGATCAGCTCGTTGCGGTCCGAGGGCGGAAAGAATTGCCGGTCCACCAGCCGCAACCCGCCCAGCGCCACCGCGAACAGCGCCACGGTCACCGCGATGGTCAGCCAGCGCGCGCGGATGGCAAGGGCCAGGAAGGACTGATAGGCGCGCAGCACCGGTCCCGGCCCGGCCTCGGCCGCGCCCGGCGCCGGGGCCTTCAGCAGCACCGAGCCGAGGATCGGGGTGAACAGCACCGCCACGAACCACGAGGCGATCAGCGCAATCCCCACCACCAGAAACAGCGAGATGGTGTATTCGCCGGCCTGGCTTTGCGCGAATCCGATCGGCACGAAGCCGACGATGGTGATCAGCGTGCCGGTCAGCATCGGCGCCGCCAGGGTGGAATAGGCGTATGTCGCGGCCTTGCCGATGCTATCTCCCAGCGCCAGGCGGCGCAGCATGGCATCGACCGTGGTCATCGCATCGTCCACCAGCAGCGCCAGCGCGATGATCAGCGCCCCCAGCGACACCCGGTGCAGGTCGATGTCCAGCACCTGCATGACCAGAAACACCACCGCCAGCGTCAGCGGAATGGCGATGGCCACCACCGATCCCGGCCGCATGCCGAGGGACAGGAAGCTGACGACCAGGATGATCGCCACCGCCTGCCACAGCGAAGTGGTGAAATCGCCGATCGCCTGATCCACCACCTGCGGCTGGTCCGAGATCTGGATCGCCTCGATGCCCACCGGCAGATCGGCCTCGATGCCCGCCATCGCCCTGGTGATCTCGCCGCCCAGTTCCAGGATGTCGCCGCCCTCGGCCATCGAGATCGCCAGCGCGATCGCGCGCTGGCCGTTGATGCGCAACAGCGGCTGCGGCGGATCGACCAGCGTGCGCCGCACCGTGGCGATGTCGCCCAGACGGATCATGCGGCCATTGGCAGAAAGCGACACGTTCAGCAGGTCGGCATCGCTCTGGAACGCGCCCGAGACGCGGATAGCGATGTTTTCCTCGCCCGTGGTCAACACCCCCGCCGGGCGCACCACGTTCTGCGCCGCGATGGCGGCAAAGATCTGGCCATAGTCCAGCCCCATGGCCGCGACGCGGTCGGGCTGGAATTCCAGCATGATGCGCTCGTCCTGGGTGCCGATCCATTCGATCTTGGAAATGCCCTCGACCTTGCGCAGAAGCTCTGACCGCACCATGTCGACATTGTCGCGCAGGTCGCGTTCGGAAAACCCGTCGGCGGTAAAGCCGTAGATGATGCCGAAGACATCGCCGAAATTGTCGTTGAAGAACGGGCCCAGCACGCCTTGCGGCAGGGTGTGGCGGATGTCGCCGATGCCGTTGCGCACCTCCTGCCAGACATCGGGCACCTGCTCGGGCGGGAAGGTGCCCTGCAGTTCGACATAGATGGTGACGATGCCCGGCCGGGTGATCGAGCGCAGCGCGTCCAGCCCGGTGGTCTCCTCGAGCCGGCGCTCCAGCCGGTCGGCCAGCTGGGTCTGGGTTTCCTCCATGGAGGCGCCGGGCCAGACGGCGGTGACCAGCATGGTCTTGATGGTGAAGGACGGGTCCTCGTCCCGACCAAGGCTGACGAAGGCCAGCGCCCCGGCGATCACCGAGACGATCATCAGATAGATGGTCAGATGGCGGCTTTTCAGCGCCCAGTCCGACAGGTTCGGGCCGATCATTGCACCACCCGCACCGCTTGGCCCGGACGCAGCGCCTGCACGCCGGCGGTCACCACGATGTCGCCGGGGGCCAGCCCGTCGGCCACCACCACCGAGGCCGGCAGATAGCTGTCCACCACGATGTCATGCAGCGCGACGGTATTGCTGGCGGGATCGACCAGCCAGACCGCCGGGCCGAGGTTGCTGCTGGTCAGGGCGCTGGCCGGGATCTCGATCACCTCGCCCTCGCCGAACAGCGCCGTGCCGGTCACCGTCGAGCCCAGGCGCAGTTCCGTCGGCGGGTCGATCAGGCCGACGCGCACGCGGAAGGTGCCGGTCACCAGATCGGCGCGCGGCGCCACCTCGCGGATGCGGCCCTTGGTGCTGATCGCGGAGTTCTGCGACAGCGCCACCGTCACCTCGGGATCGATGGGGCTGGCCTCGAGCGTGGCGGCCGGCACGTCGAAAACCGCGTCCAGCCCGCCGTCGCGGGCGATCTGCACGATCATGCGCCCGGGCTGCACCACCTCGCCCGGCTCGGCGCCAACAACGGTCACCCGGCCGGGGGCGTCGGCATGCAGCTCGGTGTCGTTCAGCCGGCGCTTGGCGATCAGATATTGCGCGCGCGCGGCATCGGCCTGGGCGGTGGCATTGGTCAGCGTGGTCTCGGCGCGGTCGAAGGCAGCGCGTGCGGCGATGCCGCGGTCGTAAAGCTGGCGCTGGCGGCTGAAATTGGTCTCGGCCTCTTTCAGCTGGCCCTCGGCGGCGGTCAGGTTCGCCTCGGCGGCGCGCAAGCCGTTCTCCTCGTCCGAGGGATCGAGCCGGGCGATCACCTGCCCCGGCTCAAGCTGGTCGCCCACCGAGGCCAGACGCTCGATCATGCGCCCGCCGATGCGAAAGCCCAGATCGGCCTGGGCCTGGCTTTCGATCACCCCGGCCAGGGACACGGTATTGCCGGCGCGGGTCTGGGTCACGGTGATGCTGCGCACCGGGCGCGCCTGCGCCTCGGGCTTGGGCGCGTCATCGTCCTTGCAGGCGGCAAGCGAGGCAAAAAGCCCGACGGCAAGTGTCAGGCGAAGCGCGGTGCGAAGCGGGCGCCCGCGCGAGGAAATCATCGTCATAGCATTGAAAAGGCGCAATTGTTTGATCCCGGGCGGGCTGATGGGTCAGCGTTTCGGCCATGGGATACATGATTGCGCCCCCCACCGGCAGGGGGGGCGCAAAATTTATTGTGCCTGCGGTCAGCTGGGGCCCAGCGGCAGGCCCACCATGTTCCAGACCACCAGCAGCAGCGTCCACAGCACCATCAGCACCGTGGCATAGGGCAGCATCAGGGCGATGATCGTGCCCATGCCGGCATCCTTCTGGTATTTCTGCGCAAAACCCACCATCACCGCCAGATAGACGTTCAGCGGCGTGACCGAGTTCAGCGGACTGTCGCCGACACGATAGGCCGCCATCACCAGGTCCGGGTCGCCGCCAAGGCGCATGAACAGCGGGATGAACACCGGCGCAAGGATCGCCCATTTCGCCAGCGCCCCGGTCAGGATGATGTCGATGAGCGCCACCACCAGCACGAACAGGATGATGTAGCTGGTCGCGCCCAGGTTCGTCGTCTGCAGGAAGTCCGCGAGGTTCACCGCCAGCACCGTGGCGAGATTGGTGAAGTTGAAGAAGGCGATGAAGTTCGCGATCACGAACAGCAGGAAGATCATCCCGGCGAGGTTGGACCAGGTCTTGACCACCAGCCCGATCGCCGCGGTGACATTGGCGATGGTGCCGGCGCCGCGGCCATAGGCATAGCCCACGACCAGAAACAGCAGGCTGATCAGCACGATCAGGCCGGTCATGAAGGGCGATCCGGCCATGATGCCGCCGGTCACCTGGTTGCGCAGGATGCCGTAAGGGATCGGCGGCGCGGTCAGCGCGCCCACCACCAGCACAAAGCCCAAGAGCGCCCGGCCGGCGTATTTCAGCCCGCGCTGTTCGGCCTCGGACAGGTCTACCCCGCCCTCGACCTCGACGCCGCCCTCATAGCTGCCCAGCCGCGGCTCGACGAAACGCTCGGTCAGGATGGTGACGATGATCGCCATGAGGATCGAGGAGACGATCATGAAGAACAGGTTGCCCACGTCGCTGATGGCGGCGTTCGGGTTCACCATGTGGATGGCGTCATTGGCCACCGCGACCAGCAGCGCGTCGGTCGGCGTGACAAAGACGTTGACCAGAAACACCGACGCCACGCCGCCGAAGGCCGCGGCCAGGCCCGCCAGCGGGTGCCGGCCCATGCTGTGGAAGGCCGCGGCGCCCAGCGGCACCAGCACCAGATAGCCCGCATCCGCCGCGATCGACGACAGCACCCCCACGAAGACGATGATGAAGGTGAACAGGCTGGTCGGTGCGATGGCGACGATCTTGCGCACCAGCGTGGCGATCAGGCCCGATTCCTCGGCGACGCCGACGCCGATCATCGCCACCAGGATCACCCCCACCCCGGCAAAGCCGAGAAAGTTGGGCACCGGCGTCGTCACCATGAAGCGGATGCCGTCCGGGGACAGCAGGCTGCGCACCGCGGTCGTCCGCTCGACGATGTCGCCCACGGCGGCGTCATAGCCCTCGTAGGTGACCGATGTGCCCAGCATGGCAAAGATCGCCGAAAGCACGATCACGATGCCGATCAGATAGAAGAAGATGATGGCGGGATGCGGGACCTTGTTGCCCACCCGCTCGATGGTGCCCAGAAAGCCCGACATGCCCTGCTTGTCGGCGCCCCCCGGTTCTCCGGATTTGCTTGCCATATGTCTTGAAGCCCCCTCATTTACGCGCTGCCGACCGCCGGCCGCAGCATTTTTCACACACGCTTTTCCCTTGCGGGAACACGCAGGCAGTCGTGCAGTCACGGCGCGAGTTGCGCAGTCTTGCGGCAGCGGCGAAAACCCGCGCTGCTTCCTGAGGCGCGGAGTCCCGGTCTTGTGGCCGTGTGCGGCCACCCGGCCCTAAAAGCGTAACATGGCAGGGTTTTTCGGGGCAAGTAACAGAAATGCAACGCGGCGCGCGCCGGTTTGCCGCGGGCGGCTGCGGCGCAAAGAGGGTTGCCCAGCCGGGGAGTTTCCGACAATGTGCCGGCGAATTTGGCTGCCGAGGAACTGTGCGTGGGCGATATCTGGACCGTTTTTGCAATCATCGCCGCGATCGTCGTGCTGTTCATCTGGGACCGGCTGCCGGTCATCGTCGTCTGCATCGGCGCCGGGCTGGCCCTGTGGGCCACGGGCATCCTGACCCTGAACCAGGCGATGGCGGGCTTTGGCGATCCGGCAGTGATCTTCATCGCCGCGCTGTTCGTCGTCTCGGCCGGGCTTGAGGTGTCCGGGGTCACCGCCTGGGCCGGGCAGCTGCTGATCAACCAGGCGGGGGAAAGCCGCACCAGGCTGATCGTGCTGATGATGGGCTTTGTCGGCATCCTGTCGGGGCTGATCAGCGTGAACGGCGCGGTGGCCTCGCTCTTGCCGGTGGTGATCGTGATGGCGATCCGGCTGGGACGCTCGCCCTCGCAACTGCTGATGCCGCTGGTGTTTGGCGCCCATGCCGGATCCAAGCTGATGCTGACCGGCAGCCCGGTGAACGTGCTGCTCCTCGAGGCGTCGGAAAACGCCGGCGGTCCAGGCTTCAGCTATTTCGAATTTGCCCTGGCGGGGGTTCCGGCGGTGCTGGGCTGCATCGCCATCGTGGTGCTGTTTGGCGAAAAGCTGTTGCCGCACCGCACCAGCGAGACCCTGCCCCCCGACCTCAGCCGCCATGCCATGACCCTGGTCGAGCAATATCGCCTGTCCAGCGACGTGCACCAGCTGCGGGTGCGCGGCGATTCGGATTTCATCGGCATCGCCCGCGCCGAGATGTCCTCGATCATCAACGACGGGCTGACCTTCGTCACGCTGAAGGACAGGACCGGCCAGCCGATCCGCAGCGACAAGGTGACGGCCAATGACATGATCGTGGTCAAGGGCTCTGCCGACTCGGCCGCGGCGCTTGCCAATGCGCACAAGCTGAGCCTGTGCGAGGACGTGTCCACGGGCCAGGTGCGCGACCAGCTGTTCAACCGCGATTCGGGCCTGGCCGAGGTGCTGGTGCCGCCGCGCTCGCCGCTGATCGGCCGGCGGTTCTTTCCCGGCATGGTCACGGAAAGCGGTGACCTGATCGTGCTGGCGATCCAGCGCCAGGACCAGGACCTTGCCCCCGGGCTGCCGCTGGCCGCCGGCGACACCATGCTGCTGCAGGGCACCTGGAACGCGCTGGACCAGCGCCTGCACCCGGCCGAGGTGCTGGTGGTCGATTCCCCCGATCTGGTGCGCCGGCAGGCGGTGCCGATGGGGCAAGGCGCGCATATCGTGCTGGCGGCGCTGGCGATCATGGTGGTCCTGCTGGCCACCGGCCTGGTGCCGCCGGCGGCGGCGGGGCTGCTTGCCGCCGGCATCATCCTGGTCTCGGGCGTGCTGACGGTGGAGGGGGTCTATCGCTCGATCAACTGGACCACCGTCATTCTGGTCGGCGCGCTGATGCCGCTGTCGACCGCGATGCAGAAAACCGGCGCGGCGCAATATCTGGCCGACAATCTGGTGGCGCTGGTCGGCGATTCCGGCCCCTATGCGCTGCTGGCGGGGCTCTTCGTGTTCTCGGCCATCCTCGGGCAGGTGATCTCGAACACCGCGACCTCGCTGATCGTCATTCCGATCGCGATCGTGGCCTCGAGGGAAATGGGCATCTCATTCCAGCCGGTGCTGATGTGCGTGGGCGTCGCCTGCGCCGGCGCCTTCCTGACCCCGGTCGCCACCGCCACCAACCTGATGGTGATGGAGCCCGGCGCCTACAGGTTCGGCGACTACTGGAAGCTCGGCCTGCCGATGCTGATCTGGTTCTTTGTCATCGCGGTCTTTGTCGTGCCGATGATCTGGCCGTTCTGAGCCGCGCCCTTCGCCCTGGCCGGCCGGCCGGGGTTCACCCCCCACAAAGAGGTTTTGCGATGTCCGATCTTGAGAAGGTTCTAGCCCATATCGACGCCGACCTCGACAACGCGCTGGACCGGCTGTTCCAGACCGTGCGGCTGAAGTCGATCTCGACCGACCCGGCCTATGCCGCCGAGACGCGCGCCTGCGCCGAATGGCACAGCCGCGATCTGGCCGCGATCGGCTTTCGTTCCGAGGTCCGCGACACCCCCGGCCACCCGATCGTGCTGGCCAAGAACCATGACGCCGCGGGCACGAAGGTGCTGTTTTACGGGCATTACGACGTGCAGCCGGCCGATCCGCTGGAGCTGTGGGAGGACGACCCGTTCGAGCCGAAAATCGTCACCCTGGCCGACGGCAGCCGGGAAATCCGCGGCCGCGGCGCCTCGGACGACAAGGGCCAGATGATGACCTTCATCGAGGCCTGCCGCGCCTGGAAGGTGGTCACCGGCAAGCTGCCGGTCCCGATCACCATCCTGCTTGAGGGCGAGGAGGAATCCGGCGGCCCCAGCCTGCCCGGCTTTCTGGACGCCACCCGCGAGGAACTGCTGGCCGATATCGCGATGATCTGCGACACCAACATGTGGGACAAGGAAACCCCGGCGATCACCACCAGCCTGCGCGGGCTTTGCGCCGAGGAAATCCATGTGCATGCCGCCAGCCGCGACCTGCATTCGGGGTTCTACGGCTCGGCCGCGGCAAACCCGAATCATGTGCTGGCCCGCATTATCGCCGATCTGCGCGACGCCGACGGCCGCGTGCTGATCCCCGGTTTCTACGAGGGCGTGCCGGAACTGCCGCAGGCGCTGCGCGAAAGCTGGGACAAGCTCGACTTCTCGGAATCGGAATTCCTGGGCGAGGTCGGCCTGTCGGTCCCGGCCGGTGAAAAGGGCCGCAGCGTGCTGGAACAGACCTGGTCGCGCCCGACCTGCGAAGTGAACGGCATGCACGGCGGCTATATCGGCGACGGGTTCAAGACGGTGATCCCGGCGGTGGCCTCGGCCAAGATCAGCTTCCGGCTGGTGTTCGACCAGGACCCGCACAAGATCCGCGCCGCCTTCCGCGAATACGTCAAGGCGCGCGTGCCGGCCGATTGCCGGGTCGAGTTCACCGAATTCGGCTCGGGCAGCGCGGTCAGCTTTGATGTCAGCGGGCCGGCCTTCCAGCGCACGCAGCAGGCCATGTCGGACGAATGGGGCAAGGAGGCGGCCTTTGTCGGCGGCGGCGGCTCGATCCCGGTCGCGACGATGATCCGGGAAAAGCTGGGCATGGAGGTGGTGATGGCGGGGTTCGGCCTGTCCGACGACCGTATCCACAGCCCGAACGAGAAATACAGCCTGACCAGCTTCCACAAGGGCATCCGCTCATGGGCACGGGTGCTGGCGCAGCTGTGACAGGCCGGTGACGGCGCCGGCGCATCCGGGGCTGGAACAGCGCTTCGGCCGGCTTACACCGGCCGAGGCGAAGCTGGTCGCCAATATCGGCATCGGCCTGCTGGACCGGCTGGGCGAGACCCCCCTGCCCGAAGCCGAGGACACGCATCTGCATGTGCGGGCCGAACTGATCCGGCATCTGCTGCTGGGCGGGCCCGACGCGCCGCGCATGCATGAAAAGGGCCTGCGGCTGTCGGGTGCGCGCATTATCGGCACGCTGGACCTTGAGGGCTGCCGCATTCCCGCCGACATCGGCCTGCTCGACTGCGTGTTCGAGGCGGTGCCGGTGCTGCGTTCGGCGGTGATCGACACGATTTCCTTCGACGGCTCGCAACTGCCCGGGCTTGCGGCCGAGCGGCTGGACGCGCGGGGCGACCTGCTGGCGCGCGGGGTGCGCATCGACGGGCCGGTGGCGCTGCGCGGCGCGCACATCGGCGGCGATCTGAACCTCGACGGTGCCGAACTGACCCGTGCCGGCAACCGCATGCTGGTCGCCGACCGCATCTCGGTCCGGGGCAGCGCGCTGTTTCGCGGCGCCCGGCTGCGCGGCACGCTGGCGCTGGCCGGGGCGCGCATCGGCGACGACCTGGACCTGCGCGGCGCCCGGCTGGAACGCGAGGGCGCCGCGGCGCTGGACGCGGGCGGGGTGCAGGTCGGTGGCGATCTGGTGCTGCGCCTGGCCGAGGTGCAGGGCCAGATCGATCTGGTGGGCGCGCAGGTCAAGGGCGATGCGGAATGCTCGGGCCTGGTGGTCACCGCCCCCGGCGAGATCGCGCTGAACCTCGGCCGCAGCCAGGTCGAGGGCGCGTTCTTTCTGCGCCAGGAGGCGCGGATCGGCGGCACGCTCAGTCTGAACGGCGCCACGCTGGGCTCGATCGTCGATGACGCGGCAAGCTGGCCGGCGCCGGGCGACCTGGCGCTGAACCGCTGCCGCTATGGCGGTTTCCTGGGCGCCCCGGTCGAGGCCGAGGATCGGCTCGACTGGCTCGCGCGCCAGGACGCTGGCCGCTGGGGCGAGGATTTCTGGCCGCAGCCCTATGAACATCTGGCCCGCGTGCTGGCCGAGATGGGGCATCAGGACGATGCGCGCGCCGTGCTGATCGAAAAGGAGCGGCTGCAGCGCCGGACCCGGATCCGCCGCGCCTCGCGCTGGACGCGCAAGGCCCTGTTGTGGAGCAGCGACCGTCTGCTGTGGCTGACCACCGTCTATGGCCGGCGGCCGCTGGTGGCGATGGTCTGGCTCTTGCTGTTCTGGGGCCTCGGCGGCGGCATCTATGCCTGGCTCGACCGCCATCACCACATCCGCCCCAATGTGCCGGTGGTGCTGCGTTCGCCCGAATGGGTGCTGTGTGGCGCCACGGCGGACCAGCAGGTGGGGCTGGCATCGCTTGGGCAGGTGCGGCCGGGGCTGGCCGAGCCGGGCCAGTCGCAACTGGCCTGCTATCGCGCCCGGCCCGAGGCCGCGGCCTATCCGAAGTTCAGCCCGCTGATGCTGTCGGCGGATATGATCCTGCCCGGGGTGGACAGCGGCCAGAAGGCCACCTGGTCGCCCGACACCCGCAGCTGGCCGGGCTATCTGGCCAAGCTATTCGCCTATTTCCAGGCCATGGCCGGGCTGGTGCTGGGGCTGCTGGCGGTGGCGGGATTCACCGGCATCGTGCGATCGGAGTGAGGCGGCCTGATGAGGCACCGTCTCAGCCCAGCGCATAGCCGGTGCCGCGCACGGTGCGCACCGGATCATCGCCGCCGCGCGCCATCAACGCCTTGCGCAGCCGCCCGACATGCACATCGATGGTGCGGCTGTCCACATGGATGTCGCGGCCCCAGACCCGGTCCAGCAGCTGCTCGCGCGTCCAGACCCTGCCGGGCCGCTCCATCAGCGTCGAGAGCAGGCGGAACTCGGTCGGGCCCAGATGCAGCGCATGGCCGGCGCGGAACACGCGATGCTCGGCCGCGTCGAGGATGATGTCGGCAAAGCTCAGCCGCTCGCCCATGGTGGCGGGGCGGCTGCGGCGCAGCTGCGTGCGCAGGCGCGCCATCAGCTCGACCACGGAATAGGGTTTCACCACATAATCGTCGGCACCGGTTTCAAGGCCGCGCACCCGGTCCATCTCCTCCGAGCGGGCCGAGAGCATGACCACCGGGATCTGGCGGGTGCGGGGGTCGGCCTTGACGCGGCGGCAGATCTCGATGCCGCTGACCCGGGGCAGCATCCAGTCCAGCACGATCAGGTCGGGCTCTTCCTCGACCAGCAAGAGCAGCGCCTCGTCGCCGTCCTCGGCCAGCACGACGCGGAAACCTTCGGCCTCGAGGTTATAGCGCAGCACCTCGCGCTGCGCGCCCTCGTCCTCGACCACCAGCACGCAGGCATCGCCTCGGCCCATGTCAGGCCCCGGCATCGCGCAGGACGCTTTCGCCCTTGGGGCGGTTGTCCTCGGGCAGCTCGCCCGTGGCCAGATAGATCACCTGTTCGGCGATGCCGGTGGCATGATCGCCCATGCGCTCGATGTTCTTGGCGATGAAATGCAGGTGCATGCAGGCGGAGATGTGGCGCGGATCCTCCATCATGTGGGTGAGGAATTCGCGAAACAGCGCGTTATACATCTGGTCCACCTCGAGGTCGCGCTTGCGCACGTCGTCGGCCAGCGCCGCGTCGCGCTGGATGTAGCTGTCGAGCGCATCCTTCATCATCGCCTCGACCGTGCCCGACATGCGCCTGAGCGCGATGCCTGCGCCCTCGATCGGCGGCAGGTCGGCCAGCACGGTGCTGCGCTTGGCGATGTTCTTGGCGTAATCGCCCACGCGTTCCAGGATGCCGGCGATCTTGATCACCGACAGCACCATGCGCAGGTCGGTGGCGCGCGGGGCGCGCAGCGCGATCAGCCGCGCCGCGCCCTCGTTGATCTGCAACTCCAGCGCGTCGATGCCCTTGTCGCGGCGGCGAACATCCGCAGCCAGTTCCTCGTCACGGCCGTCCAGCGCGCTGGCCGCGTCATGGATGGCGCTTTCGACCATGCCGCCCATCTTGACGACCTGGGCCTGCACGGCCTCGAGGTCGCGGTCGAAGGCGGACAGGATGTGGCGTTCGTTGTTCATGTCTGGTCCTTTCCGGCCTAACCGATGCGGCCCGAGATGTAGCTTTCGGTGCGCGGGTCGCGCGGGCGGGTGAAGATGTCGTCGGTGTCGCCGTATTCCACCAGATTGCCGAGATGGAAGAAGGCGGTCTTCTGGCTGACGCGCGCCGCCTGCTGCATGGAATGGGTGACGATCACCACCGAGAATTCCGTGCGCAGCTGGTCGATCAGCTCCTCGACCTGGCCGGTGGCGATGGGATCAAGTGCCGAGCAGGGCTCGTCCATGAGCAGCACCTCGGGCTGGGTCGCCACGGCGCGGGCGATGCACAGCCGCTGCTGCTGGCCGCCCGACAGCCCGGTGCCGGGGTCCGAGAGCCGGTCCTTGACCTCGTTCCACAGCGCCGCGCCGCGCAATGACCGCTCGACGATCTCATCGAGCTCGGTGCGGTTGCGGGCCAGGCCGTGGATGCGCGGGCCGTAGGCCACATTGTCATAGATCGACTTCGGGAAGGGGTTGGGTTTTTGAAACACCATGCCGACCTTGGCGCGCAGCTGCACCGGGTCCACGCGCCGGTCATAGATGTCCTCGCCGTCCAGCGTGATCAGCCCGTCCACGCGGCAGATGTCGATGGTGTCGTTCATGCGGTTGATACAGCGCAGGAAGGTGGACTTGCCGCAGCCCGAGGGGCCGATGAAGGCGGTCACGGTCTTGTCGAGAATCTCGATGTTCACGTCCCTGACGGCGTGTTTCTCGCCGTAATGGACCTGCACATCGCGGGCCGAGATCTTGCTTTCGGTCGAGTTCACGGCAGGCTCCTGCTTGTTCGTCCTGTTCATGTCGGGTCTTTCCGGCGGCGCTACCAGCGGCGTTCGAACCTGCGGCGCAAGAACACCGCCAGCAGGTTCATGCACATCAGCAGCACCAGCAGCACGATGATCGCCCCCGAGGCGCGCTCGATGAAGGCGGGGTCGGCGCGCTGCGTCCAGTTGTAGACCTGGACCGGCAGCGCCGTGGCCGGATCGAACAGGCCCTGCGGCGGCGCGGCGGGGAAGTTCTTGACGAAGGCCACCATGCCGATCAGCAGAAGCGGCGCGGTTTCCCCCAGGGCCTGCGCCAGGCCAAGGATCACCCCGGTCAGGATGCCGGGCGTGGCCAGCGGCAGGACGTGGTGGAACACCGCCTGCATCCTCGAGGCCCCCACCCCCAGCGCCGCGTCGCGGATCGAGGGCGGAACCGCCTTCAACGCCGCGCGGGCCGGGATGATGATGCGCGGCAGGGTCATCAGCACCAGCACCAGCCCGCCGACGATCGGCGCCGACTGCGGCAGGCCGGCGAAGTTGATGAAGGCGGCCAGGCCGAGGATGCCGAAGACGATCGAGGGCACCGCGGCGAGGTTCGAGATGTTCACCTCGATGATGTCGGTCCAGCGGTTCTTGGGGGCGAATTCCTCGAGATAGATCGCGGCGCCGATGCCGATCGGCACCGCCAGCAAAAGCACCACCAGCATCATGTAGAGCGAGCCGAGGATGGCGATGCCGACGCCGGCCGCCTCGGGGCGCTGATCAGAGGCGTCGGGGCTGGTCAGGAAGGCCGGATTCCAGCGCATGGCCAGCATGCCCTCGGCCTTCAGCGCCTCGGCAAGGGCCAGCTGCGCCGGCGAGGTATTGCTGTCGCGCGCCGCCGATTCCATCGTCACCCGGCCCTTGAAATAGCCGTCCACCCGGCCGTTCACCAATACGCGGACGCCGATGGTCTGGCCGACCAGCCCGGGATCGGCCAGAACCTTGCGGCGCAGCTGCGCCGGCGCCTCCTTCGAGATCAGGCCGGTGACATCCTTCTCGGTCAGGCCCTCGACCGCGATGCCCTTCTGCACGATGACCGCCGCAAGCGACTGCGTCAGGATCTTGCCATAGGTCAGGGTCAGGACCTTCTTCATCTGTTCGGGGTCGCGCTGGCCGCCCGGGTCAAGCTGCGCCGCATCCAGCGTCACCGGCAGCTCCAGGAATGTCTGGCGGAATGCGCCGATGCCGCCGGTCAGGATGGTGGCCAGAAGCGCCAGCAGCATCAGCATCGAGACCACGATGGCGGCCAGCCCATAGGCGCGGAACCGCGCCTCGGCGGCATTGCGCCGGCGGGTGCGGGCGTCGGGCACCAGAAGCGAGCCGGTGGCCTGCGCCGGACGGGCGGCCGCGGCGGATGCGTCGGTCATTCGTATTGCTCCCGGTATTTGCGCACGACGTAGAGGGCGATGACATTCAGCCCCAGGGTCAGGATGAACAGCGTCAGGCCCAGGGCAAAGGCCACCAGCGTTTCGGGCGCGGCGAAATCGGTGTCGCCGGTCAGCTGGCTGACGACCTTGACGGTGATCGTGGTCATGGCCTCGAAGGGGTTCAGGCTCATCTGGGCGCTGGCCCCGGCGCCCAGAACCACGATCATCGTTTCGCCGATGGCGCGCGAGGCGGCCAGCAGCACGGCGCCGACGATGCCAGGCAGCGCGGCGGGCAGCACCACCTTGCGCACGGTCTCCGATTGCGTCGAGCCGAGCCCCAGCGCCCCGTCGCGCAAGCTTTGCGGCACGGCATTGATGATGTCGTCCGAAAGCGAGCTGACGAAGGGGATCAGCATGATGCCCATGACCAGCCCCGCCGTCATCACCGACGAGGCCGAGCTGCCCAGGCCCAGCGGCTGGGCGAAATGGTCGCGCAGCAGGGGCCCCACCGTCATCAGCGCGAACAGGCCGTAGACGATGGTCGGGATGCCGGCCAGCACCTCGATCGCCGGCTTGGCGATGCCGCGCAGCCGCGGCGCGGCATATTCGGACATGTAGATCGCGGCGAACAGCCCGATCGGCACCGCGACCGCCAGCGCGATCGCCGAGATGTAGAGCGTGCCCCAGAGCAGCGGCACCATGCCCAGTTGCGAGCCGCCGCCGAAGCGCGGCGACCAGGTGGTGCCAAAGAAGAAGTCCTGCCAGCGATACTGGCGGAAGAAATGCGCGGTCTCGAACAGCATCGACAGCACGATGCCGACGGTGGTCAGGATGGCGATGGCCGAGCACAGGATCAGCAGCGCCCGCACCATGCTTTCGACGCTGTTGCGGGCGCGAAAGCCGGGCGCGGTGCGCGACAGGGCAATGCCCAGCCCGGCCAGCGCCAGCAGCAGCGCCAGCACCGCCGGCAGCGTGCCCTCGGCCCCCGGGCGCAGAAAGCGCCAGAGCGCGATCAGCAGCAGTGCCGGCAGCGCCGTCAGCAGCGCCGCGTTCCAGCCGTAATAGCCGGGACGCGAATGCAGCCGCCTTGCGTCGCCCCCGGCCAGCGCGAGGGCGCGGGCGCGGGTGACAAGATAGCCGGCCGCGGCCAGGGCCAGAACGGTCAGCAGGGTCCAGGATAAAGGCATCGGCGCCCTCGCATGTGGTGTCGGGCGGACGCGCGGGACCCCCGCGCGCCCGGAGGTCATCGGCTGATGGTCACTTCATTGGCCACGGCCCGCTGCGTCGCCGCCAGGTCCGGGTCCGAGACCAGGCCATAGGCGGCCAGCGGCCCCCCGGAGCCGGCGATCTGGTCCGAGACGAAGAATTCGGCGAATTCCTTCAGGCCGGGGACCAGGCCGAAATGCTGCTGCTTGACATAGATGAACAACGGCCGCGACACCGGATATTCGCCCGAGGCGATGGTTGCGGTCGCCGGCACCACGCCGCCGAAACTGGCGACCTTCAGCTTGTCGGTATTGTTGTCATAAAATGACAGGCCGAAGACGCCGATGCCATGCGGCGCCGACTGGATGCGGGCCAGGGTCTCGGTATAGTCGCCGTCGATGTCGACCGAGCGGCCGTCGCCGCGCAGCATCAGGCAGGCGGCCTCGGCCTTGTCCTCGTCGCCCGTCTCGGCGGCGAAGGCGGCCAGCGCCCCCGAATCCCGGCAGCCCCGGGCGATGACCTTTTCCTCGAAGACCTCGCGGGTGCCGTGCTTGGTGCCGGGAATGAAGGCGAGGATCGGCTGCGCGGGCAGATCCCGGCGGATCTGGTCCCAGGTCAGGTTCGGATTGGCGACCAGCTTGCCGTCCCGAAGCACGCGCGCGGCCAGCGCGTCATACCAGTCGGCGGCGGTGAAGGCGAAATCCTTGCCGGCAAAGGCGCTGGCAAAGACGATGCCCTCATAGCCGATGCGGATCTCGATGACCCCGGTCACCCCGGCGGCGGCGCAGGCGGCCAGTTCACCGTCCTTGATCGGGCGCGAGGCATTGGCGATGTCGACGGTGTTCAGCCCCACCCCCTTGCAGAACTTCTTCAGCCCGGCCGAGGAGCCGCCCGATTCGACCACCGGATAGGGAAAATCCGTGTTGTCGCCGAACAGTTCCGCGACGATCGTCGCATAGGGCAGGACGGTGGATGAGCCCGAAACCTGGATCTGCTCGCGCGCGGTGGCAGAGGTGGCGGCGGTCGCCAGCACGGCCAGCGCCGCAAGCCTGGGTTTGGCGGATCTCATCGGATCTCTCCTGACATTTCCATCTGGCCGCTTTCGACCTCTGCCCTTCCTGGGGCCGGGATGCGACAGTCATGCAAAGCCAATGTAACAGCCGCGCGACATTCGCGGCCAGCCGGAAACTTTCCGCGCGCTCTAGCCGATGCGGCCACGCCGCCCTCCGGTCTGCGCCCGGTCGGCCAACAGGTGGTCAAGGATCACGCAGGCCGCCATGGCCTCGGCGATGGGCACGGCGCGGATGCCGACGCAGGGATCGTGGCGGCCCCTGGTGATCAGGTCGATCTCTTCGCCCCGCTGGTTGATGGTGCGGCGCGGGGTCAGGATCGAACTGGTCGGCTTGACGGCAAAGCGCACAACGATGTCCTGCCCGGTCGAAATGCCGCCCAGAATGCCGCCGGCGTGGTTGGACAGGAAGCGCGGCCCTTCATTGCCCATGCGGATCTCGTCGGCATTCGCGGTGCCGGTCAGGCCGGCAGCACCCATGCCCTCGCCGATCTCGACGCCCTTGACGGCATTGATCGACATCATCGCCGCAGCGAGATCGGTGTCGAGCTTGGCATAGACCGGCGCGCCGAGGCCCGGCGGGCAGCCCTGGATCAGCACCTCGATGGCGGCGCCGACGCTGTCCTGGCCCTTGCGGATCGCGTCGAGATAATCGGCCCATTGCGGCACCGCCGCGGCATCGGGCAAAAAGAACGGGTTGTTGCCGATCTCGGCAGCGTCGAAGCGCGTGCGATCCAGATGCAGATCGCCCATGCGGATCATGTAGCCGGTGATTGCAAGCCCGGGCAGCATGTCGCGCAGCACCGCCCGCGCCACGCCGCCGGCCGCCACCCGCGCCGCGGTTTCCCGCGCGCTGGAGCGGCCGCCGCCGCGATGATCGCGGATGCCGTATTTCAGGTGATAGGCGATGTCGGCATGGCCAGGCCGGAACGCCTGCGCGATCTCGCCGTAATCCTTGCTGCGCTGGTCGGTATTCTCGATCAACAGCTGGATCGGCGTGCCGGTGGTGCGGCCCTCGAAGATGCCGGACAGGATGCGGACCTGGTCGGGTTCCTGGCGCTGGGTGGTGAACTTCGAGCTGCCGGGCCGACGGCGGTCGAGGAACTGCTGGATGAACGCCTCATCAAGCGCCACGCCGGGCGGGCATCCATCCACGGTGGCCCCCAGCGCCGGCCCGTGGCTTTCGCCCCAGGTGGTGAAGGTGAAGATCCGGCCGAAGCTGTTGAAGCTCATGTCGCGCGCCCCTTTTTGCCTGCGATAACCGCAGCGCCCCGGCGGGGCAATCCCCGGCCCCGGGCGAGGGCCGTGAATGTAGCCCGCCGCAGGGGAAAACGAATCGGCCAGACATGAAAAAAACCTTTCTTGTTCAGATGGATGACCGGATTTCACGGCGCTTTCACGGCGCCAGGCGCATATTTCCCCCGCGAGGCAGTCTTGCGCCCCGTCAACAGCAGTTTTGATGACGACAGGAGGAAGCAATGCCCATTGGAACCAACGGCAACGACACCATGGTCGGCACCGCCGCCAGCGAGGTCTTTCTGGCCCTGGCCGGCAATGATTACGTCTATGGCCTGGGTGGCAATGACACCATCGATGGCGGCGCCGGCAACGACTATCTTTCGGGCGGGACCGGCAATGACTCGATCACCGCCGGCAGCGGCACGGATACCGTGCATGGCTGGGAGGACAACGACATCATCCGCTCGAGCGGGGCCGGGCGCTATTACGGCGACAGCGGCAACGACTATATCTATGCCGGGCTGGGCGTGGCCGAGACACTGGACGGCGGCACCGGCACCGACTGGCTGAACACCGCCACCTTTGCCGGCAACTACAATGTCAACCTGACCACCGGGGCAACGAATTTTGCCGGAGAGAGCTTCGTCAACTTCGAGAACCTCTTCTCGGGCGCGGGCAATGACACGCTGACCGGCACGGCCGGCGCCAACTATATCTACGGCATGGACGGCAATGACCGTATCTATGGCATGGCCGGCAACGACTATCTTTATGGCGGGGCCGGCAATGACTATCTGGAGGCCGGAAGCGGCTCGGACACGTTGCGCGGCTGGGACGGCAATGACACGCTGCGCTCCAGCGGCGCCGGGCGCTATTACGGCGACGCCGGCAACGACTATGTCTATGCCGGGTTGGGCGTGGCCGAGACACTGGACGGCGGCGCCGACACCGACTGGCTGAACACCGCCACCTTCGCCGGCGATTACAATGTCAACCTGACTACCGGGGTGACGAACTGGGCGGGCGAGAGCTTTGTCAATTTCGAGAACCTCTTCTCGGGCGCGGGCAATGACACGCTGACCGGCACGGCCGGCGCCAACAACATCTATGGCATGAACGGCAATGACCGCCTCTATGGCATGGCCGGCAACGACTATCTGTTTGGCGGGGCCGGCAATGACTATCTGGAGGCCGGGAGCGGCTCGGACACGTTGCGCGGCTGGGACGGCAATGACACGCTGCGCTCCAGCGGCGCCGGGCGCTATTACGGCGACGCCGGCAACGACTATGTCTATGCCGGGTTGGGCGTGGCCGAGACACTGGACGGCGGCGCCGACACCGACTGGCTGAACACCGCCACCTTCGCCGGCGATTACAATGTCAACCTGACTACCGGGGTGACGAACTGGGCGGGCGAGAGCTTTGTCAATTTCGAGCATCTCTACTCCGGGGCCGGCAATGACAGGCTGTATGGCTCGGCGGTGGCCAATTACATCTTCGGCAATGACGGCAACGACTACATCCTGGGCGGCGCCGGCAATGACACGCTGCGCGGCTGGGTTGGCAACGATGTGCTGATCGGCGGATCCGGCAACGATCTGCTGACGGGCGACAACGGCAATGACACCCTGATCGGCGGCAGCGGCGCGGACAATCTGATGGGCATGGCGGGCGCCGACATGTTCAGCTTTGCCTCGGTGCTGGATTCCACCGTCGGCCCGGGTATCGACGTGATCAACGGCTTTGATGGCGCGGGCATTGCCTTTGGCGACCGCATCAATCTTGCCGCGATCGACGCCAACCTGCTGGCGGCCGGGAACCAGGCCTTTGTCTTTACCGGGCAGCTGCCCGGCGGGGCGGGCACCGTCTGGCTCAGCAATATCGGCACCGAAACCGTGCTGCGGGCCAATATCGACGGGGATGCGGCGGCCGAGATGACCATCCGCATCGCCGACGGCGCGACCGTCGCCGGCCAGTATGTCGCGGCAGATTTCCTGCTGTGACCCCCTGCCATCGGCGTGCCCCCCGCGGGGCGCGCCTTCGCGACCCCGGCCGGGGGGCCATCCGGCCATTTCGCAGGAACGCTTCTGCTGGCCGCCGCGCAGGCCGCGATACCAGGGTTGCGCGGGCGCGCCAGGCCCAGCCATTTTCAGTCGGGGGCGGTGTCGTTTCGGCGACGCCGCCCCGATTTCATCCCGGGCGCGGCGGCCCCTCGCCCGCGCCATTCCGCGCCATTCCTTGCGAAATCCGGCGCATGGCCTTAAATGGGCCTTTCCCTTTGACCTTGCACGGCTTCGAAGCCGGGGAACCGCGCCATGTCCGATCTGCAGACGCCCTATTACCTGATCGACCTTGCCGCCCTGCGGGTCAACATGGAGCGCATCCGCCAGCTGCGCGAGCGCTCGGGGGTGAAATGCCTGCTGGCGCTGAAATGCTTTGCCAGCTGGTCGGCCTTCGATTTCATGCGCCCGTTCATGGATGGCACCACCTCGTCCTCGCTGTTCGAGCTGCGGCTGGGACATGAGGAATTCGGCGGCGAGACGCATGCCTATTCCGTCGGCTGGGCCGATCACGAGATCGACGAGGCGCTGGGTTACTGCGACAAGATCATCTTCAACAGCCTGGGCCAACTGGACCGTTTCGGGGCCAGGGCGGCTGCGCGCGGCATCCGGATGGGGCTGCGGCTGAACCCGCGCTTTTCGACCAGCGGATTCGATCTGGCGGATCCGGCGCGGCCCTTCTCGCGCCTGGGGGAATGGGATCTGCCGCGGCTGGAATCGGCGCTGGACCGCATCTCGGGGGTGATGATCCATTATAATTGCGAGAACGGCGATTTCGACCTGTTCGACGCGCAGCTGTCCCGGATCGAGGCCGAGTTCGGCGGCTTCATCGGCAAGCTCGACTGGGTCAGCCTGGGCGGCGGCATCCATTTCACCGGCGAGGGCTATCCGCTGGAGCGCCTGGCCGCGCGGCTGAAGGATTTCCAGGCGAGATTCGGGGTGCAGCTGTTTCTTGAGCCGGGCGAGGCCAGCATCACCCGCTCGACCACGCTGGAGGTCACGGTGCTGGACCTGATCCATCACGGCAAGGACGTGGCCATCGTGGACGCCAGCATCGAGGCGCATATGCTGGATCTGCTGATCTATCGCGAGACGGCGAAGCTGCCGCAGGAGGGCGATCATGCCTGGCAGATCGCCGGCAAGACCTGCCTGGCCGGGGACATCTTCGGCGAGGGGCGCTTTCGCCGGCCGCTGCAGGTGGGCGACCGGCTGAGCATCGCCGATGCCGGCGGCTATACCATGGTCAAGAAGAACTGGTTCAACGGCGTCGCCATGCCCGCCATCGCCATCCGGGACGAGGATGGAACGATCCGCGAGGTTCGCCGGTTCACCTATGACGACTACAAGTCCAGCCTGTCCTGACCCCGACCGGACCAGCCAACCCATCCCCCGCCCTTGAAAAGGAGACTGAATTGGCCAAGAACGTGCTCATCATCGGCGCCGGCGGCGTCGCCCAGGTGGTCGCGCACAAGGTGGCGCAGAATGCCCGGGAATTCGGATCGCTGCATATCGCCAGCCGCACTGTCGCCAAGGCCGAGCAGATCATCGCGAGCATTCGTGACAAGGGCCACAAGGTCGAATTCGCCGCGCATCCGCTGGATGCGATGGACAGCGCGGCGGTGGCGGCGCTGATCCGCAGGCTTGACGCGGGGATCGTCATCAACGTCGGCTCGGCCTTCGTGAACATGACCGTGCTGCAGGGCTGCATCGAAACCGGCGCCGCCTATCTGGACACCGCCATCCACGAGGACCCGGCCAAGGTCTGCGAGCCGCCGCCGTGGTATGCCAATTACGAATGGACGCGCCGCGAGGATTGCGCGAAGGCCGGTGTCACCGCGATTCTGGGCGTGGGTTTCGATCCCGGCGTGGTCAATGCCTTTGCCCGCCTGGCCGAGGACGAGTATTTCGACCGCATCGATTCGATCGACATCGTGGACATCAACGCCGGCAGCCACGGCCGCTGGTTCGCCACCAATTTCGACCCCGAGATCAATTTCCGCGAGTTCACCGGCACGGTCTATAGCTGGCAGGGTGGCGAATGGCGCACGAACCGCATGTTCGAGGTCGGGCGCGAATGGAACCTGCCGGTGGTCGGCAAGCGCACCGCCTATCTCTCGGGCCATGACGAGGTGCACAGCCTGGCCGCGCGCTACCCGCAGGCCGATGTGCGCTTCTGGATGGGTTTCGGCGAGCATTATATCAATGTCTTTACCGTGCTGCAGAACCTGGGCCTGCTGTCGGAAAGGCCGGTGACCACCGCCGAGGGGCTGGAGGTCGTGCCGCTGAAGGTGGTCAAGGCGGTGCTGCCCGACCCGGCGAGCCTTGCCCCCGACTATGAGGGCAAGACCTGCATCGGCGATCTGGTCAAGGGCACGCTGCGCGGCAAGCCGGGCGAGATCTTTGTCTATAACGTCGCCGATCACAAGGCCGCCTATGAGGAGGTGGGCAGCCAGGGGATCAGCTATACCGCCGGCGTGCCTCCGGTCGCGGCGGCGATCCTGGTCGCGCGCGGCCTTTGGGACGTGAAGCGGATGGTGAACGTCGAGGACCTGCCGGCGCGCCCCTTCCTGGAACTGCTGGGCACGCTGGGCCTGCCCACCCGCGTCATCGACGCCACGGGCGATCACCCGCTGTAACCCGCCCCCCGCTGCGGGCGGGGGGCCGCGCCCCCTGCCCGTGGCGGACGTTGCTTGCCCGCTTGCGGCAACGGGCGCGAATCGCGCCGATAATGGCTGCGCCTTTCGCATCGAGACAGGAGCAAGCCATGCCGAACAAAGCCACCGTCAGGGGCGTCCTTGTGGACGCGACCCTCGCCCCGATCGCCGAGGGCAAGATCATCGCCACGCTGCAGGGCTCGGACGTGTTCGACGGCGGCATCAGGGTGGTGACGCAGAAGGTGGAGGCGACCACCAACGCCCAGGGCGAATGGGCCATGGAACTGATCGTCAACGCCGAGGGCGACGGCGCCGGCACCACCTGGAGCATCGAGGGCTACAACCAGTATGTGGCCAAGGTCTTCGAAGTGAAGTCGCTGTTCATCGCCACCTCGCTGGACACCACGCTGGGCGAGTTGGAAAAGACCAGCGCCCTGAACCTGCGCGCGGCCCGCGAGGGCGGTCTGGCGCGGCTGATCATGACCGACGACCATGCCGAATATGCCGCCCTGCCCGACAGCCAGCGCCGCGACAGCGACATCGTGCTGGTGCGGGGAATCTGACATGGCGCTGAACATCCTGAACGACATCGACGCCCGGCTGTTCCAGGGCATCTCGCGCGCCTATCAGGGCGGGCGGCGCGTCAGCCTGCTGGCCGCGGACGGCAGCGAGCTGGTCGCGGGCGAGCAGCCCTCGGCCCCGGTCATCGGCGAGCAGCCGGCGATCCTGCCCGCCGGTGCCGCGATCGGCAACAGCATCAGCCTGCATCTGGGCGCGGCCTCGGGGGTTCCGGCGCCGACGGCAAGCTGGGACCTGACGCGCGACGGCATCAGCATCCGCGACCAGGTCGACGAGTTCCTGGCGCTGGAACTGACCGAGCCCGGCCGCCATGTGCTCTCCGTCACCTGGACCAATGACATCGGCGAGCCGGTGGCGGCGGTCCCGACGGAACTGCTGGTCGTGGTCGAGGCGCCCGCGCCTGCCATCGACTACGCCGCGGTGACCCTGGCCTATTTCGATGCGAACACGCCCTTCGAGGGCAGTGCCGGCGACGTGACCGCGATCAACGCACTGGGCAGCGGCGGCTGGCGACTGGCCAAGACCGGCACCGGCGCCCCGATCCAGCGCAGCGACGCGGGCTTCGTGCTGGCCGACGGCGCCTTTCTGCAAAGCCAGGTCCTGTCCGCTCTGCCGGCCAGCGACGGGCATTTCGTGGTCGCGGAACTGACGCTGGACGCCTATGGCTCGGCCCCGGGGCAGATCGTCGAGGGCCAGGGCGACCGCATCCGGCTGCGCAACAATGCCGGCAATCTGCAGGCCATCGGCCAGGTCGGCGCGCTGCCCGTGCATGCGCTTGGCACGGCAAGCTATGGTAGCCGCGTGGTGATCGCGGCGATGATCGACGATGTGGCGGATCTGTTCATCTCGATCGGCGCCAGCGGCAGCGAGACCGCGACCGCGGTGGCCGTGACCGACCCGGTGCTGGGTCGCTTTGCGCTGGGCCGCTATCTGGTCGGGACGCTGCACCGTCTGGCGGTGGTCGGTCGCCCCGAGGGCGGCAACTGGCCGGTGACCATGCAGCAGGTCCACGCGGATTTTCTGCAGGGGGCGTGACGGCCCCCGCACCATCCGTCACCTCGCTCGAGATCATGCCGGTCTATGGCCAGAGCGAGAATCGCCCGATCCCCAGCGCGCTGGCGACGCTTCTGGACAACGCCAGCATCGGTCAGGTCCATTTCACCGCCGGCATGGTGACGGCCAGCGGCGGCGCCATCGGTCCCGAGGGCGCGGGCGTCGCGAGCATCGACCAGAACCAGCCCGCCTCGGGCTTTGCCGATGCGCGCGGTCGCGGCCGGGTGTCTCCGGCATTCGCGCTGCAGCAAAGCCGCGCCGCCGCCTGGCGCGACGCCGGCGAGTCCGCGCGCGGCGTGGTCATCGCCGACCACGGCTTTGGCGGCCGTCGCATCGAGGAATGGCAGCCCGGGGATACCAGCCCGCTGGGGCGCAACCAGCTTTACTGGATGCGCGAGGCGGCACGGCTTGGCGCGGCGCAGGGCATTTCCGTCACCTGCCCGCATGTCCTGCTGTTTCAGGGCACCTCTGCCAAGGACCAGCCGGGGCCGGACTATCGCGCCGCCTTCGAGACCGCCCATGCCGCCACCGTGGCCCAGGCCACGGCGCTGTTCGGCACCGCCCCGCGGCTGATCGTGGTCGCCAATGGCGCCGACGTGAACTCGACCGGCGATCTTTATGCCATTCCCACGGTGCAATATCGCCTGGCGCTGGACCATGAGGGCATCGTCGCGACCTGGCAGCGGCTGTATCCGATCCACGACCGCAACGTGCATATCGCGGATCGCGCACAGATCCTGATCGGCGAAACCTGTGCCTGGGCCGCCGCCGAGGTCGAGGCCGGGCGCAGCTGGAACATCACCTATCAGGTCGCCAAGAGCGGAAGCAGCGTCGTGGTCAGCTTTGCCCTGCGTCCGGGCGAGACCCTGCTGGAGCGCACGGATCTTTACGACAGTTTCGGGGGGGCCGCGACCTGCCCGCATTACGGCTTCGAGGCCGATGGCGGCATCACCGCCGCGGTGGCGGATCCGGCGGGCAATACGGTGACGCTGACCCTGGCCTCGGCCGGTGCGCAATGGTTGCGGCTGGCGCATCAGGTGCAGGACTGTTCGGCCCTGACCGACGCGGGCGGCCAGACCATGTCGGCGCATCGCAGCACGCTGTTCGGCAGCCTGAGCCGCGCCAGCCGCTTTGTCGCGAACGAGACGCTGTGGCGCCCGGTGCCGGGTTTCCGCGGCAGTTTCAGCGGCGAGCAGTTCATCCCCGATGCCGGCGGCTGAGCTGCCCCCCGGGGCGCCGCCGCGCTGCATCAGATGTCAGGGAAAGTGGTAGCGGAGGAGGGATTTGAACCCCCGACACAAGGATTATGATTCCTCTGCTCTAACCAGCTGAGCTACTCCGCCACGGGTGCGCTGGGATTTACGGCGCATGCCGCAGGGCGTCAAGGGGGGCAGCCGGGATTTCGCGCAGTTTTTTCCGCCTGCCCGCACGGACCGGGCCGATGCGGCGGGGTTGCGGGCTATGCGCTTGAAACTGCCCGCAGATCCCGCGCGGCATCAGGCGGTGGTGATCGCCATGCCGTGCCGACCGGCGAGATCGGTGAAGAATTGCCAGGCGACCCGGCCCGAGCGCGATCCGCGCGTCGCCTGCCATTCGATCGCCTCGGCGCGCAGCCGGTCCTCGGCGATCTCCAGCCCATGGGCGGCGCAATAGCCCTGGACCATGGCCAGGTATTCGTCCTGCGAACAGGGGTGAAAGCCCAGCCACAACCCGAAACGGTCCGAGAGCGAGACCTTTTCCTCGACCGCCTCGCCGGGATGGATGGCGGTCGAGCGTTCGTTGTCGATCATGTCGCGCGGCATCAGGTGGCGCCGGTTCGAGGTCGCGTAAAGGATGACATTCGACGGCCGTCCGGCGATGCCGCCGTCCAGCACCGCCTTGAGCGACTTGTATTGCGTATCGTCATGGCTGAAGGACAGATCGTCCGAGAACAGCACGAAGCGCCGCTCGGCGGCCCGGCCCAGGATCGCCAGCAGGCGCCCGACCGAACCCAGGTCCTCGCGCGCGATCTCGACCAGCACCAGCGGCAGGCCGGCGCGCACCGCCTCGGCATGCACCGCCTTGACCAGCGAGGACTTGCCCATGCCGCGCGAGCCCCAGAGCAGGGCGTTGTTCGCCGCATGGCCGCGGGCGAATTGCAGCGTATTGGCCAGCAGCGTGTCGCGGGCGCGGTCGATGCCGATCAGCTGTACCAGATCGACGCGGTCCACCCGGGCCACCGGCTCGAGCCGGTCGGGGTCGGGCTGCCAGACATAGGCCGTGGCCTCGGAAAAGCCGGGCAGCGGCGCGGGCGCCGGCGACAGGCGTTCAAGCGCTTCGGCGATGCGGCGCAGCTCAGTTCTGGGCATCGAACTGCTCCTCGAGGTCGCGCTTGCGTTCAATGCGGCGCACGAGGAAGATCGAGATCTCGTAAAGCCCGTAGATCACCGTGAACAGCACCACCTGGCTGATGACATCGGGCGGCGTCACCATCGCCGCCAGCACGAGGATCACCACGATGGCATAGCGCCGGACGCTGGCCAGCCCCTCGGAGGAGACCAGCCCCGCCTTGCCCATCAGCGTCAGCGCCACCGGCAACTGAAACGACAGGCCGAAGGCCAGGATGAACTTGGTGGTCAGCGCCAGATATTCCTCGACCGAGCCCTGGAACACGATGCCCGCCCACATGTCCTTGGCCGCCTGCGCCGCCTCGGAGGCCGGGGCGCCCTCGGGCGGCAGCACCGGCCCCTGCTGGAATCCCAGGAAGAAGTCGAAGGCCCAGGGCAGGATGATGTAATAGGCAAAGGCCGCGCCCAGCACGAACATCACCGGCGAGGCGATCAGGAACGGCAGGAAGGCGTTTCTTTCGCTGCGGTAAAGCCCCGGCGCCACGAAGCGCCACAGCTGATAGCCGACCACCGGGAAGGCCAGAACGAAACCGCCGAAGAAGGCGATGCGCATGGCAACGAAGAACCCTTCCTGCAGCTTCAGCAGGATCAGGCCGCAGGCCTGGTCGCGCTTTTCCAGCGCCTGGCAGATCGGCCGGGTCAGGAAATCGAAGATCGGATTCCAGACGAAATAGCACAGCACCATCGCCACCACGAAGGCCAGCACCGACCAGATCAGCCGGGTGCGCAGTTCCGCAAGATGCTCGATCAGCGGCGCCGAGCTTTCGTCGATGTCATCCGGCTTGGCTTGATTTGTCGCCACGAAGCGGCCTTTCCAGTCAGTCTTGTCCGGCGCGGTCGAGACGGCGCACGGCATGCAGCCGCCGCCGTCCGCCGGCGGTATCCGCGCCCTCGTCCTCCGGCGCCGGATGCGGCGCGGCGATGCCGGGCGCGGTTTCCACGGGCGGCGCGGGGGCGGCAGGGTCGGCGACGGGCGCCTTTTGCGCCGCTTCCTCGCGCGGGTTCAGCGGGTCCCATTTCTCGAAGCGCTCGGTGGCGCGTTCCAGCGCGTCAAGCCCGAGGGCGCGTTTCGAGGTGAGCGCGTTCACATCCTTCAGCGTCCTGGCCGCGTCGTCCAGCCCCGAGGCCTTGGCCGCGTCCTCCATGGCGCTGCTGAACTCGCGCGCCATGGACCGCGCACGCGCGGTGATCCGCCCCAGCGTGTGAAACAGCTTGGGCAGATCCTCGGGTCCGATGACGATCAGCGCCACGACGCCGATCAGCAGCAGCTCGCTCCAGCCGATATCCAGCATGTCCGACCGGCCGGCGGATCAGGGCTTGCCGCTGTCGCCGGGCGTCACGTCGCGCATGGCGCTGTCGGCGTTGACGCGGGCGCGGTCGGCCTCAAGTTGGGCACGCTCGGCCGCGATCTCGGCGCGGGCGCGTTCGATCTCGTCGGCCGGCTTCAGCTCGACCTCCTTGGTTTCGCGCGTGGCGGCGTCGATATCCTCGGCGCCTTCCTTGACGCCCTTCTTGAAGGCGGTGATCCCCTTGCCCACCTCGCCCATCAGGGACGAGACCTTGCCGCGCCCGAACAGGACCAGCACGACGATTGCGATAAGCAAAAGGGCCATGGGTGAAGGTGCGTGCATCTGTTTACCTCCGTGGCAGGGCCGCAGCCTTGCGATAGCATTTGACCGACACGATATAGGTGGTGATCGCCCGCTTCGGAACCCCCAAACGCGCGATGGCGCGCCGGGCAGACGGGTGCTTTCCACCGCCGGCGTTCCAAGCGATAGTCGCGGCCATGGACAGCACCCAGATCATCAGCGCTTTCGTGACTTTTTTCGTCGTCATCGACCCGATCGGGCTGGCGCCGCTGTTCATCGCGCTGACACGCGACATGACGCCGCAACGCCGGCGCCGGATCGGCCACCGCGCGCTGTTCATCGCCGCGGTCCTGCTGACGCTGTTCGGGCTTGCCGGCGAATCGATCCTGGTGGGCATCGGCATCTCGCTGCCGGCCTTCCGCATCTCGGGCGGGGTGCTGCTGTTTCTGACCGCGCTCGACATGCTGTTCGAGCGGCGCACCTCGCGGCGCGAGGGCCAGACCAGTGACGAGGACCCTTCGGTGTTTCCGCTGGCCACGCCGCTTCTGGCCGGTCCGGGGGCGCTGGCGACGATGATCCTGCTGGTGGGCCAGAACGAAAGCCCGGTGCATACGCTGATGATCCACCTGGTCATGCTGGCGGTGCTGGCGATCGTGGCGCTGCTCTTTGCCGTCGCCGGTCCCATCGCGCATGTGCTGGGCCGGACCGGGACCATGGTGGTGACGCGGCTGTTCGGCATGTTGCTGGCGGCGCTTTCGGTGCAGTTCATCATCGACGGGCTCAAGGGCTCGGGGCTGGTGTGATGGGGGATGCATTCATCCGCGTCGCCTATCTGCTGCTGCTGCTGGTGGCGGTGGGCGGCTTTCTGCTGGTCGAGCTGCGCGCCCGCCCCGGCCGCACCCTGCGCATGGCCGCGGCCTGGGGGCTGATCTTTCTGGGCGCGGTGGCGCTGGCCGGGCTCTGGGGCGACATCCGCCAGGCCATCACCCCCGAGGCGCGCATCCTGGACGGCGGGCGCATCGAGGTGCCGCTGGGCAATGACGGCCATTACCACCTGACCGCGCAGGTGAACGGCACGCCGGTGCGTTTCGTCATCGACACCGGCGCCAGCAGCCTGGCGCTGGGCCCGCGTGACGCCGCCCGTATCGGCATCGACCCCGAGAGCCTTGCCTATGCCGGTGAGGCGCGCACCGCCAACGGCGTGGTGGCGACGGCGGCCGTGCGGCTCGATTCGGTAGCCATCGGCCCGATCCGGGACCAGAACGTGCCGGCGGTGGTGCTGCGCGCCGATCTTGAGCAGTCGCTGATGGGCATGTCCTATCTGTCGCGCTTTGCCCGCGTCAGCATCGAGCACGACCGCCTGATCCTGGAACGCTGAGGCGTCACTGCCGGCGTTCCCAGCGGCCGTCGGTCTCGGACCAGTATTCCGCCGCGATGCCCTCGGCCTTCAGCTCGCGCCATTGCGCGCGCGCGCGTTCCAGCGCCGCGGGGTCGTTGCCGTCGAACAGGATGCAGGCGCGTTCCAGCGCCCGGCATTCCCCGCCCGAGACCGCGGCCCCGTCCAGCGCGATCAGGCACAGGGGATCGTTCGCCGCCGCCTCGCCCTCAAGCGTCAGCAGCACCGGCTGGCGCGCGTCATGCGCGCCCCCGGCCAGGCCGTGCGGCACAAAGCCCTCGCCCAGCCAGAGGCTGTCGTCCAGGTCCTGCCGCCGCGCCCGGTCCCTGCCCCGCAGCTCGACCCGCCAGCCCGACTGCAGGCTCTTGCCGATCAGCATCGGCAAGAGCTGCGCCGGACCCGAGCGGGTCAGGTGATAGAACAGGGCCGCGCCCATCAGGCCCCGGTCTCGAAACGATCGCGCACCAGGCGGTCAAGCGCCATCACCCCCCAGCCCGAGGCGCCCTTGGGCGCCAGCGCCGTCTCGCCGGGCGGCAGCGCCACGCCGGCGATGTCAAGATGCACCCAGGGCGTGCCCTCGCGGATGAAACGCTGCAGGAACTGCGCCGCGGTGATCGCGCCCGCCGGGCGGCCGCCGATGTTCTTCATGTCGGCCAGGCGCGATTCCAGCAGCTTGTCATAGGCCGGGGCCAGCGGCATGCGCCAGGCGCCCTCGTCCTCGGCGCGGGCGGCCTCCAGGAACTGCCCGGCAAAGCCGTCGTCGTTCGAGAACACGCCGGCCTTCTCATGGCCCAGGGCGATGACCATGGCGCCGGTCAGCGTCGCGAGGTTCACCATCGCGGCGGGGTTGAAGCGCTCCTGCGCATACCACAGCACATCGGCCAGCACGAGGCGGCCCTCGGCATCGGTGTTGATCACCTCGATCGTGTCGCCCTTCATCGAGCGCACGATGTCGCCGGGACGCTGGGCGCGACCGTCGGGCATGTTCTCGACCAGACCGACCAGGCCCACGACATTGGCGCGCGCGCGCCGCAGCGCCAGGGCGCGCATCACCCCGGCGACGACGCCGGCGCCGGCCATGTCCGAGGTCATCGCCTCCATGCCGTCGGCGGGCTTGATCGAGATGCCGCCGGTGTCGAAGACCACGCCCTTGCCGACCAGCGCCAGCGGCGCCGCGTCGCCCGCGCCGTTCCAGCGCATGATCACGACCTTGGACGGGCTTTCCGAGCCCTGCCCCACGCCCAGCAGCGCGCGCATGCCCAGCTTCGCCAGTTCGGCCTCGTCCAGCACCTCGACATCGAGGCCCAGTTCGCGCATCGCCAGCAGCCGGTCGGCGAAATCGCCGGTGGTCAGCACATTCGCCGGCTCGTTGACCAGATCGCGGGTGAAATACACGCCCTCGGCCACGGCGGCGCCGCGTGCGGCCTCGCGCGCCAGGGCCTCGGGGTCCTGGTGCATGATGCTGACGCGGCCACGGGTGCCAACGGCCGCGGCCTCGGCGTCCTTGCGGGTCTTGTAGGCGGAAAACTCATAGGCGCGCAGCGCAAGGCCCAGCGCCAGTTCGGCAGCGCGCGGGTGGTTGCCGGCCAGCACCGTCAGCTCGGACTTGCCGTGGCCGGCGCCGATGCTGGCGCCGGCGGCGCGCGCCGTGGCGACATCGGCACCGCGCTCCAGCGCCACCAGTTGCAGCGCCTCGGCCTTCAGCCCGGCCGGAAAGGCCAGTTCCAGCGCCTTGCCGGGCTTCACCGCCTTCCAGGCATCGGAGTCCAGCGCGCGCACCGCCGCCTCGCGTGCCGCGCGCGGCAGACCGGTCGGCAGCTTGCCGCTTGCGGACACGAGCAGGGCGATGCGGCCCGTCAGCTCGGCCAGCCCGGCCATGTCGGTAGCGACAAAGGAAATTTCGACCGGATGGGTCATGGTCTGGCCTTTCGTGTTGCACCCTTTGGCGGAAATCTAGCCGCGCCCGGACGGCTTGACCAGTGCCGGGTCTTTCCCAAACCCCCGCCAGCGGCTAATCAATCCCCAGCCGAGCCATCGAAAGCCGCCATGCCCCGCATCGACCGCTACATCCTGTCGCAGTTCATGACCCTGTTCGGGTTCTTTGCGCTGGTGCTGGTCTCGGTCTACTGGATCAACCGCGCGGTGTCGCTGTTCGAGCAGCTGATCTCGGACGGGCAGACGGCGCTGGTGGTGCTGGAGTTCACCGCGCTGACGCTGCCGGTGGTGATCTCGGTGGTGCTGCCGATCGCGGCCTTTGTCGCCAGCGCCTATGGCACCAACCGCCTGGCGGGGGAATCGGAACTGGTGGCGATGCAGGCCGCGGGCATGTCGCCCTGGCGGCTGGCGCGGCCGGTGCTGGTCTTTGGCATCCTGGTCGGGCTGATGGTGGCGCTGCTGGTGCATTCCATCGTGCCCATGGCGCGCGCGCGGCTGACCGACCGCCAGGCCGAGATCGCGCAGAACGTGACCGCGCAATTCCTGCGCGCCGGCAGCTTTCAATATCCGGCGCGCGGGGTCACGCTGTTCATCCGCGACATTGCCGCGGACGGGCGGCTGCTGGATTTCTTCCTTGAGGACGCGCGCAAGCCGGGCGACGAGATGACCTATACCGCGACCGAGGCGCTGCTGGTCAGGACCGATGCCGGCCCGCGCCTGGTGCTGATGCAGGGCATGGTGCAGAACCTGCGCCACGCCGACGGCCGCCAAAGCCTGTCGGTCACGCGCTTTTCCGAACTGGCCTATGACCTCGGCGGGCTGATCGACGCCGATGCGACGCGCCAGCGCGACCTGCGCGCCTATCCGACGCTGCGGCTGCTGGACCCCGACCCGGAACTGCTGGAACTGACCGGCGCCACCCGCGACAAGGCCCTGGCCGAGGCGCATGAGCGCCTGGCCCGGCCGCTGCAGGCGCCGGTCGCGGCGATGCTGGGCTTTGCCATGCTGCTTCTGGGCGGGTTCAGCCGCTTTGGCGTCTGGCGGCAGGTGATCTGGGCGGTAGTGGCGCTGATCGTCGTGCAATTCCTGGCCACCGCCGCGGAGAACCAGGTCGCGGGCGATGCCTCGCGCTGGCCGCTGATCTATCTTTCACCCGCGGTCGGGGCGGCGATCGCAGCCATGGTGCTGTGGCTGGCGGCAAGGCCCAGACGGGCGCGCGCGGGCGCGGGCGGGGGGGCGGCATGATCCTGTCGGCCTATGTCGCGCGCCGCTTCCTGCGCATGTTCCTGCTGGTCGCGGCGATCTTTGCCGCCATCCTGTTCCTGATCGACATCGTCGAGCAGATCCGCCGCTTTGCCGATGAGGACATCGGCCTTTCCGGCGCCGCGCTGCTGTCGCTGCTCAACATCACCGCCAGCTTCTATTCCATCTTGCCGCTGATCACCGTGCTGGCGGGAATCGCGCTGTTTCTGGGCCTGGCGCGCAGTTCCGAACTGGTGGCGATCCGCGCCTCGGGGCGTTCGGGGTTGCGGGTGCTGGCGGCGCCGGCGCTGAGCGCGGCGCTGCTGGGGGCGCTGGCGGTGGCGGTGCTGAACCCGATGGTGGCCGCGACAACCAAGCGCTATGACGATGCGGTGGCCAGCCTGAAAAGCGGCGCCGGCCAGACGGTCAGCGTCGGTGCCAATGCCGTGTGGATGCGCCAGGCGCTGCCCGACCCGGCCGACGCCGTGGATGCGGGCAGCGGCCAGGTGGTGATCCGCGCCAACCGCGCCAGCCCGGACGCGACCACGCTTTACGGCGCGACCTTCACCGTCTTTGCCCCCGGGCTTGGCCCGACGCGCCGCATCGACGCCGCAAAGGCGCATCTGACCGAAGGGGCCTGGGTGCTGAGCGACACCAAGGAATGGCCGCTGACGCAACCCAATCCCGAGGTCATGGCCCAGTCCGCGCCGCGGCTGGAACTGCCCACCGACCTGACCGCGGCCCGCATCCGCGACAGTTTCGGCCGGCCCGAGGCGATCCCGGTCTGGCAATTGCCGGAATTCATCCGCGGGCTGGAGCGCGCCGGCTTTTCGGCCCGCCGGCACCAGGTCTGGTTCCAGATGGAGCTGGCGCGGCCGCTGCTGCTGGCGGCGATGGTCGCCATCGCCGCCGCCTTCACCATGCGTCACATGCGTGGACGCCGGGTCGGGCTGCTGGTGCTTGCCGCCTTTGGCTGCGGCATCGGCCTGTTCTTCCTGCGCAACCTGGCGCAGGTGCTGGGCGACAGCGGCGGCATCACGCCGGTGCTGGCGGGCTGGGCGCCGCCAATCGTGGCGCTGCTCTTTGCGCTTGGGGCGCTGCTGCGCCTGGAGGACGGATGATGGTTGCACGAACCCGAAGGCTTGCCGCCGGGGTTGCCACGGCGCTGCTGGCGGCGGCGCTGCTGGCGGCGGCGCTGCCCGGCGCGGTGCTGGCGCAAAGCCTGACACCCGAGGGCCAGACCCTGCCTGCCCAGGGCTCGGCCGATGTGTTCCTGCGCCGCACCGCGCGACCGGCACTGGCACCGACGCAGGGCCAGGACGACGACATCCGCCCCTCGGACGGCACGGAACTGTTGGGCACGCCCCGGGTCGCGGAGGGGCGCGACGCGCTGCGCATCTCGCCCTCTGCGGATGCCGCCTCCCCGGGCAGCCCGGCCACGCTGCTGGCCGACCAGGTGGTGCTGGACGCGGGCAAGACGCTGACCGCCTCGGGCGGGGTGGTGATCTGGTATCAGGGCACACGGCTGGTCGCCTCGCGGGTGATCTACGACACCGAAAGCGGCTCGGCGGTGATCGAGGGGCCGATCCATCTGACCCAGCCGGCGCTGGCCGGCACGGCGCAGGAAACCATCCTGATCGCCGACAGCGCGGAACTGGCGCCGAACCTGCAGGACGGCATCCTGCGCGGCGCCCGGCTGGTGCTGGCGCGCGAGATGCAGATGGCCGCGCGCCAGATGCGCCGCAGCGAGGCCGGCGCCGTCACCCGGCTGGACAATGTCGTGGCCTCGAGCTGCCAGATCTGCGCCGAGGACCCGATCCCCTTGTGGGAGATCCGCGCCCGCGCCATCACCCATGACGCCCGCACCCGCCAGCTGCATTTCGACCGCCCGCAGCTGCGCGCCCTCGGGGTGCCGATCATCAGCCTGCCCTGGCTGACCGCCCCCGACCCCGGCGTCGAGCGCATGACCGGCTTCCTGCGCCCCGAGTTCCGCACCACCTCGGGGCTGGGCTTCGGCATCAAGCTACCCTATTTCATCACCCTGGGCGATCACGCCGACCTGACCGCAACGCCCTATGTCGCCGCCAGCCGCACGCGGACGCTGGAGCTGCGCTATCGCCAGGCCTTCCGCAACGGCGCCATGGAATGGAACGGCGCCCTGTCGCGCGACGACATCGAAAGCGGGCGCACGCGCGGCTATCTGTTCGGCGCCGCGCGGTTCGAACTGCCGCGCGGCTATCAGCTGGGGCTGCAGGTGCAGATGGCCAGCAACCGCGCCTATCTGCTGGATTACGACATCACCACAGCCGACCGGCTGTGGAGCGGCGTGACGCTGGAACGCGTGCGCCGCGACCGCATGCTGACCGCGCGCATCGGCAATTACGAATCGCTGCGCGACGACGAGCCGGACGAGCTGACCCCCTCGCTGGTGGCGGATGCGCGCTGGCAGCGGCGCTGGCAGCCCTCGGGCCTTGGCGGCATCGCGCAGCTGGAATGGTCGCTGCACGGGCACCGCCGCTCCTCGGGGCAGGACCTGCTTGGGCGCGACATGGCGCGCGGCTCGGTCGGTTTCGGCTGGCGCCGGCAAGAGGTGCTGGCGGGCGGGCTGGTCGGCGCCCTGCAGGGCCGCATCGACGCCGACATCTATCGCATCAACCAGGACAGCCGCTTCGAGGACTGGGTGGTGCGCGCCAATCCGGTGCTGGCGGCGGCGCTCTACTGGCCGTTCGCCCGCCACGAGGGCGGCGTCACCCATGTCATCGAGCCGGTGCTGCAGCTGATCTGGTCGCCCGAGCGCGACCCCGAGGACGAGGTGCCGAACGAGGACAGCCGCCTGATCGAATTCGACGAGGGCAACCTGTTCGCGCTGAACCGCTTTCCCGGCTGGGACGCGCGGGAATCGGGACTGCGCGCCAATCTGGGCATCGGCTGGACGCGCATCGACCCGGCGGGCTGGTCCATCGGCCTGACCGCCGGCCGGGTGCTGCGCAGCGAGCCGGACCTGGCCTTTGGCGACAGCGGCCCGCTGGGCGGCAAGCGCTCGGACTGGCTGCTGGCGGCGCATTACGCCGGTGCCAACGGGCTGGCCATTGCCAACCGCGCGCTGTTTGACGACAGTTTCTCGATCAGCCGCGACGAATTGCGCCTGGGCTGGTTCCGGCCCGGGCTGCAGGTCTCGGCCGGCTATCTGTGGCTTGATTCGGACCGGCGCGAGACTCGCGAAAGCGATGTGTCGGAACTGACCGCGACCGCTGGCTGGCAGGTCTCGGACGGCTGGTGGGCCAGCGCCGAGACGCGCTACGACTTCAACGCCGACCGGGCGCAGATGGCGCAGCTGGGGCTGCAATACCGCAACGAATGCGTGACACTCGAGATGTCGGTGCAGCGCCGCTTCACCTCCTCGGCCGAGCTTCGCTCGGACACCAGCTTCGATCTTGGCATCCGGCTGGGCGGTTTCGGCAAGCGGAAAGCCGGTCCGGGAACGGTGGCGCGCCGCGCGTGCCTGCGCTAAGGTCCGGCGAAACGATGCGGCGAGGGAAGTGATGCGCGCTATTCTTCTGGGGGCGGCCATGGCCGCGATTCTGGCCGGAACCGGACCGTCGGCGGCGCTGGCGCAAGGCAATCCCTTTCAGCCGCTGGTCTATGTGAACGATGCGGCCGTCACCCGCTTTGAACTGGACCAGCGCATGCGCTTCATGCAACTGCTGCGCGCGCCGCAGACCGACGCCGCCTCGGTCGAGCGCTCGCTGATCGACGACCGGCTGCGCAGCGCCGCCGCGCGGCAGATGGGCATCACCGCCACGCAGGAACAGATCGACGCCGGGCTGGCAGAATTCGCCAGCCGCGGCAACATGGCCGTCGAGGATTTCGTGGCCGAACTGGGCCGCGCCGGCATCGAGCGCCAGGCGTTTCGCGATTTCGTGGTCTCGGGCGTGGTCTGGCGCGAGGTGGTGCGCCAGCGCGTGGTGCCGCAGGTGCGCGTCACCGATGCCGAGGTCGACCAGGAAATGCGCCGCATCATCGAGACGCCGCAGGTCACCCATGTCGCGCTGTCGGAACTGATCATCCCCGCCCCCCCGGGGCAGGAGGACCAGGCGATGGAACTGGCGGAATCGCTGGCAGCCGACATCCGCTCCGAGGCCGATTTCGCCGCCGCCGCCCGGCGCCATTCCGCCACCCCCTCGGCCGATGCCGGCGGGCGCCTGCCCTGGACGCCGCTGGCGAACCTGCCCCCGGCGCTGCGGCCGCTGCTGCTGGCGATGAAGCCGGGCCAGGTCAGCCAGCCCCTGACCGTGCAGGGCGCGGTGGTGCTGTTCTTCCTGCGCGACACCCGCGGCAGCCTGCGCCCGGGAGCCGGCGAACAGGTGCTGGACTATGTGCGCTTCCGCCTCGCCAGCGAGGCCGAGGCCCGGCGCGTCGCCGCGCTTTCCGACAGCTGCGCCGATCTTTTCGTGCATGCGCGCGGCCTGCCCGCCGAGCAGATCCAGCGCCAGACCCTGCCGCAGGGCCGCATCCCGACCGGCGACGCGCTGCGCCTTGCCACGCTCGATGACAACGAAATCAGCATCGTCACCTATGGCGGCGCGGTCGATCTGCTGATGCTGTGCAGCCGCAAGCCGGCGCTGCTGGCCGCCGAGACGGCACCCGCCCCCGAGGCCGCCCCGGTGCCCGCCGGCAGCGTGCCGCCTCCGCCCGACCCCAATGCGCTGCCCGACCGTGAACAGGTCCGGCGCGAGTTGTTCAACCGCAAGATCAACCTCGCCGCGGATGCCTATCTGGCCGAGCTTCGCGCCGATGCCATCATCCGGCGGCCATAAGCCGGGGTCGCACCGCGCGCCAATGGACAGGACAGCATGCGCAATCCCCTTCCCATCATCCTGACCTGCGGCGAGCCCGCCGGCATCGGGCCGGAACTGGCGCCGCTGGCGCTGGGTGCGGGCGTGCCGCTGGTCTATCTGGGCGATCCGCGGCACCTGCCGGCGGGCACCGCCTGGACCGAGGTCGCCTCGCCCGCCGATGCCCTGCCCACGGACCGGCTGGCGGTGTTGCGTCACGACTTTCCCGCCCCGGCCCGGCCCGGCCGGCCCGATCCGGCCAATGCCGCCACCGTCGTCGCGGTCATCGCGCGCGCCGCCCGGCTGGCGCTGGCCGGCCAGGCGGGCGGCATCTGCACCCTGCCGATCAGCAAGGAGGCGCTGAAGCGTGGCGCCGGCTTTGCCTTTCCCGGCCATACCGAGTATCTGGCGCATCTGGCCGGCGATGTGCCGGTGGCGATGATGCTGGCCTCGACCAATGCCGAGCCGCCCTGCCGGGTGGTGCCGGTCACCATCCACATCGCGCTGAGCGAGGTGCCGGCGGCGCTGACCCCCGCCGCGCTCGAGGCGGCGATCCGCATCACCGATGCCGCGCTGCGCCGCGATTTCGGCCTGGCCGCGCCGCGGCTGGCGATCGCCGGCCTGAACCCCCACGCGGGCGAGGGCGGCAGCATGGGCGATGAGGAACTGCGCTGGATCGCACCCCTGGTCGCGCGCCTGCGGTCCGAGGGCCTTGCGCTGAGCGGCCCGCTGCCCGCCGACACCATGTTCCACCCTGCCGCGCGCCGCCGCTACGACGCGGCGATCTGCGCCTATCACGACCAGGCGCTGATCCCGATCAAGACGCTGGATTTCGCGGGCGGGGTGAATGTGACGCTGGGCCTGCCCTTCGTGCGCACCTCGCCCGACCATGGCACCGCCTTCGACATCGCCGGCAAGGGGCTGGCCGATCCGGCCAGCACGATCGCGGCGCTGCGCATGGCCTGGGACATGGCAGGCCGGCGATGAGCGCTATCGACGGCCTGCCGCCGCTGCGCGAGGTGATCGCCCGCCACGACCTGCGGGCGAAAAAGCAGCTTGGGCAGAATTTCCTGCTGGACCTGAACCTGACCGCCAAGATCGCGCGCGCCGCGGGCGATCTGTCGGGCTGCGACGTGATCGAGGTCGGCCCCGGCCCCGGCGGCCTGACCCGCGGGCTGCTGGCCGAGGGCGCGCGCCGGGTGCTGGCGATCGAGAAGGACGCGCGCGCCCTGCCGGCGCTGGCCGAGATCGCCGCGGCCTATCCGGGGCGGCTGCAGGTGGTCCATGGCGACGCGCTCGAGGTCGATCCGCTGGCGCATCTGGTGCCGCCGATCCGCATCGTGGCGAACCTGCCCTATAATGTCGGCACCGAACTGCTGATCCGCTGGCTGACGCCCGCCGCCTGGCCACCCTTCTGGCAGTCGCTGACGCTGATGTTCCAGAAAGAGGTGGCCGAGCGCATCGTGGCGCGGCCCGGCGGCAAGGCCTATGGCCGGCTGGCGGTGCTGGCGCGATGGCGCTCGGAGGCAAGGATCGTGATGACGCTGCCGCCCGAGGCCTTTGTCCCCGCGCCCAAGATCCATTCCGCGGTGGTGCATCTGACCGCCCTGCCCGCGCCGCGCTATCCGGCCGATCCGGCGCTGCTGGGCCGCGTCGTAGCGGCGGGCTTCAACCAGCGGCGCAAGATGCTGCGTGCCTCGCTGAAGGGGCTGCATCCGCGGATCGAGGATCTGCTGCTTGAGGCCGGGATCGCCCCGACCGCCCGGGCCGAAGAGATCGCGCTTGAGCAGTTCTGCGCGCTGGCGCGGGGACTGGCCGCCGCGCCGCGCTGAGGGCTGTCACTCGCCGGTGACCTTGTCCGGCGCCGGGGCGTCGCTGCCCTCGGCCGGCTTCTTGCGGCTGCGCGGGGCGGCGCCGGTGGCGGCGCGCGTGCGGCGACGCGGCGCCGGGGCTGCATCGGCCTCGGCCGTCTCGGCGGGCTGCGGCGCGGCCTCTGCCGCCTCGGCGGGCTGCGGCGCGGCCTCTGCCGCCTCGACGGGCTGCGGTGCGGCCTCGGCGGCAATGGCCGGCTCGGCCGGCGGCGGCGTCACCGGCGCGGGTTCGCGCAGGGCGCTTTCGGGCGTGGCGACCGGACCCGTGGCCTCGTCCGCGGAAATCACCGGCGGCAGGCCGCCCTCGGTCCGGGGCTCGGCGCGGTCCTGGCCGCGGGCATGCGGCTGGCGGTCCTCGCGGCGCTCGTCCCGGCGATGGTCGCGGCGGTCCTCGCGCGGTTCATGGCGCCCGCCCTGCGGCGGGCCGGCGCTGTCGCCATTGCCATTGCCCTCGTCGCGGGTGTCGTCGTCGCGCTGGAACGGCTGGCTCTGCTGGCGCTCGGCCTGCTCGCGCTGCGCCTCGCCCAGCATGCGGGTGTAATGTTCGGCATGCTGCAGAAAGCTCTGCTCGGCAACGCGGTCGTTCGAGAGCTGCGCGTCGCGGGCGAGCGTCAGGTATTTCTCGATGATCTGCTGGGGCGTGCCCCGCACCTTGCCCTCGGGGCCCGAGGAATCGAAGACACGGTTGACGACATTGCCCAAGGTGCGCTGGCGGTTAGACTTGTTGCGCGAACGGGATTTGGATGATCTCATCAGCTTGTATGTCAGTTTCTGCCGGGATATCGGGCCGGCTGAGGTTGGGGTCAGAGCCGCGGCGGAACGCGCCGTGGGAGGTTGCGCCTGGCGCGTTTCCCACATGGCCTGCTGGATTCTGAGCAATGTTGACCCGTGCGTGGGCGGCGAGCCCCCGTCACATCTGCGAATAAACATGCTGCAGCGCCGCTTACAAGCGGAAATTTCGCCGCAACCGGCAAAACCTGCCGATCTCTGCCGGTTCAGCCCGGCTTGCGCGCCCAGACGACGCGATCGCGCCCGTCCAGATCGGCCAGGATGCGGGGATCGGCCAGGCCGGCTTGGCGCATCAGCGCCGCCACCGCCTGCCCCTGGCTCGGGCCGATCTCGACCATCAGCCGGCCCTTCGGCGCCAGATGCGCCGGGGCGCCCATGGCGATGGCGCGATAGGCCGAAAGCCCGTCGGCGCCATCGGTCAGGGCCTGCACCGGTTCCCAGTCGCGGACCTCGGGTGCCAGAGCGGGCATCTCGGCCAGGGCGATATAGGGCGGATTCGACACGATCAGGTCGAAACTGCCGGTAACCGCCTGGAACCAGTCCGACTGCAGGAACTCGGCCCGGACGCCGATGGCGGCCGCGTTCTGGCGCGCCACCACCAGCGCCGCGGCCGAGATGTCGGTGGCCATGCCCCGCGCCGCCGGGCGCTCCGCCAGCAGCGAGATCAGGATGGCGCCAGTGCCGGTGCCAAGGTCCAGCACCGCGGCAAAGGGCTCGGCCAGCGCCGCCTCGACCAGGGTTTCGGTGTCCGGGCGCGGGTCAAGCGTATCCCGGGTCACGCGGAATTCATGCTTCCAGAAGGCGCGGCGGCCAAGGATCTGGCTGACCGGCTGGCGCGCCGCCCGGGCGGCCAGCGCCGCGCCATAGGCGCGCAGCGCGGCGGGCGGCAGCGGCGCGGCAAGGGCGGTGCCCAACTGGTGGCGCGCCAGCCCCAGCGCATGCGCCATGAGCAGCCGGGCATCATTCGCGGCATCGGGCACGCCGGCGGCCGCAAGCCGCGCGGCGCCGGCGCGCAGCGCCTCGGCCCCGGTCATCTCAGCCCTCCTGCGCGGCCAGGCGCGCGGCCTGGTCATGGGCCAGAAGCGCATCGACGATCTCGACCAGATCGCCCGCCATGATGCGGTCAAGCGCGTAAAGCGTCAGCCCGATGCGATGGTCGGTCATCCGCCCTTGCGGGAAATTATAGGTGCGGATGCGTTCCGACCGGTCGCCCGAACCCACCTGCGAGCGGCGGTCCGCGGCACGTTCGGCATCGGCGCGCGAGCGTTCCAGATCGTAAAGCCGCGCGCGCAGCACCGCCATGGCATTGGCACGGTTCTGGTGCTGGGATTTCTCGCTGCTGGTCACCACGATGCCGGTCGGAAGGTGGGTGATGCGCACCGCCGAATCGGTGGTGTTCACATGCTGCCCGCCAGCACCCGAGGCGCGCATGGTGTCGATGCGGATGTCGCCGGCGGGGATGTCGATATCGACCTCCTCGGCCTCGGGCAGCACGGCGACGGTGGCGGCGCTGGTGTGGATGCGCCCGCCCGATTCGGTTTCCGGTACGCGCTGTACCCGATGCACGCCGGATTCGTATTTCATCCGGGCAAAGACACCCTCGCCGGCGATCCGCGCCACCGCCTCGCGCACGCCGCCCAGGTCGGATTCGGCCAGTTCAAGCATCTGGAAATCCCAGCCCTGCGATTCGGCAAAGCGGCGATACATCGACAGCAGATCGCCTGCGAACAGCGCCGCCTCCTCGCCGCCGGTGCCGGGGCGGATCTCGAGGATGGCGGGGCGTGCATCCGCCGCATCGCGCGGCAGCAGGGCGACGCGCAGGGCATGCTCCAGATCCGGCAGGGCGGCGCGCAGCCGCGCCAGCTCGTCCTCGGCCAGTTCGCGCATTTCGGGGTCGGCCAGCATGGCCTGCGCCTCGGCGATGCCATCCAGCGCGTCGCGCCATTCGGCGATCTGGACCACGACCGGCTTCAGCTCGGCATATTCGCGGCCGATGGCGGCGATTTCCTCGGGCGCCGGGCCATCGTTCAGCCGCGCTTCGAGATATTCGAAACGCTCGACGATGCGGGAAAGGCGATCCTGCGGCAGCATGGCCGGGGAATTAGCCGCTGCGCCGGCGGGCGGCAAGGTGGAACCGCGCCGCGACTGACCTGGATCAACGCGCCGTCCGGCCGATTGGCGCAGAATCGCCATGACGCGCGAGCCACGAACCTGTCACCGACGGAGGAACCAGAAGTGAGTTTCGTCCCCCTGCTGACCGCCACGAGCCTGGCCCTGGCCGCATTGCCGGCCATGGCGCAGGACGCAGCCATCGATAGCAGTGCGCTGCGCGACGAGGCCAGGGCCGTGCTCGAGGCGATCCCCGCCGAGATCACCGCCATCAAGAAGACCGAGGACAATCCCGAGGGCATCGCCCTGACCGCCGAGAAGATCGACCTGGGCCGGGTACTGTTCTTTGACCCGCGCATGTCGCGCTCGGGGTTGATCTCGTGCCAGACCTGCCACAACGTCGGGCTCGGCGGCGTGGACGGCCTGCCGACATCGGTCGGGCATGGCTGGCAACGGGGGCCGAGGAACGCCCCGACCATGCTGAACGCCATCTTCAACGCGGCGCAGTTCTGGGATGGCCGCGCGCCCGACCTGGCCGAGCAGGCCAAGGGTCCGGTGCAGGCCGGCGTCGAGATGAGCAACACGCCCGACGATCTGGTCAAGACGCTGAAATCCATGTCGGAATATGTCGACGCCTTCCAGACCGCCTTCCCCGGCGACAACGACCCGGTGAATTTCGACAATTTCGCGGCCGCGATCGAGCAGTTCGAGGCGACGCTGATCACCCCGCGCGGCGCCTTCGACCGCTTCCTGGCCGGCGATGACGCGGCGATGACCGATCAGGAAAAGCGCGGGTTGCAGGCGTTCATGGATACCGGCTGCATCGCCTGCCATTACGGCATGAACTTCGGCGGGCAGGATTACTATCCTTTCGGGCTGGTGGCCAAACCCGGCGCCGAGGTGCTGCCCGTCGGCGACACCGGCCGCTTCGAGGTCACCAAGACCGTGAACGACGAATATGTCTTCCGCGCCGCGCCGCTGCGCAACGTGGCACTGACCGCGCCCTATTTCCACTCGGGCGTGGTCTGGAACCTGCGCGAGGCGGTGCAGATCATGTCCTCGTCGCAGCTCGGCACCGAACTGGCGGGCGATCAGGTCGATGACATCGTGGCCTTCCTGCAGACGCTGACCGGCGAGCAGCCGCAGATCACCCATCCGATCCTGCCGGTGCGCAGCGACGACACGCCGTTGCCGGCGCCGATGTAACCACGGGATCGGCCCCTGCCGCCCGACATGGAAAGGCCCCCGTCCGGGGGCCTTTCTTTGGTCCGGATCCGGTCGAGATCAGCCAGCCTGGCCGGCCATCGGATGCGGCCCGCGCTGGTTCAGCTCGACCTCCAGCACCACGGGCTTGGTCACGCCGTTCAGCGTCAGATCGCCGGCCACGCCGTTGATGATGCCCGTGCTGGTCGAAAAGCCCAGATGCTTGTAATCGAACACCGCCCGGCTGTGCGACGGATCGAAGTCGAAGGCGACCGGCTCGGCCATGGCACTGGTGGCGCCCAGCAGGGCCAGGACGGCGGCAGGGGCGAAAAGGCGTTTCATGCAGGACTCCCGATCGATTTGGCCATGAATTGAGCCCACAGGGAATGCACCCGAGACAACATGGGTCTCCTTGCAACGGCCTGACAATTTCGGGTGACGGCAGCCAGGGCGGAACCCCGCCCAGACCCGGTTTCGCCTTGCATTCGCGGCATGACTCGCTATAAGGCCGCATCCTTCCGCAAATGCGAAACCGGCGCAGCCTCTCGTGGCGGGGCGCGGAAAGGATGTCCCGCCGTTGAAATGCGCCCTGAAAAAAGGTGAATGCATGCCGCTTTACGAGCATGTGCTGATCGCCCGCCAGGACCTGTCGAACACGCAGGCCGAAGGGCTGATCGAACATTTTTCGACCGTTCTTGCCGACAACGGCGGCAAGGTGGTCGACAACGAATACTGGGGTGTGCGCACCCTGGCCTACAAGATCAACAAGAACCGCAAGGGCCATTACGCCTTCCTGCGTTCGGACGCGCCCTCGGCCGCCGTGCAGGAGATGGAGCGCCTCGCCCGCCTGCATGACGACGTGATGCGCGTGCTGACCGTGCGCGTGGACGAGCACAAGGACGGCCCCTCGATCCAGATGCAGAAGCGCGACGAGCGCGAGCGCGGTGATCGTGGCGACCGCGGGGACCGTGGCGATCGCGGCGGCGACCGGGGTGATCGTGGCGAGCGCCGCGAGCGTCGCGACCGCGACGAGCGGAACTGAGGGAAAGGAACCACAGAAAATGGCGAACAAACCCTTCTTCCGCCGCCGGAAAGTCTGCCCCTTCTCGGGCGACAACGCGCCTGCGATCGACTACAAGGACACGCGGCTGCTGCAGCGCTACATCAGCGAACGCGGCAAGATCGTGCCCTCGCGCATCACCGCCGTCTCGGCCAAGAAGCAGCGTGAACTGGCCCGCGCCATCAAGCGCGCCCGCTTCCTCGCCCTGCTTCCCTATGCCGTGAAGTAAGGAGAGACGAACATGCAAGTCATCCTGCTGGAACGTGTGGCCAAGCTGGGCCAGATGGGCGAGGTCGTCCGCGTCAAGGACGGTTTCGCGCGCAACTTCCTTCTGCCGCAGGGCAAGGCGCTGCGCGCCTCGGACGCCAATATCAAGGCATTCGAGGCCCGCAAGGCCGAACTCGCGACCCGCAACGACGAGAGCCGCGCCGATGCCGAGACGATCGCCGAAAAGCTGAACGGCCAAAGCTTCGTCATCATCCGCTCGGCCTCGGACGCCGGCGCGCTTTACGGTTCGGTCACCCCGCGTGACGCCGCCGATGCCGCCAATGCCGAGGGCTTTGCCGTCGAGCGCCGCCAGGTCGTGCTGACCGCGCCGATCAAGGAGCTGGGCCTGCACGAGGTCCGCGTGCACCTGCACCCGGAAGTCGATGCGACCATCACCCTGAACGTCGCCCGTTCGGCCGAAGAGGCCGAACTGCAGGCCACGGGCAAGTCGATCCGGGAACTGGCCGCCGAGGCCGAAGCCGCCGCCGATTTCGAGATCGCGGAACTCTTCGACGAGATCGGCGCCGCCGGCCGCGACGAGGACGAGGACATCCGCTGAGCCCAAAGCGCAGCGAGACCCGAAAACGCGCCGCAACCCGGCGCGTTTTTTCATGCCTGCGGACCGGCGGCGGCAGACGCGGAACATTCGCCGCCGCCGCGGGTTGATCCCGGACGAGATGCCAGCCCGGAAAGCCGCCAGCGATGCCCGACGCCCCGCACGAACCCCAGGATCCTGCCGACGAAACCGCCGCGCGGCCATGGCTGCTTGCGGCGCTGGCCAGTGCGGCGCTGACCGTGGGCGCGGGGCTGGCGCTGCACCGCGCGGCGGGGCGGCCGGCCACCCCGCGCCCCGATCGCGATGGCAAGCCCCCCGGCCCCTCGCTGCTGCAGGAATTCGAGGCGAATGCCGCGCGCATCGCCGGCGGCCTTGACACGGCGCTGCAGGCGCTGGCCGTCGCCCGTCAGGGCCTGGCCTCCGTGGGCAATGGCGGCGCACTGGGCCGCGACCTTGCCGCGATCTCGGATCTCTTGGCGCGGATGCTGGGCCGGCACCCGACGCCCGAAGGGCCAGCGCGGCGCGGCCCGCCGCCCCTGCCCGACCTGCGCGGCGATCCGCTGCTGCGCGACCCTTGGGACGGGCCCGAGGACAGGTCCGAACCCGGCGGTCCGGCCGACCACGACCCGCGGCTGCACCGCCTCTAGCCAAGGTCCGCAAATGCCGAAGGCCGCCCCGGGAGGCGGCCTTCGCAGTCCTGGCCGGGGCCGGATCAGAGTTGGTCCAACGCCTCGATGGCCTTTTCCAGATCGTCCTTGCTGACCGGCTTTTCGGTGACCTTGGCGCCATCGACGATGTGATCGACGACCTTGTCCTCGAAGATCGGCGCGCGCAGTTGTTGCTGCGCCTGCGGGTTTTGCTGGATGAACTCGAAGAAGGCGCGTTCCTGGCCCGGATACTGACGGGCCTGGCGCAGCACGGCCTGGGTCATTTCCTGCTCGCTGACGGTGATCTCGGCCTTCTGGCCGATCTCGGCCAGCAGCAGGCCCAGACGCACACGGCGCTCGGCCAGCGACTTGTGCTCGTCCGAGGGCTCGATCTCGCCGTGGTTGTGACCGTGTTCCTCGGGATGCTCGTCATGCCAGAGCTGATGCGCGATCTGATGCGATTCGGCCTCGACCAGCGATTCGGGCAGGTCGAACTTGACCAGCGCATCCAGCTTGTCGAGCAGTGCCCGCTTGAGCACCTGGCGCGCGGCGCCCTTGAACTCGGCCTCCATGCGCTCGCGGATCTGGCCTTTCAGCGCTTCCAGGCTGTCGGCGCCGAATTTCTTTGCCAGTTCGTCATCCAGTTCGGCGGGTTTCGGCGCCCTCACCGCCTTGACGGTGGTTTCAAAGACCGCGTCCTTGCCGGCCAGGCCCTGGTGCCCATAGTCCTCGGGGAATTTCACCTCGACCCGGACCTCGTCGCCGACCTTGGCACCGGCCAGCTGGTCCTCGAAGCCGGGAATGAAGCTGTTCGAGCCGAGCACCAGCGGATAATCCTCGGCCGAGCCGCCCTCAAAGGCCTCGCCATCGACCATGCCCTTGAAGTCGATCACGATCTGGTCGCCGTCCTTGGCCTTGCTGCCCTTCTTGCGGTCGTCGAAGGTCTGGGCGTTCTTGGCGAGATTCGCCAGCGCCTCATCCACCTGCTCGTCGCTGGCCACCACCACCAGACGCTCAAGCTCGACGCCGGAGAGGTCGGTCTCGGGGATCGCCGGCAGCGCCTCATAGGCGACGGTGACGACGACATCGTCGCCCTCTTTCCAGTCCTCGCCATTGACCATCTCGATGCGGGGCTGCAGGGCGGGACGGTCGCCCGAGCTTTCCAGATGATCGCGCAGCGCCTTGTCGATGGCCTCCTGCATGGCATCGCCCAGAATGCGCTGGCCGAACTGCTTTTTCAGCAGCGCCATCGGCACCTTGCCCTTGCGGAAGCCCTTCATCTCGACCTCGGGCTGGGCCTCTTTCAGCTTGGCATCCACCTGGGCGGCAAGATCGGCCGCCGGCAGCGTGAATTCATAGCCGCGCTTCAGCCCGTCGTTCTGGGTTTCCTTGACCTGCATTTGTCTTCCTTCATCCATCCATGCCGCGGGCCGGGACTGCGCCCCCCGATGCGGCGCCGCAAGGCGCCCCCCGCCTGTCTCAGCGCGCTAGCTATGGGATTTTGCGCGCCATAGCAAGAACCAAGGCAGTCGCGGGGCCAGGCGCGGCACCCGCAAATCCCGCCCGCAACGCCCGGCATGTTGCCGGGCGCAACACCTAACTTTTGGACAAGTTTCCTTTCCCGCACGGCCGGTGCATAAGACAGATGTTCGGTAAGCGGTTTCCTGTTTCACCACCACGTCAAGCGGTTCTCTGGTTATATGTTTCGATCCTGCCGGGTGGGCAGCAGTCCCTGCTCCCACCCATGACGCCCAGCCAGGCCGGACACATTGCCGGCGCAGCAGGCCACGCACATGCAAAAGGCCGCCTCGCCGGGCGGCCTTTTGGTATTCTTGCCGCGTGGCCTCAGCCGCGGGCGCGCACCACCTGCAATAGTGGCATCACCTCGGACATGTCCGGCCCATGCGCCTGCCCGGTCAGCGCCTTTCTCAGCGGCATGAACAGCCCCTTGCCCTTGCGCCCGGTGGCCGCCTTCACCGCATTGGTGAACTCGGCCCAGGTCGCGTCCGTATAGGGCGGCGGCGGCAGCAGCTTCATCGCGTCAGCGATGAAGCCGGCGTCCTCGGGTTCGATCTGCGGCTCGGCCCCTTGCGAGAAGATCTGCCACCAGCCGCCGAGTTCATCCAGCCTGGTGATGTTCTGCGCGGCGACGCGCCAGAAACGCTCGGCCAGATCGTCGGGCACGCCCAGCGTCCTGATGCGCCCGGCGACCTCGGCGAACGGGCGGTGCTGGTTGGCCTCACGGGTCAGCGGCAGCAGTTCCTCGGAGTCGAATTTCGTGGGCGAGGCGCCGAATTGCGACAGATCGAACCCCTCGGCCAATTCGTCCAGCGACATGCGCAAAGCCATCGGCTGCGAGGACCCCAGCCGCGCCATCATCGACAACAGCGCCTCGGGGGCGATGCCGCTTTCGCGCATTTCGCGGATCGAGAGCGCGCCGAGGCGTTTCGACAGTTCCTCGCCCTGCGCGCCTGTGAGCAGGCTGTGATGGGCGAAATTCGGCGGCGTGCCGCCAATTGCGCGGATGATCTGGATCTGGGTCGCGGTATTGGTGACGTGATCGGCGCCGCGCACGATGTCGGTCACGCCCATATCCACGTCATCGACGACCGAGGCGAAGGTGTAAAGCACCTGCCCGTCGGCGCGGATCAGCACCGGATCCGAGACCGAGGCCGCGTCGATCGAGATATGGTGCAGGATTCCGTCCTGCCATTCGATCCGCTCCTGATCCAGCAGGAAGCGCCAGTAGCCGGCGCGGCCCCCGGCGCGCAGCCTGTCCTTGTCCCCGGCGGACAGTTTCAGCCCGGCACGGTCATAGACCGGGGGCTTGCCCATGTTCAGCTGCTTCTTGCGCTTGAGGTCCAGCTCGGTCGGGGTTTCGAACACTTCATACATGCGCCCCGAGGCGCGCAGTTCATCGGCCACCTCGGCATAGCGGTCGAAACGGTCGGACTGGCGCTCCAGCCGGTCCCAGGTCAGGCCCAGCCATTCCAGATCGCGCTGGATGCCGTCGGCATATTCCTGCTTGCTGCGCTCGCGGTCGGTGTCGTCAAGGCGCAGGATGAAGGTGCCGCCGGTCTTGCGCGCGATCAGATGGTTCATCAGCGCGGTGCGCAGGTTGCCCACATGGATGTGGCCGGTCGGCGAAGGGGCGAAACGGGTGGTGGTCATGGCGGTCTCCTGTCGGCTTCGCTCTTTCACAAAGCGCGGTTTTTGTCCATATCGGGAACAGATGCGAGGTGAGCAGATGCCCGACTGGAAAGACGCCGAAGCCCCCGACTGCGCCCTGATCGAAAGCCTTGCGCGCGCGGCCATCGCCGGCCTGCCGCCGGAATTCGCCGGCCCCGCCGCGGCGGTGGTGCTGCGGGTCGAGGATTTCGCCAGCGAGGAATTTCTCGACGAACTGCAGATCGACGACCCGCTGGAACTGACCGGGCTTTACGACGGCGTGCCGATGACGGAAAAATCCGCCAGCGAGCCGCAGCATTTCCCCGACACGGTCTGGCTGTTTCGCCGCGCCATCCTGGACGAATGGGCCAGCCGCGGCGACGTGACGCTGGGGGCGCTGGTCGCCCATGTCGTGGTGCATGAATTCGCCCATCACTTCGGCTGGTCCGACGCCGACATCGCCGCCATCGACCGCTGGTGGGAGTGATGGCCCAGGCGCCGATCCTGACCGTGACGCTGAACCCGGCGCTGGACATCTCGACCGCGGTGGCGCGGGTGGTGCCGGATGCCAAGCTGCGCTGCGCGGCGCCCGGCTTCGACCCCGGCGGTGGCGGGGTCAATGTCAGCCGCGCCATCCGCATCATGGGCGGCGACAGCATGGCGCTGGTGGCGCTGGGCGGGCGCACCGGCCAGCGCTATGCCGACCTGCTGGCCGCCACCGGGATCCGCGTCCTTGCCCTGCCCGCCCCGGGCGAGACCCGGCAATCCCTGACCGTGGACGACCGCGCCATCGGCCAGCAGTTCCGCTTTGTCATGCCCGGGCCACAATGGTCGGCGCAGGATGTCGCGGCGGCGCTGGCCCTCGCCCTTGGCGCCGCGCCGGCGGGGGGGCTGGTGGTGCTGTCGGGCTCGAACCCGCCAGGCGTGCCGGCGGGCTTTGCCGCGCAGCTGGCCGGGCGGCTGCAGGGCAGCGGCGCGCGGCTGGTCGTGGACACCTCGGGCGAAGCGCTGGCCGGCATCGCCGCCTCGCGCGATCGCCGGGTCGAGATCCTGCGCATGGACGATGCCGAGGCCGAGGGCCTGGCCGGGCGCCCGCTGCATTACCGCGCCGATACCGCGGGCTTTGCCGCCAGCCTGGTCGCCTCGGGCGCCGCGCGCGGGGTGATCGTGGCGCGCGGGCGCGACGGCAATATCATCGCCACCGAAGACGGCATCTGGCACGCCGAGGCGGCACGCGTGCCGGTGCTGAGCAAGGTGGGCGCCGGCGACAGCTTTCTGGCCGGCTTCACCCTGGGCCATGCCCGCGGCTGGCCGGTCACCGATGCGCTGGGGCTGGCGGCGGCGGCGGCCTCGGCCACGGTGCAGACGCCCGCAAGCCAGCTTTGCCGCGCCGAGGATGTCGAGCGGCTGTTCGCCGCCCGCGTCGTCACCCGATTGCAGGTCTGAGGTGCAGGTCTGAGGCCGCGCCTCAGTGCCGGCGCACGACGCTGACGAAATCCAGCACGCTGCCCTCGCCAGGGCGCAGTTCGGACCAGTCGTCGATCTGGAAATCGACCACCAGCGTCGCCGCGGTCGGAAAGCGGCGGAAATCCGGATCCAGCGGCGCCCGCGCCGGCAGCATGGCGGCGAATTCGGCGATGCCCGGGTTGTGGCCGACGATCATCACCGTCGGCGCCGAGGCGGTGCGCAGGATGTCGAGCATCTTTTCCGGCGCGGCGTGATAAAGCCCCGGCTCATAGCGGACATGCGGCCGCACCTCGAGCGGGGTGGCGGCCACCTGGCTCCAGGTCTCGCGCGTGCGCTGCGCGGTCGAGCACAGCACCTCCTCGGGCTCATAGCCGCGGCTGGCCAGCCAGTCGCCCAGCTCGCGCGCCGAACGGCGGCCGCGTTCGTTCAGCGAACGGTCATGGTCGGGCTGGCCAGGATCGTCCCAGGACGATTTCGCGTGGCGGGTCAGAATCAGGCGGCAGTGTCCGAGTGGCGTCATCGAATTGCCTTTTGGGCAGGTTCAGCCCGCCGAGCCTGCCATAGCGCCGGCGGTGCCGGCAAGCCCGAATTGCCGCCCCCCGGACAGGTGCTAAAGCCCGCTGTCGCCCTGGCGCAATCCGCGCGGCTTGACCCGCGGCTCGGTCGAGCGGATCAGCGATCCGGCGCCATGTTCGGTGAACAGTTCCAGCAGCGAGGCATTGGGCACGCGCCCGTCAAGGATGACCACGGCGCGCACCCCGTCCTCGAGCGCCTTCAGCGCCGTCTCGGTCTTGGGGATCATGCCGCCGGCGATGGTTCCCTCGGCGATCATCGTGCGCACCTGCACGGGATGCATCTGCGTCAGCACCTCGCCATGGGCGTTCTTCACCCCCGAAACATCGGTCAGCAGCAGCAGCCGGTCGGCCTTCAGCGCCCCGGCGATGGCGCCGGCGGCGGTGTCGCCATTGACGTTGAAGGTCTCGTTGTCCTCCATGCCGGTGGCGACGGGGGCGATGACCGGGATCAGCCCGGCATTGTAGAGATCGCGGATGATCTGCACGTTCATCTCGACCGGGCGACCGACAAAGCCCAGTTCCGGGTCGTCCGGTTCGCAGACCATCAGATCGTCGTCCTTGCCCGAAATCCCCACCGCGCGGCCCCCCGCGTCGTTGATCGCCTGCACGATGCGCTTGTTGACCAGCCCCGAGAGCACCATCTCGACCACCTCGACGGTCTCGCGGGTGGTGACGCGCTTGCCGCGTACGAAACGGCTTTCGATGCCCAGTCTGCCCAGCAGGTCGTTGATCATCGGCCCGCCGCCATGCACCACCACCGGATGGATGCCGACCTGCCGCATCAGCACGATGTCGCGGGCGAATTCGGCCATGGCGGCATCGTCGCCCATGGCGTTGCCGCCGAATTTGACCACCACGACGGCGCCCGAATAGCGCTGCATGTAGGGCAGCGCTTCGGACAGGGTGCGGGCGGTAGCGGTCCAGTCACGGTTCATGTTCTGCATTCTCATCATTTGGCCCCAGTTCGTCGCGCCGGCCGGCGGGCCGGGCGGTTCAGTTGCTGCCGTCCTGCCCCAGGCCGGCGATGATGGCGCGCAGGGTGGCGATGCCCTGGCCCTTGTCGGAGCTGGTCAGCACCAGTTCCGGATAGGCGGCGGGATGCTTCTGCAGCGCCTCCTGCACCTGCGCGACCGTGGCGGCCATGGCCTGCGGGCCGATCTTGTCGGCCTTGGTCAGCACCACCTGGAAGGGCACCGCGGCGCGGTCCAGGAGGCGCATGATCTCATGGTCGACATCCTTGACGCCATGACGCGAATCGATCAGCGCAAAGGCCCGGCGCAGCGTCTGCCGCCCGGCCAGATAGTTCTTCAGCAGCGCCTGCCATTTCGCCACCACCGCCACCGGCGCCCGGGCAAAGCCATAGCCGGGCAGGTCCACCAGATAGGACTGCGCGCCCAGGCTGAAATAGTTGATCTCCTGGGTGCGGCCCGGGGTGTTCGAGGCCCGCGCCAGGCCGTTGCGCCCGGTCAGCGCGTTGATCAGGCTGGACTTGCCCACGTTCGAGCGGCCGGCAAAGCAGACCTCGGGCCGGTCGGCGGGCGGCAGCCCGTCCATGGCGACCACACCCTTGAGAAAATCGACCGGGCCGGCGAACAGCTTGCGTGCGGCCTCGGCGGTCTCGGCCTCGGGTTCGGGGGCGATTGGAAAGGCGACTTTCATGCGCGGATCTCGTCATTGAGGGCGATCTGGCCGCCGGTGACCACCTCGGCATAGATGCCGAACCGATGATTGCCGTAAAGCGTCGTCAGTTCCGCCGGCATGTCGCCATCCATGCGGCCGCTGGCGGTGTCGGCGCTGGTCGCGGCGCAGCGGCCGATCGCTTCGGTCACGCGCAGCTCGACCCCGCCCACGCTCAGGATGCGGCCGATCATCTCACGCTCGGCATGGGGCTGCCAGCCGTCGACCCAGAGATTGGCACGCCAGCGCGCGATGCCCAGGTCCCGGCCAAGACGCGACTCGAGGTCGCGCAGGCTGCTCAGCGACAGGATCGAGAGCCAGGGCTGCGCCACATCCGTCCAGCCGGTGGGGCCGCGCACCAGCCGCGTCGCCGGCGGCAGATCGTCGGGCCAAAGCGGCGCAACCCAGTCGATCAGCCGCGCGCCCTCGGTCTCGGGGTCGAAGTGCAGATCGGGCCGGTCGGGATGGCAAAGCCGGATCGGCCCCGCCTCCGTGCCCTCGCCCCAGCCCCCGCAAACGGCTTGCAGCGTGGCCGAGGCCACGCCGCGCAGGAAGCAGGATTTCGGCAGCCAGCGGTCGGGGTCGCCCGCCCCTCCGGCATGTGGCTCGCCTGCGGCGGTCAGGATCGCCCAGACGCGGTCGCCCGGCAGCCGGCGCGCCGCCTGCAGCGACACGCGGGCCATGTCCTCGCCCCCCAGCGACTTGATCGGGTGGCGACGGATCCGGGCGATCCGGGCGGTCATTTCCCGCCCTTGTCCTTGGCATTGCCCCCGGCCTTGGGGCGCGACGGCAGGCTTGAACGGATATTGCCGAACAGGTCGGGCCGGTGGCCGTGCATCGACATGATCGTATACTGCTGGATGATGGTGATGGTGTTGTTGGTGATCCAGTAAAGCACCAGCCCCGAGGCAAAGCCGCCCAGCATGAACATGAAGATCCAGGGCATCCAGGCAAAGATCATCTTCTGCGCCGGATCGGCGGGGGCCGGATTCAGCTTCTGCTGCATCCACATCGAGATGCCAAGCACGATCGCCAGCACCGGCAGGGTAAAGCTGTGCAGGAAGCTGCCCTGCCCCGGCGCCGCCCAGGGCAGCATGCCGAAGAGGTTCCACAGGCTGGACGGATCGGGCGCCGAAAGGTCGCGGATCCAGCCGACCCAGGGGGCGTGGCGCAATTCGATGGTGACGAAGATCACCTTGTAGAGCGAGAAAAAGATCGGGATCTGCAGCAGCACGGGCAGGCAGCCGGCGGCCGGGTTCACCTTCTCGCGCTTGTAAAGCTCCATGACTTCTTTTTGATACTTCACCCGGTCGTCGCCGGTGCGCGCCTTCAACTCCTCCATCTGCGGCTGCATTTCCTTCATGCGCGCCATCGAGACATAGGATTTGCGCGCCAGCGGAAAGACCAGCAGCTTCAGGATGAAGGTCAGGGCGATGATCGACCAGCCCATGTTGCCGATCATGCCGTGCAGCCAGTGCAGCAGGCGGAAGATCGGCTTGGTCAGGAAATAGAACCAGCCCCAGTCGATCGAATCGACGAAACGGTCGATGCCGGGGTTTTCCTGATAGCCGTTGATGACCTCCCAGACCTTGGCGCCGGCGAACAGGTAGCTGGCGCTGGTGCCGGTGGCGCCCGGCGCCACGGTCTGCACCGGCATGCGGGTCTCGGTCTGGTAGATGTCGGCGCCGGGGGCGTATTTCACCACCGCGGTGAAGGGCGTGCCCGGGGTCGGGGCCAGCGTGGTCATCCAGTATTTGTCGGTGAAGCCGATCCAGCCGTTTTCCTTGACCTCGATCAGGCTGGCCGGACCCTCGCCCGCCACCGGGTCCAGGTCGGGCAGGCTCTTGTATTTCTTTTCCAGCAGGCTGCCGTCGGTCATGCCGACCACGCCCTCGTGCAGAACGAAGAAGTTCTGGGTGTCGGGGCGGCCGTGGCGGGCAAGGATGCCGTAGGGCGCCGCCGCGAAGGGCGCCGCGGCGGTGTTTTCCAGCGACTGGGTGACGGTGAACAGGAACTTGTCGTCCAGCTCATAGGTGCGGCGAAAGATCTGGCCGGCGCCATTGTCCCAGCGCAGCGTGACCGGCTTGCCCGGGGCCAGCGCATCGCCCGATTCCACCTGCCAGATCGTCGCCGGGCCTGGCACCAGCGCCGGGTCGGTGCCGGCGGCGGGCATCCAGCCATAGACCGCGTAATAGGGCTTCTGGACCACGGCATGCAGATCGCCCCCGGGGGCGGTGGCGCTGCCCTCGGCTTTCAGCACCGTCTGCGCGGTGGGCGACAGCAGGCGCACGAAGGGCGAGTTCTCGTCCAGGGTCTCGCGAAAGCCGGTCAGTTCCAGATCGTCGATGCGCCCGCCGGCCAGCGAGATCGAACCGGCAAGCGAGGGCGACTCGATCCTGATCCGGCCGGCTGCGGCCGAGGGGTCGGCGCTGGCGGCCGCCGCCTGGTCCAGCACCGGGGCGCTGCCGGGCTCTGCCGTGCTGCCGGGCGCGGTCTGGCTGGTGCTGAGCTCGCTGCCCTGGCCGGGCGCCGCCTCGGGTGCGGGCGCGGGCTCGGGTACGAAGAAGATCGACCAGACGAGCATGACGAGTGCCGAAAGCACCATCGCCAGGATGAGATTGCGGTTGTTGTCTTGCATTCCGGTTCTGCCCCTCGTCGTCACCCGGCCTTCGGGTCACCGGGCCGCTTCAACAGAAGCGACCGGCAAAGGTCAAGGGAATTTGCCCGCAACGCCCCGGATCGCGGGCAGCGGCCAGGGGCCGCGGCGCCCGCGCGGGGTTCAGGCCCGGCGGCGGGCCGGCAGGCCGCGCGCGGGGCCGGGACCAAGCGTCTGCAGGAAATCATCCACCCCGGCGGCCGAAAGCGGCGGCGCCACCGCCGGACCCTGCAGCCCGTGAAGGCCGATCTGCGCCAGGAAGGCCGCCTCTTCTGCCGTCTCGACGCCGCTGGCCAGGGTGGACATGGCCAGATGCTGGGCAAGCGCCAGCACCGCAAGGATCATGCGCTGCTGATCGGCGCGCTGATGGCAGTCCTGCACGAATTCCCGCCCGATCCGGACCTTGCCGATCGCCTGGCCCTTCAGTTCGTCCAGCCCGGCGCCGGCGCTGCCGAACTGGCCCAGCGCGATATGGCAGCCCGCCGCCGCAAGCCGCTGCAGGTTGGCCTTGACGGCGCGGCTGGCGGCGCCGGGAACGGCGGCGATCTCGATCTCCAACCGGGCGGGGACAAGCTCTTGCCGGTCCAGTTCCCACAGGATGGCGGGCACGATGTCAGGAGAGGCCAGCACCGGCGCGGCCAGACCCAGCGACAGCATCGGCACATGCCGCCCCATCCGGTCCCAGGCGGCAAGACAGCCCAGGCCACGGCGCAGCGCCCCCTCGGCCAGGCCGACCGGCCAGACGGCGTCCAGGCCGCAGCCCGGCGGCAGCAATTGCAGCGCCAGCACCGCCCCGGTATCGCAGCAGATCTGCGGCTGGAAACGCAATTCCCCGTCCCCGGACAGGCCGGGCGCCGCGCATGGCGCCGCGGGCGGCATGTCGACGGCATGGATCAGCGTCTGCGTGGCCTCGGCCCGGTCCATGACCGCACTGCCGAAGGCCAGCAGATCCCCGGCCTCGCGATCGCCGCCCGGGTCCCGGACCAACACCACACGCAGGCGCGGGCAGACGCGCAACCCGCCGGGATCGATACCCTCGTCGCGCAGCGACTGCAGCAGCCTTGCCACCTCGGGCAGAAGGCCCGGGCCGGGCAGAAGGCCGCGAATGTCGGCGCCGGCGGCCGCGCGCGGCTGCGGCTGCAGGCACAGGTCCTGCACCAGCCGCAGGGTCAGCAGATCAAGCAGCCGTTCGAACTGTGCCGCGCCGATGCCGGCCCGCAGGCCGGGCCCGTCCAGCACCCGCAGCACCATTGCCAGACGGCCGCGGCCGCCGCCCCTGCCCCCGCCGTCCCGCCTTGCCAGCCCGGCCAGCCGTGCCAGCGCCGTTGCCATCCCGTAAGACATGGTCAGACCCGAATCATGTTGCCCGGGTCGCAGCCTGGCACGGCAAGCCTTTGCGTTCGGTTAATGTTCGCGCAGATCCGGCACCTGCGCCGCGGCCTGCCCCGCCAGTTCCGGCGCCAGCGAGGTGAAGTCGAACAGCTTCGGATCCGGCAGATGCGAGGGGCGCACGTTCATCAGCGCCCGGAACATGACCTGGCGGCGGCCGGGGCTGCGCGCCTCCCATTCGTTCAGCAGCTTCTTGACCTGCATGCGCTGCAGCCCGTCCTGGCTGCCGCACAGATCGCAGGGGATCACCGGATAGTTCATGGCGCGGGCGAAACGCTCGCAATCGGCCTCGGCCACGAAGGCCAGCGGGCGCAAGAGGTTCAGGTCGCCATCCTCATTCAGAAGCTTCGGCGGCATCGAGGCCAGGCGGCCGCCATGGAACAGGTTCATGAAGAAGGTTTCCAGGATGTCGTCGCGGTGGTGGCCCAGCACCACGGCCTGACAGCCCTCTTCGCGGGCGATGCGATACAGGTTGCCACGGCGCAGGCGCGAGCACAGGCTGCAATAGGTGCGGCCCTCGGGCACCTTGTCCTTCACGATGGAATAGGTGTCCTGATATTCGATGCGATGGGCGACCTCGCGCTCGGTCAGGAATTCGGGCAGCACCGTCGCCGGAAAGCCCGGCTGGCCCTGATCGAGGTTGCAGGCCAGCAGTTCCACTGGCAGCAGCCCGCGCCATTTCAGCTCATGCAGCACGGCAAGCAGCGTATAGCTGTCCTTGCCGCCCGAGAGGCAGACCAGCCAGCGCTGGCCGGGGCGGATCATGTCATAGGTCTCGATCGCGGCACGGGTCTCGCGCACCAGGCGCTTCCTCAGCTTGCGAAACTCGGTCGAGTCCGGCGCACCGCGAAACAGCGGGTGGATGTCCCCGGCCGCATCGAGATCCTCACTGTCGCTGGCGATGTCGTCACGCATCGGTTCATCCTCGAGGGCGCAGTCGCGCCGTGATTGGCAAGATGGGCCGCGTCAGTCCCGCGGCCCTGGTCCGGGCACCGGATCATGGCCGTGCCCGCCCCAGGGATGGCAGCGGCAGATGCGCCGCGCCGCCAGCCAGCCGCCGCGGATGCCGCCATGGCGCTCCAGCGCCTCGAGCGCATAGGCCGAGCAGGTCGGCTGAAAGCGGCAGCCATGCCCGACCCAGGGGCTGAGAAGCAGCCGATAGCCGCGCACCGGCAACGCGAGGATGCGGGCCAGCGGGCTCATGTCGCATGCACCCGCGCCAGGGCGGTGGCCAGATCGGCGCACATCTGCGCAAAATCGCGCGCGATCGTGGCCTCGGGCCGGCCGACCAGCACATAGTCCCAACCCGGACGCGCCAGACCCGGCATGACCTCGCGCGCCAGGGCGCGCAGCCGGCGCTTGGCGCGGTTGCGGGTCACGGCATTGCCGAGCTTCTTCGAACAGGTATAGCCGATGCGGAAACCCTGGGCAGAATCGGCGGCTGGTTCGTTCTCGCCGCGCCGGCGCGCCTGCAGCAGAAAGCCGGGCATGCCCTGACGCCGCGCCGCGGCCGCGCGCAGGAAATCCGCGCGCTTGCGCAGAACCTGGCCAGAAAAGCCGCAAGCCGCCCTGTCCGGAGCGTTCCGGTCAGCGGCGGCAATATCCGTGGCCCTGTCCATGCCGGTCAAGCCCACGCCCTGCGGCGCGGCTTATGCGCTGAGCGACTTGCGGCCCTTGGCGCGGCGGGCGTTGAGCACGCGGCGACCGCCCTTGGTCGCCATGCGCGCGCGAAAACCGTGGCGGCGGGCGCGAACCAGGTTCGACGGCTGGTAGGTGCGTTTCGACATCTTTCAACTCCGGGTCGGGGCCCATCAGGGTATGGGCAATAAGCCCACGCAAGACGCGCCGGTCATTCGAGGCCCGCTGGATAGTCGCGCGCGCCGCGCAAGTCAACCACGTTCGGCGTCTTTCGCATCCGCGGCACCGGCGCGGGAACCAAGTCCTTCTCGCGCAGGTTTGAACTGCGGGATTCGCACCATTATGTGTTGGCGCAGGCGCCGGGACGAGGGAAAGATACAGCGCACCATGTCTCTGAATACCCTTTCCGGTCGATTCGCACTGCTGACCGGCATCTTCGTGCTGCTGGCCGAACTGCTGATCCTTTTGCCGTTGATCGCGAATTACCGCCTGGATTTCCTGGAATCGCGGCTTGAGCGCGCGCAGATCGCCAGCCTTGCGCTGCTGGCGACGGACGAATCGCTGGCCGCCGACCTGGAATCGGAACTGCTGGAGAATGCCGGCGTCTACAACGTCGTGCTGCGCAGGAATGACGTGCGCCAGCTGGTGCTGTCCTCGCCGATCCCGGGGCCGGTCTCGGCCAGCTTCGACCTGCGCGAGCAGCCGTTCTGGACCTCGATCCGCGATGCGATGCTGCAGCTGGCGGATCCGGTGAACCGGGTGATCCGGGTGATCGGCGAGCCGGTGAACCAGGCCGGGCAGCTGATCGAGATCACCACCGACACCCGCTCGCTCCGCGAGGCGATGATCGAATACGGGCTGCGGCTGCTGCTGATCTCGGTCGCCTTTTCGGTGCTGACGGCCCTGCTGCTGAACATCGCGGCGCAGCGCCTGCTGCTGGTGCCGATCCGGCGCGTCATCAGCCACATGACCGCCTATGCCAGCGCCCCCGAGGACGTGCGCGCCATCATCACCCCCGATGCCCGCCTGGCCGAGCTGAACGCCGCCGAGACCGCACTGGCCGCCATGCAGCGCACGGTAACCTCGGCGCTGAAGCAGCAGGCGCGGCTGGCGCAGCTGGGCCAGGCGGTGGCGCGCATCAGCCACGATCTGCGCAACATCCTGACCACGGCGCAGATCTTTGCCGACCGGCTGGAGGGCAGCGCCGATCCGGCCGTGCGCCGCGCCGCGCCCAAGCTGGTGAACTCGATCAGCCGCGCGGTCACCCTGTGCGAGACGACGCTGGCCTTCGGCACCGCCAGCGAGCCGGCGCCCTCGCTGTCGCGCTTCAACCTCTTGGCGCTGGTCACCGAGGTCGCCGAGGGCGAGAGCCTTGCCGCCGAGCATCCCGACGGCGCCCCGCGGATCGAGATCCTGACCGATGTCCCGCCCGGCCTTGCCATCCGCGCCGACCGCGACCAGCTGTTTCGGGTGCTGTCCAACCTGGTGCGCAACGCCCGTCAGGCCATCGAGGCCACGCGCCAGCCCGGCACCATCGAGATCGGCGCCGGCGAGGACGAAGCGGAATGGTGGATCCGCATCGGCGACACCGGCCCCGGCCTGCCGCAGAAGGCGCGCGACCACCTGTTCCAGCCGTTCTCGGGCGGCTCGCGCAAGGGCGGCACCGGCCTTGGCCTCGCCATCGCCCAGGACCTGGTGCGCAACCACGGCGGCCGGCTGGAGTTGCTGCGCAGCGACGGCGAGGGCACGCAGTTCATCCTGCACCTGCCGCGCGAACTGGCCGGCATCGCCGCGCCGCCGGACCTGCCGCGCGGCTGATCGCCTGCCGCCGACGCCCCCGGGCCGACGAGGATTGCGCCATTGCGCCCTTGCATTCCGGCCGCAACCCGGGGGCCGGCGCGCCGAGGAGGCGACTCTCCGGCGGCGCGGCCCGCATGGCCCGACGGCATGGCCGGGGCGCGCAGCGATGACCGGCACCGGCCCGCACGCGCCGGCATCCGGGCAAGAGCGGTGGCCCGCGAGCCCGGCGGATGCCACCCCGGTCCGGACGGCGTGAAAAACTTTCCGGGCAGGCTCATTTTGGCCTTGCACCCCCCCGGCCCTGTCTCTAGATAACCGCCTCACAGCGGACCCGTAGCTCAGCTGGATAGAGCACCAGACTACGAATCTGGGGGTCGGGCGTTCGAATCGCTCCGGGTCCGCCATTTATCTCATTGAAGTTGCTGGATAATTGCTTTCCTTTCTTGGCTTTGCCGAGGTTGGTTTGCAACTTCTGTTGCCGGCCTGTTCTCAAGGGACCTGTTCTCAAGGGCAGGATCGCCGCCTTGGACAGCGCTGGGGTCGTGGCCAGATATTCTTCCTGATTGCGTGTGCCCGGTGACAGCGCGGATTTGCGCGAAGCCGTTGCCCGCCTCTGACAGCCAGCGTGACGGCTGTTCCCCGCAGGTCGTTGAAGCGCAGATATTCGGCCTGCTTCGCCTTCGTCAGATCGGCATGTCCCCTGGGCCGCAGGCCTCAGCCCCGGGGCATCGGCAATCGACAGACCGCATCCGCTGCGTCAGGATCGGGCAGCGCTTCGGCATCGGCAGGGATGGCGACGAAGGTCTCCGTGAGGCCGAGGTCGCGCAACTGCCAGGGCACGCCGCCGCCGAACTGGACATGGCCCATGCCCATGATGCCGATGGCCAGCCGATCCGGCGCCGCCGCCAGCATCCGGGCGAGTCGCTCGGCGAAGGCGCGGTCCCAGACCTCCTGCGCGCCGACGAAGCGATCGAAGGCCGGATCGTCGGGCGATTGCGCCTTGCGGTCGGGGCGCGCGCCGCCGGTCAGTTCGAAGATCAGGCGGCGATAGGCGGCAGGCGAGGGGGCGGGGCGGCTCAGCCCCTCTCTGAGGGTCTCGGGCGCGGCATCCCAGCCGCCGGCACCCACGGCGCGGACCAGATCGCGATGCACGTTCAGCCCGACCATCGGCACGCCCGCCTCGCGGCAGAAGCGGAACAGCGGCAGATAGAGCCCGGCGTCGAAGCCCCAGCACGCGGTCCAGCCGACGCGGGTCAGGAAATCGGCCTCGGACAGCCCGCCCCCGACCCATTCGGCAAGGATCGGATCGACGCGGGCGGGAAACATCTCGAAGCCCAGCGCCACGGGCCGCCGGCCGGCCAGCGCTGCGGCCATGTGCAGCTGCCAGCGGTGGTGGTCGGCGCGGTCGTGGCGCTCTCCCAGCAAAACGATACGGGCGCGGGCGGCGCGCTCGATCACCCGGACATGCGAAAGTGCCTCGCCGCGGGCCAGCCAGACCGGGCCGCTCATGCCAGGCAATCCGAGGTCACGACCAGCCCGTTCGGCACGCCCTGCAGGTCCAGCGCGATGCGCCGGCCCGGCCCGGACTGCCAGCCAGACAGCGTGCCGCCCTTCAGATGCAGGTGAAAATCCGCGGTCATCACGTTCAGAAAGCCCCGGGCGGGCCGCAGCGCCTCGATCCGGCCCGACCAGCCCTGCCGCAGTGTGCCATTGTCGAAGCTGATCCGCACCATGCAGCCCCGGTCATGCGCGATCTGGAAGGGCGCATGCACGGGGTCGGTGGGCGCCAGTTCCTGCGGCGCGGCCGAGGGGGCCTCGGGCACTTCGGGCGGTGCGGGGTGGCGGGGATGATCGGCGAGCGGGGCGGTGAAGGCCGCCACCCCCTCCATGCCGGTGACCGAAAACTGCAGCGCGCCCCCGGCATCCAGAAACTCCAGCCGCGGATAAACCTTGCCGCCCATCAGCGAATGCGTGTCCAGAACGACCCCGGCGATGCGCGCGGGGTCGATCGCCGCGTCGTGGCAGGCGCCGGTCAGATGCAGGCGACCGTTTTCGGCGGTCACCGCCTCGACCGGGCCGATGCGCTCATGCGTGACGCCGGCGCCGCGGCCGATGACCATCAGGCGACCCATGCGCGGCAGCCTTGCCAGCAGGTCGGGTGCACCGAGGCCGGCGATGGCCTCGCGGATCGGGGCGTGGGAGTCGTCGCAAGTGGTGTTGTTCATCGGATTGCCCTTCGTTCGAGCGGTCTCATGCAGTTTCGCGCGTCTCGTCGCCCTCGCCCAGCCGCAGCACGCGGTCGGCGGACAGGCCGGCGGGCTTGCGATGCGCGGTGACGATCAGGCTGGTCGCGGGCAGTTCCTGACGCAGCCAGCGCAGCAGATCGGCCTCGGCAGCGGCATCGAGCGCCGAAGTCGCCTCGTCGAGGATCAGCCAGTCGGGCCGGTTCAGCACGGCGCGGGCAAGGCCGATGCGCTGCCGCTCGCCCATCGACAGCCCGCCAAGCCCGGCGCCCGCGGTCAGGCGATGCGCCAGTCCGGCGCGGCGGATGACGGCCTGCAGGCGCGCCGCGTCCTGCGCCTCGGGGGCATCGGGATAGCTGACGGCGGCCAGCAGCGCGTCATCCATCACCGGCGCCCCGGCCGGCAGCAGCAAAAAGCGCCCGGCAGGCCGGTCGATGCACCCCCGGCCCCAGCGCCACAGCCCGGTGATGGCGCAAAGCAGCGTGGTCTTGCCTTGCCCCGAGGCGCCCTCGATCAGCAGCACCTGCCCCGGCGCGAGGTCGAGATCGGGCACCGGGTCCAGCCAGCGCCCGGCGGGCGTGGCAAGCTGCAGCCCGCGCAACCGCAGCACCCCGTCATCCGAGACGCCGCGCATGACGCCCTGCAGGGCGGCGCCGGCGGGCTCGGGGCGGCGGGTCTGGCGCAGCATGGCGTCCAGACGCTCGCACACGGCGGCAAAGCGGGCGAGGTCGTCATAATGGAACACGAAAAAGCTCAGCGTCGTCGTCACCTGCACGAAGGCGCTGGCCAGTTGCATCAGCCCGCCCAGCGTCACCGCCCCGGCGAAATAGGCCGGCAGCGCGAAGAAGGTCGGCACCCGCAGCACCGTGCGCTGATAGGGGGCGGTGAACAGGCCCAGCACCAGTTCCGACCACATCACCCGGCGCCAGTTGCCGGCCACGGCGTCGAAACGGCGCGACAGCTTGCGGGTCTCGGCCGCCTCGCCGGCGGATTGCGCGATCGGGTCGGCATGGTCGCGCATGCGGATCAGCGCATGGCGGAAATCGGCCTCGACCTTTTCCTGCTGGAAATAGCGCTGCTTCAGCGGCCGGCCCAGCAGATGCGCGAATAGGGTCGACACGGCGACATAGACCGGCGCCAGCCAGACCATGTAATGGGGAATGGCGATCTCGGTGCCCAGCAGGGTCAGGCGCAGCACGAATGCCGCCGCCGCCCACAGCGCCACGAAATAGGACACCAGCCCGACCGCGCTGGTGATCAGGTCGATGGTGAAGCGCAGCAGGTATTCGACGAAATTGCGGCAATCCTCGGCAATGCGCTGATCGGGGTTCTCGATCGGCTCGGTGCCATAGCCGGGGCGCAACGTCCAGAAGGCGCGGTTGCCGACCCATTGCGCCAGCGCCACCTCGGTCAGCTGCGCGCGCCATTCGATCAGCAGCAGCTTGCGCAGCCAGTCGGCGGCAAGGAAGGCCGCGGACTGGCCGGCGACGATCAGGGCAAAGAGCCCGACCTGATGCAGGGCGGCACCGGCGTCCATGTTTTCCAGGGCATCGAAGAAATCCTTGCTCCAGCGGATCATGCGCACCGACAGCCAGACGCCGGCAAAGCCAAGGCCGAGGATGACCGCCATGACCCCCAGCCGCTGCCAGCGGCGCGGGCCGGCCGTGGCGATCCGCGCCAGCCGCCCGACCCGTCCCAGCAACACCCGCACCGCTCAGAACCGGTAATCGAGCGAGGCGGTGAACACGCGGCCCGCGCCGGTCTGCAGCTCGATCGGGTTCGCGGCCGCCACCGCATCCGAGGCCGTGCGGTCGTAATCCGCCGCCGAGGCCTCGAAATAGCGCCGGTCGAACAGGTTGGTGACCCCGAGGTTCAGCACGGCATTCTCCGCAAATTCCCAGCGGGCGAAGGCGTCGATCACGCCATAGCCCGAGGGCCGGAAATTGCTGTCCGATTCGACGTATTTCACCCGCGAGGCAAAGCGGCCGCTGACATCCAGCGTCAGCCCCGGTTGCGGCGTGTCCCAACTGGCCCCCAAGACGGCGGTCAGCGGCGGCAGCGTGGCCGGCGTCTTGTCCGCGTCCGGATCGGCACGCTGGCTGCCCTTCTGCCAGGCCAGCGAGCCGGTCAGGCGCAACCTGTCGCTGACCTCATAGGCGCCTTCCAGTTCCAGCCCCCAGATATGGCGTTCGGACAGGTTGCGGTAGGTATAGATCGAGGTGCCGGGCAGGTTGTAGAGGCTCTGGATGAAATCGTCGTAATCGGCGCTGAACAGGGTCGCGCTGACATGGCCGCGCGCGGTCTGCCGGCGCAGGCCCAGTTCGATGCTTTTCACCGATTCCGGTTTCAGGTCCGGGGCCGGGATCAGGTCGAAGAACGCGCCGGGCACCGAGGTGTAAAGCTGCTGGGCGGTGGGCATCTTGAAACCCTCGCCGTAACGGCCCCAGACCTGCCAGCCCTCGCCAAAACGATAGAGAAGGCCGAGACTTTTCAGCAGCGCGTCGTCCTTGCGCAGCCGCGGTTCGGACCCCGGCACCGCCTGATAATCGGCATTCGGGCGCGGGGTGATGCGATAGGTGGCGAAACGCAGCCCCGGGGTGATCTCCAGCGCGCCATCGAGCAGCGTGATGCGGTCCTGCACATAGACATCGGCGCGCCGGATATCGGCATCGGCAAAGTTGAAACCGCCGGCGCGGGTCTCGGTCACGGTGCCGGCGGTCAGGTCGCGGGCCAGGTCGCGGCGGGCGTAATCGATGCTGGTGCGGTCGCCGTCAAAGCCCCAGGTCACCAGATGTGCCGCCCCTGCGGTCTCAAAACGCGAGGTCGCCTGGATGTCCAGTTCCAGAAAATCCTCGTCATAATCCAGATAGTCGCGGGTCACCACCTGATGCCCGGCGGCCGAGGTGGCCCATTTCTCGCCCGAGCGCGCATAGCCGTTGGGCACATGGGCCAGCGTCGTGCGCAACTCGTCGATGAAGCGGCCATCCGGCGTCCAGACATGCTCGATCGCGAAGCGGCTGCGATGCAGGTCCAGCTGGCGGTCATAGCGATGGATCACCTCGCCCGTGGGCGCGCCGGTCAGCAGCGAATGGACCGGGCCGAGGACATGGTCATAGGCCACCTCGGTCTTGCGGTCGAGGCGGTCGAAAGAAAACGCCAGCCGGTGGCTGTTGCCCGGATCCCAGACCGCCTTGGCCAGCAGGCGCGTGGCGTCGATGTTCATCGGGTTCAGCCTGCCGCAGGGCGTGGCGCCCAGATCGACATTGCGCGGACAGCCATAGATGCCGCCATCGTCGCGGGCATTCGGCAGTTCGGCCTCATGCGCAGCGCTGCGTGCGGCGCCCAGCATCACCGACCAGTCGCCCAGCCGCTGCGCGAAGGCGGCCGAGACGCTGGTGCCGCGGTTCTGGCTGTCATGCCCCATGCGGCCCATGCCGCCGAAATCGCGGCCCTCCAGCAGGTCCTCGGGGTCGATGGTCCTGACCGCGACGACACCGCCCAGCGCGTCCGCCCCCCACAGCGTCGAGGCCGGCCCCTTGGCGATCTCGACCTGCCGGATAAAACTGAAATCCAGATAGTCGCGGGTGCCGTCCTGGATGCCCTCGGCCACGCGCGAGCCATCGACCAGCATCTGCACCCGGTTGCCGCCGACGCCGCGAATGATAAAGCCGCCGAAGGTGCCGAACGGATCCGTCGAGGTGGTCTGGCGCGCGACGCTGACGCCGGGCGCATAGCGCACCAGCTTCTTCATGTCGTCCAGCCCGCGGGCTTTCAGCGTCTTGCCGTCGATCACCGTGACCGAGGCCGCGACCTCATGCGGGTCGGTGCCCTGACGGTCGGCGATCAGGGTGATGCTGTCCAGACGCATGGCCGCAGCCTGCGCCGGCGGCTCCTGCGCCCCAGCGGGCACTGCCGCCAGCGCCGTCGCCGCGGCCGTAGCCGCGCGCAAGATTTCGCAGGTGTCGGGGATGTGACGCACCGTTCCAGACCTTTCCAGTTAGCCACTGCTTGCATGCTGGCTGACGGGCGCTGGCATCGGGTGAAATCGAAGCGATCCTTCCAATTTCCGATAAAAAGAGTCAAGCTAATAAATTCCAGCGTCCGTGCGGGCGCGAAGCGGGTGTTCGCGGACTCCGCACAGACGAAAGCGGCGGCCGGGCCAGAACACAGGCGGGTGACCGCGCTCCCGGCGATCGGGCACTTGCGCCGGCTGGGCCGCCCGGGTTCCCCCGCCGCCCTGGCCGGCGCTGTCCCGGCCTAGTTCGCGGGCTTTGCCGGGGCGCCCTGGTCGGCGAAATGCTTGATCCTGGCCTTGACCACCTCAAGCGTGGCGGGATCGACCTTCGCCTTCAGGGCATTGCCGCCAGCATCGGTCACCCGTAGCTCATAGCAGCCGTCGTCGATCTCCATCCAGTTGATGGTCCAGCCAAGGTCATTGGCCAGTTGCGTCACCGCTTCCCAGGACTGCCTCTGGTCGGCGGGCACATTGCAATCATTGTCGGCCAGGGCGGCGGTTGCCGGCAGGGCGACGGCCAGGGCAAGGGCTGCAAACAGGTTTCTCATGGGTTCCACTCCGAGACATGGTTGTCGATGGAGAGAACCTGCGCCCCCAGGCTGACGCGGTGCTGAAAGCCCGGCAGAAATTCCGTCAGCTTGCTGTCAGGTCCGGCTGGCGCGCGGCGGCATCAGTCGCGGAAACGGATGCGCATCTCGATCAGTTCCAGCGTCGCCGGATCGACGGTGACGGTGATGGCGTGATCCTCGGCATCCCTGCCCCGGATCTCGTAGCAGCCGTCATCGACCTTGATGCGGGCGACCGTCCAGCCGCGGGATCTGGCCAGCTCCTGCACCGCCGCGCGCGGCTGCCAGCGCTCCATGGGCACGTCGCAGTCGTGATCCGCCCATGCCGCCGCCGGGGCGGCAAGGGCAAGCAGCAGCGCTGCAACGCCCGGATGCTTTGTCATGTCGCTGGTCCTTGCCTGCTGTTCGGCGCTGCCGGCGATGATAGTCTGCCGCAGACGGAATGCCAAAGGCGTTCGACACCCGCCCTTCGGGCCCGGGTGCCGCCAGCGGCGCAAGGCGGGGGGCGGGCCGGCATGAGAATCCTTCTGGTGGAAGACGACACCATCCTTGGCGCCGCCGTGCGCGACCACCTGACCGCCGAGGGCCACTCGGCGGACTGGGTGACGCGCCTTGACGCGGCCGCGGATCACCTGGCCAGCGCCGTCTATGACCTGCTGCTGCTGGATCTGATGCTGCCCGACGGCCGCGGCGTGGTGTTTCTGCGCGAGTTGCGCCGCCAGGGCAGCGTCACGCCGGTCATCATCCTGACGGCGCTGGACCAGATCTCGGACCGCATCGAGGGGCTGAACGCCGGCGCGGACGACTATCTCGCCAAGCCCTTCGACCTGGCCGAGCTTTCGGCGCGGCTGGGGGCGGTGGCGCGGCGCTACAGCGGCAATCCCAATCCGCTGCTTCAAATCGGCGGGCTCGAGATCGACCTCGCCGCGCGCCTGGTGCTGCGCGCGGGCCGGCAGGTCGATCTGACGGCGCGGGAATGGGCGCTATTCGAGGCCTTCGTGCAGCACCCCGGGCAGATCCTGTCCCGGGCCCAGCTCGAGGAACGGCTCTATGCCTTCGGCGCCGAAGTCGAAAGCAACACCATCGAGGTCCATGTCAGCCGCATGCGCAAGAAGCTGGGCGCCGGCATCGTCGATACTGTGCGCGGCATCGGCTATCGCCTGGGCGGCGGCGCGTGAACTGGCCGCGCAGCCTGCAGGGGCGGCTGTCGCTGTGGCTGGGGCTGGGGCTGACCCTGCTCTGGGCAGTGGCCGCGGCCACGACCGCCGAACGCCTGCGCCAGGAGATGGACCTGATCCTTGACGGCACGCTCGAGGAGGCAGCGCAGCGCCTGCTGCCGCTGGCGGTGCATGACATCATCGACCGCGACAGCGACGACGAGGCCGTGCAAAGCATCGCGGCGCTGCGCGAGCATCAGGACTATTTCCTCTATCTGGTGCGCGACGAGACCGGCAAGGTGCTGCTGCGGTCGCGCAAGGCGGATCCGGCGCTGTTTCCGCCCTTTGCCGGCATCGGCTTTTCCGACACGCCCACGCATCGCATCTATGCCGATTCGGCGCTGAACGGCACCATCACCATCGCCGTGGCCGAGCCGCTGGCGCATCGGCGCGACATGGCCCGGACGCTACTATGGGTGCTGGCGCTGCCGCTGGGGCTGGTGCTGCCGGTCAGCCTGCTGGGAGTCTGGGGCGCGGTGCGCCTGTCGATGCGGCCGCTGCGGCGCTTTCGCGACGGCATCGAGGCGCGCGGCGCGGGCGACCTGACGCCGATCCCGACGGGCAACCTGCCCTCCGAGATCCAGCCCGGCGCCCATGCGGTGAACCGGCTGCTGCAGCGACTTCGGCGCACGCTTGAGGCCGAGCGCAGCTTCACCGCCAATGCCGCGCATGAACTGCGCACTCCGGTGGCGGCGGCGCTGGCACAGACGCAAAGGCTGATCGCCGAGACCGGCGACGAGACCGGCGACGGGGCCAGCCGCGAACGCGCCCGCAAGATCGAGACCGCGCTGCGCCGCCTGTCGCGGCTGTCGGAAAAGCTGATGCAGCTGGCGCGGGCTGAAGGCGGCCTGCTGCAGGCCGAGCAGCCGACCGATCTGGCGGTGATCCTGCGCATGCTGGCCCGCGACATGGGCGGATCCGGGGCCGGGCGCATCGCGCTTGCCCTGCCGCCGGGGGCGGTGGCGTCGCGCATCGACCCCGACGCCTTCGCCATCCTAGCCCGCAACCTGATCGAGAACGCCCTCCGGCACGGCCCGCCGCAGCAGCCGGTGCGCGTGACGCTGTCGGCCGATGGCCTGCTCAGCGTCGCCAATGGCGGCCCCGCCCTGCCCGCCGAGGTGCTTGCGCGGCTGGGCCAGCCCTTTCAGCGCGGACGCAGCCAGGCCGAGGGCACCGGCCTTGGCCTCGCCATCGCCAGGGCCATCGCCAACGGCACCGGCGGCCGGCTTGAACTCTTCTCGCCGATCCCCGGCCAGAAGGAGGGTTTCGAGGCGCGGTTCCTGGCCGCCACACCGCTCGCCTGAACCCCGACCGTCGCCGGCGCCATTCGCTGTCACGCTAGCGCGGCCGATCCGGCCGAGACCCAGCGCGGGCCGGGCTCGACGGTCTTGCCGACATTTGCCTGCCCGGCACATGGATGCGGCCAAAGGCGTCCGCCCCGTCGCCTGGCCCCGGAACTGGTGCTATGCGCCCATCACTCCCGCTGCTACCCTCCCTATGGGAGAGATCCGGCAAGGATCACTCTCGCGCTGGTAGCCATGCCGGGTCGGGGCAGCTGTGGCCTGCCCGGCAATCGGGGGAGACAGACATGCAGAAACGACCTCTCGCCATTCTGGCCGGCTGCGCGGTTCCCGCGCTGATGGTGCTGGCCGGGCCCGCCCTTGCCGGCGCCGACAGGATCTGGTTCGGCGGCGACATCGTGACCATGGATCACGCCAACCTCTTCGTCGAGGCCGTCGCGATCGAGGAGGGCCGCATCATCGGCGTCGGGCGTCTCGCCGATATCGAGGCGCTGGCGGATGCAGAAACCGAGCGCATCGACCTGCAGGGGCGCACCATGCTGCCCGGCTTCATCGACCCGCACAGCCATTTCCTCTGGGCGGGCACGACCTCGCTTTACGAGGTGAACCTGAACTCGCCGCCTCTGGGCGGGGTCACGGACATGGACGGGCTGGTGGCGCGGCTGTCGGAATGGGCCGAGGCCAACCCGGATGCCCCGGCCATCGTCGGCAACAGCTATGACGACACCTTGCTGGCCGAGATGCGCCACCCGACGCGCGCCGACCTCGACCGGGTCAGCACGACGCGGCCGGTCATCATCACCCATATCTCGGGGCATGTGCGGGCGGTGAACTCGGCCGCGCTGGCGGCGGCGGGTATTGATGCGCAGACCGCGAACCCCGATGGCGGGCGCATCGGCAAGGACGGCGACGGGCAGCCGAACGGCGTGCTGGAGGGCGGCGCCAGCGCGCTTGTCACCGGCCTCCTGCCCAAGCAAAGCGAGGCGCAGCAGCTGGCGGCGGTGCGCGCCGCCTCGGAGATGTGGCTTGCGGCCGGCTTCACCACCGCCACCGACAATATCCGCGATCCGGCGGTCGTCGATCTCTATCTCAAGGCGCTGGAGAGTGGCGATCTGCGCCTGCGCCTCGAATACTGGCCGCGCACGCTGACCATCGAGGCGGCGCGCGCCTTTCCGGCTGTGCGCTCGGGAACCGATCTGACCGGCGGGCGCAACATGATCACCCAGGGGCCGATGAAGCTGGGCATCGACGGCTCTCCGCAAGGCTATACCGCGCATTTCACCGAGCCCTACACGACGCAGCGCCCGCAGGATGACGGCCAGTATCGCGGCTTTTCCTATTGGGACGACCGGGATGCGTTCTTCCGCTATGTCGCGCAACTGCATCGCGACGGCTGGCAGATGACCACGCATGCCAATGGCGATGCCGGCATCCAGGACGCCATCGACGCCTACGCGGCGGCGATGCGCGCCTATCCGCGCCCCGATGCGCGCCACACCATCCAGCACGCCCAGTTCACCCGGCCCGACCAGCTTGACCAGATGGCGGCGCTCGGCATCAATCCCAGCTTCTTCATCGGCCACACGTTCTATTGGGGCGACCGGCACCGCGACATCTTCTTCGGCCCCTCGCGCGCCAGCCAGATCAGCCCGATGAAGGCGGCGATGGACCGCGGGCTGATTGTCACCACCCATACCGACTCGCCCATCGTGCCCATCGACGGGATCCAGATGATCTGGTCCTCGGTCAACCGGATGACGACGGGCGGGCAGGTGCTGGGGCCGGATCTGCGCGTCACCCCGTTGCAGGCGCTGGAGGCGATCACCAGCAACGCCGCCTGGCAATATTTCCAGGAGGACCTCAAGGGCAGCATCACCCCCGGCAAGCTGGCGGATTTCGTGATCCTGTCGGACAACCCGCTGGCGGTCGGGTTCCTCGATCCGATGAAGCTGAAGGATATCAGGATCATGGAAACCATCGTCGGCGGCGAGTCGCGCTTTGTGGGCGAGACGGTCTCGATCGTGGCGCGCCATTTCGCGGACTGACCGCAGCCCGGCGGCGCCGAGGCAGCGGCGCCGCCGCCCTTCCGGCGCGAGAACGCGAAAGACCGCCATGTGCAGCGTTCTGTGCAGCCAGGAAGGCGTGCCTTTCCCCGCCGGGGGTCGGGTCGCGCGCGAAGGCGGCATCCGCCCTGCAAACCAGGGCCGAATCAGGCCGTCGCGGCGGCTGTCGCGAGCCGCGGGGATTTCCGGCTGCCATGCGGGTGCTGGTCGGGGCGAGAGGATTCGAACCTCCGGCCTACGGTACCCAAAACCGTCGCGCTACCAGGCTGCGCTACGCCCCGGACCTCGGGCTGTCTAGCCGCTGCGGCCGCGGGGGAAAAGCGAAATCTGCCGCCCCGCCCGGGATCAGTCGCAGGTCGCCAGCGCCGCGTCCTGCGGCAGGCGCGGATGCGCCAGCACCATGCCGGGCACGATGCCCAGCCGTGCCGCATCGCCCCCCGGCACCTCGAGCACCATCAGCCGCGCCGGATCGGCGTCACCGGGGGCGGCGCCGGGGATCGCGGTCTCGTCCAGGGGGCGCGCCATCGGATGGATATGCCGTACCTCGCCGCGCGCATCAACAAAGATCAGGTCGAGCGCGATCAGCGTATTGCGCATCCAGAAGCTGACCGGCTGCGGATGTTCATAGATGAACAGCATGCCGTGCCCGGGCGCAAGATCGCGGCGGTGCATCAGCCCAAGCGAGCGGGAATCGGGCGTGTCGGCGATCTCGACCGTGACCGCGACCGGGTGGCCGCGCCCGAAAAGCCGCGCCACATCGGGCTGGCAGGCGACCGCCAGCGCCGGGCCATGCGCCAGCAGCCACAGGCCCAGCGCCGCGCAAGCGGCCCCTGGACTCATACCTTGCCCGCGGCGAAGGGCAGCTTGTCGGGCAGGCCAATGCCGCCGGCACGGGACTGCTGCGCCTCGAGCGCGGCGCGTTCCCAGGACAGGATCTGCGCCGCCATCATGCCGCGCCGGCCCTCGACGATGCGCAGCGCGACCGCCTCGCCCACCGCCAGGTCGGAAAAGCCGGAATGGCGCAGCACCTCGATATGCAGGAACACATCGGCCTTCTCGGCAAAGATATTGGCAAAGCCAAAGCCCTTGGCCTTGTCGAACCACTTGACGCGGGCGGGCAGCAGCGGCAGGCGGGCCACCTCCTCGGGGGTGGCGGCGCAAAGGTCGGCAATGGCGGGCATGGGCTCGCTGACGGGCAGGCCGATCTCGACGATCTCGACCACCTGCACGCCGCGGGGGGTGTCCTGGACCATGGCCAGCACGCGCGCGCCCTCGGCGACCGAACCCTGGCCGAAATTGCGCAACACATTGGCATGCAGAAGGATGTCCGCGCCACCTTCCGGATCCGCGAGAAAGCCGAAACCCCTGCCGGCGTCGAACCATTTAACCAGGCCAGCGACCTTGCGCTGAAGCCCATCATCTTGCCGCATTCTCTTCTCGCCAGTTCATCCTCAGGCCCGTTTCCGGCCAGACCGGTTCACAGCCCATACACCGCAGGGTTGGGCAGGCCATTGCGGCAAGGCTGCCGCACAAGATGAAGAATTCCCGCGCGCGCATCAAGGAGAAAGACGACTGACCCTCCATGAACCTTGCGTAACCCCGGCTTCCGGGCCGGAAATCGCCCCGGTTTCCGGCTTCTGCCCGAATTTTCGCCACTGAAAGCGGTCGTGCAGCCGAAAGGCGCCGTCGGCCCAGAACTCGATCTGGACCGGGCGGATGCGGTAGCCGCCCCAATGCGGCGGGCGCGGTGGCTTCAATCCAAGGGCGATTCCCTGCCGCGCCACCTCGGCCATCAGCGCGCCGCGGCTTTCCAGCGGCCGGCTTTGCGCCGAGGCCCAGGCGCCGATGCGCGACTGCAGCGCGCGCGAGGCGTAATAGGCGTCGGCCTGCGCGTCCTCGACGCGGCTGACATGGCCGCGCACGCGGATCTGGCGGCGCAGGGTCTTCCAGTGCATGACGAAGGCGGCGGTGCCGGTGGCCTCGATCTGCCGGCCCTTGGCGCTGTCGAAATTCGTGTAGAAGACAAAGGCGCCGTCATCGGGCCCGCCCTCGATGTCCTTGAGCAGCACCATGCGCACATCGGGCAGGCCCGCGGCATCGACGGTGGCCAGGGCGATGGCATTGGGATCCTCGGTTTCGCGGCGCGCGGCCTCGGCCAGCCAGGCGCGGGCAATGGCAAACGGGTCGTCGCCGGCGAAAATTCCGCTTCTGTCGCTCATGGCCATGATTGCACCGACACTTGATGCCTCCCTGCAGTTGTCCTAATCCTGCCAGCATCGAAGAAGCGCGAGGGGCAGCATCATGTCAAGTGAAGCCGGTCTGGGGCTGATGAAGGGCCGTCGCGGCCTGATCATGGGTCTTGCCAATGACAAATCCATCGCCTGGGGCATCGCGAAGGCGCTGGCCGATCAGGGGGCCGAACTGGCCTTTTCCTATCAGGGCGAGACGCTGAAACGCCGGGTCGAGCCCTTGGCGGCGCAGGTCGGATCGGATCTGCTGGCGGAATGCGATGTTTCGGACGAGGCCTCGATCGACGCGCTGTTTGCCACGCTGGGGCAGCGCTGGGACAGCATCGATTTCATCGTCCATGCCATCGGGTTCTCCGACAAGGAGCAGCTGCGCGGGCGCTACGCCGACACCACGCGCGACAATTTCCTGATGACCATGGATATTTCCGTCTATTCCTTCACCGCAGTGGCGCGGCGGGCGGCGGCGATGATGCCCGATGGCGGCGCGATGATCACCATGACCTATTATGGCGCCGAGCGCGTGATGCCGCATTACAACGTCATGGGCGTGGCCAAGGCGGCGCTTGAGGCATCCGTGCGCTATCTGGCCGAGGATCTGGGCAAGGACGGCATCCGCGTCAACGCCATCTCGGCCGGGCCGATCAAGACGCTGGCCGCCTCGGGCATCGGCGATTTCCGCTATATCCTGAAATGGAACGAGCTGAACTCGCCCCTGCGGCGCAACGTGACCCAGGACGAGGTCGGCAAGGCGGCGCTTTACCTGCTGTCTGACCTTGGTTCGGGCGTGACCGGCGAGACGCATCACGTCGATTGCGGCTATCACCTTGTCGGCATGAAGGCCGTCGATGCCCCCGACATCGCCGCGGTGAAAAAGGACTGACCCGCCAGCATGAGCCCCGAGCAGGTCATCGCGCTTGTCTCGGCGCTGTCGCTGGCGATCCTGACCCCCGGCCCGGCGATCATCGCCACCATCCAGACCGCCCTTGCCCATGGCCGCGACCGCGCCCTGCCCTATGCCATGGGGCTGGCGGTGGCGGCCTCGCTGTGGTGCGTCTTTGCGCTCATGGGTCTCGCGATGCTGTTCAAGCTGATGCCGGGGCTGTTCGTGGCGCTGAAGATATTCGGCGGCTGCTATCTGCTGTGGTTCGCCCATGGCCTCTGGCGCGCCTCGACCCGGCCGCTGCCCGCGGCGGCCGAGGGCGCGCGCCGATTCTCGGGCGGCATGGCGCTGAACCTGTCCAACCCCAAGCCGGCGCTGTTCTATGCCGCGCTGATCCTGTCGGTCTTTCCCGAACCGATGCGCCCGGCAGAGCAGGCACTGGTCTATGGCATCTGCCTGGGGACCGAGGTGATCTGGTATGCGCTGGTCGCGGTTCTGATGTCGACAGCCGCCATGCGCTCGCGCTATTTTGCCGCCAGATTCTGGATCGACCGGACGGCGGCGGTGGCCATGGCGCTGCTGGGCCTCGCGCTGATCGTGAACCACTGAGGAGTGCCCATGAACGACCGCCTGCCCCATGAACGCGGCTTTCACATCAGTTGGGACCAGATCCACCGCGACGCGCGCGCGCTGGCCTGGCGCCTTGAGGACCGGCCCTGGCGCGCCATCCTCGCCATCACCCGTGGCGGGTTGGTGCCGGCGATGATCGTGGCGCGCGAACTGGATGTGCGGGTGATCGACACCATCTCGGTCAAGTCCTATCACGGCAAGGGCGGGCAGGAACGCGGCGGCGTGCAGGTGCTGAAGTCCCCCGACCCGGCGGTAATGCTCGACGGCGACGGCATCCTGGTCATCGACGATCTGGTGGATTCCGGCCGCACGCTGGAACATGTGCGCACCATGTATCCCAAGGCGCATTTCGCCACTGTCTATGCCAAGCCCCAGGGCCGGCCGATGGTCCAGACCTATGTGACCGAGGTCAGCCAGGACACCTGGATCTTCTTTCCCTGGGACATGGCGCTGCAATATGTCCAGCCCTATCGGGGCGAGGATTGAACCCAGGCCAGCCCCGGGCCGGCGCGCTGCACCGGCTGTTCGAATCCGGGCTGCTGCTGAAATCCGCCCTTGCCGCGCTTGAGGTCGCGGCCGGGCTGGGCCTGTGGCTGCTGCCACACCGGCTGGTGGCGGATTTCGCTGCCCGGCTGGCCCGAAACGATCTGGTCGAATCGCGCGAGGGGCCGGTCTTTGTCCGGCTGGACGCGGCACTGGGCGGGCTCAGCAGCGCCGGCCAGGATTTCTACGCCTTCTACCTGCTGGCGCATGGCACGGTGAAACTGGCGATCCTCGTGCTGCTGCTGCGCGGGGTGGGGTTCGCCTATCCGCTGGCGGTGGCGGTGTTTTCCGGCTTTGTCGCGCTGCAGATGCTGCGCTGGACGCAGACGCATTCACCGATGTTGCTGGCGCTTTCGGCGCTGGACGCGCTGGTGATCTGGCTGACGCTGCGCGAATGGCGGGAGGCGCCCCGCGCGGCCTGAGTTTGGCGCGCCGGGTTTGACCGGCATCGCCCATCGCCTGTATGCTGACCCTATTGCCCTGACACCCGCAACAGGAGGGGACCATGGCCAACACGGTCCATCTGCACCGCGTCATCGCCGCCGGTGCCGACAAGCTTTACCGCGCCTTCATCGAGGCGGATGCGATCGCCAGCTGGCTGCCGCCCTTCGGCTTCACCTGCACCGTCCACGAGATGGAACCGAAGGTGGGCGGCCATCACCGCATGTCGTTTCGCAATTTCACCACCGGCAAGACGCATGCATTCGGCGGCACCTATCTTGAACTCGTGCCCGGCCGCCGCCTGGTCTATACCGACCGTTTCGACGATCCGCACCTGCCGGGCGAGATGACCGTGACCGTCGATCTGGCGCCGGTCTCGCTGGGCACCGACCTGCGCATCGAACAACGCGGCATCCCCGAGCAGATCCCGCTCGAGGCCTGCCATCTGGGCTGGCAGGAATCGCTGCGCAAGCTCGCCCGGCTGGTCGAGCCCGAGATCCACGACTATGACGCCCGCGGCTGACGCCGGCGGCCCTCGCGCTCAGTTGCCGCGCACGAAACGCGCCGCTTCCTCGGCGGCGCGGCGCAGGGCGCGGCTCTTGTTCTCCGTCTCGGTGAACTCGGCCTCGGGGTCGCTGTCATAGACGATGCCGCCGCCGGCCTGGATATACAGCGTGCCGTCCTTGACCACGCCGGTGCGCAGCGCGATGCACATGTCCATCTCGCCGTTTGCGGCGAAATAGCCCACCCCGCCGGCATAGACGCCGCGCTTTTCCGGCTCGAGCTCGTCGATGATCTCCATCGCCCGGACCTTGGGCGCGCCGGACACGGTGCCGGCCGGCATGCCCGCCAGCAGCGCCGAAAGCGCATCCTCGCCCTCGCGCAACTCGCCCACCACATTCGAGACGATGTGCATGACATGGCTGTAGCGCTCGACGATGAAGCGCTCGGTCGGGTGCACGCTGCCGATCCGCGCCACCCGGCCCACGTCGTTGCGGCCCAGGTCCAGCAGCATCAGATGCTCGGCCAGCTCCTTCGGATCGGCCAGCAGGTCTGCCTCCAGCGCCCGGTCCTCCTCGGGGGTGGCACCGCGCGGGCGGGTGCCGGCGATGGGGCGGATCGTCACCTCGCCGCCGCGCAGCCGCACCAGGATCTCGGGCGAGGCGCCGACGATCTGGAAGCCGCCGAAGTTCAGGAAAAACATGAAGGGCGAGGGGTTGGTACGGCGCAGGCTGCGATACAGTGCAAAGGGCGGCAGCGGAAAGTCCATGGCCCAGCGCTGGCTGGGCACGACCTGAAAGATGTCGCCGGCGCGGATGTATTCCTTGGCGCGCTCGATCGCCGCCAGATAGGCGGGCTTGCTGAAATTGCTGCGCAGCTCGCCCACCTGCAGGTCATGGCCCAGCGCGCGCGGCTCGCTGGGCTGGCGGTCCAGCGAACGCAGCGCCTCCATCAGCCGTTCGGCGGTCTGGGCATAGGCGGCCCGCGCCGGCAGCCCGTCCTGGTGCCAGGCCGGGGCGCAAAGCGCCACCTCGCCCTTGACCCCGTCCAGCACCGCGACCACCGAGGGGCGCATCATCATCGCATCGGGCAGGCCCAGCGGATCGGGGTTCACATGCGGCAGGCGCTCGACCAGCCGGATCATGTCATAGCCCAGATAACCAAACAGCCCGGCCGCGCCCGCCGGCACCCCCTCGGGCATATCGATGCCCGATTCCGCGATCAGTGCGCGCAGGCTTTGCAGCGCCGGGCGCGCGTCCTCGGCGAATTCCTCGCTGTAGCGGGCGTTGCGGTTGATGCTGGCCCGGCCGTCCCGGCATTGCCAGATCAGGTCCGGCTTCATGCCGACAAAGGAATAGCGCCCGCGCAGCTCGCCCCCGGTGACGCTTTCCAGCATGAAGGAATTGGGCGCCGCCTCGGCCAGTTTCAGCATCAGGCTGACCGGCGTATCCAGGTCGGCGGCCAGGCGGATGGTCAGCAGCTGATTGCGGCCCGCGGCCCAGCCCTGCTCGAAATCCGGGAAAGCGGGGATGATCTCCATCACTGGACCTGCGCGTTCACCGCGTCCACCGCGGCCTGGTTCAGGGTCACGCCGCTCTGGCCCTGCAGGGCGCGGGCGAAATAGTCGAAGACATCCTGGCGCAGCGAATCGGCGAGGCGGCTCTCGATGCCGTCGCGCACCTGCCGGGCCTCGTCGCCCTCGCCGGCAGCGGGGTGGATGCGGTCAAGCGTGACCACAAAGACACGGTGATCGGCATCGACCACCGCGGCCTCGCCCGGCTCGGCGGTCTCGAAGGCGGCCAGGACGACATCCTGCGGCACGCCGGCGACAAAGCCGCCGCGCTCAAGCCCGGTCACGGCCTGGCCCGGCTCGGCGGCGGGCGCGGGCGCCGCGGTGCCACCGGGGGCCGGGGCGGCCGGCACGGCTGCCGTCGCCGCGTCCGGCTCGATGCCGGGCGCGGCGGCCGCCTCGGCCTGCAGCTTCATCTCCTCGGCCAGCGCCAGCAATTGCCGATGCGTCTCGTTCTGGGTCCAGTCCGCGGCCACGCGCTCGCGCACCTCGGCAAAGGGGATCAGCGCCGGCGCCACCACCTCATCGAGACGCAGCGCGAACACGCCGCCGTCGTCGAGCTGGAACAGCTCGGGGAAATCCTTCGCGGTCAGCTGCTGCGCGCGCTGGCGGAACTCGGGATAGGCGTCGATGCCGTTCGGATCGGCCTCGGCACTGGCCACCCAGTCGATCCTGCCCAGCGTCATGCCGCTGTCGTGGGCCAGATCCTCCAGCGTGGCGCCGCCGGCCAGCAGATCGGCGAATTCGCCCTGGCGGTCCTCGATCTGCCGGCGGGCGCGGTCCACCGCCGCCTCGACGCGCAGATCGTCGCGCGCCTGTTCAAAGCTCACGTCCACCGGCTCGAGAATGGCGTTCATCGCGAACAGCGCCGGCCCCAGATCGCTGCTGGCCGGCCCGGCGACGCCCGGCCCGGTCAGGGCAAAGACCGCGGCACCGGCGGCGCCCAGCTGTGCCTCGGTCACCTCGCCCAGATCGATGTCGGCCAGGGTCAGGCCGCGCTCGCCGGCCAGCTGCTCGAACGTCACCTCGCCGCGGTCGAGCCGCGCCTTCGCCTCCTCGGCGGCGGCCACGGTCGGGAACACCAGCCGCTCGACCATGCGCCGCTCGGGCTGGCGGAATTCGTCGATACGCTCCTCGTAAAGTTCGCGCAGCGCCTTCTCGTCCACCTCGACCTTGCCCTCAAGCATCTCGGGCGTCAGCCAGACATAGGTGATGCGCCGCGTCTCGGGCGCGGTAAAGCGGTCGGCATTGGCCTTGTGCCAGGCCTGCAGCGTCGCCTCGTCCGGAGTGGCGATCGGCGCGGCCAGATCGGCGGCAGTCACCTCGCGCCAGTGGATGTCGCGGGTCTCCATCAGCCAGCCCTGGGTCAGCGCGACCACCGGCTGCGGCGCCGTGACCGCTGCCAGCGCCGCCCCCTGCAGGATCGAGCGCGCCACATCCATGCGCAGGTCATGCTCGAACTCGGTCTCGCGCAGGCCCTCGCGACGCAGAGTGTCGGCATAGATGGCGCGGTCGAACCTGCCGTCCAGGCCGCGAAAGGCGGCGGCGCCGGTGATCTGCTCGCTCACCACCCGGTCGCCGACCGAGACGCCCAGCCGGTTGGCCTCGGCCTCAAGCGCGGCCCCGGTGACCAGGCGGGCCAGCGCGGCGCGATCGACGCCAATGGCCTTGGCCTCGGCCGGGGTCAGGGTCTTGCCGGTGCGGGCGGCAAAATCCTGCATCTCGGCCTGCAGGCTGCGGGAATAGTCGCGGGCCGAGATGCCGACCCCGCCTACCGCGCCGATATCGGCCGTGCCCCCCGAGAAATTGGTGACCCCGAAGCCGCCAAGCCCCAGAACCAGCATCCCCATCAGCACCCAGACGATGGTCGATTTGCCCTTGCCACGCATTCAGCCGCTGCCCTGTCGTTAGTTCTTTCGTATCCGGCCAGATCTTTAGGACGCCAAGGCCCCGCCGGCAAGTGTCGCGAACCGCGCCGCGCCGCCTGTCTCAGGGCCGGAAGGCCGCCAGTCGCCCGGCCAGCGCCGCGATCCCGTCCCGATCGACATTGGCGAAGGCGATGCGCAGATGCCGCGCGCCTTGCGCCTCGCCTTCGGGCATGAACATGCTGCCCGGCAGCAAGAGCACCCCGGCCTCGGCCACCAGCCGCCGCGCCAACTCGCCCGCGTCCAGGTCGAACGGATGCTCGACCCAGGCGAAATAGGCGCCGCAGCCCTTGACGCGCCAGCCCGGCAGCGCGGCCATGGCCTCGGCCATGGCCTGGCGGCGGGCAAGCATCTCGGCGCGCTCGCCGGCCAGCCAGTCGCCCAGATGCGCCATGCCCCAATGCGCGCCGATCTGGCCGATCTGGCTGGCGCAGATCGCCACGGTATCAAGGAACTTCTCCAGTTCGGCCATGCGCGCGGCGCTGGCGACCACCGCCCCGACCCGGTGCCCGGTCAGGCGATAGGCCTTCGAGAAGCTGTAGAGATGGATCAGCACCCCGCCCCAGTCGGAGTCGGCGAACAGGTCGTGCGGCGCGCCCACGCGCGCGTCGAAATCGCGATAGGTCTCGTCGAGGACCAGCGCCAGCCCGCGCGCCCGCGCCAGATCGCGAAAGCCGCGCAGCAGCTCGGCCGGATATTCCGCCCCCGAGGGGTTGTTGGGGCTGACCAGCACGATGGCCCGGGTGCGGTCATTGACCAGCCCTGCCGCTTCCTCGGGATCGGGCAGCATGCCCTGGCCGCAGACCAGCGGCACGGTGCGGATGCCCTGCATGTCCAGCCACATCTTGTGGTTGAAATACCAGGGCGCCGGCAGGATCACCTCGTCGCCGGGCCGCGCCAGGCTCTGGATCGCGGCGCAGAAGGCCTGGTTGCAGCCCTGGGTGATCGCCACCTCGGCGGGCGCGATGCTGCCGCCATAGGCGCGGCTCCAGGCGCGGGCCACGGCCTCGCGCAGTTCCGGCCGGCCCAGCACCGGGCCGTAAAGATGCGCGTCGGCCCGGGTCAGCAGCGCCTCGGCCATGGCGCGGCGCAGGGGTTCGGGCGGGGGCTCGACCGGGGCGGCCTGGCTGACATTGATGAGCGGCCTTTCGGGCGGAAAGCTGAGCCCGGCCAGCCAGCGCCGCGCCTCCATGACCGGAGGCGAGGTGGTGGCGGCAAGGTCGGGGTTCAGAGGCAGCATCCTGGGCCCTATTCAGTCAGGCGCAGGGCGCCGAAATCGGGTGGTATGGACAGGTCCGGCGCGGTTGCCGCGGCGGGTCGGGGCGCGGCCGCGGGCGCGCGGTCGGGCACGGGCTGGATCATCCGCAGCGGCTGCAACGCCAGAGCCGCGGCCCGGGGCGCCGGCCCCGGCAGGTCGGGGCGCTCGGGTCGGGGTAGCGTCAGGGCCGGCGCCGCCGGGGCCTCGGACGGGGCGCCGGGGCGCGCGGCGGCCGGGGCAGCGGCGGG